>NZ_BAUT01000082.1 GCF_000513095.1 Halalkalibacter wakoensis JCM 9140
TTGGGGTTCTTGTATAACATTCCAGATTTTTACTCATTTTAATAATGAGGTGATATTTATGATGAAGTGGTATGTGTTTTCGTTTGTATTGGTTTTAGTATTAGGGGTATGTTTGCCCGCTCAGGCGGCGGGGACCGAGTTGATGACTGCCTTTTCTCTTCGGGTTACAGTAGTTGAGAATGGAGTAGAATACGAATGGGAATACGATAGTCCGAATCATTATGAGTACGAGGAAGGCAATCAAGTTATAAAAGGTAAAGAAGCAAAGGAAAAGGTTGAACAGATGGCTGGTCAATTGCAGTTAAGTGAGGAAACAGAAGTCAAAGATTTAGTCGAAAGAGTAAAAAGCTCAACTCATCCAAACATTGAGCGGTTGGATATCCGTTTTATGAATGGAGAGAGTAAGCTATTTACTTGGGTTTGGGAAGAATAATGTTTGTAGGAAGCCCTTAAAAGCCAATAGAACAAGTTCGAAATATAAAGCAGAAACTGAAAACAGTATGTCAAAAGAGCAGTCCAATTGGATTGCTTTTTTGTTTGTTAGTCAACATAGGAGAAACAATTGCGGAACAAGAGCTGTAAAAAGAATAATGAAGGCCAAAAGAGAGCAGGCGAGCATGTCAAAAGACATTCATAGTGGGAATGAAGGCCGAAAGAGAGCAGAGAACAAGGGGGAAAATCTTTCATCATTATCATGGAAAGTCTTGAATGATTTTTCAACCAAAGTCAGCAAAAGAAACGCTCTGAGTTATTCGAACTCTAGAGCGTTTCTTTTGTAATTTGGTTGGTGAAGTAAAACATAAAAACCAGCTAAACGAGATCTTACCCTATTTCAACAAGGTCTTTCGGATAAGTGGTTAAGCACTCATACCCGTCAGGTGTAATAAGAACATCATCTTCAATTCTTACTCCACCAAGTTTTGGTACATAAATTCCTGGCTCAATTGTAAATGTCATCCCTACCTGTAAGCGATCTTGATTTGTTTCGTTTAAGGATGGCAGCTCGTGAACTTCGGTTCCTAATCCATGACCAATGCGATGTGGAAAATAAGGGCCGTAACCAGCTTCTGTAATGATTGATCGAGCTTTTTTGTCAAGGTCGCCAAGAATCGTACCTGCTTGGCATTGTTTTAATGTCTCCGTTTGAGCTGTTAGAACTGTATGGTAGATCTTTTTTTGTTCGTCCGTTAAGGAGCCAAAACCGACTGTTCGTGTAATATCAGAACAATACCCTTCTAAAACGACACCTAAATCAAATAAAACAAACTCTCCTTTTTGAATCGGTTTTAGACTAGGCTGTCCATGAGGATTAGCTGATTGTTCACCACTTAAGACAAGAGTCCCAAAGGACATCTCTGAGATTCCTTTCCGTTTTAATTCATATTCAATCATGGCGAGAATCTCCATTTCCGTTCTGCCAGTCGAGAGTGCATGAACCCCAACCTCGACACCGAAATCAGCTAGTTTTGCTGCCTCTCGTAAAAGGGAGATTTCTGATTTGCTTTTAATTAGGCGTAATTCCATCAATGTATGTTCACAGCAAACAAGGTCTAGTTCTGGAGAAAGTTTCTTTATTTGTTCCGCTCTCACAAGGGAAAGCAAGCCTTTTTCAATGGCAATTGCATGTCCTTCTATTTCGAAAGAAGATAGATAGGTTTCTAGAAGCTTCCAAGGATTTTCGGTATCACTATAACCGATGAGAGGAAACGTCCACCCTGTTTGTCTAACTAAGTCCTTTTCCATATTCGGACATACTAAAATCGGTTCAGAATTTGGAAATACTACTAGTGACACAAGGCGTTCATGTGGTTCGCACCGAAAACCTGTAAGATAAAACAAGTTCGCCTTTCCTTGAATAAAAGCAAAGGCATAACCTTCCTCTTTCAACCACTTTTGTAAAATAGATAATCGATTTTTTTCCATAAAATCTCCTTTCAAAAGCTTGTATGATTATTCTTAATCTAACATCATATGTTAAAATAAGAAAGACATAGAGAAGAGGAGATTCGAATGAAAACATTTTTCAATTATCTTTCTTTAACGATTGGGTCGATCATTGTTGCAGCTGGCCTTGAGCTAATTCTGGCCCCGAATGGGCTTGTTGATGGGGGAGTAACAGCTATTGCCATAATGGTAAATTCCCAGTTGAATTGGCCAATTTGGGCAGTCTACCTTGCTTTAAATGTTCCGACTCTTCTCTTTTCTGGACGGTTTATGGGAAGAAAGTTTGTCATTCGGACATTGTATGCAAATGCCGTTACAACAGCTGCGCTTTGGTGGTTAGCACCGATGTCTGCGATTACCTCTTCTGAAGTGTTAATTGTCTTATATGGAGGATTAATGCTTGGACTTGGAATTGGGTTAGTTGTAAAAGCGGGAGGGGCTGTTGATGGAACAGAAATGATTGCAATATGGATACATCGCCGGTTTCATGTTTCAATTAGTACCTTCCTATTAGCCATAAATGCCGTTATTCTATCGGTAGCTGCTTTTATCTTTACATTGGAACAAGCGATGTTTAGTATTGCTGTATTTTATCTCGTTTCTAAAATGATAGATTTTGTTTTAGATGGGTTAAACCAGGGAAAATCGGTGATGATTATATCAGATAAGCCACATATCATCGGTGAAAAATTATTAGAAGAGTTGGATGTATCCATTACCTATTTATACGGCCAAGGTGGTTATACAGGGGATGAAAGATTTATTATTTATTGCATCACGAACCGATTTATGTATCCAAAATTAAAAGATGTTGTCCTCACAATAGACCCAACAGCCGTTCTCGAAGCTTCGTATGTAACAGAAACAGCGGGTGTAAAAAAGCAAACCATTTTTCCTAAAGGAGAAAAACAAGCAGGAACTGATAGGAAAAATGGCTAAGTAAATCATTAAAAAGGAAAAGGAGTTCTGATTTAAATGAAGATTAGTTATCATGGACATTCCGTAGTTCTCATTGAGACAAATGAAAAAAAGGTTATTATTGACCCGTTCATAACAGGAAACAGCTTGACTGATTTAAAAGCCGATGAACTAAGTGTAGACGTAATTTTGTTAACGCATGGACATAATGATCATGTTGGGGACACAGTCGAATTAGCAAAAAGAAATGATGCCCTTGTTGTTGCTCCATTTGAACTTGCTACCTACCTAAGTTGGCAAGGAGTTAAAACACATCCGATGCATATTGGAGGAGCTCATGAGTTTGAGTTTGGAACAGTCAAGCTCACTCAAGCGTTTCACGGGTCTTCTTTTACGATCGAAGAAGAACAAAAGATTATTTACACGGGCATGCCTGCAGGAATTTTATTTACAGCAGAAGGCAAGACAATTTTTCACGCAGGTGACACGGCATTATTCAGTGATTTGAAGTTAATTGGCGAAAGAAATTCGATTGACCTTGCGTTTTTACCTATTGGGGATAATTTTACAATGGGGCCAGAAGATGCGACGGTTGCAGCAGAGTGGTTGCAAGCCAAGCGTGTCGTTCCAATTCATTACAATACATTCCCTGTCATTGAGCAAGATCCGATTGAATTTGCAGACAATCTTTCAGGAAAAAAAGGCCTTCCACTAGCTGTTGGTGAATCAGTTGAATTATAAAGTTGTAAAAAGTATTAGGTGTGTATCAACTTTTTGATACACATCTTTTTTGTATGCCATACAATTAATGATGCCAAACAGCTTGGTCTTTTTTACATTACTTGAGCATAAACTACAGTAGGAAAAGTGGGGTGATGGTGTGAAGCAGCGTCTGTTTATCTCTTTTTTACTTGCAGTTGCAATGATAGTCTATAGTTTTGAGTACTTGCCGTTTGATGGATCTGGAATAGATCGTATATTTGCATGGTCTTGGCTGGTGTTTGCTTTGTTTGTAGTAAGTGGGAATGGATTACATCTGTTATACCAAAAAAAGCAAAGAAGTCGTGTAGCTGTACCTGTTCGTGAAAAAGAAAATCAAAGAGCTAAAATGCGAGGATAAGAAGAGTTCCTTGATACAACCCATTTTCAGACGTATAATGATAGTAGTACAGATTGAAGGTAATCAGTACAACAGTTGACTGAAAGTGTGGTGGCTATCATGGCTACAAAGCATGAACAAATTATTGAGTATATAACGAATTTAGCCGTTGGGGAAAAGATTTCTGTCCGTTCCATTGCAAAAGCACTTACGGTTAGTGAAGGTACGGCTTACCGTGCGATTAAAGAAGCGGAAAATCAAGGGCTTGTCAGCACAATTGAACGGGTTGGAACAGTAAGAATAGAAACTAAGAAGAAAGAAAATATTGAAAAGTTAACATATGCAGAAGTGGTCAATATCGTTGATGGACAAGTGTTAGGTGGGCGAAATGGCCTTTATAAGACGTTGAATCGCTTCGTCATTGGTGCGATGAAACTAGAAGCGATGATGAGGTATGTAGAAGCTGGGAACCTCTTAATAGTAGGAAATCGTGATCAAGTTCATAAGGTAGGACTTGAAGCTGGAACAGCTGTATTGATAACAGGTGGGTTTGACACAAGTGATGAAGTCATTGAACTAGCTGATGAACTTGAGCTGCCAATTATTTCAACAAGTTATGACACCTTTACCGTTGCGGCGATGATCAACCGAGCAATTTATGATCAACTAATCAAAAAAGAAATCGTTCTAGTTGACGATATCCTTATTCCTTTTCAAGATACATTTTATATGACAACACAAAACACGGTTGATAAATGGCATGATCTCAACCAGAAAACCGGTCATAGTCGGTATCCGGTTATTGATAGCAATTTAAAAGTCCAAGGAATGGTAGCGGCTAAAGATGTCCTTGGTGCTTCAAAGCAAACACCGATTGAAAAAGTCATGACAGCCAATCCTATTACAGTGAGTGAACGAACGTCGATTGCGGCAGTGGCCCATGTTATGGTTTGGGAAGGCATTGAATTATTACCCGTTATTGATTCACAGCGAAAGTTACTGGGCGTTATTAGCCGCCAAGATGTGTTAAAAGCTTTACAAATGGTTCAGAAACAGCCACATATTGGGGAGACGATTGAAGATATTGTTACGAGTCGTGTAGAGGATCGTTCTACTGTTGATGAAATGATGTTTGAATGTGAGGTTACTCCTCAAATGACCAATCAATTGGGAACGATTTCGTATGGGGTGATTACGACACTCGTAACAGAAATCGGTAGTCGGGTAATGCGGAAATACAAAAAAGGAGATTTGGTTGTAGAGAACATCACGTTGTATTTTTTAAAGCCTGTGCAAATTGATAGTTTGATGACTATCAAGCCTAAAATACTTGAAATAGGGCGTAAGCATGGAAAAATTGATGTAGAGTTATATCATGATGACGAGATTGTCGGAAAAGCGATGATGATGGCACAATTAATTGACTAACAGAAAGAAGGGACTCACTCCTTAGGAGAAGACCCTTCTTTTTTGTTTAGTCCCCAAGCTGGGCAACATAATGGCGAGAAGCACGGTAGCCATAAACGATATTCGCAATACCGAGAATCGCAAAAATAGCTCCTACGACTAAATCAATGACACTACGGTTGAAGGTTAGTAAATTCACTCCAAAAGCCGTTAGAAAGAAACCTAATGACAAAGAAGATTTAGTTTGGTAAATTCGTTTTAATAACGATTCTTGAGAACGCCACATTCGTATCTTATTATATAAGAAGAAGACAGCTGAAATGATGATAATAATCGTTAAAAGCTTGTCCATAATCGTACCTCCCTTAGTATGGAAACAAATTTTACGAGTTTTATAATAGCTCTACAAGTTATTGTATCGTGATACGTGTTATTTTGCCAGTGGAGGAACCGTGAACAAAGAAGAGGGGGAGTTATAAACATGATAAACGAAATTCATGAAAAAATTGAGGAGTATGAAACGGTTATTATCCATCGCCATGAACGTCCTGACCCGGATGCGTTGGGATCGCAAATGGGATTAGCTGAATTGATTAAACAGTGTTACCCGGAGAAAACGGTATATGTTGTCGGTGAAGAAGAAGAGAGTTTAGCCTTTTTAGGACAGATGGATGAAATTCCTGATTGCGAGTATGATCAATCATTGGTGATTGTTTGTGACACGGCCAATACAGCTCGAATTGATGATAAACGCTATGAAAAAGGGGATTTTCTAATTAAAATTGATCACCACCCAAATGAAGAGCCTTATGGGGATTTAGTATGGGTCGACACTTCCTTTAGTTCAACAAGTGAAATGATTGTAGAATTTGCAGAGCAAGGAAAAGAGAAAGGGTACAAGATAAATTCGCAGTCAGCATTGCTTTTATATGCTGGAATTGTAGGTGATACAGGGCGCTTTCGATATACGAATACGACTGCTCAAACGTTGCAACGTGCAAGTATATTAGTTAAACAAACGTTTGATCAAAATGCCTTTTATTCAAATCTACATAAAAAAGAACTGAAAATGACAAGGTTACAAGGATATGTGCTTCAACATTTCTCTATCATTAATGGACAAGTCGGAGTAATGAAGTTATCAAAGGAAGAGCTCGACCGTTTTGATGTGACTTCAAATGAATCATCACAACTAGTTAATTCCTTTTCTGATGTAGAAGGGTTAAAGGTTTGGGTCTTTTTTGTAGAAGATGGAGAGAAGATCAGAGTCCGACTTCGTTCAAAAGGACCGGTGATCAACACCATTGCAGCCGAACATAATGGTGGAGGCCACCCGATGGCTGCAGGAGCAACAGCCTACTCTTGGGATGAAACGGACCAGATTGTCGCAAAATTAGTAGCGGCCTGCGATATTTAGTAGTTTACAAGGGCTGTTCTCGTAAATATGTTGCTGTGCAGAAGGGTTATCTCCTAGTGAAATGAAGCGGAAGTCAATCGACTCCTGCGGGAATAGAGGTAGGCCACTAATAAAGTGCCTAACTGCCGCAGGGGAATGACACTACGCTTTCCGCGGGTGCCCGGTGAGCCTCCTCGGCTGTCGCCTGCGGGGTCTCACACGTGGGTCACTGGTCCCGCAGGAGTCTCCGTGTCATTCCCCTGCTAGTATCAGCTCTTGATACTAGCAACCCAAGATCCAAATATCCAAATCATTATAAGCATTGGAAAGGATAAAAGATTCACCTTTCCAATGCCCTTTTGATTTATATTTTGTTTTAAATGTATTTAGTTGGGTTGGTATTCAGATGATCTCCAATCAAGAATCAATGACTTTAAGTCCATACATTAATGATAAGCCTGTTATCCCCAGGGTAGCTTTTATCCGTTGAGTGATGGTTTGATGAAAATTAAACTTCAGACTGTAGACAAAAAGCCTTTGAGTTTCGTTACGCTATTTCTCGATTTTCTTTTGACTGTTGAAGAGCAGGCAGGTTGAAATCCACCGGCGTAGCCGGTTAGTTCAACGCCTGTCTGCAGGTGCGTGCCCCCATCCCGGGAGCGAGATCGAAGCTCCTTTTCAAGTCCGAAATAAACGAGCACTTTTTCAGTGGCCTCGAATAGAGGTAGGGTCGAGATCCTACAGGCGACACCCGAGGAGGGCTCGACACCTCCTTGCGGGTGCGAGTGGCTAGAGCGCAGTGGAACGGGTGACGAACACATTATCATAAAAACAACAACGTATATGAAACAGTCTTCAAAAAACAAAAAAGTGTGCAAGCCGAAACCGGTTTACACGCTTTTTGGCTTAACCGGCATGAACCAGCTGCCTACTTCCGTAACATCTTCATGTACGTCAATCTTTTGTTTTTGTAATTCTTTTCGAACAAGTTCGGTCACTTCTTTTGATTCTGCAAAAGCAGAGTAACCATTTTTAATTTTCTCTACTTTTTTCAATGCCATTTGTTTGCGATTGATAACCATTTCTTTTCCCGTTACGTCCAAGGATATCCCTCCTTATCAACTGAGGTTCTCCTTCTATTATACAACAGGTTTGATGTAGAAAACGATAGAAACAGAATGTTCAAAAATCTGTGCTAATTAGCTATTAGATGGGATAATCTTCACTATAACTCGGACGGTTGTAAAAAGATGAACCTGTTCAACTTGCAACTGATAACGTTTGTCTCCAGCACGAAATACTTTGTTTTCTAAGTTGCTAATGAGTAATTCGTTCATGTTCGAAACGGTTTCGATATCTCTTCTTTTAATATACTGAAGTTCTGTTAATGCTTGTTGCTTAATATCAAGTAAAGTGAGTTGATTTAAACGCAGTCGATTATTGTTGCTAAATTGAATGTCAATCTCTTGGACTGTTAATTTCTTTTCATTTTCTTCATTTAAACGATTTTGTTCGCTTCTTAGCAATTCAATATCTTCCTCTAATTCCTCAATCTCGGCTTTTTGTTCTGAGATTCGAAACACAAGTCCTTCGTAAACTTGGCCATATTGATAAATGAAGAAAACCCAGCCGATGATAACACCAATGATAATACCTGCGAAAAAACGTTTTACTGTTGGTCGTTCATAAAATGGAGGAACCCTCATGTCGAAAGAGACTCCCCAACAATCCACTGGATAAGGAGTGTGCCAGATTGTGCCCCACATAAAGCGGCAAATATCATAAATACGGTTTTAAAAATATCATCGTGAGTTCCATAAAATAGTCCACGCTCTATACTGGTAATGGCGTCAAATGTTCCACCAATAGCTGCAACAATCGCCCATATTTTTAAGCTGCCAGCAAGGTCATGCATAACAGATAAGGGAGGCTTTCCAATTAAGAAAGCACCAATCCCGCCGATAATCGCACCACCTATAATGACACCAAAAGCGACGAAAAAATCAATAATCAATGTGGCGAGAAGTTCTCGAGTTAGCATATGGAACACCCACTTTCGTAGTAGAAAATAGCTTATCCATATTATGTATAGAAGAGTTTTTCTAATTTATGACACGGAATTAAATAGAACGGTCTCTCTTAATATTCATTCAGGGACAATATGTACTATACTAGAGAAACAAAAAAGAAAAGGTGAGGCGGTTGTATGGAGATTGTTCAAACGCATGTATATAGTGAATACAGTCTTCTATCATCAACAAATCGAATAGAGGAACTAGTAAAAAAAGCAAAAGAAATAGGGTATGAGGCACTTGCTATATGTGACCACCATGTAATGTATGGAATAGTGCCCTTTTATGAAGCCTGCTTGAAATATGATATGAAACCAATAGTAGGGCTAGAAGCCACCATTAACGATCAAGGGGAAAAAAGCTTATTACGCTTATATGCCAAAAATGAAAAAGGCTATATGAACTTATTAAAAATAGCGACAAAAATAGGACATAATCAAGAAAAAGTACCGAGTATCATGAAACAAGATATCCTTCCTTACATGAGCGATGTCCTGATCACAATCCCCTTTCAAGGTGGCCCGTTAGACGGAATGCTCCAAAAAGGGGAAAAAGAATTAGCCTTAAAATGGATTGAATCATGGAAGGGGAGTACCCATTTATCTGACTGGTTTATGGAACTACAAATTCTTGATGGGGAAAGTGGACAAAAGCGAGAGCAAATCAAACAATTTGCCAAAAACAAAGGAATTCAAATTATAGCTACGCACCCAGTTCGTTTCTTACAGGAACAGGACGCAGCTTCTTTTCAAGTGATACGTGCGATTCGAGAAGGGGTGAAGGCAGAAGACTATCCTTTGGAACAAAAGGAACGATCTTATTATTTACAAACCCCTGAGCAAATGAAAAAAAGATTTGCTAATGAAGCTGAAGCGTTAGAGCAAACGAAAGCATTTTCTTCGTTATGTCATATTGATCTTGAGCTTGGACAACGTAAATTACCACAATTCCCAGTAGAAAAAGGGAACTCAAGTGATCTTTTACGAAGACTTTGTGAAAAAGGTTGTCAAGATCGCTACGGTCATGCAAACGAAGAAGTCCTAATTAGATTAAAGCAAGAATTAGACGTTATTAATCAGATGGGTTTTCAGGATTATTTTTTAATTGTATGGGATTTTATGAAGTATGCGAAAGAGCAAGGAATTATTACGGGACCAGGGAGGGGTTCGGCTGCTGGTTCCCTTGTTTCTTATGTGCTACAAATTACGGATGTTGATCCACTTAAGTATGATTTGTTGTTTGAACGATTTCTGAATCATGAACGAGTATCAATGCCAGATATTGATATAGATTTTCCAGACCATAGACGAGACGAAATGATAGCCTATGTGCAGAGGAAATATGGACATGATCGCGTCGCACAAATTATTACATTTGGAACATTAGCGGCAAGAGCTGTTGTTCGTGATGTAGGAAAAGTTCTTGGCATTGACAGTTATGTAGTTGGACAGCTTGCAAAAGAGATTCCACAAGCTCCAGGGACAACATTGGAGAAAGCAAAGAATGCGAGTGATCGTATACAAGCTATGCTTGCAGAATCGAAGGATGTTGCAGCTCTTTGGGGTATTGCTAGTCAATTAGAAGGACTACCAAGACATGCGTCGACGCATGCTGCTGGAGTGGTGATCAGTGCTGAACCATTGACAGAGGTTATGGCCCTTCAAGCCGGACAATCATCGATTTCGTTAACTCAAGCACCAATGGACGTCGTAGAAAAAGTAGGGTTATTAAAATTTGATTTTCTGGGCTTACGTAATTTGACGCTTTTAGAAGTCATTATAAAGGTCATTTATAATCAGTACGGAACGCGCATTCAGTTATCAAATATTCCTTTAGATGATGAAAAAGTATTTCAGTTACTTGGAAGTGGCGCCACTACGGGAATCTTTCAGCTTGAATCTGAAGGCATGAGGAGTGTTCTAAAAAACTTAAAACCAACAGAATTTGAGGATATTGTGGCTGTAAACGCTCTGTATCGTCCTGGTCCAATGGATTACATTCCAGTTTACATTCGAGGCAAGCATGGAAAGGAGAGAGTTTCCTATCTTCATCCTGACCTTGAACCTATCCTAAAGAAGACGTATGGCGTTATTGTTTATCAGGAGCAAATTATGCAAGTGGCTTCGAAAATGGCTGGTTTTTCTCTCGCTCAAGCGGATATTTTACGGAGAGCAATAAGCAAGAAAAAGAAAGGAGAATTAGAGCAGCAACGAGAAGCATTTTTAGCTGGAGCGACTCAAAAAGGCTATACAAAAACAGTTGCAATGGACGTTTTTCAACTTATCGAACGTTTTGCAAACTATGGATTTAATCGCAGTCATGCAGTTGCGTATAGTATGATTAGTTATTTTTTAGCTTATTTAAAAGCAAATTATCCGTTAGCTTTTTATACAGCTCTTTTATCTGGTGTGTGGAACCATTCTGAGAAATTAGCTCATCATATAAAAGAAGCGGAGGAAGCTGGATACGAAATCTTTCCACCTTCAGTAAACAAAAGTGAGGTTCTGTTTAAAATTGAGGAAGAGGGAATACGATTTGGGCTTCTTCCAATTTCTCATGTTGGTTTACAAGCAGCCAAATGGATTGTGGAAACGAGGAAACATGAACCGTACAAAGATCTCTTTCAGTTTGCGGTGAAAATGAACCAAAAAATAGTGAACAAAAAAGCGATGGAGCAGTTGATTAAGGCTGGAGCAATGGATGAGTTTTTGCAGGATCGAGCAACATTGCTTTATTCCGTTGAAGAGGCGATTCAGTTTGCAACCGAGGTCAACTCGTTCCAAGATGAAACGGAAGGCTATTTACACTTGATATTCAAGCGCCAGACTATACGCCCATTGAAGCACTTAGTACGCAAGATAAGCTAAATTATGAAAAAGAGGCTTTAGGCTTTTATTTATCTGGACATCCGATTGAAGCCTATAAAGAACAGCTCACTGGACTTGGCAGACGTCCTATTCAAGAAGCAATCGGGCAAAAGAGTACGGTCCGGATTGCGGGGCTTTTAGGACAAATCAAGCAAATCAAAACTAAAAAAGGGGAACCGATGGCATTTGCTCAACTAACAGATGAGTCTGGACTAGGAGATTTAGTCCTATTTCCGAAAGTGTGGAATATGTATCATCATGCTGTAAAAGAGGAAGAGCTTATTTTCGTAGAAGGTAATTATGATGAATCAAATGGACGATCTCAATTTATTGTCAGAAAGATAACATCCGTCCATTCATTGACCGATAAACCGAAAAAAAGAAAAACGCTCTATTTACGTTTGCAATCAGATCATCATTACTCCTCTGTACTAGAACAAGTAAAGAACATATTGCTTGAAGAAGAAGGGGAGATTCCTGTAATTTTATACTACGAAGAAACGAAACAAATGAAACATTTGAGTAAAGAATACAATGTAGTAGAGAACAATCAACTAATGCAGCAATTAAAAAACTTATTAGGTGACATGAATGTGGTGTTAAAAGATTAAGTAAATTTCATTTTAGGACTTGGCTAATGAGGTAATCTTCTATATAATAAGTATTACTTTTCGGTGGTCAGACCACCTTAAAACAAACTTCCATATATAAAAAAAGGAGAGTGTCGCTGTGCCAACCACAAGAGAAGAGGCCTTACATATGCACCGTGTTAACCAGGGGAAACTTGAGTCAAAAACAAAGGTCGCTGTTAGGAATGCAAAAGATCTAAGTTTGGCTTATTCTCCAGGGGTAGCAGAACCGTGTAAGGAAATATTCGAAGATGTTGAGTCAGTTTACGAGTATACGATGAAGGGCAATATGGTTGCCGTAGTTAGTAACGGAACAGCTGTATTAGGCCTTGGGAATATTGGGCCAGAAGCTTCTTTACCAGTAATGGAGGGGAAAGCAGTTCTATTTAAGTCATTTGCTGGTGTTGATGCTTTTCCAATTTGCTTACGCTCAAATGATGTAGAGAAAATCATTGAGACAGTTAAATTGATGGAACCAACGTTTGGCGGTGTGAACTTAGAGGATATTGCCGCACCTGAATGTTTTGAAATTGAAGAGCGTTTAAAGAAGGAAACGAATATACCTGTCTTTCATGATGATCAACACGGTACAGCGATAGTAACTCTTGCAGGGCTTATTAATGCGTTAAAGGTTTCTGGCAAAAAGCTATCTGAGGTAAAAGTGGTTGCAAATGGTGCTGGTTCAGCAGGAATTGCAATCATTAAGCTAATGCAGAGAATGGGCGTTAGAGACATTATCTTGTGTGATTCAAAAGGAGCAATTTTTGATGGACGCACATATGGCATGAATGATATGAAAGCGGAAGTGGCTAAATTTACGAATCGAGATAACCTTGAGGGGAGTTTAGCGGATGTCATCAAAGGAACAGATGTCTTTATCGGTGTTTCGGTTGCAGGGGCATTAACGAAAGAAATGATCGAAAGCATGAATGATAACCCGATTATTTTTGCCATGCAAATCCAGTTCCTGAAATTATGCCAGATGAAGCTAAAGAGGCTGGAGCAAGTGTAATCGGAACAGGTCGTTCAGATTTCCCGAACCAAGTGAACAATGTTTTAGCGTTTCCTGGTATTTTCCGAGGGGCGCTTGATGTTAGAGCAACGCACATAAATGAGGAAATGAAAGTAGCAGCAGTTTATGCGATAGCGAACCTGGTATCAGAAGCAGATTTGTCACCAGATTATGTGATTCCAGCTCCATTCGATCCGCGCGTTGCTCCAGCAGTGGCTGCAGCCGTAGCGAAAACTGCAATGGAAACAGGGGTAGCAAGGAAAAAAGTAGACCCTGATAAAGTAGCAGAGAAAACAAGAAAACTTGCTGTTATTGGGGATGGAGAATAAAGAAAATGTTTATAACTGAGGTGAGGGTGACAAATGTCATCAGAACAACCGAAAGTCTATTTAGAAGTCATTAAGCAAATCAATCACATTATTAATGAAGATCAACTAGCAAGTGGAGATAAATTACCTTCAGAAAGAGAGTTAAGCGACCGGCTAGATGTTGGTCGCTCCTCTGTTCGTGAACCTTAAGGGCTTTAGAATTATTGGATTTAATTGAAACAAGACGTGGAGAAGGAACATTTATTAAACCATTTGGCAGTTATCGACTTGTTGAAATTCTGTTATCTTTTTTATTGAAAGATGAAAATGCTAGGAAGGATTTAACAGAAACAAGGCGAATTGTAGAGCTTGAAGCATTAAAGCTAGCGTGTGAACGGATAACGGATGATTCTGTTCAAAAATTAAATGAGCTATTAACAAAAGCGAAAGATGAGTGGTCACATGGAGATTTACCTGTGGAAGAAGATTATTTATTCCATAAAACAATTGTAGAAGCAAGTCACAATCGCTTGCTGTTAAATCTTTGGGTATCACTTGTGGAATATAACAAAGTAGCGATAGAGCGCTCATTAAAACGTGAGGGCAGGATGAATTTAGCTCTTAGTGAACATGAGGAAATATATGAGGCATTGAAAAAACGAAATCAAAAAGCCGCAACAGCTGCTATGCGGAGACATTTAGAAAATAGTCGCTTTTAGCTTGTACTAATTTTTTAGTTAAAACCATATGTTTAAAGTAGTAGCTTGAGCGAGTGAGGTGGAAAAATGCTTAAGGATTTTCTTAAGAAAAAGAAACGATACGCAACCATTCCTTCTGAACGGGCAAAACAAGAAGTTCCCGAAGGATTAATGACGAAATGTCCATCATGTAGAACGATTATGTATACGAAGGAATTAAAGAAAAATTTAAATGTTTGTGATTCATGTGGACATCACTTTCGTATGACGGCGAATGAACGCTTTGATAGTTTGTTTGATGAAGGTTCTTTCGTTGAATTGGATAAGGACATGATCGGAGAGAACCCTTTAAATTTCCCAACTTATGAAGAAAAGCTTGAAGCAGATCGTAAAAAAACAAACTTAAATGAAGCCATCGTGACAGGGAAAGGTACGATCAATGGCTTTGGTGCGGTGATGGCGGTGATGGACTCCAGATTTAGAATGGGGAGTATGGGGTCTGTTGTTGGTGAGAAAATTACGAGAGCCATTGAACAAGCGATTGAGATGGGTATACCTTTTATTTTGTTTTCAGCATCAGGTGGGGCTAGAATGCAAGAAGGCGTATTGAGCCTAATGCAAATGGCTAAAACGAGTGCTGCCCTAGAGAAGCTTAGTCGACATGGTGGATTGTATATATCTGTTATGACACACCCAACAACTGGAGGTGTATCAGCCAGTTTTGCTTCATTAGGTGATTATAACTTTGCTGAACCGAAAGCATTAATTGGGTTTGCTGGAAGACGTATTATAGAACAGACGATCCGACAAGAACTACCAGAAGATTTTCAGACAGCAGAGTTTTTATTAAAACATGGCCAGTTAGATCGAGTTGTCTCAAGGCTAGAAATGAAAGAGTTAATAACGACAATTTTAGATATCCATTGTTCGTAAAGGAGGTGTTGTAAAGTGGCAAGTGAATTAGGATTTGAAAAACCAATTGTTGAACTAAAAAACAAAATCTCTGAACTTCGAACATTTACCGAAGAAAAAGAGATCGATTTAACAGATGAAATCACCAAGCTCGAAACACGGTTAAAGCAGCTTGAACGTGATATTTACGGTAATTTGCAGCCGTGGGAACGAGTGCAAATTGCTAGGCATAACGATCGACCAACAACACTTGATTATATTGGACAACTGTTCACCGATTTTATCGAAATGCATGGTGACCGCCTATACGGTGATGATGAGGCGATTGTTGGTGGAATTGCTAAATACAAAGGCCGTCCAATTACCGTTATCGGTCACCAAAGAGGGAAAGATACGAAAGAAAACATTCGTCGTAATTTCGGTATGCCTCATCCAGAAGGATATCGAAAAGCGCTTCGATTAATGAAACAAGCAGAAAAGTTTAATAGACCAATTGTTTGCTTTATTGATACAAAAGGAGCATACCCCGGCAAGGCAGCAGAAGAACGAGGGCAGAGCGAAGCAATTGCTAGAAATCTGTTAGAAATGGCTGGTTTAACGGTCCCAGTTATTTGTATTGTAATCGGTGAAGGTGGAAGTGGAGGGGCCTTGGCACTCGGAGTTGGAAATCATCTTCATATGCTTGAAAACTCTACCTATTCTGTTATTTCACCTGAAGGGGCAGCCGCTTTACTTTGGAAGGATGCATCTCTAGCGCAAAAGGCGGCTGAATCAATGAAAATTACAGCGCCGGATTTAAAGGAGCTAGGAATCATTGATGCCATTATTCCTGAAGTGAAAGGTGGAGCGCATCGAGACCTCATTCAACAAAGTGAAGCGATTGACGATATTTTACAAGAATCGCTGAGCCAGTTGTTACATTTAAACAAAGATGAGCTATTGGACCAACGGTATGAAAAATATAAACAAATTGGACAATATACACATGTAAGCGATGCCATCGCTATAAATAAAGGATAAGTGCTTTCTGATTTTAAGAAAGCACTTTTTCTATTGGAATTAACTGTATTGTGTTCATCTGACTAAAATGTTATTTTAAAAAATGGATATAATTTGTTTACGATGATAGTAAGGGGAAAAGTACATATGCTACAAATAGCATTGAACTTTTAACATATTTTTTATTTCTTTAGTTTGAGGAGGAAGAGAAATGAAGAGAATAGGAGTATTAACAAGTGGTGGGGATTCCCCTGGAATGAATGCAGCCATTCGTGCTGTTGTCAGAAAGTCCATTTTCCATGGTATTGAGGTTTACGGGATTTCTCATGGGTATGCAGGGTTAATCAATGGGGATATTAAAAAGATGGAAATCGGTTCTGTTGGGGATATTATTCACCGTGGGGGAACGATTTTGTATACAGCTCGCTGTGAAGAATTTAAAACGCTTGAAGGCCAGAAAAAAGGTATTGAGCAATTAAAGAAATTTGGAATTGAAGGGCTTGTCGTAA
>NZ_BAUT01000081.1 GCF_000513095.1 Halalkalibacter wakoensis JCM 9140
CGGAAGCATGGGGACGGTTCTGGTGCTTCTTTAGTTTCGCTAAATGAAGGAAGCAAAAGAACAGTCCCTCTGCTTAAAGCGCCGATTATAAATGGTGAAGCTGCCATATTTTTAAATTTTATTTTATTGTGGTTAAGTGATGAATGGATTCATCACTTAATTCAAGCATGGGGACGGTTCTCGTGCTTCCAAAATAACTGACACCTTTGTTAAACACCAACAGTTTGGCAATCATCGCACGGTATTCATGAGAAAAATACTTCGGTCCTCTAAGTAAGCATAAGAACCGTCCCGCTGCTTCTCTAATTATTAGTGACTAACTGAGAACCTTTTGAGTTAAAATCATGAGGTTCATGTCCAAGACTAGGACTATTTCGGGAGCATGGGGACGGTACTCATGCTTCTTTAGTTCGCAAAACGAATGGTTTTCGTGCCTGGCACCACCCGAAGTTTGTAAGTTTTTGTCGAAAGGTTAATATAATGAAAGCAAGGGAACGATTCTTGGAAGCAGGGGGACGGTTCTCATGCTTCCAAATTAAGTTGAGACATCACCCAAATTTATCGATAGCTTAGAAGGTAAACGTCCCTGATTTTCTAAGAACGTTTTTTTATTCTATCCATAAATTAAAAATAATCTACTACACATTAAATAAATCAAATACCAGGAGGACCTCTCATGTACAAAATAGCAGTAGCCGGCACAGGCTACGTCGGACTAGTCGCAGGCGTATGTTTCGCCGAAGTTGGTCACCAAGTAACTTGTGTTGATATAGATAAAGAAAAAGTAAATCTTATGAAATCCGGTGTATCCCCCATCTATGAAGCGGACTTGCAAGAGTTAATGCAGAAGAATTATGCTGATGGGCGGATTGATTATACAACAGATTATGCATCTGCCTATAAGGACGCAGATGCTATTTTTATTGGGGTTGGAACACCAGAACAAGCGGATGGTTCGGCGAATTTATCCTATATTGCAACCGTCGCAAGGCAAATTGCGGAGTCGGTTGAAAAGGATTGTTTAGTCGTTGTGAAATCGACGGTACCTGTTGGAACGAATGATAAGGTCGAACAGTTTATTCAAGATTTCTTAGTTCATGATGTAAGAATGGAAGTAGCTTCAAATCCAGAGTTTTTAGCTCAAGGATCTGCTGTTCATGATACGCTTCATGCGGAAAGGGTTGTTATTGGAACCGAGAGTAAATGGGCAGAAGATCTTTTGATGGGCTTATACGAACCATTTTATTTGCCGATTGTCTCTGTAAATAGAAGATCAGCGGAAATGATCAAGTATGCATCTAATGATTTTTTAGCATTGAAAATATCTTATATGAATGACATTGCCAACCTTTGTGAATTAGTCGGTGCTGATATTCAGGATGTCGCAAAAGGGATGAGTTATGATGATCGTATTGGAAGCAAGTTTTTAAATGCGGGTATTGGTTTTGGTGGTTCATGCTTCCCGAAGGATACGAAAGCATTAGAGAATCTTGCTAGACAGAATGGGTATGAGCTTAAAACGGTTAAGGCAGCGATTGATGTAAACGAAGAGCAGAAGACAATGTTATATAAAAAAGCGAGTAAACGATTAATTACGTTTAATGGTCTGAAGGTAGCGGTGTTAGGGCTAACATTTAAGCCTGGAACGGATGATTTGCGCGAAGCAGCTTCTCTTGGGTTTCGTGCCTGGCACTACCCGAATATTGTTAGATTATGTCGAAACTCAAACTAACCTTACTCCTCTGTTAAAAGGGAAGCAAGGGATTTTCACCATAAGGAATATACCTATACAAGTATAGGTAAAAGTATTAGGTTCGCGATATTACTAAATGCCTTTCTGATGCTCAAAGCAATAGATTAGACCGTTAAATTTTTTATTTGATAAACAATACGCGTTAACTTTATCTGAGACAGGTTTATTGCAAATTGAACAAGTGGAATGAGTATTTGTGCTCTTTACTGATGCAGTTCCTTTTAATGCACGTGTATGTTCTTCTCTAACTGCTGGATCGGTAATATTTGCGTTTGAGAAAGAATTATAAATGGTTCTAATGTCAGTTTCATTTAGGAGAGGTTCCTCGTGATGAATTTTTAATACCGAAACCTTGCGATGGATGAATTCTGACAACTCGATGTCATATACGATTAATTCGTTTGATGCTATTTTTCGGTAATCTAAGTCTACTTTAAATGTGCAGCGTTTTGTAAAAGAAACCAAAGGGTTTTCGTGCCTGGCACCACCCGATGGTTTTCGTGCCTGGCACCACCCGAAATCCCTCGAAGTTTGTCGATAGGTTAGAAGGTAAACGTCCCTGATTTTCTAGGAACGTTTTTTTATTCTATCCATAAATTAAAAACAATCTACTACACATTAAATAAATCAAATACCAGGAGGACCCCTAATGTACAAAATAGCAGTAGCCGGTACAGGCTACGTCGGCCTAGTCGCTGGCGTATGTTGTATTTGGCAAGAGAAAAATGCATAAAACGGCAAACCTTTTTACAGGCCACTCACCAACATAATTAGCGATAGATTTCAAAGGTTGGCTCTGCTAGACTATTTATAGCAACTACATAAGCTGATGGGCGGTTGACACTCCCTAAGAAAGGGGGTGTATATAATGGTGACATATGAAGCAATGAATACGCTATTACAATTCGGTACATTGATCGTTACAATGTTTATCGCATTTGTGGCAATTGTCGCACTAGTCACCAATAAAAAGAAGTAACCGCCCGTCCTCCGACCAAGAGTAGGTGGTTACTTCTTTTTTAACATCAACTTGATTTGGTCAGCCGCTCTTCATGCGGCATGTAGTTGCTTTGACCGGGTGTTGTAGCACTCGGTCTTTTTTTATTGTGGTTTGATCTTACTTCTATTATACATGATTAGGACTTGTCTTTCATGCTGTTTTTTGAAATTCAATCAATAAAACGTTAAGTAGCGATCGTTGAATACCGTGCACAGGCACCACCCGAAGATTGTTAGGTTTTGTCGAAGGTTGTTAGGCTAATAGGGTAAGAGATTGTGATCATATAGAGTTGCAACTGAATATTGCGAGGGTGGTTGGTTGAACCTACTAGAAAACAAGAAAGCCACCCTACGCCGTCGCAAGCTGAAGGGTGGTTCTCGAAAAGCTAACACTTCTCTTTTTTATTATATATTCAGTATACCTAAATTTATACTTCATTAAAAGAATTTCATATTAAAATTAATCCTTGCTTAAAACCAGGGCACTTGTTTCTATGTATCTACGGATTTATTTTAAGCGTCTTCTTTCTTTATACTCTTCCTGGAAAGTATGGTAATGGTCTTTGCTGCTTATAGGATTAATATAGGTGAAATCGAAGTTTTGACTTGCCCACACAAAGTCAATGTCATTATTACTCACAATCTTTAAATGGTAAATAGAAGCTGTAGCAGCAATTAAAGCGTCTGGACCTTTGGGAACTTTATGTCCTGTTAATTTAGCTTCCCTCCTTATTTCAGCAGCTTTTCTTGCTATTTGTTGATCGATAGGATAAGTTTTGTCAATTAAAGATATGTATCTCTCTCTACCCATTTTAATAGATTCATCTATAGCAACTTCAAAGTGTGACATTAACTCCATTTCTATTATGGTATTAGAATGAAGTTCATTACCACTACTAACAATTCTTTTTAGATAATTAACAACATCTGGGTAACCCATTTCATGAGCAACCCAGATGTTGTTATCAATTAGATATGCTGTCACCTTACGTTTTCCTCCCAGTCCTCACGGCGAGCGATTCTAATACTTTCTTCGATTCCTTCTGAACTAAAACGTTCAGCACTTCCAGCTAGTTCATCTAATAATTTTAACTTCTCATCAACTGTTAGACGTTGTTTTTTTTGTTCCATTCCGTTAACCTCCTTATCTTGCTCTTCTCTAGTCAGAACTTGAATATTAAGGCGAGGGTGTTTCCTTATTAACTTTTTCTTGATTAATGGATGAGCCAAGAGAGGTTTCGATATATCATATGCTGTTTTATGTTTTCTTCTTACGGTATTTCCTTTAAATTTCATTTTATCCCTGCTTTCTGAAGGGTATAAATGTATTATAACATTTTTCTGTTTGCATTGCGTGTCAGTGGGTTCGAGAGAGTGTGATCATTGCAACTGAATATTGTGAGGTTGGTTGTCACACTTCTTTACGATAAGGAAAGGAGGTGATAATCATGGAAACATTTCTTTTAAATTCTAAGAGAAGTTTTGAGAGGAATTGTGCGGTGAAGTAGGCGCTTATTTCTTTCGGAAAAACATATTAGAACACAAGAAAACCCCCCCGCGCCGTAGGAAGCAAAAGGGTGTTTCTCATAAAAAAACGAAACATTGACAACTGCCACCCTTACGGAAGAAGTTGCGAGAGAGTAGTGTTAGCGCACTTCTCTTTTTTATTATATTTTCATTATACATAAAAATATTCGTTGTTAAAAGAGAATGTTACGTGCCGGTCAAACCTCGACAATCAGATATATACATATACAACTTTCGTTCGTTTACTAACCATTACAAAAATTCTAGATGAATATTTTTCGGGAAATAAAAAGGAATCCCTCATATCATGTCGAAATGTAAAAGTCACTCCGATCAATCTCTATCTTTGTATTCCACTCAAATCCATCATTTTCTGTTTTTCAGTCTTTCCGTAACGGCAATTCTATTATCCAAAGGAGGTCTTACTATGACCGTAAATGTATCAAGCATTGGTTTAAAAGGGTTGGAAGGGTACCGTGTGCAAGTCGAGGTTCAGGTGTCGAAAGGAACAGAGTCGATGGTGATCGTCGGGCTTCCGGATGCTTCGGTGAAGGAATCGAAGGAGCGTGTGTTGTCAGCGATTCGGACGCTTGATTGTGATGTAACAGATCAGAAGATTGTCGTCAATTTATCGCCATCAGAGCAAAAAAAGAATGGGCCTTTGTTTGATTTGGCGATGGCGATTGCGGTGTTGAAAGAGAGGAAGCACTTCAGCGAGGAAATCCCGCGAGAAACGGCTTTTATTGGCGCGTTGTCGTTAGATGGCTCCATTGTCAAAGTGGAAGGCATGCTGCCAGCCTTAATTGCCGCAAAAGCACTTGAGTTTAAAAAAGTATTTCTTCCATATGATCCGCTTATTCCGATTGAGATGCTAGAGGGGATTGAGTGTGTTGTGGTTGAACACATAACGGATGTCTTGCAGTATTTAAGTGGGCGGGTTCCACTGACTTTACCTGTTCGGTCATTACCGGTAAAAGAGGCGGAATCTTCTGTTACCTTTCAAAAAGATTTTTCCGATATTATCGGGCAGGAGCAAGCAAAGCTAGCACTTGAAGTTGCCTCAGCCGGTGGTCATAATGTGTTGATGAGTGGACCTCCTGGGTGTGGGAAGAGCTTGCTTGCTGAGACGTTCTCTTCGATTTTTCCTCCCTTAACCAAACAAGCCCAGTTGGAAAAGATTAGCTTGTATCAACTTGCAAAAGAGAAGTTGGACTCTCCAGATTTGGTCCCTTATCGCCACCCACATCATTCTGCGTCGTCTGTCGCGATCATTGGCGGAGGGCAGAACCCGAAGCCTGGTGAAGTTTCATTAGCTCACAATGGTATTTTATTTCTCGATGAAATGGCCGAGTTTACAAAGAAAACGTTAGATATGCTCAGGCAGCCTCTTGAAACAGGGAACGTGACAATCAGCCGTGCGCACTCAACCGTGACGTATCCTGCCTCTTTTCTCCTCATCGGTGCAATGAACCCTTGTCCTTGTGGTTATCTTGGTTCTAACACGCATTATTGTTCTTGCACACCCAAACAAATTCAAGCATACCAAAACCGTGTGTCCGGTCCGATTTATGATCGAATCGATATTTTGCTCACCCTTTACCCTGTTAATCTAGAACAGTCCGAAGAAAGAAGAGAGTCTTCTTTAGACGTGCAAAGAAGAGTTGAGCAAGCAAGAGAAAGACAATATGCTCGCTACCAAGCTGAGGTTACAAATGCAAGAGTTCCATATGAACAGCTCATAAAAACAAGTCCTCTAACAAGCAATCAACAAAAAATGTTAACCCAGGTTTCATCCAAACAACAATGGAGCAACCGCGTTCAAATTAAAATGATCCGGTTAGCTAGAACCTTTCTGACTTAGCTGGGGAGAACTTGATTTCAGATGAGAGCATTTGGAAAGCGATGACCTTAAGGCGGACTTACCCTTCAAAAGATCAAACGAAAGCGAGGAAGAGCTAATGCCTCGAGCAAAACGAGTTTGGCAGCCACACCGCTTTTATCACATCGTCATGCGTGGCAACCGCCGCGATCCACTGTTTCGCTCTGCAACGGATTTCCAAGCCTTTCTTCATATTCTTGAGCAGCTCCATCATAAGATTCCATTCGAATTAGCTTCCTATTGCCTCATGACCAACCACTACCATCTCCAACTTCGATCTCAGGAAGAATCTCTTTCCAAGCTGATGGCTCTCATGAACAAACGATATTCCAACTATTACAATATCCGTTACCGCTTAACCGGACATGTTTTCGAAAAGCGTTTTTATGACAAGATTATTGAGGACCATACGGGCATGATCGAAGTAAGTCGCTACATTCACCTCAACCCAGTTGAAGCAAAAATGGTCAAGTATCCAGAACATTATCCATGGAGTAGTTTTTATTTATACAAAAACCCAAACTCTTTGCAACCAAGGTTTATGACTATAGAGGAGATATTAGATTACTATGCAGGAACATTGGATGAGAGAAGAAGGCTGTATTGTGAGGGGATAAGATAACAAACCTGTTGATTTTCAACCCAACCACCCCCAGAAGGAGATCTCCTCTCTACCTACCTTCCTTTTTTCCGCCACAAGTGCTCCTAATACAACCGCATAAAAGTACGGAACAAAACTCGTTTTTATGCGATTTTGCTTATAAAGATACACGGTTTGCTTAAAGGCTTGAATGATAGCAGGTAGAAAGTCTGTTATCGGTTGATCAAATTTTTGTGAGCGATAGGCCATAGTGGCGCGATCCCAGAGTGAGCAGATTTCTTTTGCACGGTTGAAAAAGGGTTTGACCACTTTTACAAATGCGGTTGGAACATGAAACGGAACATATGTATAATCGAGCGAATCAATCGTGTGCGTTCGAAGATCTTTTTCTTTTTTTGTTTATAGTTTGAAAAGAAAGAGCTTCTCGTTCCGTTTTGGCCGGTGAATGACTTGGTGTATATGATTCTTTGGGAGTTTGGCGGTCTGTCAATTTTTGTTGAACCGGTGCGTCAAAGCGGGTAAAGATGTACACATTATGCGAATCGCCGCCTTTTTTTCGAGTTGTGCCATGGATCGTGAAAAGGCCGAGGGTTTTTCCTTTTTGAAGCATTCGTTCAAAGGTTGACCGTGAGATCCCATTGTTGTCATTGTGAGTGGATTGAACCAAAGTGGAGATCTTTGCGTAGGCAACGCCTCGTAGTTTGACGCTGAATTGGATTAGTTTGAGAAGGGCGATGTGCTCCCCTTTTGTGAAGTGATCACCGTGGAGTTCTAGTGCTTTTTTGGTAGAGTCGTTAAATTGTTTTACCGATTTGAATGGACTAAGACTAGCGAAATGAGAGATGTGACCTGCTTGCATAGAGGTGCCTCCTTTGTATGGGGAATGAAAGTTTATAAGTAATAGGGAGAAGAATGATCTCGGTGGGAGAACTGGACGATGCAGTAAGAGGTACGTTGGACTTGTCTTTCTAACGTATGGTAGGAAATATCGAGTAAAAGTTCTTTTCCGTGTTTGAAGGTGATAAGGGATTGGTGCGGGTTGTGGTGGCGTTTGATTGTTTTGATGTGATGGTAGAAAATCCAGCTACATTCATGAAGTTTCGGTGAATGGGTGGGAAAGGCATAAATGTGCTCGATCGGGTTAATAGGGATGGGGATCCGATTTTGAATGCCTGTTTTGAATACAACAGCTGTTTTTCTGCCATCGTATTCGGCACCGCCTTCGAGGCAGCCTTCTTTTACGAGCTGGAGGATTGGTTTTTTAACATAAAAGAGCTGGTCACGTTCCCAGACGATGGTGTAATAATCGGTATGATTAGCAGAGAAGAGGGCAGAGGTGTCGCGGTTGATTTCATAGTGAAGGAGGATGGTTTTGGGCATGGGCGGGGCTCCTTTTTTGAGGGGATATTTTAATATGGTTAGTCGTTATGTAGAGTAAGGGATTGTAGTAGAGGGTTGGTTCATATGAAATGTGGAGGAAACGGCTAATCCGACGTGTAGGTGGACATGTTAGGATACACTTTGTCGTAAGCTTCCTCCGTAAGTTCGTTTGGATGATCTAGTTGTAGGCCTTTAGCAATTTTGGCTTGGACATATGTAGACATACTGGATGTTCCGCGTTCAATATTGCCTAAATGAGTAAGGCTAACATTGGCGGCACCAGCCAAGTCTTCACGAGAAAGACCTTTTTGATTTCGAATGGAACGAATGTATTCTCCAATATGGCTATTAAGTTGTTTCTTAAGTGAATCTTTCGCCATATGTCTGTCTCCCTTTTTTCATCATTATGCAATCGATGAAAGAGAGACACCATACACTATAGTGGCTGTTTTGGTATTTTGGTGAGTGGGTCATGGGGACAGGTTCCTTGACCCAGTTATGGGAAGCGTGGGGATGGTTCTAACAGGGGACAATCGGAAGTTTTGCACAAAGAAGGCACAACGAGCAGATTTTATCTGCTCGTTGTGCCTTTATCTTTTCCACATAAAACAAGCTTGCAGAATTTTTGATTGCCCAAGAAGAGTGAAGTCACGATCTCCAATGTTTATCGCATTTGTAGCGATTGTCGCACTAGTCACCAATAAAAAGAAGTAACCGCCCGTCCTCCTACCAAGAAATGGGTGGTTACTTCTTTTAGATACATTCAATTCTGGTCAGCCGCTCTTCATGCGGCATGTAGTTGCGTTGACCGGGTGTTAACGCAACCGGTCTTTTTTATTTTAGGTTGATCTTACTTTCATTATACATGATTAGGACTTGACTTTCATGATAATTTTATAATTAACTATTAAAATGTTGGCTAACTATTTATAGCAACGACATAAAGCAGATGAACGGTGGAAGAACAGTTCCTGGCAGTGCGGCCAAGCAAGGTCGTCTTATATAGCGGGTGGGATTCCCGTCGAGCAAGAGTTAGCCACTCACTCGTAGCGAGTCTTGGAGTACTTGGTAACAAGTATCTTTAAGCGGTAGACAGTTAGATTGTGGGCCGAAAGCCAATTGATGATCTCAACCTGTCCCCGTGACCACTCAACCACAATTCTTCAATTGTTTAAAAAGAAAGGCAAGCTTCAAGCGGAGCATGTCATTGGTTTTCTTTGTGTCTACATCGATTAGTTCACCGATTTTTTCAAGTCGGTATAAAACGGTATTGCGGTGGACGAAGAGCTTCTTAGCGGTTTCGTTAACTTGTCCGTTGTGTTTGATATACGTTTCTAGGGTGTGCAGCATTTCTTGACCATATTGGCTTTCCTTTGTTAATAAAGGATGGAGGAGGCCGTTATAGTACTTTTCCATGTATTCAATTGGAATGTGACGGAGTAAACTGATAAATTCGAGATTATCATAGGTTGAAATGGGATCGTCGAAGTTGTATTGTTCGGCAATTGATTTTGTCTCCACACATTCTGAATACCCCTCAAATAAACTTACAGCTTGTTTTTTGCTATTGCTGATATATATAGTCATTTTCTGTTCAAGTCCTGTATCACTTAAGAAATCGGACAGGCTATTAGCTAAATGATTAATATCTGGTGATGTGTCTTTATCGCCATCACTATGAGAGTAGATAGAAAAGATGCCACCTAGAAGAACGTAATGCTTAGCTGTGAAAGTTCTTACTTTAGGATGAGTGCTTAGTTTCTCTTTCATTGATTGGAGCAAGCTAGGATCGGTGGAGTTCAATAATGTACAGATGTAACTCCCGCTTAAAACAGTCAATTCGCTCTCTGTTAAGTAATCCGTAACATCGTCAATGCTCATTTTGTCTTCAAGGTATTTTTCAATGACAATGCTTGATCTGTAATCGGATAGAGATTCGGAATTTAAATCTGAGCTGGTCTGCAACTGGTTGGATAACATATTTGCTGTTTTTGTGAATAAGGTATCTTCTTCGCTAGTAATCTGATAATCAGGTGATATGACCACTAGCATATATAAGTGTTCCCCTTCATTTAACTGGATTGGATAGCAAACTCCTTTGCTGCTAGCTGTTTTTTCAAAGTGCTCATCCAAAATCCAATCTTCTAGTAGTTCAATTTCTGTCCAATCACTTGTATTAAATAAGACTTGTCCTTCATTAGATAGGATGGCGATTGGATAGTGAACAATCGTGTTGACGAGGCTAAAGTATTCGATATTATGTGATAATCCAGAAGAGGAGCTAAGCGTTTTGCTATCCGTTGTGCTTTCTAACCAAGCCTTCTGTTTGTTATATTCTGCGTTAAACAACGCTCGGATTTGGTCAGAAAAGGTGAACTCATAGGGCAGCTCTAGTAAAGGGAATTGGAGTTTTTCCGCTTCTTCAACGACGATGCTAGGTATTTCCTTCCAATAACGACCTAGTTTAATTCCAAGACCGGAACACCCCTTGTTGTTAAGTTCTTGCAAAATCTTTACCGCTTGAAGAGGGTTATCTTTCATGATATAGGCGGTTGTAAAGACCATTTCTCCGTATTTCGTCCATTTATAAATATCAGGTGCATCCATAATATTAACTGAATTAATGAGCCTTGCCGTTCCTTTTTTCCCGGCTACGAGTCTAGCTTTTGAAAAAGGATGGATCGTTAATGCTTCTTCGACAGTTAGATTCACGACAATTCCTCCTTCTGTAAGATCTATGCTTGTCAAATTAAAATTATTAAAATAGTTCGTTATATTTGTTTTTATTATATAGGAGATTTTCTTCCTTTAATCGGATGACGTAAGAAAATCTAACAAAGTTATTTGTTTTAGGTTGTATAAAGTGGATGAGAGATAATGTCACATCGTGTTTTTCTGCTTTTTGTGCAAAAAAACAAAACAGAGTTAGTCTTTTTAGAACAGATGACAAAAAACAAAGGTTTTATTGACGAAATAATTTTAATAGATCTATAATTACGAACATTAGGTTAAGGCAACAAGCATGATTTACATAAAACGTGAAGGGAGGTGTACGATGAGCGAAAGCTGTACCGCCTTTATTAGTAAAAAACGAACGAATAAAATAGCAGATGGTCTGTTATCAGGTCTTTCTTTTGCGGTGAAAGATGTCTTTGATGTTAAAGATCATGTCGCAACTGCTGGCAATCCCGATTGGCAATTGACACATGAACCTGCAGCTGGCCATGCTGAAGTGATTAAACAACTGTTAAAAGCTGGTGCGGAGTTAGTCGGACAAACGCATACAGATGAATTAATGTATAGCTTAAACGGCGAAAACTACCATTACGGTACACCTCTTAATCCAAAAGCTCCTGACCGTATACCAGGGGGGTCTTCGAGTGGGTCAGCCTCAGCGGTAGCTGATGGGCTTGTCGATTTTGCACTAGGAACGGATACAGGTGGTTCAGTTAGAATTCCATCAAGTTATTGTGGAATCTATGGTTTCCGTCCTACCCATGGTGCTGTCTCGGTAAAAGGATTGATCCCGTTAGCAAAAAGTTTCGATACTGTTGGTTGGATGGCTAATGATCCGAAGATGCTTCTTGATGTAGGGCTTACTTTGCTTAATGAATCTATTAAAACTCCAGAGTTTTCGAGAATCCTTGTCGCGGAGGATGTCTTGCCACTACTAGGCAAAGAGTGTAAGCAACTGTTTCTGCAACTTATGGAACTAGTTGAAAATCAAATTAGGGTCGTTGAAAAGATAACTCTCGCTCCTGATGGATTAGAAGATTGGATGAATACGTTTCGTACACTTCAAGGATACGAGATTTGGGAAGATCACGGAGAATGGATTGAACAAGTGAAGCCTGCATTTGGTCCAGGAATTAAGGAGCGTTTTGAATGGACTAAAACGATTGCAGTAGAAGAGAGAGAAGTTGCTTTAGTTAAAAGAGAAGACGTTAAATCGAAAGTCAGGGACCTGCTCGGGGATCATAGTTTGCTCATGATGTTGACTACACCCGATATTGCTCCAATGAAGAATTCAATTGGGGGAGAGCTGGATCAACATAGAAAAAACGCATTGAAGATGACTTGTATTGCAGGGTTGGCAGGAGTCCCGCAAATTACGATACCTTTAGGTGAGAAAGATGGCATTCCGCTTGGACTTTCCTTTATTGCAGGGGCCAATCAAGATATTTCGCTCCTTGAGTGGGTGAATCAAAAAAGGCCATATATGAAGAAAGTTACGAACGCCGAGCACGTCTAAAAGAGGAGGGCATTTATATGAAACTCGTCACGATTGAAAGAGACGGACAAGAGTTAGCAGCGATTAAAGCGGTGCACGGGCTTGTTCTATTAGAAGAAATCAATCAAACGTACAACCAAAACTGGGCCCTTTATCTATTTGATTTGATTACGACTGGACAGTTGGACGAACTCAATCAATGGTACCGAACAGATGGAGCGAAGCAGCTTGAAAACTTAAATGCCATCCCGTTTGATCAAGCAAAGCTCCGCCCATTGTACCGCCATCCGCATAAGATTCTTGGAATTGGCATGAATTATGTGGCGCACCCGTTAGCTGAGAAGACGAAAGCGGACCCGGTTAGTTTTATTAAGCCAGATACGACGTTGGTGGGCCCAGGTGAAAAGATCCACTTACCCGCTGAATCGAAAAAAACGACAGCGGAAGGAGAACTCGCAATCATCATTGGTAAACGATGTTCAAATATTACGGAAGCTGAGGCCCCTCATGTCATTGCTGGGTACACAACCGCACTTGATATGACGGAAGCTGATATTCATGGACAAAATCCGCGTTACTTAACACGGGCGAAAAGCTTTGATACGTTTTTTAGTTTCGGAGGTGAACTGATCACAGCCGACGAAATTGCAAATGTGGAAGAACTGCAAGTATCAACGGTGTTAAACGGCGAAGTTGAGCACAAGAACCTTGTTTCTAACATGATTTATAACCCGTGGTATTTGCTATCGTTTCATTCAAAAGTGATGACGTTTCTTCCTGGGGACATCATCTTAACTGGAACTCCGGGACCTGTCGTGATTCGAAGTGGAGATGTGATTGAGTGTCGAATTGAGGGATTTACAACTCTTCAAAACGGTGTGAAATAAAAAAAAGATGAAGAAAAGAGGGGTATTTTTATGAAAAAACTACTTACAGTTGTATTGGGTTTATCCATTTTTGCAGCAGGATGTGGCAGCAGTTCCGAAACAACAGAAGAAATCTCATCTGAAACGGCCGATGGAGGCGAAACAAGCGGTGAAACTATTGAAATGAAATTGCACCATGACTTAGCTCCAGACAGTCCGCAGCATATTGCAGCAGAGAAATTCGGGGAAATTGTAGCTGAAAAGACAAACGGCCAAGTGGAGGTCAGTATTTTCCCGGCTAACCAGTTAGGGGATGACTCAGAAGTAGCGCAAATGATCCAGACGGGTAGTGTCGAAGCAGGACTTATTCCAACTGCTAAACTATCAACAGTAGACTCACGCTTACAGCTTCCTGATTTGCCTTTTATCTTTCCTAATCGTGAAGCAGCATATGCGGTGTTAGACGGTGAAGTAGGGGATGCGTTGTTAGAAGGATTAAGTGATGTAAATTTGAAAGGGATTGCGTTCTGGGAAAGTGGTTTCAAGCAGTTTACTCACAACGAGCGTATTGAAACACCAGATGATTTCGTTGGTTCAAAAATTAGAACAATGGAAAGCCCGATCGTTATAGAGCAATTTAGAGCATTAGGAGCAAACCCTGTCCCTATTTCTTTTACAGAAACGTATAATGCTCTGCAGCAAGGTGTTGTTGACGGACAAGAGAATCCGCTCGTTTCAATCGTGAAAATGAAGTTCTTTGAAGTGCAAGATTACACCATTTTATCGAACCATGGTTATTTAGGTTATGCGTTTATTTTAAGTGAAACATGGTTTGACGGCTTATCTGAAGACATTCAAACGGCTATCCTTGAAGCTGCGAACGAAACAACAAGTTTTGAAAGAGAATTGACGCAGGAGCAAGAAGAAGAGTTTATTCAAATGATTAAAGACAGCGGTACAGAAGTATATGAATTAACAGAGGAACAAAAAGAAGCATTCCAAGAGCAAACAAGAAGTGTTCATGAAAAGTTTGTTGATGATATTGGAAGTGACTTGCTAGAAAAAACATATGAAATTGTTGAAAGTCTTGAATAAGCTTTAAATTTGAATGGGGGTTGAATGTAATGAGTTACATTTTAAAGCAGTTAGATCGAGTGGAACAATTTATAATTGCATTGGGAATTATATCAACCTCCGTCATCATTTTTTTCAATGTCATCTCAAGGTATTTCTTTAATTCAGGCGTTGTTTGGGCGGAAGAGGCCGTTCGCTATATGATCATCATTATTGTGTTAATTGGTTCTTCATTAGCAATCTCAAAAAATGAGCACATTGCTGTATCCTTGCTAGAAAAGTCATCGATCAAGTGGCTCGCTCATTTGATGTATGGGATACAAAATGTAGCGTCCTTAGTCTTTACGGTTATTGTTACCTATTACGGGTGGGTTGTTACAAGTAATTTAAGAGATATTGGGCAAATTAGCCCGGCTTTGGAAATTCCGTTGTGGTTCATCTATTTGGCCTTTCCTGTAGGGACATTTCTTATGTCTATTCGGTTTTTAGTAAGAATTATAGATTGGATTCGTACGAGAGAAATCCCAACAAGAGAGGAGGGGACGGAATGATTTGGTTTTTTGTACTGTTAATGGTTTTGGTTTTTTCTGGTATGCCGATGTTTATTGCCATTGCAGGTTCTGTTTTGTTTACATTAGTTGGTTTCACGGATATCCCTGCTGGTACCGTGATTCAAAGAATGTTTGCTGGATTGGACAAGTTCCCGTTAATGGCCATTCCTCTGTTTGTCTTAGCCGCTAATATCATGAGCGCCGGAGGTATTTCGAAAAGAGTCATTGCCCTTACAAACTCGATGGTTGGTCGAATTCCTGGTGGGATGGCCATTTCAGTCGTCCTTTCTTGTTTATTTTTTGGAGCAATCTCTGGATCCAGTCCAGCTACGGTTGTCGCAATTGGAAGTATGATGCTTCCGGCAATGATGAAAGCCAATTATCCCCGGACTTTTGCGACCGGATTAATTGGGTCAACTGCATCGTTAGGGATTATTATTCCGCCAAGTATAACAATGATAGTTTATGGAGCGGTAACAGGAGCTTCTGTTGGAGAGTTGTTTATTGCTGGTTTAGGAGCAGGAATTGCCTTTGCGATTATTTTTATTATTTATTGCTTGATATATGGAAAAAAGCACAATTTGGTGAGTAAGGAGCCTTGGAGTTTTCGTGAAGTTCTTTTCCGAACGAAAGACGCTGTCTTTGGTCTTGGGATTCCTGTTATTATCATTGGGGGGATTTATGGAGGCTTGTTTACACCGACTGAATCAGCTGGTGTTGCAGTCATTTATGCTTTTATTGTATCGATGTTTGTTTACCGTGAGATTACGTGGAAGCAAATGTATAACGTGCTAGTTGACTCGGCTAAAATGACAGCAACAGTTATGATCATTTTAGCTGCTGCTTCGGTTCTTTCATGGTATTTGACGGTTGAGCAGATTACGGTTCAAATCACTCAGTCTATCACAGGAATGACAGATAGCAGGATTGTCATTTTGCTTTTAATGAATGTAATCATTTTAATTGCCGGGATGTTTCTAGATGGAGCTTCTCTCATCGTTATTTTAGCGCCATTATTTTATACAATCGGCCTGCAGTATGGGATTGATCCGATTCACTTAGGTGTCATTATGACAGTTAACTCAGCAATTGGAATGTTCACACCGCCATTTGGGCTGAATCTCTTTGTGTTAATGGGAATAGCAAAGGATAATTTGTTAAGTTTATCAAAAGGAATGCTACCGTTTGTACTCATCTCCTTAATTGTTCTAGCCATTATTACATATATACCGCAAATCTCAATGTTCTTACCAGAGCTGATTTATCGAAGTTGATTGAGTGGGTCAAAGTGGGTCATGGGGACAGGTTCCATGACCCACTACGTTTTGTGGCTAGTGGAAGAGTTCTAGAACAATAAATCGAGAGAACTGGACAATATTTTTTTAATAAGTCTAGCAGAAGTGCTGGAAGGTGTAACTGCTAGACTAAAAATGAACAGTAATTTGGATATAGCTGTACAAATTCTTGTTTTTTCACTCCAATCAGCTAAAATCAAAGCTTTTTTATGGGATGCTCTTGATATTGTCTTCAAGTATAAAAAGAAGTTTTGGAGCAGGGGGACGGTTCTAACAGGGGACAATTGGAAGTTTTGCGCGAAAGAAGGCACAACTAGCGGATTTTATCTGCTCGTTGTGCCTTTGTCTATTCCTATACATAAATCTTTTTCGCGAAATTTTTGATTGCCCAAGAAGAATGAAGTCGCGATACTCTACACTCTGCCCCTTGGGGTTTCAATCTTTTGATCTTTCCTTTGATTTTTGGTTTTGTTCTTTTTTTAAACACTTCCAGCGTGCTTTTATGGACAATAAATCGAGAGAAGTGTTACATAAACTACACGAACTAGATGTAGTTTATGTAACACTAGTAGTAAAAAATGAATGATCTATTTTATCGTTGTTTGCAACGACCCACTATGGTAAAGTATTTTCATTGTGTTTTTTTGTGGAAAAATGACGAAAAGTGTCTAGCTTCATGCAACTATAGTGTGGAGAGATGCTTGTCAAATTAAATTCTTTTTCGTGGCGAACAGTGCCTGGCACCACCCGAAGTTTGCTAGATTTTGTCGAAAGATTGCAAGTTAAGTAGAATAAGTGAAGAAGTCTTGTGGAGAGAAATCTCTGCAAGGCTTTTCTTTTGGTTTTGATTGTGAGGAGCGCGACTTCATTCTTCTGGGGCAATCAAAAATTTTGTGAAAAAGGTTGGAGAAGCATGGGGACGGTTCTCGTGCTTCTTTAGTTTCGCAAAACGAAGGAAGCGAAAGACCCGTCCATATGCTCC
>NZ_BAUT01000080.1 GCF_000513095.1 Halalkalibacter wakoensis JCM 9140
ATTAGATTTAACTCAAAAAATAAATATATATTTTGAATTTTTAAAAAATATAACTTATTCGTTTTCTTCATTATCAAATAGAGATGAAAATATAGAAACAGCCGCTCCAATAGAGGCATTCGATTGCATGGATTTTTCCTGAACAATTTTCACCTTTTTGTTTAAGGTAATATGTTGTAATGTGACTTCTTTCACTTTATTAAAGTATCCATCGTAAAGTTGAATTAAAGGTCCAGATAAGACAGCAAGCTCTGTTTCAAAAAGATTAATAATATTAGAAAGTCCGACACCATAATAATAGGCAGATCTCATGACAGCTTCATTTGTTATTTTCCGGTCTTGATTTAATTGCTCGATTAAATCATTAGTGTTTTCTCTACACCAATTTATATCTTTTTCTAAAGGTAGATAGTTAGAACCTAAATCTTTCAAAATAGCATAAAGTGACGTATATGCTTGCAAACAACCTCGTTTTCCGCATTCACATAATTCACCATTAATATCAATAACCATATGCCCATACAATCCAACATTTCCATTATGCGCTCTTACTACTTCTCCATTTGAGATAATTCCACATCCTATCCCCCAACTATTAATAGAACAGAGGATATTTTTATAAGCTGAGCTATCTCCTTTGTATTCTCCTAGAGCAGCAAGTGTGGCACCATTCTCAAGTGTTACCTTTACAGGAAAATGCTTTTTTAATTCATTCACTATTGGTACGTCTTTCCAACCTGGTGCGGCAAATGGCTCGGGCTCTAAAATAACCCCGCGTTCTCGATCAAGGGGTCCAATTGCACCTACTCCAATACCTAGTAGCTCATCAACGGAAAAATAGTGCGTTTTCATGAACTGATGAATACTATTAATTATCTCATTAATAACAACTTTCGGAGTATGTAGTTTTGTCATTGAGATCATAACTTGATCTATTAAATCAAAGTGAAGATTATGCAAAGACACTCTAGTAAACATCCTATTTATATGTAATGACACAATAAAGCCTAACCGAGCATTTATACTATACAAAATCGGCGGACGTCCTCCATTTGATTCTCCATAGCCCGATTCCACAATTAATTCATCTTTTTCTAAACGCTCAATAATACGAAATAAAGTTGTTTGTTTCAAGTTTGTCTTTTCTAAGAGATCAGTTTTGGTAATTGGACCATTATCATGAATTAATAAATACACGGTTTTAAATACCTGATGCTTTGGAAGCTCATCTTCTATAAAGGATTTTAGCATGCTTATACACCAACTTTAACAAAGTGAATTTGTTTCAATTTTATCACTTTCAATTTTCCAATGTCTATATTAAAAAACATGCGGTACTGTCATACCTTATCATAGTCAATCAATGACTAAATATTTATTTGCATAGGACAATTTCATATATTCATAAAGTCTTAGAAAAGGAGGAATATATGGACATCAGGATTATTGCATCTCAGATACAGGAAGTTTTTATGCCAACTGAACTCGTTGAGGGGAAGGATCGGTTAGATTCTTTTTTCTTATCATATGGATATTTGGAAGGAAAGTCCGTTATTGAGCCTTTGAAAAATGGAAAATATAGATTGATCTCCTATTGCGAGAATTACCAATATTATAAGAGGAATCATCCATTAACTCCCTTTACTTGTACAGTTATGTACTTTAATAGTGATAATGAGAGATATATGGAATTACTTAAGCAACTTTACCTCGGAAAAGCTCGTTCAAACTTTTATGAAAAATATATTATTGTTAATAAATTACTCCAAACATTTAAATTAGATGAATTGTCAGGGAAAACTAGAATTCCTAAAAAAGCAATAAAAAATTTAATATTCTCAGACGACAAATACAAACCGCTTCTTGAATTTCCAATAAAAATTAATAGAAGATCCGTTACAGAAAGCATTATCAAGCTGCTAAACTCCTCTATAGAGGTTAAACAAAAAACAGAGGTTTTTTTACTAAATCAAGCTTTATCGTTAGAACCTTACATTAAATTAACCACTAATAACGTAAAGAATCTTGAAAAGGAGCATAGGGACGGTTCTTTCGCTTCCTTCGGGTAGCGAAAGAGCATAAGTAAGAGATCCGAACTGCACCCAAGGTTGACTTCCCTATGCAATTAGGTAAGTAATAGTTCCTCTCACTACCGATATGATCTCCACATATCCCGTGCAGGTCGAGTAGAAGGGGATCTCTTTAACTTCCGTTAAATTGTATCCCACAACCCTCTCAGAACCGTGCTTGCGGAACTACCGCACACGGCTCCTCTTATTACCGTTCACAGAATATAGTTAATCTCATCTCTAAGTTCGTAAATACTTACTTTTACTCTAGGTCTAGGAAGTGGGTATTTCTTAAGAAACAGTTCGAATTTATCCCAGTTAAAGGAGCTTTTCTGGCTCCTGCGATTCAACCACTTGAATAGGAAACCTCTTATTTTATCTCGGAAGTTATCAACCATAGGAGTATTGTCAGTTATACAATAATAATTATAGTATCCAGTTAAAGATCGTCTTAACCTTTCCATAATCATTCGTACATCCATGTGTCGATTGGCTTTCAGCCATTCCTTACACTGTCTTAATTTCCCACTCATTTTCTTTCTGCTTGTCTTCCGCTTCACTCGAAAGTGTCCGTTTTGGCTTTTACCGCAGTAATGAGTGAATCCAAGAAAATCAAAAGTAGAAGGTTTCTTCTTTCCTTCTTTTCTACTTAGTTTAGTAGCGAATCTTCCAAATGGGATAATCTTCGATTTATCTTCTGCTATCTCTAGTCCGAATTTAGCCAAACGTTGTTTTAATGAAAGAAAGAAATGGTATGCTTCTTCTTTAGATTGAAAGCAACAGACAAAATCGTCTGCATATCTTACCATATAGCTTGTCCTCTACATTTCTTTCTAACTACCTTTTCAAACCATAGATCTAAAACATAGTGAAGATAAATGTTTGCTAGAATCGGAGAAGCCAGCCCACCTTGAGGAGTTCCCTCTTCCGTTTGATAGAGCCTTCCCTCTTCCATGTATCCGCCTTTTAAGAATCTTGCAATCACCCTTAATAGGTTCGGATCATTGATTCGGTGTTTTAGAAATTCCATCATCCATTTATGATCAACATGGTCAAAGAATCCTTTAATATCCACGTCGACAATATAATTCGTGTATTTTCTTTCGACATAGACATTTAAGATTTTCAATGCATCATGGCAGTTACGGTTGGGACGAAATCCAAAGGAAGAGTCCAGAAAATCTTGTTCATAGATTGCGTTTAGAATCTTTGCTAACCCTTTTTGTACGATTTTATCTTCGTATTCCGGAATCCCAAGTGGTCTTTTCTTTGGTGTTCCCGGTTTAGGGATATATGTTCTCCTTACCGGAACCGGACGGTAGCTTTTCTTCTTCATTCTTTCTACTAGGTATTCGACATTCTCGTCCAAGTTTTCTGCATACTTTTCTTTGGTTATCCCTTTGATTCCAGTTGCTTTCTTCCCTGCTAATTCGTGATGACATTGCTTTAACATGTCTTTATCCAATAAATGAGCCAGTGAAGTAAATTTCATACTAGGATAAGCTCTAGCTAGTTCCGCTATCCTTTCCAGTTTTGTTTCCATTATTTCTTCTACCTCCGAGTGTAGATAATGTTTCCCTATTAAGGACGATAATAAGTAACAGCCTTTCCTCCATCGGCATTACCCGACTTCATTAGTACTACGCTGTTATCCGACTTCCTGCTAGGCATTTGGCTTCCTCGCTTTATTATCACTTGTACACCATACTTTTCACCGTAAGGTGAAAAGACCCGCAGGATCTCCCAAGTTGCCGTCATATATCAATGTCTTACGTGCCGAGGATCATCGACTCCGGAGAAGCTCTTTCCTTCTTGCCATTTCGAGGAAAAGAATGTTGCTTTCTATACTGTCAAATACATCAGCCTTCTCGTTTTGGTATTTCGGAGCTATATCCTTCAACCTTAATTGGCTTTCGGCCCACAATCTAACTGTCTACGCTTAAAGGTGCCGGTTACCCAACACCCTCCAAGACTCGCTACAAGTGAGTGGCTAGCTCTTGCTCGACGGGAATCACACCCGCTATATATGACGACCTAAGCTTGGCCGCACTGACAGGCACCTAAACTTTAAACTTGAAGCGGTGAAAGCAGATATGTAAGCTCTGTTTATTGTTGGTTCTATACATTCATCTAAATGTTTCTTTCTATTTACTCATAAATCCCCCGTCAACTTGAAGCAATGCCCCTGTAGTCCAGTTCGCATGTTCTCCAAGAAAGTACATCACTGCATCCGCGATATTTTCTGGCGCTCCGTAGCTTTGCAAGGGCATCCTTTCAAATAATTCCTGTTTTACATCATCGTTGAGTAAAAATTCACTATTGTGCTTGGTTGGAATCGGCCCAGGTAACACAGCATTGATTGTGATACCATATTGGCCTAATGCCACCGCAGTCGCCTTTGTGAATGTATTGATTGCACCTTTCATCGCACAGTAGTCCACCTGTGTATCAGAACCAGATAAAGAGGAAATTGAAGAGAAATTGACTATTCTGCCTTTTATGTCCCTTTCCTTCATATGTTTAGCAATTTGTTGCGTCAGTATAAATACGCTTTTAAAGTTAACGGCATATGTTAAATCTAAGTCATCTACTTTAACATCAAACAAATCTTTAAATACACATATCCCCGCATTATTAACCAATCCATAAATATCTCCGCATTCTATTATTTTTTGAGCGAGGGCTAAGCATTCTTTCTCATTAGATAGGTCAGCTTGAAACGCAGTAAATTTAACCCCCACCGATTCTGCAGCATTTCGTGCTTCACTTATCTCACCACTGTTATAATGCGCGATGATCTCCGCTCCCTCTGATGCAAGCCTCTTTACGACACTTAAGCCCAAGCCTTTCGAAGCACCTGTTACAACAATCTTTTTGTTTTGTAAATTCATAATTTTACCCTCTCTCTATAGATATTGATCTCTCAAAGGTTGGATTCGTTTTGTGAGGTATAAAGAAAAGTGAGTTAGTGGGAAGCGTTTTCATTTTGGTAAAATGGCAAAATACTACTGGTTTAAATACCGCCTCCAGGCATGTTCTGGTTTAAAACCTAATAATTTTTTAATTTTTTTATTACTTAATAAGGTTTCGTATTCTGATAACTCTTTTTTTATAGGAACATCTGGATAATACGTCTTTAACAAATCCATTGTAGGAAGGTTAGAAGATACATCATCAGCTGTTACATTCATAATTTCAAAGCCTAAGCCATCTGTCTCTAATCCTAAACGACATGCTTGAGCAAGGTCGCGGACATCAATATAACTCCAGGCTATTCGTTTTCTAGCACTTGGATCTTTAAAGAATTCTGGAAAATTATCATATTCATTTGGTTCAATAACATTTCCAATACGAAATCCATAGATATCCATACCAGTTCGAGCATGGAATGCTTTTGCAGTGATTTCATTAATTATTTTAGACATTGCGTAACTATCCATTGGGTCAACTGGATATTCTTCATCTAATGGAAAGTATACAGGGTTACGATGTTCATGTGCAAAAACCAGTCCATATGTTGTTTCACTCGAGGCAAAAATCACTTTATTAATACCTAACTTAGAGGCTGCATCAAGTATATTGTATGTTCCCATAACATTTATTCGGTATATTTCATTATCTGGGTGCGATAATATTCGAGGTATTGCCGCTAGATGAACTACAGCATCAATTTTCTTAGGTCTAATCGATGGATCTAATTCATGTTTACCTGTATAACTTGAAAGGGCATTAAAAACCTGCCCTGCATCCGTTATATCAGTAATTAAGGTTCTGGCAGCGCTATCTTTCATTGGCGTTATATCTATGTTTAAAACCTCATAGCCTTGTTCAATTAAATCCTTAACAATATAATTGCCTGCTTTTCCACTACCTCCAGTTATTACAACTCTTTTTTTATCCACAATATCCTCCCCCAGATCATAAAAAGCTACAATTCTATAAGTGTTGAAAAAGTGTTATTATTGAGATTCAATTTATTGTTTACTCTCATAAGCTCATAACGTTTAAATCTTATCTTCGTTTAGTGAAAGTCCATTTATTTAATATAATAGCGCTACCTCTTATACATTTATGTTTTGAACGACTTAAACAAATAAATCTGGATGAGGTCCTGTTCTCTCTCCAGTATTAAGACCATCAATTATGACCATATCTTCTGATTCAATTTCGAAATCAAATATTTTGGCATTTGATTTAATGCGGTTTGCTTTTTCTGACTTTGGGATCGTTACTATTTCGTTTTGTAAATCCCAACGCAAGATAATTTGAGCTATTGTTTTCTCATATTTTTGACTCAATTCAGTCAATGTAGGATTTTCAAATAACCTCCCCCTCATTAATGGTCCCCATGCTGCCATTTGAATATCAGTTTGATTGCAATAATGCCTTAGTTCTTTTTGAGTTAAACGAGGATGATATTCTACTTGATTTATTACCGGTTTCACTTTGCAATTAGATAGAAGACTCTTTAGATGATGAATTTGAAAGTTACTTACTCCGATTGCTCGTATATAACCATCATGATATAACTTTTCGCAAGCTTTCCATGTTTCATGAAAAATTCCTGTTACAGGCCAATGAACTAAATACAAGTCAACATAATCAAGTCCTAACTTTTTTCGACTTCTTTCGAAAGCTGATAGTGTTGATTCATATCCTTGCTCATCATTCCACACTTTTGTTGTAATAAAAATTTCCTCTCTTTGCATACCTGAGCTTTTAATAGCTTCGCCAACCTCACGTTCATTATTATAGTAAGAGGCAGTATCCAAACTTCGATAGCCAGATTCAAAAGCAGCATTTACAGCTTCTATCATTTTCCGTTCATTTACAATTTTCATAAGTCCTAAACCTAACCATGGCATTTCTATACCATTATTTAAAATTACACTATCTGATATGGAATCAATCATAAAGTTTGCCTCCATTATTTTAATGATGTAACCGCTCCAACAAATAAGTACAAGAAATAAGAATTGCTAGGGAACCACCTGTTGCTTTATATCAGAGAAGAGATTTCTTGAAATAAAATTAGAAAACAACTATTTTACCGAACCTGCCATTACACCTTTAACAATTTTCTTCGAGAAAAGAAAGTAAACAAGTAACATTGGAATTGTAGCCAAACTTAAACCAGCAAATCTTAAACCATAGTCAGCCGCTTGACCGACACCTAAAGTGGCTATAGCTATAGGTAATGTTCTTGCGTCTGGTTGTGTCAAAAGAACGGAAGCAAATAAAAATTCACTCCAAATCCCAACTACATTAATAATAGCTATGGTTGCAATTGCTACCTTGGCTAACGGGAGTGCTACGTAGAAAAATACCTTAATCCGATTACAGCCATCTATCATAGCTGCTTCTTCTAAAGCAACAGGTAAAGATTCGAAATAAGATCTCATGATAATAATGCTAATTGGTAAATGGATAGTAGCGTATAACAAAATAATCGCAAACAAGTTGTTTCTTGCTTCTATTAAATCCATAAAATAATAAATTGGAATAACCAAGGCATGTATAGCATAGCCAATAAGAAAAAGAGACCCACTAACAGAACTTTGTTACCTGGAAAAGGGAATCTTGATAAAGCATATCCCGCAAATAACGTAACGATGATTAGGATTAAAAGTGAACCGCCTGTTACAATCAAACTGTTGATAAAGTTTTGCCCTAAAGGTGTGTTGAAAATGGCATTGTAGTAATTTTCAAATGAGAAGGTATTTGGTAAAGAGAAGGGAGCTCTCAGTATCTCTCCATGTGTTTTAAAAGAACTTAGCAACATGTAAACTAATGGAACAATAATAAGTAAAGTCCAAATGATTAACCCAGTATATACGGCCGGCTACCTAATGCTCTTAACACGTTAACACACCCTTCCTATTCTTGTTCTGATAGTTTCGAGTATTTTAGATAGATTAATGTGATACTCATAACGATAATAGTCATTAAAACAGCTACTGCTGAAGCGTAACCAAACTGTTGTTGTTCAAAAGCTGTACGGTATAAGATCGTCCCTAAAACCTCTGATGCATAAAAAGGTCCACCTTTAGTCATGACCCATATAAGATCAAACGTTTTTAGTGATGCAATAATTTGGAGAAGGATGATCATGTAAGTAATCCTTTTTACCATAGGAGCTATGATGTGAAACATTCTTTGCCATTCAGTAACTCCGTCAATTGTTGCTGCATCGTGAACTTGGTTATCTATGCCTTCGATAGCTGCAAGATATAAGATCATGGTCCATCCACTTAATTGCCAAATGGCAACAGCAATGATTGAATATAACGTAATATTGGAATCTCCTAACCACAGTTGTTGCAAGGATTCCAAACCAATACTACCTAGAAAAGTGTTTAGTATACCATGACTAGGTTCATAAATCTGGGCGAACAAAATACCGAGCGCTGCAGTTACTAACATAAAAGGAATAAAGAATACGAATTTATAAATGCGCCAGCCTTTCATTCGTCGATCAATAGCTACCGCAAATACAAACCCTAATATGACCGTTAAAGCCGTAAACAAAACTAAAAACTTCAGGTTATTAAATGCGGCTTTCCAAAAATGATTATTTGTTAACAAATGCGTATAATTTGATAAACCATTAAAAGTTGGCGTGGTAATTCCATCCCATCTATAGAAACTCATAATAATAGAATGGCAAAGAGGTATTAACATAAAAAATGAAATCAATAAAATAGCAGGAAGCATAAAAACATAAGCGATCTTATATTTTTTCATTTCTTTCCATAAGCTATTTGGTTTTACATGTGCAGATGTGATAGTGTCTTTTGTGTTTTTGACAACGGATGTTTTCATTGAATTCCCTCCTTTTTTTGTGAGAGGTTTTGATTAAACATTTTAAGAGCATCTCCCACCTATATAAAAATGCTAGTATGGGAGATGCCAAATTAATTTAATCTCTCTTCTTATTTACCTGTTATGAATATCTTCAACCATCTGAGTGAATTCCTCTGCGAATTCCTCTGGAGTTAATTCTTTCATTACAAGTCCTTGTATTAATTGAGTTGCCGCATGGCGATATTCACCAGGCATGATTGGATTAAACAAGGAATGTGTCCCCTCCTCCATTGCCCGATTGTACGTATTTACAATATCTTCACTATACGTTTCCGAGAGAGTATCTGCATCAATATCATTTCTAACAGGTGTATTAGCAGAAATTTCACCTAGGCGACTCTGCTGTTCATAACTTAATACATGGGCAATGAATTTTTTTGCCCACTCTTCATTTCCAGTATCTTTCAATGCGACGATGCCTAACTTGTCATAAAAACCGGTGGTTCTTTGATTACCTTCACGTGCCAATGGATAAGTCATTATCCCTAATTCGAAATCTTCAGATACTTCTTCTCTTAAAGGAGCTAAATTCCAAGAACCATCACTATACATAGCTGCTCTTTCTTGAGCAAATAATGAACGAGCCTCTAGATCTTCAACACCCGCTGCTCCTGGAGCCATCAATTCGTCAGCCATTTTTTGAATGGTTGTAAATGCAGCAATCATATCTGGATGAGTGTAATCCATAACTTCTTTTGATAGTAATTGTTGAAAGAATTCTGGTGTAACGTGACGCGGAGTCATAATATCAAAAATTTGTGTAGCTTGACTTGCATTATTTAAACCTGAAGTCCAAGGAATGTAACCTGCTTCTTTCAATTTAGGCCCTAAAGAAATTAACTCTTCTATTGTCTCTGGTTCACCTTCAATCCCAGCTTCACGAAATGCTTTTTTATTATACATAAGTAAAGGTGTCATAATAGAAGAGTGTGCAACTCCATATTTATGCCCATCTGGGAGATAGCACCCTCAACTGTGCTTTCAGGTAAAACATCATACCAACCTTCAGATTCATATAAATCATCTAGTGGAAGGAGTGCTCCTGAGTTTACAATTGAATCATAAAAACCAGTTAACCAAAAGAATGCAACATCTGGTCTATCAGAAGAGTTGAAAAGTCTAACTGCATTTTGGTTATACCAATCCTCTTCATACTCAACAACTTCTACAGTGACATGTGGATATTTCTCAGTAAAAGCTTCTGCTTCCCATCTAAATCGCTCAGGATTTTGACCCGCAGCAATTGACATTGTCAGATGAACACTCTCTTCATTACTATTCGAGTCTGTATTACTTTCAGAATCAGAAGTTGATTGTTGGGATGTCTCTTCGTTGTTTCCACAAGCTACCAATAATAAAGCAAAAATCATAACAGTAAATAAAACTATTAGTCTTTTCATATGATCCCCCCTAAACTTTTTAAGCGCTTTCACAAAGGTGTAATTCTTAGCTAGAAAATAAGTGAAGCCACTGACAATTATGCTAATACAAACGGTTACTGAAAAAAGCTCTTACATAGAATCACCTACTTTCATAACAAAAGGTTTAGTTAAATTCTAAGTTGTCTTAGTCGAATGTCAACCTATTTTCAGATCAATAGTTAAAATATTGCAAAAATTATAAAAGATAAAATAGTTACAATTAACCTTAATCAAACGTCTTCTATCTTATACTATCACTTTACTTACCGCCTTTTTCCACTCATAATAATATTTATTTCTTTTTTCAGCTGACATAGCGGAACGAAATACTTCTTGGCCTTGATTTAATTGCTTAATTTCATCGGTCGAGTTCCAAATCCCTATCCCAAGTCCAGCTAAATAGACTGAACCCATGGCAGATAATTCCGATACATGCGATGCAACAATAGTATTGTTTAGTAAATCAGCTTGAAACTGCATGAGAAATTGGTTACTAGTGGCTCCACCATCAACCTTTAATTCAATTATTTCAATGTTAGATTCTGATTGCATAAGCTCTATCGCATCCTTTACTTGGTAAGCAATACTCTCTAGTGCAGCTCTTACAATATGATTCTTATTTGTATTACGGTTCATTCCTAAAATGGCTGCTCGCGTATCTGGGCTCCAATAAGGAGCTCCTAAGCCTACAAAAGCAGGGATAAAATACACTCCTTCATTATCTGAGATAGAAGTTGCAGATCGTTCTATCTCATCAAAATCTAGCACTAAGCCCATATCTTCTTTAATCCACTTTATGGAGTCTCCTGTACTATTTATAATTCCTTCTAGTGCGTAACTGACTTTTCCATCAAGTCCCCAAGCAATGGAGGTTACTAACCCATTGTTACTATTAACAAGTTCTCCTGTATGCATTAATACAGATGTACCTGTGCCGTATGTCGCTTTTGCCATTCCCATCTCAAAACACTTCTGACCAAATAAGGCACCTTGTGAATCACCAATAACCCCTGTGATAGGTAAATTTAAAATAGGAAGTTCCTTGTCTCTCGTTTCCCCAAATATGTCATTTGAGTCTTTGACAACCGGTAACATGTTTGGCGAGATATCAAATGCTTCTAACAGTTCATAATCCCATCGCAAAGTGTGGATATTAAAGAGCAACGTCCGACTGGCATTCGAATAATCAGTTGCATGAATTTCATAATTCGTTAAGTTCCAAATTAGCCAACTATCAATCGTACCTAACAACAATTGCCCTTCTTTAGCTCTTTGTTTCACACCGTCTACATTTTCCAGAATCCATTTAACTTTAGAAGCTGAAAAATAAGGATCAATCGTTAGTCCTGTTTTGGACTTTACTTTGTTCTCATATCCGCTTTCTACTAGATCCTTACAAATATTTGTTGTACGCCTACACTGCCAAACAATTGCATTATAGACCGGCTTCCCTGTTTCTTTATCCCATACAACGACGGTTTCCCTTTGGTTAGTTATAGCTAGCGCCTTTATATCCTTAGAAATAGTAGGGGGTGAATGAACAATCTCTGTTAATAATTTTTTTACATTTTCATAAATTTCAATCGGGTCATGTTCCACCCATCCACTTTTCGGATAGTACTGCTTATGACTAAGTGTTTTTTTTGAATGATCATCCCCTGCTCATCTACTAATAAAGCTTTCGTTCCGGAAGTACTTTGATCAATAGATAGAATGTATTGTTTGTTCATACATACACCCCCATTACCGGCTAGTCATTTCTAAAGCAATCGCTTTAGCATTTTTCACACTTAGTCCATAATGCTTAAATACTTCAGCTGTTTTTCCTGTAATTGCCGGTTCGTCAGGAATCCCAAGTACCTTGACTGGTATAGGGCAAGTTTGGGAAACTACTTCTGTGACTGCAGAGCCTAATCCGCCATATATACTATGTTCTTCCATTGTGATAATCTTTCCTGTTTCCTTGGCAGCCTTTATAATAGCTTCTTCATCCAGTGGTTTAATAGTATGCATATTGATAACTCTACAGCTTACTCCTACTTCCTCTAATGCTTCAGCAGAGTCTAAAGCTACACGTACGGTTTCCCCTGTAGCAATAATAGTGATGTCTGTGCCCTCTCTCATTGTTACAGCTTTACCAATTTCAAATTCATAATCTTCTGACACATATGAATCTTCGACTGGATTACGCCCAATTCGTATATAGACTGGTCTTTCATATTCAACTAGTGCCTCAATCATTTTTTTAGCTTCATGACGGTCAGCTGGCAGCATAACATCCAATCCTGGAATCGCTCGTGTCACAGCGATATCTTGAAGCGAATGATGTGACATCCCCAATGCTCCGTAACTTACCCCGCCACTAATTCCAATTAATTTCACATTAGTACGTGAATAAGCAACATCAACCTTAATTTGTTCGATACTTCTCATACTTAAAAAGCAAGCAGGTGAAGCAACGAATGGTTTTTTCCCGGAATGCGCTAACCCTGATGCCATACCAACAATGTTTTGTTCCGCAATCCCTACTTCTACAATTTGTTGTGGAAGCTCCTCTCCAAACTGAACCATCGATGCTGATCCTCTTGAATCACTAGTTAGAACTAAAATGTCTCGATCCTTTTTGCCTAATTCCAACAAGGTATCACTTATGACTTTTCGATTTGCAATTTTATTTCCAGGTGTAGCTTTCAAAGCGACATTTTTCATACTAATACCTCCAATTGTTGCGAAAGTTCCTTTATGGCTTCCTCGTATTCTTCTTTTGTAGGTACTCGATGATGCCATCCAACTTGGTTCTCGGCAATACTAATGCCTTTCCCTTTTACTGTATTAGCAATAATCATAGTAGGTTTACCACTTGTAGCAGGTGTATTACTTAAAACATCTACTAATTGCTCAATATCATTACCATCAACCTCAACGACTTCCCAACCAAAACTTCTCCACTTATCTCCAAGAGGTTCGATTCCCATTACCTCTTCTGTACTACCAGTAATTTGTAATCTATTTCGGTCAATAATGGCAACTAAATTATCCAATTTATATTGCGAAGCAGCCATTGCCCCTTCCCAAACAGACCCCTCTGCTTGTTCGCCATCTCCCATTAATGTGTATACTCTATAGGATTTTCCGTCTAATTTGGCCGCTAACGCCATTCCGACAGATATAGGAAGACCATGACCTAACGCACCCGTATTCATTTCTACGCCAGGCACTTTATTATTTGGATGTCCGATTAATCTAGAATTAAATTGAGAGAATGTTTCCAATTCTTCCTTTGGAAAGAATCCCTTGTCTGCTAGAATCGCCCAATAAGATTCGACAGCATGGCCTTTACTTTGAACATAGCGGTCTCTTTCATCCCAATTAGGATTGTTCGGATCAATGTTCATGATCTTGTAATATAGCACGGTTAGAATATCAGTATTGGACAAGGATCCCCCTGTATGACCCGTTTTTGCTTCATAGATCATTTTCAAAAGTTCCATTCGAATTTCCGTTGCTTTTCTTTTTAACAGGATTATTTCTTCCATCGAATTCCCCTCCAAAGATTCATTTATTTATTTATTAATGTCACTGCCTCGTAACCAAGCCTTGATTTCACTCTCTGTCGGATCAACAGGGTCTGGTGTTAACCCTGGAATGTATTCGCACGCTTCATAAAGTGCAGGAATTACGTTCGCGTGAATTCCAACTGAATGATGAATGTATGGCCCTTTCACTAATTTTTCTTCCCATAACGGCCAGTCATTTACTTCAACCCATACATACGAACCTCGACTAAATGGACCTTCAATCCCCTTTGCCTTCCCTAAAAAGATGGAATACTCACCGTGATCTCCGTCAAATCGTGCCAGCGTCATGTCACCACCTTTAATTTTCCCTTCATGAGTTCCTGGTGCATGATCTTCAAACAAGAAGTGTTTATTCAACTTTGGATTTTCCTCTTCACTAAGAGATACAGGGAAGTTCCCACAATGGAATAAAAGCTCACCATTTGGATTTTCAGGGTGACGAATCGTAATATCGGCAAAGAATGTTGGTTGTGTATTTAATGTTGCCGCTTGAACCATAATCGATGTGATCGCACCATGAATATCGGTTTCACAGGTCACTGGAATTTGTTCATCTGTTAAGATGGCGTTTGCTAAGCAAGGCATTATACCAATAAGGTCTTGTAAAGCAGACCAGCATTGAATAGCAATAGCTGTACTTTCTGTGTCAGCTGCATATCGCTTCATTGCTACCTTTAAAGAAGCAATTCTACGAACATCCTTTTCTGTAACAGCACTCCAGTCTAGTGTTTTCTTAATATAATCAATAGCATCAATAAGTTCTTTACTATCACTTTTTTCTACTTCTAATGTAGCTTTTCGAATATCATCAAGCGTAATGGGATGAACTTGGATGCCAAATCGTTCTAACAATTCACCCTCATTACAGATAACAGACCAGAAATCTGATGGTCTCGTTGAGATTTGCAAGATTCGTAAGCTATTAAAGTGTTTCACTACATTAGCTGCGGCAATAAAATTCTTAAATCCTCTTTCAAACGTTAAATCGTCCACTCTACAATTGGTGATATAAGTAAATTTCACATTGAATCTTCTAAGTACTTTTCCTGTTGCAAACATTCCACATTGTGTATCACGAAGACGCATACCATTCTCTAATGGCGACTCATCTCTTGGCCCCCAAAGTAAGACTGGTTTTCCAACCGCTTTTGCGACACGTGCGACAATATCCTCCGTACCAAAGTTACAGTGCGGGAAGAATAATGCATCTACTTCTGCATCCTGAAATTTCTTAATAATTTGTTTTTCTTCCGAGCGTTCATATAATAGCCCTTCTTCATTTATTCCCTCTAGGTCAACAATTTCTAAATCCAAACCAAAACTTTCTATTTTCTCTCTTATTAGTTGTTTGTATTTATATGCATCCTCTTTACTAAAAACAAATCTTCGCGTCGGAGCAAAACCAAGTTTAATTTTTTCCATTTTAATCCTCCTCATTTTTTAGTAAGCGCTTCCAATAAATGTACTAATCATTTTTGTAACTATAATTACGATAACGTTTCACTCAGAAGCTCAATCTTCTTTTCTCTTTGTTTCCTCGAATAGCGTTATAGTTATTTTCCATTATATCGATTCATTCAATTAACTTACTAAACATCACAGTATATGAAACTAAAATCATTTATTGCCACAGATGTGTAATTTTTATCTAAATTAACTAAATTTACCTCATCGATTTACATTTATAATAGCAACAACAAAACACATCGTCAATAATAAAATATAAATTTTTTTAGCTAAAATATTTTTTATTTAGTTTCTTCAATCGGAACAAACCACCACAAACTCTAATGAAATCGCCATTACCTACCTGTTTTCATGTGTTTATTCAAAAAATAATTGACTACCAAAACTAAAAAACAACTAAAATAAACTTGATTATGTTATAATTAACTGAGATAAATTTATATAAAAAATAAGTAGGTGATGGTTTACTATGAAAATAGATGATATTGCCAAATTAGCCAACGTCTCTCGGTCTGCTGTTTCGTTAGCTTTAAATGGTAAAAATGGCGTAAGTAAAAAAACCCGTGATAAAGTTTTAAAAATTGCTCAAGAGCATGGTTATATACCAAGGTCTATTGTAAAAGCAGATCAATATCTTCAACCGAACTCAAAGATCCTACGGTTTGTCGCTTGTACAAATGCAGGTATAGTAACAGAACAATACGAATCTCTCCCATTTTTTATGGAGTTAATGAGTAATCTTGATGAACATATTGGAACAAGTGGATATTCCCTTATGGTCTCGTCAGTAAAAATTGAGGAAATTGAGGAGGCGTTGTCGAAACTTGAACAGGATCAGCCTTCCGCAGGAGTATTATTATTAGGTACGAACTTAACACCTACTCAAATTGAAATAGTCTCTCGCATCCAACCTAATTTAGTTGTCATGGATACTTGCTTTGAAACGATGGACACAAACTTTGTTGTCATGAACAATGTATACGGTGCTTATCATGCGGCGAAGCATTTAATTGAGCTTGGACACACCGCTATTGGTTATATAGAATCCTCTTCAAGGATGTATAACTTTGATATGAGAAAGAAAGGATTTTTTCAAGCAATTAACGAAGCTGGACTAAAAGTAAGCGATAGAAATATTTTTTCAATATCTCCTACCATTATTTCTTCTCAAGATGGATTTAAAAATAATATTGCTAACCATCTTAAACAGCTTCCAACTGCGTTTTTTTGTGAATGTGATTATATAGCTATAAGTGTCATTAAGTCACTAACAGAGTTAGGGATTAGAGTACCTCACGATGTTTCAATTATAGGATTTGATAATATATTTGAATCACAAGTGATTACTCCTGAGTTAACGACGATTCATGTAAAAAAAGATACAATTGCATCACTTGCCGTAGAAACCCTTATTAAACAAATAAATAATCCAGATTCAGATCGGATTAAGTCTCTTGTCAATACCGATTTAGTTATAAGAAATTCATGTATAAAACTGGTTACTAAACAAGACGTGGTTGGTTAGTTTTCTATTAAAGACTTCATTCATATTAATCACAAAGAAGGAGCAACCGTTGAGGTTGCTCCTTCTTTTGCGATTTAGCTTAATTACTAAAATATTTTAGCTTCTACTGACATAAACTAACACATAATCTCTAAACTCTAGCTAATATAAACACCAAGCTTTAACTCACATATCCTTTCCAACTATTATAAACGAAGGAAGAGCGAGGGTGACGTATAGAGCCGTTTCTCCTGCTTCTTTCGTTTACCAAAATAAAAGTAGCAAAAGATCCGTCCCTTGTATCTCTGTAATGTGAGACGTTTTCATTTTTCATTCTAATCATGGTTAGAAACAATCTAAAGGCCGCTCGCCGTCTAATCTCAATTACAATTTCCTCGTTTTTCGTATGGTACACCCGTGTTCCTGGCTTTGCATGGAGTAACTCATTTGTGGCCTCTTGCGCATCAGGTATAGGTTTAATTAAGGCTACTTCATCAACACACTTTTTATCCCCATCAATATGTGACTCTAAAATGTTTAGTAATACATATTGATCAGGATAAATCTTTGAACCTCTTCCCACTTCATCATGCCACCTCAAAATCCTTTCACTTTATTTTATCATATGCAGTCTTAGATACCCTCACTCTCAATTTTACCTTTACGAAAAAA
>NZ_BAUT01000079.1 GCF_000513095.1 Halalkalibacter wakoensis JCM 9140
TTCAGGTGATCGACATCAAAAATGACAATATCTTTTTCTCCTATCACGTTTTTCACTTCATCTTTCGTTACCATTAGACGGTCGTTTTCTCTAGCCGTGAAGTTCCCCCTTTTCGGGGAATGGATGTCCTTAGATATCTTTCCCTCATTTGCCTGCCAAGCTTTGTATCCTCCATTAAGCAAGCGAACATTTTGATGACCGTAATACTCTAACGCGTAAAATAACCTTGTAGCACGCGTGTCATCTCCTTCATCGTAAACTACAACTGTATCTTGATCTTTAATTCCTAGTTGATTCATTTTTTGTTCAAACGTTTGTTTAGAAACTAAATACCCCTCAACTGGATGCTCCTTATCCACTAGTTCTTCTATTGAAAAATAGACAGCAGAGGTATATGCTCTTGTTCGTATCCTTTTTCTCGAACATCTATGATATAGATATTCCCCTTACCTTCCCGTTCTTCTACCCAATCAGCAGTCACTACTAGATCTGAATTAGGATAATCTTTTATATCCTCTTTATCGAATCCTAATAGGAAAGAAACCAGACTGACTAGACTTAATGCCACCAAGAACTTTTTCATTGCAACCCACCCTTTTCATTTTTTCTTAGTATGGCACTCTCATTAAAATCTTACTTTCCATTTGAACCACAAAAAGAAGATGAAGTTGATCATTGTCATCTTCATCTTCTTCATGCTTATTTAGTTCGAATGATAAACAATCTTAATTTTAGAAGCAGCTTCATCCGCTCTTTCAAGTGCAGTTTCTACTGTTTCTCCCGTGCTTAACGTTACCGCCATACGACGTCCCACTTTTGTCTCTGGCTTCCCAAACACTCTTGCTTGAGTTTGCGGAACAGCCAGCGCTTCCTCAAGACCTGCGATTTGATAGTCAGCACTTTCCTCCCACGCTTTTACTGCATGGCTAGCACCTGGTGAATGTAGGGTGATCTCTGTAATTGGTAAACCTAGTATCGCTCTTACATGAAGCGCAAACTCTGAAAGGTTTTGTGTAGCTAATGTAACCAATCCTGTGTCATGAGGTCTCGGAGAAACTTCACTAAAATACACTTTATCTTCTGTTAAAAACAATTCAACACCGAAAAGACCGTAACCTCCTAGTTCATCGGTAATTCGTTTGGCAATCTCTTGGGATTGTTCAATCTGCTGTTCTGTCATATGGTGAGGCTGCCAAGACTGAATATAGTCTCCGTCTTTTTGAATGTGACCAATTGGAGCGCAATAAGAAGTTCCCGATACCGAACGGACTGTTAGTAGTGTTATCTCAGAATCAAATGTAATAAACTCTTCGACAATTACTCTTGTACTTTTCCCTCTTGCACCTTCTAATGCCATATTCCAAGACTTTTCAATGTCTGCTTCCGATTTACAAACACTTTGTCCTTTCCCAGATGAACTCATCAAAGGTTTAATCACACATGGCGTGCCAATTTTCGCTACCGCTTCTTTCAACTCTTCAAAAGAATTCGCAAATTCATAGCCAGCTGTAGGTAAACCGAGTTCTTCACTTGCTAATCTTCTAATCCCTTCGCGGTCCATCGTAAGTTTTGTTGCAGACGCAGTAGGTACGACATTGTATCCTTCTTTTTCTAAATCAACAAGTACTTGTGTTTGGATTGCTTCTACCTCTGGCACAATGAAATCTGGTTTTTCGTCCACGATTACAGAACGTAATTGCTCTACATCTAACATATCAATCACTTTATATCGATGAGCGACTTGCATGGCAGGTGCTCCTTCATATCGATCAACCGCAATTGTCTCAATGCCTAGTCTTTGCGCTTCCAGAACTACTTCTTTCCCTAGCTCACCTGAACCAAGGAGCATCATTTTTTTAGCATTCTTTGTAAAAGGTACACCATACATAAGTTCTCGCTCTCCTTACAAATCTATTTTCTATTCCTGCATTTATTATATATAGATAACAAAAAGAAAAGCAAGGATAAAGCGAACATTGTTATTAAACATAGCATCAAATATTCGTATATGGTTTTCTTCCCAATATAAAAAAGAAGAAAATCGCGATTCAATAAGCTTAATACCTAAACTTAGAGAAAGTACACCAAAATAAAAAAGAGACCCCCTCATAGAGAATATGCTCCCGTAACACAACTGCTCATGCGCAACAGAGTAGCAAACCATTTTATGAGGAAGCCTCTTTATTCATTGCATTAAATTCGGCAAAAACGTAATAATTTGAGGAAATATAATAAAGAGAATCGTTAACACAACCATTGAAATCAACATCGGTATAACACTAACAAAGATTCGCTCAAGCGGAATCGATTTATCAATACCATGGATAATGTAACATAACACACCCAATGGCGGAGTCAGAAGTCCGATATTGATCATCATCACCATCATAACCGCAAACCAAACGCCATCGAAACCAAGACTAATAACAAGTGGGTAAACGATTGGCAATGTTAATACTTGAATGGCAATCCCCTCTAAAAACAATCCCATAATCAAATAGACTAGTAGAATAAGAACAAGGATGACATAAGGAGAGACATCCATTCCAGCTACAGTGGCCGATAAACTCATTGGTATTTTGGTAATAGCCAAGAAACTACCAAATAAACTTGCGCCAATTAAGATAACAAAGATCATCGCTGTTAACCTTGCACTTTCATTAAAAGCATCCTTCATTTTCTCCCAATCTAACCGTCTTGAAAGCACTGTGTACAGGAATGCACCAAAAGCCCCTACCCCAGCCGCTTCTGTCGGAGTAAAAATACCAAAATAAATCCCCCCGACACTCAAAAAGAAGATAAGGAAAAATGGCCAAATCGGGATAAGCGATTGAAATCGTTCCTTTAAGCTAGCTTTTTTTAAGGCAGTTGGTGCTAAGTCAGGGTTCTTACGTACTTGTATATAGATTGTAAGAATAAAAATAAGCATACACAAAATCCCTGGAATAAGTCCTGCTATTAAAAGAGGCCCGATTGGTTCCATCGTTAATACTCCATATAAGATTAACGCAACACTCGGTGGAATTAAAATGCCTAGCGTCCCTCCAGCAGCAACACTTGATGCAGCAAGCCCAGGATTGTACCCATATCTCTTCATCTCTGGCAACGTTACTCTTGCCACCGTGGCAGTCGTAGCATTCGCTGATCCTGAGATAGCAGAAAAAATCGCACTGGCACCGATCGTCGCCATCGCTAAACCTCCACGTACATGACCAAACCAACGGTCAACTCCATCGAATAAATCTTTTCCTAACCCACTATAGGAAAGAATCATCCCCATCAAGATAAAAAGAGGCATTACACTGAGTACATAAGAACTTGCGACATTATACGTTGTCATTCCCAATTGAGCCAATCCGACTTCCCATCTTGTTAAATAGCCATAACCGACAAAACCAATTAGAAGCAAAGATAAACCAACCGGTGCCCGAAGCAAGATTAGAATTAACAAAATGATAATAGCTATAACCCCAATCATTTCAGTGCTCATGTTTCTTCACCGCCTCGTTCAACGATTTCAGGAGATCTAGTAAGATCGATAAAGCAAAACACAAAAGACCGATACTTGCCAATATCGTCATAATATAAATAGGAATTCCTAAATCGGCTGTTTTTTCATTTCCATTAAACAACCTTATTGCATACTGAAACACCTGCCAAGTCGTTACGGCTACTAACGTTAAAAAGATCACATTCATAATAAGATCAGCAACGGCCTGAACTCGTACCGGCCATTTATCAACTAAAAAACTGACAGAGATATGTCCTTTTTTCATTTGGGTATAACCAAGACTATAAAAAATGACCAAAGCCAAACCAAATCCAGTTAATTCAAAAGCACCGTAAAGGGGCTTAGAAAACATCCGCCCCGTTACGTCTATAACTGTAATCATCATCATAAGGAAAAGGACTATCATGGCAATTCTTTGCGCAATTGCATTTATAGGATAAATGACTCTTTCTAAGCCTTGAATCGCCTTCGTTAACACATTAATTCCTCCCCTTATTCATATTGTTCACTAAGTTTCATTGCTGCTTCGTGAACTTCAGTACCAGGTAAACCATCCTTATTCATATCTTCAACCCATTTTTCATGAATTGGTTCTAGAGCTGTTTGGAATTCTACTTTTTGATCATCCGTTAGTTCTGTAATAACAGCTCCTGCATCTATAGCTGCTTGTTTTCCTAATTCAGCATCGTCTGAATAAACTTGCGCTGCTAATCCTCTATATTTATCTAGCAACCCGTTAATAACCTCTTGATCTTCTGCAGATAAGCTGTCCCACGATTGCTGGTTCATCGTAATAGCAAAGTTCGTCGTATAAAAATCTCCTTCTGTTATATACCCAGTTACTTCATCTAAATTAAAGTTGGCAACCGCTGAGTAAGGTCCTAATCTTCCATCAACAATCCCTCTTTGCATCGCTTCATACACTTCATTCATAGGCATAAAGACTGGAATAGCGCCCCACGCTTCTACAACTGCATTTGAAGCAGGTGATGGAGTACTAATTTTTAACCCTTTTAAATCTTCTACCGACTTAATTTCCTTATCTGTTGTTAAAATTTGGTCATTATCAATTCCAAATAACCATAAAACTTTGTTTTCTCTATATTCCTCTTGAATCTCAGGAAACTCGTTGTATAGATCCCATAAAATACTTGTAGCTTTCTCTGCTGTTCCGGCTAAAAACGGAAGTTCTACCACTGAACTTAGAGGGAACTTACCTGGTGTGTAACCTTGAATGGCATACGTGATATCAGCAATCCCTGTCGTAGCCATTTCATACTGAGCAGTAGGGGCACCTAATGCTGCACCCGGATAAATACTAGCCGTCACTCGGCCTTCTGTTAACTGCGCCACTTCTTCAGCAAAAGGTTCAAATACTTTTGTATGTTGTCCATGCTGTGGTGAAACAAAATGAGATATCATTAACTCTACAGAATCACCAGAAGATGCTGCTGGAGTGGTACTTTCCGTTGTCTCGGTTGTATCGGTCGTTTCCCCTTCCCCTGCAGAACTTTCTGAAGCTCCTTGTGAACAAGCTGTCATAACAAGAAAAACTAAAACCAAAAAGAACACTGAAAAAGTTTGTTTGAAAAATTTTGCATTTCCTGTTTTCATGTTTACACTCTCCCTAATTTATTTTTTATTTAATCCTCGTCACTATGAAAATGGATAGTTCCGAGGTTGATGCATAATGGAAATCCATTTTACGGTTGTAAACTCTTCAAGAGCCCATTCACCGTTAAATCGCCCTAATCCGGAAGCTTTTTCACCACCGAAAGCGATATGTGGTTCATCATTCACCGTTTGATCATTAACGTGAATCATTCCTGTATGAATTTGTTCAGCTACCTTCACTCCACGTTGTGTTGATCCGCTAAATACAGCACCACTTAATCCAAATTCAGAGTCATTGGCGATCGCAACAGCCTCTTCTTCACCTTCTACTGGAATCACAACGGCTACTGGGCCAAAAATCTCTTCTTGCGCAATTTCCATATCATTCGTTACATCTGTCAAAATATATGGTGATAATAAATTTCCATTTGCTTCACCCTCAAGTTCTAGTTTCGCACCTTGCTTGAGACTTTTATCGATAAGAGATAGGATACGATCAACTTGTTTTCGTTCAATTAAAGGTCCAATGATCGTTTCTTTATCAGCTGGATCCCCAACTTTTATTTCTTTTGCTTTTGCTGTAAATAACTCAACAAACTTTGAATACACCTTGCGATCAACAATAAAACGATTAATTGCCATGCAAATTTGGCCTTGATGCATGAATTTTCCGAAAACAGCAGCTGAGACCGCCTGCTCAATATCTGCATCATCTAAGACGATGAATACATTATTTCCTCCTAATTCCAATGCGGTCTTCTTTAACTTACCACCAGCTAATCTCCCAATCCGTTGTCCCACTTCAGTTGAACCTGTAAATGAGATCATTCTAGGTATTGGGTGTTCAACCATGTAATCTCCAATTTCACTACCCGATCCAACAACGACATTTAAAAGCCCCTTCGGCAACCCTGCTTTTTCAAAAATATCTGCTAATAGCAGACCTCCAGAGATATAAGTGAATGTTGCTGGTTTCAGCACAACTCCATTGCCTGTTGCTAAAGCGGATACAACTGAGCGCATTGTCAGATGAAACGGAAAGTTCCACGGTGAAATTACTCCCACTACACCAACAGGCAATCTCGTCAGTGTATTTTCTTTACCCGAAATAATAGATGGGATCGACTCCTTATGCATCCGTAATGGATATGTTGCTGCTTCTTTCATGAAAGCGATTGCAATATGGTGTAGTTCAACATTCGCTTTTAAGGCTGAACTTCCAGCCTCTTCAATCAGAATTTCAGCAAATTCAGCTGATCTCTCCTCAATGATTGAAATAGCCTTCTCAATGATTTTTGTTTTTTCAATCGCTGGCGTTTTTTCCCACTCTTGTTGACCATTCTTAGCGGCTTCATAGGCTTCATCGACGTCCGCCTTACTAGCTAGTTTAATTTCAGAAATGATTTCCCCACTGTATGGGTTATCATTTTGAAATGTCTTGTCGCTTGTTCCTTCTCTCCAAGTTCCATCAATATACATCTGGTTCCATTTTGAATATTTCATCTTTCTCCTCCAAACAAGTAGTAAGAATACGCTTTCAAAAAGTGATAAAAAAATAAAATTTTGTTATACTTTCCAGTTCATCTTAAAGCTAATATGTTTCAGATACAATAATCAAGTTTCTCTATTTGCAACAGATTGATTTTTTTCTCGAAAAAAGTAGTTTTTTTTATATTTTTTCTATTTATTTATCAATTAATGATACCTCGTTTCATTATTTGCAACAGTTTCTATTGTGAATATTAATGTTATGATAGGATTAACTAGAATTTCAAGAAAGGAGGAAAAGATTCAGTGGCAGATTCCAAAAACGACAATCTTGTATCTACAGCCAAAAAAGCTTTGCTTATATTGCAAAGTTTCACAACAGGGGAACCAGAAAAGAAGGTGACCGATCTGGCTGAATCACTTGGAATGAGCAAAAGTAACATCAGCCGATTATTAAACACATTGGCAAGCGAAGGGTTTGTCATAAAAGATCCTGACACGAAAAAATATCGTTTAGGGTTAGCCATTATCCCTTTATACGAAACATTAACTCAAGGAATTGAAGTTAGAAAAGAAGCCAAGCCTCTTCTTCAAAAATTAGTAGACGAAATAGGAGAAACTGCAAACATTACGATTTTTCAGGGACAATCCATCTTAGACATTCTAAGAGTCAACTGTACACAACCCGTTCAAATTGTTTCACATATGGATGTTACAAATCCCATCCATTGTACGAGCGCAGGAAAAGTTTTTTTAGCGCACCAAGAAAAACAAGAACTAACTCGTTATATTGAAAAAGGGCTCATCCACTTTCCCGCTAAATCGTATAGCAATATAGACGAATTTCTTTCAATGTTAGAAAAAATCAAAGAACAGGAGTATGCCATTAGTATTGAGGAACTATTTGAAGGAATGGCAACGATCGCAGCACCTATAAGAGATTATACGGGCCAAGTCGTCTACTCCCTTTCCGTTCTCGGCCCAGTTCATCGGTTCAATCCGCATAACACAAGCGTGATACATAAGGTTAAAAAGTATGCCTTAGATATATCTACATGTATCGGCTATCAAGGAAACTGAGAAAAGAGGCTTATTTGATCAGAACACTAACCCAATCAAATAAGCCTCTTTCTTTTCAAACACATGTTTACTTAGGAATACTTTTAAAAAGTTCCCCACTATTCATCCCTTTTACCAAGTTCTTTAACCAATAGTAATAAGGCTTTGATGCTTCAAGCTGATCAAATATTTTCTGTGCCTCATCTTTGACTTCTGCTGAAACTTCGTCATTTTGAAGCACTTCTTGTAACTCTTTCTGCGCTCGGTCAATGGCTTCAAGGTTTATCTTTGCCTCTCTCTCCCATTTCAACGAGAAAAAGCTATTGAAAAACTTAAAGAAATCCTTCTCCGCAACAAATGAATGTTTTCGACTTCCTCGCTGAAACGTCTTTTTGACAACATTGTATTCTTGAAGTTTTTTAACACCTGTACTCATACTCGGCTTACTCATGCCTAATTCTTGTAGCATTTCATCAAGTGTCATCTCATCTTCAAAATACATCGTTCCATAAAGAACCCCAACACTTCTTGTTACTCCATATAAATCCATCGTTTCAGCAATTGAATCAATGACCAACATTTTGGCATGTTCGATTTGTTCTTTTGCCTGATCGATTGGTTCACTCAACTAACACACCTCCGTTCGTTCCAGTTCTACCTTTTATATTAGCGTGTTTATCACAAATGACAAGCAATCATTCTTCATTTTGTCGAAAATCTATTTTCATCGCCTCGGCTAATCGTTTTGGCAAGTCGGTATTATCAAAATTCCCTTTAAGCAATTGCGACTTTGGTCCATATGCATAAACCGGTACATCGACACCTGAATGGACATGCGTCGTCCAATCCACATACGCATATTTACTCACAATTTTATTAATGATAATCGGCCTATGCTTCTTGCTCGCTTTTTTAATCTGCTTCACTTCTTTTTGTGTAAGTTCAATACCTGTAAATTCTTTTAGGAGCTCCTTTATGCTTCCTCGACTTTTTGATAATTGCGAAGCCAAAGCATTTCCCGTTGCTTTGCTGTTTCGCAATATTTCAATGTTGGCTCTATATTCATCGTAGCCTCCAACGGACAATCCTCCTGTATCATGATCCGCCGCTACGACCACTAACGTTTCCTTGTCTTCTTTTGCGAATTCAAGAACTTTCTCAACTGTTTCTTCAAACGCTTTTGCTTCATTTAAAGCCCAAACTGGATCATGAACATGGCCCGCGCGGTCAATTTGTCCCCCTTCAATCATTAAGAAAAAACCATCGTTATTTGATCGCAAGGTATGAATAGCAACTTCAGCCATTTCTGTTAAGCTCGGTTGGTCATCGCTTTTTTTATCAATAACTGGTGTTAACTCCATGTCGGCAAAGAGTCCTAGTAGCTTCTGATCCTTTTCATTTGCATGAAGCAATTCTTCTCTCGTTTCAACATAGTAATAGTTGTTATTGATCGCCTTTTCTATGACATTCCCCTCTTGTAATCCACCATTTGACGTTGGCAAAAAGTTGATTTTTCCTCCACCTAATAGTACATCCACATGGTTAATTAACTGTTTTGCTATATTTGTCTCATCTTTGCGTGATGGAACATGCGCCCCAAAAGCAGCAGGTGTTGCATCGGTAACCGCTACAGTCGTAACCAAACCTGTTGCCTTTCCATTTTCTTTTGCTGCTTCTAGAATGCTTTTTTGAGCATTTCCCTCTGCTGAAACGCCAATCATTCCATTATTCGTCTTGATTCCCGTTGACATTGCTGTAGCCGCTGCTGCAGAATCGGTAACCCAGCTGTCGGCAGAGCTTGTCTTCATCATGCCAACCAAAAGGGAATCAAACAATAAGGGTTCTCCTTTAAAAATCCGATAACTTGTCACATAACTAGTAGAAAAACCATCCGGAATCATTAAAATAACATTTTTGACTGGTTCGTCCGTTTCAGCAAACATAACAGCTGACAAATTTGGTGTCATTATGACAAAAAGACAAAGAACGAGCATCACATTCTTTTTTAGTAAATACATACTTTTTCCTCCTATTATCCAATAGTTCAATTGTTTGCGACCAAAGGAAAAATTATGAGCTTTTGCAACACCTTAGAATTTTGTCGAATGTTTGTTCGTAGTTATCCACTTAATCCACAACCTGATGTGAATAACTTCAATAAAGCTTATTCGATTGGGCTTTTTCATTAAATTAAAGAAAATAAGGTATTCGCCCATTCCATATTTACCTAATTCCCATAGGCTAAAGTGATAATTGAATAAAAAACTTTCCCCAACACCTTAATTTTGAGAGGAGAATGTTCATGTATAGAAACGATTTCCACACACCTCATTACTATCAACCAACTGATTCTAGGTTTTTTCCTGGAGCAATCGGCCCAGTAGGTGCTGGTATTTTAGGTGCCGGCTTAGGCTTTTTAGGTGGTCAATTAGTAGGTCCTGGTTTTGGAACTGGTTATCCTGCAGGAGGATTCGGACACCCAGTACCTCCTAGACCTGGCTTTGGTCATCACCACCACTTCCATCATGGAATGGGCGGTTATGGACACTTCGGACCTGGATTCAGAGGCTATGGAGCAGGGTTTGGAGGCTACGGACCTGGATTCGGTTATGGTCCTCGCTAATGGTAAGAGAGAGAAGGGAATGATGCCAGGCGAGCATCATTCCCTTCCTTTATCCTAATTTGTGTATAACCTCCCCTCTTTTCTGTTGATACTGTAATGAACCCATTTATCTATTTTGAAAGGATCTTATACGATGAAAAACAAGGAACATAAAGATTTACGCATTCGTAGTATTGATATTAGTGAAGGGGAAAACCGTTCACCTAACCGTGCCATGCTCCGTGCAGTTGGCTTTTCAGATGAAGATTTCAAAAAGCCGATGATTGGGATTGCTAGCACATGGAGCGAAGTCACTCCTTGTAACGTACATATTGATCAATTAGCTCTAAAAGCAAAAGAAGGAGCAAAGGACGGCGAGGGTGCTCCGTTGATTTTTAATACGATCACGGTTTCTGACGGAATTTCAATGGGACATGAAGGCATGCGCTATTCCTTGCCAAGCCGTGAAGTTATTGCCGATTCTATTGAAACCGTTGTTGGTGCTGAGCGACTTGATGGTGTTGTTGCGATTGGTGGTTGTGATAAAAATATGCCCGGCTGTATGATTGCGATTGGGCGAATGAACCTGCCTTCCGTTTTTGTTTACGGAGGAACGATTGCACCTGGTAAATCAAAGGAAGGAAAAGACATCGATATCGTCTCCGTCTTTGAAGCAGTCGGCCAATATCGAGCTGGTACGATAAACAAAGAAGATTTAAAGGATATCGAATGTCACGCTTGTCCTGGTGCCGGCTCTTGTGGCGGGATGTATACAGCCAATACGATGGCTTCTGCGATTGAAGCAATGGGAATGAGTCTTCCAGGAAGTGCTTCAAACCCTGCCGAAACGTCCGAGAAATTAACCGATTGCTACGATGCCGGTCAAGCGGTTGTGGAACTTCTTCGTAAAGGCATTTATCCGAAAGACATTATGACGAAAAGAGCGTTTGAAAATGCGATTACGGTTGTGATGGCTTTAGGGGGCTCAACAAATGCGTTCCTACACTTACTCGCCATTGCGCATTCGGTTGATGTGGACTTAACACTTGATGACTTTGATCGTATTCGTAAAAACGTTCCCCATTTAGCCGATTTGAAACCGAGCGGGCGTTTTGTCATGCATGACCTGCACTCGGTTGGTGGGGTATCTGGTGTCATGAAGATGCTACTTGAAAAAGGGCTTTTACACGGTGACTGTTTAACTGTTACCGGAAAAACGCTTGCTGAAAATTTGGAGAAACTCCCTCCATTAAAAGAAGGTCAAGACATTATCCGTTCTTTTGATAACCCAATTCGTGAATCTGGTCCTCTCTTTGTCCTAAAAGGAAACTTAGCTCCAGATGGCGGAATTGCAAAAATGTCAGGTCTTAAGATCAAGAAAATTACAGGGCCAGCGAAAGTATTTGACTCCGAACCAGAAGCAACAGAAGCGGTACTGAATGATGATATTAAAGCTGGAGATGTTGTCGTCATTCGTTACGCCGGTCCAAAGGGCGGACCTGGAATGTCTGAAATGCTCTCGATCACGGCGATCATTGTCGGGAAAGGTTTAGGAGAAGAAGTTGGCTTAATAACGGACGGACGCTTTTCGGGAGGGACTCATGGACTAGTTGTTGGACACGTTTCACCAGAAGCACAAGTTGGTGGACCGATCGCTCTTATTCAAACTGGTGACATGATTACCATCGACAGTGAAACGCAGGAGTTATCCGTCGATGTTTCCGAAGAAGAAATGACGAAGCGTCTAGCCAATTGGAACGAGCCACCACTACGCTATGCTCGCGGGATTTTAAACAAATATGCCAGACTTGTTTCATCAGCCGCAAAAGGCGCTGTGACGGATTTGTAATAGCAGATTGCACGAAAACTCGGTTCGGTTTATACTCAATTTACAGAAGCCGCTTGATACGACAACATGTCTGCGTATCAAGCGGCTTTTTTATTTTTTATAGAAAGGAATGAAACAAATGTCTACATTTCAGGAAAAATATGATGAATGGTTACAGCAACAACTACAAAATGAGAACAACCACCGGCGGCGCGAACTGCTCGAAAAAGGATTAGGCCACGGGACAATTGAATTTTTACGGTTAATTTGGTACCCAACCGTTGGACATTTTGACCATTTGTATCCTGAATGGGAAATCCGTGATTTTAACAACGGGTTTCGCTACCTCGATCTTGCCTATAGGCCATTCGATGCAAAAGGCTGTTTCGAAATACAAGGATATGGTCCCCACGCAAGAGACCTTGATGTCCGGCGATTTAAAGATTTATGCTGGCGTCACTCTTTACTTGCACTAGACGGGTGGACACTTTTGCCGATTGCCTATTTATCGATAAGAGACGAGCCAAAACAATGCCAGCAACTCATTCTCGCTCTTCTCGGTAAATTCAATTCGATCGAAACCTCCACTGAACTTTCGTGGCTTGAATCAGAAACAATTCGCTTTGCCCGCCGTACCCTTCGCCCTTTTACCCCTATCGAAGTAGCAAACCACCTAAAAATTAGTGATCGTCATACGAGAAGAGTTTTAAAAAGACTAGTAGAATTAGAATTCTTATCTATCGCGAGTGGATCTGAACGCGTGCGCACATATAAGATTCGTGAGTAATAGATTCAGAGGTACCAACACTAGCTGTTGTAGGAGCAATAACGAAAAATGATTCTACGAGGACAGAGGATCCGTTATTTAGTCAAAAATCGTAGTTTTTTAGAGTTTCGCGGACAGAGGATCCGCTATTTGCCGAAAATCCACCTCGAACAAGGGAAAAATCAGCGAATAACGGAACGTGAGTCCGCCACCGCCTCAAAAACGGCCTTTTTGTCACACATAACGGAACGTCTGTCCTCCCAGCTCTCTATCCACTAGTATTCAAGATTTCGAACATTTAACCCCTATCACACCATCTTCTCTGCCGTACAATCTCATCAAACTGCTCTTCTGTTAAAAGCCCTAACTTCAGCGAAGCTTCTTTTAACGTCAGCCCTTCTTGATGAGCCAGCTTGGCAATGGAGGCAGCTTTCTCATAGCCGATATGTGGGTTTAATGCGGTAACCAACATTAACGACTGCTCTAGCTTCTCTTTTATTACGTCAACATTCGCTTCAATTCCAACCGCACATTTGTCATTAAAAGAATGAAGGGCATCGGTTAGCAGCTGCACCGACTGCAAGAAATTGTACACAATCACCGGCTTAAACACATTCAGTTCAAAATTTCCTTGGCTAGCAGCGAATCCAATTGTGGCATCATTGCCCATCACTTGGCAGACAACCATCGTTAGCGCCTCACTTTGTGTCGGATTCACTTTACCAGGCATGATCGAGCTTCCTGGTTCATTTGCCGGAATCGTGATTTCGCCAATTCCCGATCTTGGTCCACTCGCTAGCCATCTTACATCATTGGCTATTTTCATTAAGTCAGCTGCAAGTGCTTTTAAGGCCCCATGTATGTAAACAACCTCATCATGACTCGTAAGTGCATGAAACTTATTTTCTGCTGAAACAAAAGATCGTCCCGTAATCCGACTAATCTCTTCTGCCACCATGTCACCAAAATTTGGATCCGCATTGATCCCTGTCCCGACAGCGGTTCCACCAATTGCTAACTCTCGCAATTTCTCTTTGCTTTCTTCAATCATTTGTTCACTTTTCTCGAGCATTTTATGCCACCCGCTTATTTCTTGACCGAGCGTTAATGGGGTTGCATCTTGAAGATGAGTTCGCCCAATTTTTACGATATCGTTAAACTCATCCACCTTTGTTGCAAACGTACTTTTCAATTTAGAAACCGCTGGCAAAAGCTCATCTTCCACTTTAATTAAACTCGCAATATGCATCGCAGTTGGAAAGGTATCATTCGAGCTTTGCGACATGTTAACATCATCATTCGGATGAACGCGCTCATCAGACCCATTTTCCTCTAACAACTGATTGGCACGATTGGCGATCACTTCATTGACATTCATATTCGATTGAGTTCCACTTCCCGTTTGCCATACTTTTAACGGAAAATGATCCTCTAATTTTCCTTCAATGATCTCATCTGCTGCCACAGAAATGGCTTTTGCTTTTTCAGAACTCAAATTCGTTAATTTTTCGTTCACCAGTGCAGCACTTTTCTTGAGAACAGCAAACGCATGAATCACTTCTCTTGGCATTAGCTCAGCACCAATATTAAAGTTCTCACTGCTTCGCTGAGTTTGAGCTCCCCATCTTTTGCTAGCTAGTACTTTAATTTCACCTATTGTATCTTTTTCAACTCGATAATCCATCATGAACCTCCCCCTAATCAAATTCCATTACCATGTTATTCCCTTCCTGGCGACATCATTCATCCAGGACATGGATCCTTTAAAAATGTATGACGTTAAACATGAGTACACCAGCTAAAAATGCGACACAAAGAATGGTACCGACCGTTACTTTTATGATATCACCCATGAAATTCCCTCCCATATTCTCCTGCCTATTTGTAGTAGACAGTATGACCAGGGAGGTAGTTTTATATACTAGTAGAATTCGAGCAAACAAAAAAAGATGCCTGAAAGGGATGGGTGCATTAAGTTCATTAAAATCTCTGTTGTTTACTTTGTCATCGGTGTTGTTCTTGGCTACTATATGTCTGTGGCACATGCTTATAATCTAACGGGAGTACATGTTCATATTAATCTATTAGGTTGGACATCTATGACACTTGCTGGAATTCTTTATACGTTATTTCCTAAGACTGAGGCCAGCATCTTAGGAAAAGTTCATTTTTGGCTTCATAATATCGGTCTTCCCCTAATGATGCTTGGATTGTTCTTCTTGCTTCAAGGCAATAATTCACTTGAACTACTCATTCCAGTTGGTGCCACAATGGTCTTAATAGCTGTCATTCTTTTCGCTATAAATATTTTGAAAAATCTAAAAAAGGAAGATGTTCAAGCACTATTCAATAAGTAAGCAAACAAACGTATGAGAAAAAGCACTGAAATTTCAGTGCTTTTTTACCTTTTTTTATAAATATTACGCGTAAACCTGTATAGTTTTCGAACTGCATTTAAACTCCATTCGGGGATGCGGGGATGTCTTTTAAGAAGGAAAGGCTTATAAATTAGAGAATAGGCCTTTTTAAGATCTGGCCATTTTTTACAAATACCTGTCTTATAAAAATCTGAAACATCAACAATAATTCCCTTACCCTCATTCATGACAATGTTTTTTCCGTGAACATCAAATGGATTAAGGTCTCTTTCTTTGGCATATACCATCGCCTCCTCAATGTCTTCGATCACTTGAGGTGGGATGGCGATTCCTTTTAGCATCGCATCATATAAAGTAATTCCATGAATTCTTTTCAAAATTAAATAATGTTGTCCGTATCCATAAAGCTTAGAATAAGCATTATGATCACCTAGCTTTTCGTATACGTGTATTTCCTCTTTTATCGCTTCAAGATCTCGTCCATACACCTTTACAACGAACGATGGCTGGGACGGATGAGCAAAAACAGAAGCGAAATTCCCACTGCCAACTACCTGCCATTCTTTCGCTTGGTTGTCCACAATAATCGGATCATTAGGACTCGGACTTTTGAGAATAATATTAGGTAGTAATTCTTCTTCGATTAACTTCTTAAATTGATTTATATTCATGTGCCAACCTCATACATTTGAACTTATTGTTTAAATCTCTCAAATCCAATCAAAACCTAAAAAAAAAACACATCCCTAGGAAAATCTAGAAACATGTCTTTTTAATAAAATGGAGCATAGCGGGATCGAACCGCTGACCTCTACGCTGCCAGCGTAGCGCTCTCCCAGCTGAGCTAATGCCCCTTACTAACCCTTATTATAAAAGTACTTTCAAAAAATAACAAGACTTATCTCATTAAAAGATCCAGTCTAATATCCACCAAAACAAACCTGCTACAATCGCAATCACAAGTGAACTCGCTACACTTTCTTTCGTGAATTTCCGATGTTTAACAAAATCAAAAATAAGCCATCCGCAAAATATGGAGAAGGCAAACGTAATCGTTGACATATTTAAGCTCCTAGCATTGTTTTAGAATAGATTTATCATATCAGGTAAGGATTGACTCAGCAAGTGCTTGGCTATACTGAGAGTAAGGAAAAAGATAGGAGAGAACCCTATGCAACAACAATGGTATTACATTCGAACACTTTTAGGTCATGTTCCTTTGGTCATAAAACTATTATTTGCTGTAATAACGTCAGGGGTTGCAGCCGGTGCAATTGTTCATATTATAGAGCCTAATCGTTTCCCCACTTTGTTTGAAGGAATTTGGTGGGCTTTTATTACTGTCTCAACGGTCGGTTATGGTGACTTTGTTCCTGAATCTACACTCGCTCGACTCGTTGCAATTGTATTGATCTTTGTAGGGGTTGGATTTATGACACTCCTTGTTACTTCTTTTGCCGGGGCAGCCGTGTCGATTAATCAGTCGACAAAAGAAGGGTCCATTTCTTTTATTGGAGAACAACATCTTGTTATCATTGGTTGGAATGAAAGAGCACGTCAAGTTATCGAGAACATTCATGCATCACACCCACATACACGAATTGTTCTAATTGATGAAACTTTAACCGAGCTACCTAAAACAATAAAACAAGTTCATTTTGTTAGAGGAAACAGCAGTGAAGATGCTGTGTTAAAACAAGCTAACATTGCGCTTGCTAAATCCGTATTAATTACTGCCAAACACCAAGGTAGTGAATTTACGGCTGATGCGAAAACGATTTTAACGATTTTAGCAATTAAGGGACTAAACCGTGAGCTTTTTACGACTGTCGAAATTCTTTCAACCGAGCAAATGGAAAATGCCTATCGTGCTGGAGCCGATCAATGTATCGAATCGAACTCCATTACTGGATCGCTTTTAACTGTTAGTCTACTTCATAGGCAAATGCTTGATGTCACTTTTCATTTTATCTCATATGGCCAATTTGCTCAGGTTCAGTTTGTGTCAGTTAAAAAAGAAGAAGTTGGAATGACCATGCCAGATTTACTGCCGTTATACTACAAGCGAGGTTTACATATCATCGGCTTAAAAAGAAGCGAGCGCCTTCTGTTTCACCCGCCTCCATCTTTTTTAATCGAGCTTCATGATGAATTAGTGACGATTAAAATTAATAAAGCAACGTAAGTTCTAACTCTTCGATTAGGCTTTTCGCTGTTGGCATATATTTGTTATCAACCGTAGCATCCTTATCAACTGGTTCTTGGAATTGATTAATGGTACTGTTATAAGCCATTCGAAATAATCCGTTAAATACGTCTGGATTGTCGTCTAGTCCATCTTGGTATTTATGGTTCAATAAGAAGGGTGTGCCTAGCTGAACGGTTACACCTTTTTGCTCTAACTCGCCGTCTAACGCTTTAAATGGCAAACGTAAAAATGTGTAGCCATCTTCTTCGTCAATTTTGTAATCCATATAGCCATGATCATAATCCCAGCCACCACCAATTGTATAACCCAAACCCTTTAATTTATCTTCTAATTCTTTCAATTTGATTTGCTTGCCTTCTACATTCGATTGAAGAGGAATCATTTCTCTCATCCTTTCCCATTCGTTCTCATTCACTTATAAATAGTGTGACCAACATATGGAGGGATATGCCTTAATTAAATGTTTGTTTCAAACAAATGTTTATTTAAAACAAACGTTTGTTTGAAAAACGGAGCGCAAGCCACTCGACTCATAAGGGATATAGAGGGGGACCACTGAAAAAGTGCCT
>NZ_BAUT01000078.1 GCF_000513095.1 Halalkalibacter wakoensis JCM 9140
GCGGCCGGTTATCTACTAACTTATGTAAGAAAATTTCTGTTTTCTCAAAAGCAAGGCAGAATAGTGCCCTTTGGGAGAGAGAAACAGGCAAAAAGGGAATCAAAAGGGAAAGAGCTGTCTGAAAACGAAAACGTAAGTAGCGCACACTATACACTACCTGCACTAAAAAAACACACCTAAAACCAAATGGTTTTAGATGTGTTTCTGCTACTTTTCTATTACTCTACAACTAAATCTTCAATGGAATCAATATCCATGTAAGTTGGAACGACTAGTCCTAGAGCTGTTCCGTGTAGGTTTGAACCTAAATCAATGAAATCACCATCGTATTGCTCATAGTAATCAGCGTGAGTAGTTGGCAACCATGCTCCAACAGTTGCGTCACCACTACCAGAAGCTACACCAGCCCACATTGGACCTGCATCAACTTGTGTTAATGTAACATCATAACCAACTGTTTCAAGAACGTGAGCAATTACATTTGTACTAGCAATAACATCATCCCATGCAACATATAAGAAAGTAAAATCATCACCTTCTACTGAATCTACACCTTCTGTCCAAGTTGCAACTAGATCTGCGTTTTCTTCAACGAATTGTTCTGCAGCATCAGCAGGAGACGTACCTTCATTAATTAGAGCCATTACGTATTCAATGTGCTCAGGCTCCCATTGGAATTGGTCTAAAACTTGGTAAGCGTTAGGGTGATCTTCATCTAAACCTAAACGAGCGATTGTATGAACATCTTCAGCTCCACCATACAGGTTTAAAGGATCTTCTAAATATTTAAGATCAAAGTCAGAGAATTTCCAGTGTGGGCTCCAACCTGTAACAATAATTGGTTCTTCATTTTCGTAAGCACTTGCTAATGAAGCAGCCATTGCAGCACCAGAACTTTCAATAACATTCCAGTCATCTTCAAGACCATAATCTGGTAATACTTGATTGATTGTAATGTTCATAAGCCCAGCACCTGGGTCAATACCAACGATTGTAAAGTCTACATCTTCCCCAACATGAGTAGCTGTTTCTTCTGTAGCTTCTTCCGTTCCTTCTGTCTCGTCAACCGGTGCATCTTCTGCTGGTTCTTCTCCGCCACAAGCTGCTAAACTGAAAGCTAAAGCAGTTGCAGTTGTTAAACCTAGTAATTTTTTCAACATTAATGTGTTCCCCCTTGTTTTTTCTTTCCTATATTTTGAGTGATTCGATCTAGAATAATTGCAATAATTACAATAGCCAAACCAGCTTCAAAACCAACTCCAGTTTGAATCTGGGTTACGGCACGATATACTTCTGTACCGAGTCCAGGCGCTCCAACCATGGCTGCAATAACAACCATTGATAAAGCTAACATAATGCTTTGATTGATTCCTGCCATGATCGTTGGCATGGCAAGTGGCAATTGAACTTTTAGTAAGCGTTGCTTTGTCGTTGAACCGAAAGCATTTGTCGCTTCAATTAGATCAGATGGTACTTGTTGAATTCCTAATATGGTTAAACGGATTGTTGGTGGCATCGCGAAAATAACGGATGCGAACACTCCTGGTACAACTCCAATGTTAAAGAAAAAGATAGCTGGAATTAAGTAAACAAATGCGGGCATCGTCTGCATTAAATCTAAGATTGGTGTGACAATTTGTCTAACCAACGTATTTTGAGAAGCCCAAATTCCAATCGGATCCCGATGACAATTGTGACGACAACAGCTGTTAGAACTAAGGCGAGTGTTTGAATCATATGATCCCAATAGCTAGGTTCCAAATTAATAACAGTCCGACAACTGAGAATAAGGCCATTCTCCATTTGCTCGTTTTCCAAGCAAGAAATCCAATAATTAAGATTAATAGAATTGGAGGGGGGAGAATTAAAATCCACTCAATCCCATCTACAACTCCACGCAAAATGACACTAATAAATTGAAATAATCCACTTAAGTTACTTGTTAACCATGAGACAAAGTCATCAATCATACTTGCTAATGGGAGCTTTGGAATGAAATCTTCCATTTAGTTCACCTCCCTAGTTGGATCAGTTATAAGGTTAATATGTTCTTCATCACCGGCAAGGGCACCGATAACGGCTCCTTTGACAAGGAGACCTTTTAATCTGTTTTTCTCATCTGTGACAGCAACAGGGATGGAAGCATTTGATACTTTATCAAATAGATCCGTTAACACTGTATCTGGCTTGACCGTTGTTAAATCTTTCGTAAGAACATCGCTAATTGCTTGATTTTGATCAACCGCTTTTTTGGCGTCATCAGCAGAGACAACACCAAGCAAAGTTTGCTGTTTGTCTACAACGTAAATCGATGAAATTCCTAAATCCTTCATAAGCTTTAAAGCTACACGAGGGCCTTTATCAACTTGAACCGTCTCAGCACGTTTCATAACATGATGTGCGGTTAACACTTTAGATAAATCAACATCTTCAACAAATCGCTCTACATATTGGTTAGAAGGATTCATTAATATTTCTTCTGGTGTTCCAATTTGAACAATGTTCCCATCTTTCATTAAAGCAATGCGATCACCAATTCTAAGTGCTTCATCTAAGTCGTGTGTAATAAATACGATGGTTTTCTCAACGGAAGACTGCAGATCAAGTAATTCATCTTGCATGTCTTTTCGGATGAGTGGATCTAGTGCACTAAATGCTTCATCCATAAGCAATACGTCAGGATCATTAGCTAATGCGCGTGCAAGTCCAACACGTTGCTGCATTCCACCGGATAGTTGGCTTGGATATTGATTTTCATAACCTTTTAAACCAACAAGTTCTAATGATTCCAATGCTTTCTTCGTTCGTTCTTCTTTAGGTACTCCTTGAATTTCAAGACCGTATTCCGTATTTTGAAGAACGGTATAGTGAGGAAGCAAAGCAAATTTTTGAAAGACCATACTTATTTTCTTCCGTCTCACTTCACGTAAATCTTCTTTTGACATTTTGACGACATCTTGACCATCAATTTCTACTTTTCCACTAGTGGGATCAATTAGACGATTTAATAGACGAACTAATGTTGATTTACCACTTCCAGAAAGACCCATAATGACAAAGATTTCGCCAGAATGAACATCAAAGGTTGCTTGGTTTACACCAACTGTGCAGCCAGTGTTCTTTAATATATCCGCTTTTGATTTTCCGTCCTTAAGCTGGTTGGAGGCTTGTTTGACGTTTTTTCCAAAAATCTTTGTAACATGATCAACCTTAATTTTTACTTTTTTATCGTTCATGTTTTCACCTCGTTTTTTAGCACCTTTTAATTATATAAATGTTTTCGTTTATTTCACAAAGTTCATAATACGGCAAAAACTGTATGTTAAGTTCGTAAAGTTAAAACTGAACAAACTTTCGGGACTTTATTCTTACAATCCCTCTTGAATCCTCAATATTGCTGGTAATTGCTAATTTCAACTTTCATAATTGTTATGGTAGTCTAATAATTAAAGAAGGCACTGGGAAGTGATCATGATGGGAGATAAAGAAAAATTAGAGCAGGCTAGGTCGCGTTTTATCGATTCAATGGCACATAATATGCACCTGTATGACATTACACCATCGGTCGGCCGTTTATATGGGCTGCTTTATTTTAGTGAAGAACCGATGACGTTAGATTGTATGAAAGATGAGCTTGGGATGAGTAAGACAACGATGAGTACATCTGTTAGACAACTACAGGAGTTAAGAATGGTTGAAAAGGTATGGAAGAGAGGCGTTCGGAAAGACTTATATCAATCGATTGATGATTGGTATGAGACATTTACAGATTTATTTTCTGTCAAATGGAGAATGGCTATTTCGAGCAATGTAGCTTCATTAAAAAAATCACTTGAAGAGTTAGATGAATTGATTGAAGATGAGGCAACATCGGAGCAAGTAAAGAATGAAGCCGTTATTGATAAAAAGAAGCTTAAGCATGCACTTGACTATTATGATTGGGTAGGCCGATTCGTCGATAGTATTGAATCAAAGGAAATATTCGAATTTATTCCTATGAAAGATGAATGACCGTTGAGGAATGATGAAGCTAGTGGGAGGGATAAATGAACATTCAGCTACTGAAAGTTGATTTTTTTACACAACCGACACTAGAACTTGCGCAAAACTTACTAGGAAAACTTCTATTGAAAGAAACAACAGATGGACTCGCTTCTGGTTGGATTGTCGAAACAGAAGCGTACATCGGCCCAGGTGATCGTGCTGCTCATAGTTTTGGAAACCGTCGAACGAAAAGAACGGAAGTGATGTTTGGACCTCCCGGCTATGTTTACACATATGTGATGCATACCCACTGTTTGGTTAATGTGGTAAGTGGTAAAATAGGACATCCTGAAGCTGTTTTAATACGGGCGATTGAGCCAGCCAGTGGGATCGAACTTATGTATGATCGAAGAGGTCACGAGAAGAAAGAGAAAGATTTGACCAATGGTCCCGGAAAACTAACAAAAGCTTTAGGGATTACGAGAGAGGATTACGGACTTCCTATGTTTGAACCACCTCTGTATATTGCTGAAGGAAGAGCGGTGAAAGATGTCCAGTCGGGCCCGAGAATCGGTATTGAAAACAGCGGTGAGGCTAAGGAATATCCTTGGAGATATTGGGAAGCTGGCAATCGCTTTGTTTCTAGGTAGACAAAAAAACAAGCTGACTTAATGATAGAAAAGTCAGCTTGTTTTTTTGTTTAGTCTTTTCGTGAGCCCGTTTTCCTTAAAGCGAGTAGCTGAATAAGGAGCTTTTGTATTCATTAAAAAGTTTTCGTCACAGGTTCCTCTTTTAAAAGCTTAGCGTCGAAAATGAATGGTCCAAATGGAACAACCGAAGCAATTGAGGCTAATAATCCTTTTTTAACGGACCACCTCTCCGTGAACATGACAACGGCAAGAACGACAAAGTAAAGCATAAACAAAATACCATGAATCCACCCAGTAACCGTAACCATCATTGGCATATCAAACATGTACTTAAGGGGCATCGCAATTCCAAGAAGCAGAATAAACGATATTCCTTCTATATGACTAACGAATCGAAATAGTTTTAATGTTGAACTCATCTCATCATCTCCTCATGACTAAACTAGTGGTATCGTAAACTCTATCACCCATTATAGCAAGTCTCTTTGTAGAGGAAGGGTTCATTTCGTGACAATTTCAAGAAACACGTTTCACGTCATGGTGAATACGCTATAGGCAAACAGCCTAAAGGGGGTTATGAACAACATGTATCCGGTATACCCTTATTATGACAAAGAAACAAAGTGCATAGAACAACCGATTTCATTTCCACCTCAAGAACAAGATCAGCAACCTGGTTTGGAGTATCCAATGATCCCAAACCCAATTTCGGAGAATCCTCATTACGTAGGATCTGGAAGGTTGAAAAACAAGGTAGCGATTATCACTGGTGGAGATAGTGGAATTGGAAGAGCTACAGCCATTGCCTTTGCAAAAGAAGGAGCCCATGTTGTGATAGCATATCTTAATGAACATAAAGACGCTGAGGAAACAAAGAAGCGTATTGAGGAGCTTGAACAGAAATGTTTGTTGATTGCTATCGATTTACGGCATGAAGAGGCATCGGAAGAAGTAGTGAAACAAACCATCGATTCATTTGGAAGGCTTGATGTGTTAGTAAACAATCATGCAGTACAGTTTGTACAGGAATCGATACTGGATATTACAAGTGACCAGTTAAAAATGACATTTGAAACAAACGTATACCCATATTTTTATATGACAAAGGCAGCCTTGCCATTTATGCAATCAGGAGATTCTATTATTAACAATACATCGGTTACAGCGTTTCAAGGACATGAAAAACTAATCGATTACTCAGCGACAAAAGGTGCCTTAACTACGTTCACACGCTCATTGGCTCTGAACCTTGCAGAACAGGGAATCCGAGTAAATGCCGTTGCACCAGGGCCCATTTGGACTCCGCTCATTCCGGCTTCTTTTCCGAAAGAAGATGTAAAAACGTTCGGAACAGATACACCGATGAAACGAGCAGGGCAGCCGTTTGAAGTAGCCCCCACCTTTGTCTACCTCGCATCAGATGACTCCACCTACGTAACAGGTCAAACCCTCCACGTAAACGGAGGCTGGATTGTAGGCTCCTAACCCCAAAGGTGCTTTTCCTTTGGGGTTAGGAGCCGAAGCGACCAGCGGAGCCGCCGTTATGTTTTAAGCCGTTTGAGCGAACTTCTCAAAAGGCGCACGGCGAGTGAAGCGGTCGCCAAGATGTTCGCACAAATAAAGAGAAAAAAAGAATAGGTTTCCTTTGGGGTTAGGAGCCGAAGCGACCAGCGGAGCCGCCGTTATGTTTTAAGCCGTTTGAGCGAACTTCTCAAAAGGCGCACGGCGAGTGAAGCGGTCGCCAAGATGTTCGCACAAAAAAGAAAAAAAAAGAATAGGTTTCCCTTTGGGGTTAGGAGCCTCTTTATTAGACAAAAATATAAAATTTTTAAAAAATATTAGCTTATTCCAGTTAATTCGTCAGGCGAAAGGTTCCTTTTTGCTGTTTTATCAACTAAAATAGATGTGAGAAGTTACGTTCAACAACTTGGAAGGATGGGTTTCATTTTGGATGAGCAAGAAAGAGTTGTTCCCATTTTAAATATAGTAAGAACGTTCGAGGAATTGTACGAAGTCGTTTTCTTAATGGAGCTAAAAGAAAACCAGTTTTTTTACCGGTATATTAGCTCAGAAGCGAAGAAGCTAGCTTCTCTCGATGTTGATGCTATTGGAAAGCATTTTTATGACGTCTATCCGAATTATATTGCTGATCATTTAGCTAGATTGTATAAAGAGGCAAATGATACGAAGAAGCCGGTTATTTTTGAAGATAAATTACATATGGAATCATATGATGAGGTTGCAAAGTTAGTTGTGATGCCTCTTATTGAACAAGATGGAAAAGTAACTCATTTCATTAGTTATACAGAGAAAATTCCACTAACAAATACGTCATATATGAATCAACTGACTGGTCTTTCAAGTTTCCACACGTTACTTGATCATTTAAAAGACAAGCTTCAGACACAAAAACACATGAATTCATTAGCTTTTTGCTACATAACGTTACACCGAAAAGGCAACAGCATACTAGATGTTAATGACAGCTCATTTGAAGAAGTGTATATCCTTGAATTTATAAAGAGAATGAAGAACGTCTCTGGGGAGGAGTTTCACTTAGCTCGAATAGGAGCCGAATTTCTGTGGTTAGTAGAAGAGAATGGGGACTTGATAGCAACATTAAAAGACGTTCAACAGATGATCTCCATTCCTTTTTTGCATAAAGGGAAAGAATTACTCATGGAAACATCAATGGGGATTTCTAGTTTAGGGGAACGATCCAAATCAATAACGACTTATATTGATGAAGCGTATCAGGCGATGCAGCAGGCAAAATCAGAGAAAGGCAATGCAGTTATCTATTTTGATTCTTTCACTCAATCGGAACAACTACAATCGGAATCGCGTTTAGAGGATGAACTAAAGAATTGTATTAAAAACAAGGAGTTGGTTCTTCACTTTCAGCCAATCGTAAATGCAACTACAGGGGAAGTTCGGCATGAAGCTTTGCTTCGTTGGTTCAGTTCGAAACTGGGCCCAGTTCCACCGGATATCTTTATTGTCGCTGCTGAAAAATGTGGGTTTATTAAAGAAATTGATACATGGGTCATCGATACCGTTTGTGAAAAAGTTGCTCAATCAAATGGAGAGATAGGTAAAGTTTCGATAAACTTATCAACGAAAACGTTTGAATGCTCGAAATTAGAAAGTGTATTGCTTTCAGCCTGTCATATGAATCAAATTGACCCATGTTTAATTGAATTAGAATTGACTGAGCACACGTTATTAGAAGATGAGAAAAAGCTCGTGGCTAAGTTGAATTCTTTACGTAAGGCTGGTTTTACGATTGCGATTGATGATTTTGGCATGAGGCATGCTTCTTTTAATTATTTGCGAGTGTTGCCAGTTGATAAAATAAAAATCGATAAAGCTTTCGTCCAAAATTTGCTCCCAGGTTCAAAGGAATTTCACATCATCACGTCAATTTTAGCTTTGGCTAGAAAGATCGGTGTCAAGGTGACAGCCGAAGGGGTAGAAACAAAGGAGCAAGCTACAATGTTAATGGACATATCTTGTGATGAATTACAAGGCTATTTGTTTGGGAAACCAGGACCCAATGAAGTCATAGCGAAAATGTCTAGAGTGGCTAAAAATCAATGGATAGAATTAGTACAGGAAACCTGACCATGAACCTTGACATGGACAGGTTTTTTTTGGCTAATTACCGGTTTTTGTCTGGCCATGTTATAATGAGTGCATTTAAAATTGGTTTTAAGGAAGGTTGGTTAATCCCTAAATGGAAACAACAATTACAATAAAAAAACGTTTTGCAGAAAAGATGAGACGAGGATATCCATTAATAGAACAGGCTGCAATCCTAGAACATAACCAACATATACAAGAAGGTGCAATGGTTACCGTTGTTGATGAAGTTGGATCATTTATCGGAAAAGGCTATTATGGGAAGCAAAACAAAGGAATTGGCTGGATTTTAACAAAATACAAAGATGAACAAATAAATGAAGCTTTTTTTATGACCCGAATTCAAGCTGCGTTTGACCGACGAAAACAACTTTTTGACGATCAAACCACAACGGCTTTTCGACTCTTTAATGGAGAAGGAGATGGTGTTGGGGGGTTAACGATTGATTATTATAATGATTATTATGTAGTAACATGGTATAGCGAAGGAATGTATCAATTTAGAGATGACATATACTCTGTCTTAAAACAATTGGCAACTTTCAAAGGAGTTTATGAAAAGAAGCGTTTTGCTCAAAAAGGCCAATACGTGGAGGATGACGACTTTGTTATGGGGGAAAGAGGTGAATTTCCTCTCCTTGTAAAAGAGAACGGAATGAACTTTGCCATTTACTTAAATGATGGTCCGATGGTAGGTGTGTTTCTCGACCAAAAGGAAGTAAGAAAATCTATAAGAGACAACTATGCAAAAGGAAAAGAAGTCCTTAATACATTTTCTTATACAGGGGCCTTTTCTGTGGCTGCTGCACTTGGTGGAGCCACTAAAACAACGAGTGTAGACCTAGCTAAACGTAGTCTTCCTAAAACGATTGAACAGTTTAGTGTAAATGACATTGATTATGAGGAACAAGACATTGTCGTGATGGATGTATTTAATTATTTCCAGTATGCTAAGAAGAAGGGGAAGGCTTTTGATGTTGTGATTTTAGACCCCCCTAGTTTTGCTCGATCCAAAAAGCGTACCTTTAGTGCAGCAAAAGACTATACTGGTTTGTTACAAGAGGCGATCGCGATAACAAAGAAAGATGGCGTGATTGTTGCTTCAACCAATTGTAGTGCATTTTCATTAGAGAAATTTCATACATTTATTCAAGAGGCTTTTAAAAAGGAAAAAGCAAAGTATCAAGTGTTAGAGGAGTACTCATTGCCGAACGATTTCAGAACAATAAAATCGTTTCGAGAAGGGGATTATTTAAAAGTTGTCATTATTAAAAGAAAATAGAGTAAAAGCTTTCTAGGGTTCCGCGTGTTTGAACGGACTGGTCCAAGAGGAAGCGCATAGATGTTATCTATGTACACGGAGGGAGAAAAGCCCGGGAGGTTTCTATCAATTGATAGCAACGTTTCGGGTTTTTTTATTTGGTTGTTTTTGAAAAGATTGCAGAATGTGAGGGGAAAAGAATGAATAAAAACATAGCCTGGATGTTCGTAATAGTTGCTGCTGTTTTTGAGGTAGGTTGGGTTGTCGGATTAAAGTATGCTTCAAGCCTTTTTACATGGGGGCTTACGGGAATTAGCATTTTTATTAGTTTTTCGTTGTTGATTTCAGCTGGAAAAACACTACCCGTTGGGACAGCTTATGCTGTTTTTGTTGGGTTAGGAACGGTTGGAACGGTCATGGTGGATCATATTATGTTTGCAGAACCTTTCAGCTGGCCGGTGCTTTTCTTTATTATCCTTTTGCTTATCGGTGTCATTGGCTTGAAAGTAAGTACGCCTGAAGATGAACAGGTAAAAGGAATGGAGGCGTCTTAATGGAATGGTTCTATTTAATTTTAGCTGGATTGTTTGAAATGCTAGGGGTGGCTATGATTACTCAATTGAATCGAAAAAAAGGATGGTTGCAACTCATATTGTTAATAAGTGCGTTTAGTTTAAGTTTTCTTTTTTTATCGCTAGCTATGAGCGTGTTACCAATGGGCATTGCTTACGCAGTCTGGACGGGAATTGGAGCTGCTGGGGGTGTTATAATTGGAATGGTTTTTTATCGTGAGTCAAAGCACTGGAAAAGAATCTTCTTTTTAAGCTTGATTGTGTTTGCAGCAGTTGGATTGAAACTAGTAACATAGCTACACTTTTATAGGTAAGTGTGCTATAACATTAGTAAAAAATCAATAAGGTGTTGAATAGATGAGTGTGCAGCCGCTTGTTTCCATTGTTATTCCTACTTATAATCGCCTGCTTGAATTAGCAGAATTGCTAGAATCGTTGGTGCAACAGACTTATCCTTATTTTGAAGTGATCATCGTTAATGATGCAGGAATTTCTGTTAAGGAAGTGGTTGACCTATACCCTGAACTACTTTGTAAAATCATCGATCTTCCTAGCAATCAACTTCATGTTGCTGCGAGGAATAGGGGGGTTCAGCAAGCAAGGGGAGAGTATGTCATGCTCATTGATGATGATGATTGGATTGTTCCTACACATGTAGAAAGAATGGTACGTGCGATAAAAGAAGTTGATTTTATTCATGTAGATGTGGAAATTGTGAGGTATCATGTTAAAGATCATCAGCGGGTTCCAGTTCATAGGAAGCTGTTTGCTTATACGAATGAGTTAGAAGATATGAGAAAATTCTCTACATTTGTTCCTTCAGGCTGCTTGTATCGCAAGTCAGTACATAATGAGATTGGTTACTTCGATCAAAGCCTGAAGCATTATTGGGACTGGGATTTTTATTTACGCACAGCTAAAATGTTTCACGTGAAACGTTTGCCGGTCGCGAGTGTCATTTATAATTTTTCAGATTCAACGAATAACGAGTCAAAGAAAATAGACAGCATGAGAATTCATTTAGACCGATTGTCCATCAAACATCAGTTAGGTCCTTTGCCAACAAAGAACTTTGATTTGTTGTTACAGGAACCAGAAATGAAAAAAAGAGAAGCTGCAAGTGAGCAGGTGTGGGACGGTAGTGGAATGACTTCAAGGTGGAAGCCTAAGCCAATAGGACAGTAAGGGTATGACAGCTAGTGTCATATCTTTTTTGTCATGACGGTGCTATCATGGAAGAATCAGACGAGAAAGGATGTTTCGATGCAAAAGTCAGTCGTACTAGCGGAAAAACCTTCTGTTGCCCGTGACCTCGCCCGCGTTCTAAACTGTGGAAAAAAGGGAAATGGGTTTCTTGAAGGTGATCAATATATTGTCACATGGGCACTAGGTCATCTTGTTACATTAGCTGAGCCTGAAAGTTACGGAGAGCAATATAAAACGTGGAATCTTGAAGAACTTCCGATGCTTCCTAAACGATTACAGTTAGTTGTTATGAAGCAAACAAATAAGCAATTTCAAGCTGTAAAAGCACAATTAAGGCGTAAAGATGTAAAAGAAATTATCATTGCAACGGATGCAGGAAGAGAAGGAGAGCTTGTCGCAAGGTGGATTCTTGAGAAAGCTCATGTAGATAAACCATTAAAACGTTTATGGATTTCATCTGTAACCGATCGTGCCATAAAAGAAGGCTTTGCCAAATTAAAAGATGCGAAGGAGTTTGAGGGACTTTATCATTCAGCAGTCGCTCGATCAGAAGCCGATTGGTATGTTGGGATCAATGGAACGAGAGCACTAACGACGAAGTTTCATGCGCAGCTTTCCTGTGGAAGAGTACAAACACCAACACTTGCGATGATCGCCAAAAGAGAAAAAGACATTCAAACGTTTAAGCCAGTTCCCTATAAACAATTGCTTGTCAAAACAGACAATGGCATGTCGTTTCAATGGGTTGATCAAAAAACAAATGAGCGCCGTATGTTTGATGAGAATAAGGCTGAAACCATTGCAGCGTCTTTAAAAAATAAATCCATAACGGTAGCGGATGTTCAGACAGCAAAGAAAAAGGTTCCAGCACCAAAATTATATGACTTAACAGAGCTGCAACGAGAAGCAAATAAACGCTACGGTTATTCAGCAAAAGAGACGCTCTCAACCATTCAAAGATTGTATGAACAGCATAAAGTGATTACGTATCCACGAACAGATTCAAGTTATTTGTCTTCAGATATGGTTGATACGTTAGCTGATCGTATTAAAGCTTGTGATGTTCAGCCATTTCGGAAATTGGTTTCACAGCTTAAAGGAGTGAAGATTAGTAGTCAGCTTCCTTGCATCAATGACAAGCAAGTTTCTGACCATCACGCGATCATTCCAACTGAACAGTCACCAGGACCAAACGCACTAAGTGAAAAAGAAACAAAATTGTATCGCTTAATTGTAAGACGTTTTCTAGCTAACTTTTTCCCTATAAGTGAATTCGAACAAACAACAGTGCAGGCTAAGGCTAGCAATGAATCATTTGTAATCAAAGGAAAAAGAGTGACGATTCCAGGTTGGAAAGTTGTGTTTGTTGATGAGGGATCTTTCGAAGAGGATGAGGGTGAGAGTAATCTACCAAAAGTGGAAAAAGGCGATACGCTTTCCATTAAGGATACACAGGTGATCTCTGGCCAAACGAAACCACCAGAAAGGTTAACAGAAGGAACGCTGCTAGCAGCAATGGAAAAACCGAGCGCTTACCTAGAAAGTCATCATAAGGATTTGGCGCAAACACTTGGGAAGACAGGTGGAATTGGAACGGTTGCTACTCGAGCAGACATCATTGAAAAACTATTAAATACTCATCTTGTTGAAAAGCGTGACAAATATTTACATGTGACAGGCAAAGGCAAACAGTTGCTAGAGCTCGTCCCAGCCGATTTGAAATCACCAGCCTTAACAGCTGAATGGGAGCAAAAATTGGATCAAATCGCAAAAGGTCAGCTAAACAAAGCTACATTTGTAGAAGATATGAAAACCTATGCCGCAGACATTGTTCAGTCCATTAAGCAAAGCGAACAACAATTCAAGCACGATAATGTAACAGGTAGTCCTTGTCCTGAATGCGGAAAGATGCTCTTAGAAGTCAAATCAAAACATGGAAAAAGACGAGTATGCCAGGACCCTGGATGTGGCTATAAGAAAAACATTTCAAAGACAACAAATGCTCGTTGTCCGAAATGTAAAAAGAAGTTAGAGCTTTGGGGTGAAGGAGAAGGTCAAACGTTTGCTTGTGTATGTGGACACAGGGAGAAACTATCGACATTCCAAGAACGGAGAAAGAACAACCAAAACAAAAAAGTATCAAAACGTGAAGTTAATAATTATATGAAAAAGCAAAACAAACAAGAGGAATTCTCCAATAATGCGTTAGCCGATGCGTTAGCCAAGTTGAAATTAGATAAATAAAGGGGATGTGACGTATGAAAGCGAATATGCTTCATCATGTTAGTTTGCCTGTTTCTGATTTACAAAGATCCATTGCTTTTTATAGTGACATTTTATGTTTGAAAAAAATTGAAAGACCAGCTTTTGATTTTGAAGGCGCGTGGTATGAAATAGGGGAGGGGCAGCTTCACTTGATTGTTGATGAGGGCATGCCTGACCAGCCAGAACGAGTTATTGATTCAAGAGGGAAACACTTTGCTTTGCGTGTTGAAGATTATGAGGAAACAGCAGAATGGTTAAAAAAACATAAAGTTGAGATAGTTGAAAAACCTGACAGCAAAAGTGGTTTTGCTCAGATTTTCTGTTGCGACCCCGATGGACATATTATCGAGCTACACGTTGTGCAAACATAGATAAGAGAGAAAGCCAGCTAAATGTAACTAGCTGGCTTTTTGTTTTGTTAATATTTAAATTGTTTCATTCGTTCGGTTAGTTGTTGTGTCGCGTTATTTAATAACTCAGTGGAATCAGACACGGTTAAAAGAGCTTTACGCTGTTCATCAGATGAAGCTGCAACCTCTTCAGAAGCAGCTGCAGATTGCTCTGAAACGCGTGCGATGTCTCCAATGGATGATACGACGGCGTCTTTATATTCGGTCATATTTTTTACTTCTGTTTTAATAGAGTCAATGGAAGAAATAATTTGTTCAACAACCTTCTCTATTTCTTTGAAGCTTGTTTCTGTTTCTTGGACAGCATGGTTTTGATTTTCTGTTATCGTTTTAGTTGTAGCCATTTCATGAACCACTTTATCAGCTTCCGTTTCAATGCCTTCGATCGTTTGCCTAACTTGGTTCGTTGCTTGCGAGGTTTGTTCAGCTAACTTCCTTACTTCATCAGCCACTACGGCAAAACCTTTTCCGCTATCACCAGCGCGTGCTGCTTCAATGCTAGCATTTAATGCAAGAAGATTCGTTTGTTCAGAAATGCTATTAATCGTATCAATGACTTGTCCAACCTCTTTTACTCGAGAAGAGAGGGTTTGTACAACATCTTCCACCCCTTGAATAACGCCATTAAATCCTTTTGTTTGATCACGAAGCGTCGAGATCGTTCTTGAGCCTTTCTCATTTTCTGTTTTTGCCTGATGAGACAATGTTACTAGATTAGTAGAAAAAGAGTTTACATGATCAATTTGTTTCGATAAATCGATTGTTGCAAGCTTTGTAGAATCAATCTCTTCAGCTTGTTTAGAGGAACCATTTGCAATCTCGTTGATGGCAGCTGCAACTTCATCACTTGAAGCAATGGTTTCTTCGGAAATCGCAGTTAACGATTCTGTCGAACGTGAAACCTGGTCAACAGAGTTCTGAATTGAATGGACCAAATCCTTCATTTTTAAAACCATCCGATTAAAGTCGTTTGTTAACTGTCCAATCTCATCTTTTGATGCAGAGGAGATCGAAACGGTTAAGTCTCCATCTGCTACGCGGCTAACTTGATTACGAAGCGCAACAATAGGTTTTGTCATTCGCCTTGATACTAGAAAAGAAACAACAACGGCGATCAAAATAGCAATTAAAGCAGTAAGTAAAATAACATTTCGAAGTTCATTTGCTTGGGCAAGCAATTTTTCTTCGGCAAATACAGCCCCCACTTTCCAGTTTGTATCAGCAACTGTTTCGAAAAATAGCTGTTGATTGGATCCGTTGAGTGTGTAGTCAATATGTCCTGTGTTATCACTGCTGAGCATTTGAGACACAATTGGATCTTCGCTATTATCGTCTGTCATGGTAGGGTGAACGAGGGCTATCCCTGTTTGATCAAACATAAAGAAATAACCATCATGATTTAAAGTAGTGGAGGTGACGATACTGGTTAGATTTTCTAAAGATAAATCCAAGCCCACTACACCTAGAACAGTATTTCCGGGTCCGACAACTGCTTGGGCTGCTGTAACAGTAAACTCTCCTGAACTGGCATCTAAATAAGGTTCAGTCCAAATGACTTCACCAGGATTTGCAGAAGCCTGCTCGTACCATGGGCGCACTCGTGGGTCATAATCTGATCCAACATCAATAAAAGGCTCTGTATAAAATTCGCCTTGATTTGTGCCAATATACGTAACGGCGATGTTTTCATTTAAGTCGTTAAAGAGGTTAAAATCTTGATTGATGATTTGCCAAAGAGGTTCTTTCTCTTCATCGGATGCTAGTAAAAACTCGGCAATACCATTATCATTTGCGTAGCGTTGCATGGAGGTGGAATAGTTTGTTAAGTAGAGGTCGATCTGGTTCTTTTTTTCGTGAACTGAAGTAGCACCTTCTAGCAAAACATTGGATTGTACTTGTTGCTTCACTTGCCAATAAGTAAGGGAAGAAACGATTATAAGAGTTATCGTCAACGTTAAGCAGATGAGACTAATCAGTCTAGTTTGAATAGATTTCATAGTTGTTACAGCCTCCTTTATGGATAATATTGTTATTATCCGAAATTTTCGACAAAATTTCAACAAAACTATGAAAAAAGATCTAGGAAAATGTGAGGGAAGGAGTCCTGGTAGAACCGTTTTAAATAGTAAAGGCCTGCTATGAGTTGGTGTTAGCTCTCCTAGCAGGCTTAAAAAGGGTTAAATTTTTTTGTCGAACTTTTTGAGATTCTTAAGAGTTTTTTTCATTTGGGGAGGATTCTCCCCCTCTTTATTCTAATTTCTTGAGTGGTTTTTTGGCTGGTCCTTCCATTACTTCGCCTTTGTAGGAATAGCGTGATCCGTGACAAGGGCAGTCCCATGTGCGCTCCCCATGGTTCCAATGTACTTCACAGCCCATATGGGTACATGTGGTATCCACCACATGAAGTTGTCCTTCTTTGTCACGATAAGCTCCTGCACGTTTGCCGTTAACGGTCACTACAGCGGATTCGTCGACATCAACATCATCAGGGTGAAGCTCACTTTTATCAAATTTCCCTTGTAACAATTGCTTAGCTACATCAGCGTTGTGGGTAATGAACTTTTTCACGCTTGGGTCTGCGATAAAGCGAGATGGTCGGTAGAGTGATTCATAACGATTGTCTCGTTGCATAATTAAGTCAGAAAGAAGGAGTCCTGCTTGTGTTCCGTTCGTCATTCCCCATTTCCGGTAGCCTGTTGCGACATAAATATTACGATGCGTTCGTGAAATTTTCCCGATATAAGGAACTTTATCTAACGTCACCATATCCTGAGCGGACCAACGGTATTGAATCTCACATTGAGAGAATAGTTCCATCCCATACTGTTCAAGCGCATCATAATGATATTGTGTGTTAACTCCTTGGCCTGTTTTATGTTCTTCTCCCCCAAGTAAAGCTAGCTTTTCACCATCTCTCATCGTATAACGCAAAGAACGAGAGGGGGAGTCCACACTTAAGTACATTCCATCTGGGCATTCTTCTTTTTTAACTTTTGCCGCTAAAATATAGGAACGTTCTACATACATTCGTGAAAAATACAAACCTCCACCGTCATAAAACGGGAAGTGTGAGGCAACGACTACATGGTCAGCTGTTACGCTTGCATCGTTTCTTGTCATAATAACAGGCTTTTGTTGATCTTTTATATCAACTGCAACCGTATGTTCAAAAATCTTCCCGCCATTTTCAACGATTGTATTTACTAAATGTGCAAGATATTTTAGCGGGTGAAACTGAGCTTGATTTTTCATAACAAGAGCTGATTTAACCGGGAGTTTTAATGGAATGGAATCGACCAAACCACCTTCAATACCTAATGTTTTATATGCGGCGTTTTCTTTTTCAAGTTTTGTTACTCCTCTGTTTGTCGTGGTGTACAAATACGCGTCTTCAGTTGAAAAATCACAATCAATGTTCTCTTCAGTTACAAGGTTCTGAATAAATTGGAGGGCATCGTTTGCTGCTTCATAGTAGAGTCTTGCTTTGTCTTCACCTAAATGGGCAATGAATTCGTTATAGATGGCACCGTGTTGTGCTGTGATTTTTGCTGTGGTATGTCCTGTTGTTCCATTTAAGAGGACATCAGCTTCCAGTATGGCTACTTTCAAACCTTCTTTTGATAATTGATAAGCAGTCGTAATCCCTGAAATTCCTCCACCTACAATCGCTACATCAACATGTAAGTCATTTTCAAGAGTAGGAAATGAAGGCAGATCGACAGAGTCTCTCCAATATGGTTCTGGATGATCTGGCATAGAAGAATTCGTTATTTTGTATTCATCTGACATATGTATACCCTCCGATATTTGGAATTTCTTTTCATACTATCTCCAATCAAAAGGTTTTCATGTATGACAGAAAGAACTGTATAGATTACGTAATATCGCATTTTTTAAAAAGGCCACTTTCGCATTGTTTTTGTTTCCTTTGTTGTTATGGGTAGGTGCTCTTCCTATGTCCGTTTCCGTTTCCTTGCGCTGCAGTCGCTCGCAACCGCAAGGAGGTGCTAAGTCCCTCTATAACGAGGTCAATTGAGGCCAATGGAAAAGTGCCTAACCGCCGC
>NZ_BAUT01000077.1 GCF_000513095.1 Halalkalibacter wakoensis JCM 9140
TAAAAAAATACATTCTTTAAAGGGATCAGCAATGTGATTATTCTCTCCTATTATGAACGTAAATTCCCTATATAAACACTAGTATTATTACTATCTATACGATGTTTAACGTATTTGTCACATTGTTAGGGTTTTTCTTTTTTCTAATTCGAGTTACACTATGATAAGTGAATGATCTGTTGAGGAGGGTCTTATCTTATGAAGAAAGAAAACATTATGTTCTTGTTACTCTCAGCTATTACTGTTATTTGTATTATGAGTATAGGAGTTGCCGTTGCTGAAAGAAGCATTCTTATCGCCGTTTTAGCCATTGCTGGAGTCTTTATCGCGACTGGCCTTGGATTTACACTTCGCAAAAAAATTAGAGAATCAAACGAAATGCAATCATAATATAGATCATCTTTTTAAAAAAAACTTCAGAAAAAAGTACTAGAAAAAGATTTCTTTTTCTAGTACTTTTCTTTTTATTGTCTTCTTAGTAAAGTTGTCCCTGTTTTTTCCTCCAACGGCCGCACGATTGCACATACGTCTTGATCACCGTATTTCTTCTTAGCTTCAGCTACTTTTTGCTCTCCTAACTTGATAACCTCAAGCGGCATATTTACCTCTTCAGCCAATTCTAGAGCAAGTCGAATATCTTTATGTAACAAATTTATTGAAAAACGAGGCTCAAATTTCCGGTCGAGTATGGCATCAACAGACCAATCCATACTTTTGGAAAATCCAGCACTTCTCTTAATAAGGTCATACGCTATAGCTGGATCAACACCAGCTTTTTCTGCCATTATGTAACATTCAGCTAATGCTGATTGATGGACACCAATTAACATGTTATTTAATAGTTTTACGACTGTCCCACTACCTATTGGGCCAACGTGGACGATATACTCTCCAAACGCTTTCATTACAGGCTCAGCCTTTTTGTAAACCTCTTCAGAGCCACCACACATAATGGTTAACGTCCCGGCATTAGCTCCCATTGGTCCACCACTAACAGGTGCATCTAAAAAGTGTGCTCCCTTTTGTTCTAATAATCTCGCAACATGTTCATTCGTTTCCCGATTAACAGTCGAGTGGTCAATTACAATTTTCCCCTCGGTTGCTCCAGCAATTAATCCGTTTTCACCTTCATATACATCAATAATCGTCTGAGGAACAGGCAAACACGTCATAACAATATCAACATTCTCTATTAGCGCCTTTGGAGATTCAGCTTCCTTTGCCCCGTAGGCTATCGCTTTTTCGATTGGACCTCGGCTTCTTCCAACGACAAATGTTTGATACCCCGCATCAATTAGATGTTTTGCCATTGGTAACCCCATCGTTCCTAAGCCGATAAACCCTACTTTTTTCATCTTTATAACTCCTCTCCAACATAAGATGAAACCATTTCTTTATGTAAACTTGGCTTCCCAACAATAACTGTACTTTTCTCTAAATACGTTAAATGTTCTCCTCTGAATGTGGAAGCTTTACATCCAACCTCTTCAAGCAAGACAATCCCTGCTGCATAATCCCATGGAGAAAGATTCACACTTATATACCCATCTAGTCGATCTGCTGCTACGTAAGCTATTTCAAGAGCTGCAGATCCATAAGAACGAATGCTTCTCACATCTCTAACAAGAGCCTTTAATGGATTTCGATAAGGGTTTTTCTCTTGAACAAGCCATTTTGCATTTAACCCTATAATGGATTCATGTAACGGGCGTTCTTTTACTGGTACAAGTTCTTCATTGTTCAAAAAAGCACCGCGATTGCGAATAGCATGAAACAACTCATCATTCATTACATCATAAATAAGCCCGATCATTCCAATCCCTTCATGGTAAACCGCAACAGAAATGGCAAAATTATATTTCTGATGAACAAAATTCATCGTCCCATCTATTGGATCAATCATCCAAACGGTTCCACTTAACGAGTTTATTTCTTCAGCGATTCCTTCTTCACCTAAAAAATGATGGTCTGGGTAGGCTTCTTGAATCTTATTGTAAAAAAAAGATTCAATTGCTTTGTCAACCTCTGTAACTAAATCATCAGGATTAGACTTTGTTTCAATGTGAATCGGATTGGCAAGTGAATCTTTAATGATTCCTGCTGCCTCATACGTCCAAGTCCTAGCAATCTTTTCAAGTTCTAACCAATCGACTGACATCTACATAACCTCCTAAAGTGCTTTCACTTTCATTTCCATTATGACATAGATTTTCCAAATAGAAAAATATATATCATTGTCATTAAACCTAATAAAAAGAAGTGGCTCAAACGCTTGAGCCACCATACGTAACCTATATCCCCTTACACATCTAACAGAATTAACTCTTGCCGAAGTTGCTCGAGCCTTTTTTTGGTCTCCTTAATAGTTAATAAATCCTCATCGAGTAAAGCATCATGTAAAGTTGTTAACTCATAATCAATTTCAAGGCGCAACACCGGAATTCTCATCTCAACATCACCACGAATAAACTCTTTGACAACTTGTTCCATATGGCTTCACTCCTTCTTTAAGTAAATAACTAACTATAAAGACTAAATTTTCTGCTATTTAAATTAATTTTATTATAGCACATGTGAAGAGAAGAAGAAATAACTATTAAGAAAACAATAAAAAAGAGACAATGATAAAGCGTGATTATGTTTTTTCTAGAAATAATTCTTTGCAGATCATTCGAGTAATTGGACATGGATATGATAAAATAAGCGCATAAATGATAAAGTGAGGTATCCACATGAGTGTAAAAGGTTTTTCACAGTCGGATTTTGACGTATTTCATATTAATGGTTTAGAAGAACGAATGACAGCCATACAATCACAGATTCAACCAAAATTTAAAGAACTAGGCGATACTTTAACAGAAGAGCTTGCCGTACTTGCCGGAAATGAAATGTATCTTCATATTGCCAAGCATGCTAGAAGAAAAGTAAACCCTCCAAATGATACATGGATGGCCATTGGGCACGATAAAAGAGGCTATAAAAAACACCCACATTTTCAAGTAGGTTTATTTGACGACCATTTATTTATTTGGTTTGCTCTAATCTATGAGGTACCCAATAAAAAGGAAATAGCTGAATCACTATTAACAAATAGTCATTTAATTATGGAATTGCCACAAGACTTTGTCATTTCTTTAGATCATATGAAAAAAGAAGCGACATCTCTTGAACAAATGAATGAAAGTGATCTGGTAGCAAGTCTAGAACGGCTCAGGGATGTAAAGAAAGCAGAGTTTTTGGTTGGTCGTCACCTTACACCAACGAACCCAATTGTGGGAGATGGACAAGCGTTGCTGACGTACGTTAAGGAGACATACGAACATCTACTTCCAATCTACAAGCAAGCAATGACCCAACGTTAAAAAATGGAAAGAGTCATTTGACTCTTTCCATTTTTATAATGGTTTCTTTTCCTTCACGCGCCTTTTTCATAACCTGATAACTAGAAATCCCTAGCTCTTCATCATACTGTTTAAAAAGTTGTTTCTCTTCACTTTTCCCAGGAACAATTTGCTTGAAGGTTCGATAATGTCCGAGGAGCTTCTCTCTTTCAACTCCCTGTTTATATGTTTTTTCAACTAACTCGAAAAATTGAATAACTGTAATGACTTCCTCCGTTGACCAGTCAAGTGAGATTGGTAATTTTGATTCCATTTGCTAACCCTCCAATAACGACTACTTATTAGTCCTATTTTGTAACGCAAAAAGCGAACTTGTCAAATGCAGCATAGTCAAGGAAAAAACTTTCTTATATATGTTTGTTTTTCATTCTTTGCATCGATCGACATTTTTGATATACTTTCTTTGTTTTACAATTGTCTAATTAGAAAAAGAGGTGAACCTGTTGTCACGACAACATCTTACTCCGTTGTTCACTGGTGTTCGTCAACACGCCGAAAAACAACCCATTCAATTTCATATTCCAGGTCATAAACAAGGAAAAGGCATGGACCCCGAGTTCAGGCAATTTATTGGAGAAAATGCTTTGTCCATTGATTTGATAAATATTGAGCCATTAGATGATCTTCATCATCCACATGGAATTATAAAAGAGGCGCAAGAGCTAGCTGCGGAAGCATTTGGAGCTGATCATACCTTTTTCTCTGTCCAAGGAACAAGTGGGGCGATTATGACGATGATTATGTCCGTTTGTGGACCAGGAGATAAAATCATTGTTCCTCGTAATGTTCATAAATCCATTATGTCAGCTATTATATTCTCAGGAGCTACTCCCATTTTTATTCACCCTGAGATTGATCCTGTATTAGGAATCTCGCACGGAATCACAACTGATTCAGTTGAAAAAGCGCTCGATTCCCACCCTGATGCAAAAGGCCTTTTAGTTATTAATCCTACGTATTTCGGTATTGCTGGTAACTTAAAACAAATTGTTGAGATTGCTCATTCATATGATGTTCCAGTTTTGGTCGATGAAGCACACGGTGTGCACATTCATTTTCATAACCAGTTACCTATGTCTGCGATGCAAGCTGGCGCTGATATGGCTGCAACAAGTGTGCATAAACTTGGCGGATCCATGACACAAAGTTCTATTTTAAATGTGAAAGAAGGACTTGTTTCACCTAAGCGCATTCAATCTATTATTAGTATGCTCACAACTACATCTACATCGTACTTGTTGCTTTCCTCTCTTGATGTCGCAAGAAAACAGCTTGCTACTAAAGGCCGGGAACTGTTAACAAACGTTATAGATCTAGCAGAGACAACGAGAGCTAGAATTAATAAATTAGAAGGCTTAACGTGTGTAGGACATGAAATATTAGGAACTAAAGCAACTTTTGGGCTAGATCCAACAAAACTGATTATTAATGTAACAGACTTAGGAATTAGTGGACATGATGCTGAAATATGGCTTAGAAAGCAATTTTCGATTGAAGTGGAAATGTCAGATCTATATAACATTCTTTGCATTGTAACATTAGGGGATACGCAAGAAAAGATGGATCAACTCGTTTCAGCATTAGAACAACTTGTTTCAGAAAAGACACCAATATCGAAAAATAACCATAGATCTTCTGTTTATGTACCAAACATTCCAACTTTGGCTCTCTCCCCACGTGATGCTTTTTATGCCGAAACAGAAATCGTTCCACTTGAAGAATCAGCTGGAAGGATTATCGCTGAATTTATTATGGTATACCCACCAGGGATCCCTATTTTAATTCCTGGTGAGATTATTACAGAAGAAAACCTATCTTATATTGAAGAAAATCTAAAAAATGATTTAGCCCGTTCAAGGACCCGAAGACACGTCATTTAGAACCATTCGTGTTATAAAAGAACATAGAGCTATTCAATAAATCCTTATTTTAAAAGGAATATTTCATTTATACCACTGCAAAAATTTGTACGATATGACTTATAAAAAAAGAAGGACTTCTAAGTGAAGTCCTTCTTTTTTTATCTATTATTTCTTCTCTTCAGCTGTTTTGCAATGAGCGCATCCATTTCCCTTTGCATAAAGCTTTGTGACTTTCTCACCCTCAAACACATCGATCGTCTTATTACATGATTGGCAAATAATAATTCCCATTTAAGTCATCCCCTTTATGCTTTTTATTAAAATGAAAGCGTATTAAAACCCTTAAAAATATAATAATACATACTAAATGTTACGTCAACCACCAAATTGTATAACACATTTATTTTTTTAAAATGAAAAACAAAAAAAAGCCCCAACAAGGTTACGACCTTTTGGGGCACTATAAAACATTCACTATTCTTATAATAGAAATTCACTGTTTAAAAGGGATTAGGAGAGAATGTTTCATGTTGGACTTCAATAAAACGACCTACCTCTTTTAAAAATATAAAATCATCCTCTGTAACAGAGTAGCAACTCAATGGAATATGCAAAATTAATATACCTAACAAATGGTGCTTCTTATAAAACGGAAGTAGCAGCTTTTGCATATTCCGATCAACTTCAAAAAAAAGATCACCTTTAATTGCCGCCTTGCTTAAGACACCATCCCCAAAAGCCAAACTTCGCTCTAAATAACACGGTCCCGCACAAACTTTCATAATAAAGTTACAATTTGACACTTCATAAATTGCCACTGAGGAGTGCTTATGCATAATATTAGCAAACTTTCTCGTAATACCAACATAGAAGCTAGAAAGTGTCCGAACTTGTTCTCGTACTTGACCAATTTCTAGTCGTAATTCATCAAGAAAAGCAGACTTATCCATAAAGAAATCCTCCAACAATTAATATCATAATCTTGTGTTTAGCTTACCACAAAAAATAGTTGAAAGATGCTACGTTAGTCCAACAATTATCGACATATTACTCCCAAATTCGTTCTAACACTTCTAATACTTCTTCTTGAGACAGAGGCTTCCAGAAAAGCTCACCGTATATTAATAAATCTTGATGAAGGTGTAATCCTGCGTTGAAATTACCATTTACGCCATCACTTGTTCCAGAATTACCAACATAACCGATAATGGTTTCAGCATCTACTTGGTCACCAACTTGTAAATCACTTGGAATCTCATGAAGATGGGCAAAACGATTCATGATTCCCCCTTCATACTGGACCCATACTTGCCTTCCCCTTAACCTGTCAAAGATGTATTCTGGTGTATCTTGAAGTTGTGCTGTCAGAGCGAGATCTTGATTTCTTTCTTCAGGAGATCGATATTCCTCAAAGTCATGGTCGACTCTGACCACGATTCCATCTCCCATCGCATAAATCGGTGTACTTGTTGAAATTCCACCACCACTGGCAAAATCATACCAATCAATTCCTTCATGGTAGCCATTGCGATATGCTCTTGGGGCACCCGGTAAATGACTTGGGACTTTACTGACTTGTGCATCTTTTATTGGTTTCTCAAGGAAGGACAAATAGTCGACCATTTGATCCACAGTCCAATCGTCAAAGGCAAAAGCATCTGGTGGTCCTCCTACACGTTCAGTTGGCCCATACCAGTCAAAAGAAACTTGGTTATCACCATATACAACATTCGTATTAATGGCTTGTCCAAGGAATTCTACAGGAAGAAAAACCTCTTCATTCCCTTCCTCTCCTTCTATAATGAGATAGATATCTTCTGAGGCAATATATTCACCATTTCTTTCTAAAACAGGAACTCCATCTACTAAATAGTAATGATCATCGTGTAGAGTAAGATGGAGTGTACGATGAATCTCATCAAATTCATAGCTACCACCTACAATGGCCACTAAATCATCCACTAAAAATCTCGCTTCATTTTCTTGAATAGATATTGGCAAATGCTCTGTGATGTTATTGTCATCTTGAGAAGAATTTGCTGTTTCAGGCACCTCTTCTCTAGCTTGGTCTCCATTTTGACACCCGCTTAGGAGAAGAATAAAAATCATTAGAAAAAGGATTCTTGTTGTTTTCATCTATTTCAACCTCTCTACTTACTTAATTCGTCACATACCGACTATTTTACCCTTTGTAAGGTTTTATTGACAAGGTTGAGTTAATGGAAAAATAAAAGACCGTTCTCTGCCTATTTTTAACAGGCAGAGAACAGCCACCACTTAATTCGTTCTTATTTCCTTAGGATGAACGATTTTAAACCCTTGATCTTGTAAACCTGTAACAATGTCTGCTAAAGCTTCCTTCGTCCATTTCCGGTCGTGCATTAGAATGTTCGCACCTTCAATTAATAAAGGTGTCGTAGTCATAATTTCGGTAAGTGATTGGGCATCTTGGTACTCTTCCTCCCAATCGTACCCATATGTCCAATTCATCGCTACCATCCCTTCTTCTTTTACAACTTTGTCGGAAATATCTGTATTTACACCAAAAGGAGCTCGGAAAAACCTTGGCCTCTCTCCAATCAGCTGTTCAATGACATCATTTAATTCCGTAATTTCTTTCCTTTGCTCTTGTGGGGAAAGTTGGCTTAAGTTAGGATGATGCATCGTATGGTTCCCAATCTCAAAACCAAGTTCATAAATTTTTCTCAACTTTTCTTGACCTTCTTTCGTTTCTAAAAAATGACCATTAACAAAAAAGATGGCACCAACATTTAATTCATGCAAGATTTCAGCCATTTCAACACTATAATGCTCTGGTGCATCGTCAATTGTTAACAAGACCACCTTTTCATTCGCATCATCTAGTGGTTTTACTAACCAATTTGTTTCATTAATCGTGTATAGCGGCTCAAAACGTTCCGTTACCTCTTCCACTTCTATTACCTCCTCTTCTTGATTATTTTCTATGTCTAAAGGTTCACCTTCATCGACACCTTTTTCTTTTCCATCAACAAGTTCAGCCGTACCTTCTTGTTGTTGTTGACATCCTATTAATAAAATCATAAATAAACAACTTACTACTATTATAACTTGTCTCATTTCTACACCCCTTGAATATGTTCTCGCCTTTATCATATGTGGAAAATAAAGGAGTATAACATTTCGTTAACTCTCTCATACTAATAACTGAAAAAGCAAATCGTAAAAATTAGAACGAATTAAGGGAGTTCAAGTACGTATGAAGAGCTGGATTGGTCGTCGTGTAATAAAAACAGGACTAGCTGTTTTTATTACAGCATTAATATGTCACTTGATTCATTTACCACCAACGTTTGCTGTCATAACAGCTATTGTTACAACAGAACCAACTGCTGCTGACTCTCTAAAAAAAGGCCTTATTCGCCTTCCAGCCGCAGCACTCGGAGCAACGTTTGCCATTGCCGTTGATTTTATCCTTGGGCAAAATGCTTTAACATATGCGCTTGTAGCTATGCTTACAATCGTCGTCTGTTCAAAGTTAAAGCTCGATACCGGTACTCTTGTAGCAACATTAACCGCAGTTGCCATGATTCCTGGTACAACCGAACACGCCTTATTCGACTTTTCGATTCGAATCTCAGGAACATCCATCGGGATTGTCGTCTCAACACTAGTAAATTTCATCATTTTGCCTCCTAAATTTGGGCCTATACTCGTTAATAAAGTAGATGTGTTATACAAGCAGACAGCTTCTAAGTTATCTTCCATTCTCGAATCGTATTTTTTAGATGATACGGTCGACAGAACTCATCATTATCGCCAATTGCATGAAGAATTAACGAAAGCATATCAATTAACTCAATTTCAACATGATGAATGGCAATATCGGCGCTCAAGTGAATTTGAAAGACGATCATTCGGATACTTACAAAAAAAGTTGGACTATTTGCACTTAATTCTTTTTCATTTAGGGAAAATCTGTCATTTGCGTTTGAATCAAACCGTATCAGACGAAAACAAAAAGCTTCTTCAAGATACGATCCATTCATTTTGCAACATTTATGAAGATCATTATCATCAAATAACGACCAATCACTTTATTCATATCGAACAAGTCAAACAACTCTATGTTCAACAACAAAGCCAATCATATTTTTTAGCTCAAATTTGCCATGAGTTAATTTCCCTTCATGAAGTCACGACCGAACTGGCACAAATTACAACAGATGAGCGGAGGTTTTCCATGCAAGAGACAAGCTATCCGACGTATATTTTTAAAAAACAAGCTATTTATGATTAATAAGGCGGTTTTACAGAGTAAAGATAGGGTATATAAATGAAATACAATTAGCTTCTTTGCACTCTAGAGCACATTTATGGTAAGTTAGAACTTGTTTGAAAAGAAAGGTTGATGAATGTGAAAAAAGTAACACCTGTTTTTACGATCTCTGTATCAATTGCTGTTGCCTTTATTTTATGGGGTATTTTTGCTCCAGCTAATCTTGAGACTGTAACAACAGCAATTCAAAGCTTTATTACAAATGAATTAGGCTGGTTTTATCTTTTAGCTGCTACAGCCTTTTTAATTTTTTGTCTTTATTTAATTTTTAGTCCGTATGGAAAAATCAAATTAGGAAAACCCGATGATAAACCAGAATACACTTACTTAACTTGGTTCTCTTTCCTCTTTACAGCCGGAATGGGAATCGGACTTGTTTTCTGGGGAGTAGCAGAGCCACTCTATCATTTCTTTGATCCACCGACCGCAGAACCTGGATCCCACCAAGCAGCTGGTGAAGCTATGCGGTATGCCTTCTTTCACTGGGGATTACACCCATGGGCGATTTACTCTGTTGTTGCATTAGCGTTGGCTTATTTTCGTTTCAGAAAAGATTCCCCAGCTGTCATGAGTGCAATCTTACAGCCACTTATTGGGGATCGCGCCAATGGTGCACTTGGTACATCAATTAATGTTCTTGTAGTGTTTGCCACCATTTTTGGTGTAGCAACTTCTTTAGGCTTTGGGGCTGCGCAAATTTCAGCTGGCCTTTCCTACTTAATTCCAGGACTTCAAACGATGAATCAAGTTTTGTTACAATTAATCGTTATTTTAATTGTTACTGTATTATTTATGCTATCTGCTCAGACTGGCTTAAATAAAGGAATACGTATCTTAAGTAAAACAAATATTTATCTTGCTATTGCCTTACTGTTATTTGTTTTATTACTAGGTCCGACAAGCTACATAATGGGTGTATTTACACAAGGAATTGGAAGCTACCTTCAAAACTTAGCTGGTATGAGCTTCCGACTCGATGTTTACAACCCTGAGACAACATGGGTTGAAGGCTGGACAATCTTTTATTGGGCATGGTGGATTTCTTGGGCACCATTTGTTGGGACGTTTATTGCACGCGTTTCTAAAGGAAGAACAATCAGAGAATTTATCGTTGGTGTTTTAGCTGTTCCTTCCCTTTTCGGAGCATTATGGTTTGCCGTATTTGGCGGAACTGGAATCCAAATGCAAAGACTCGGGACAGCTGACATTATGGATACGATGTCTGTAAATGGTATGGAAGTAGCATTATTTGCTGTATTAGAACAATTTCCATTAGGACTTTTGCTTTCCATCATTGCCGTATTCCTCATTTCGTCGTTTTTTGTTACATCAGCAGATTCCGCTACGGTCGTATTAGGAATGCAAACGACGAATGGAAATCTTAATCCTCCAAATCAAGTTAAGTTTGTATGGGGTTTAATCATCTCAGCTACAGCTGCGGTTTTGCTTTCAACAGATAAAGGTTTAGGGGCTTTACAAACAGCAGCAATTATAGCGGCCTTACCTTTTACCGTTATTATGATCTTCATGGTTTTCTCTGTCATGAAATCATTAAAAGAAGAAAAACCAACGTTAGCTTCTGAGAAGGAACGCATACGTCAAGAGCGTTATGAATTAAAGCAGGAAAGAGAAAAATTTCGTGAAGAAAAAGCAGCATTTAAAAAAGAGAAAACTGAGCATAAGAAGAAAAAATAGTATTGGTTCAAAATATGCATGTCTCAAGTCCGAAAATAAACAATATTATTGCTTAAGAGGTATGTCAAAGGTCAATAATGACCTTTGACATACCTCTTTTTATTGCAAATATTTCTATTTGATTACATTTGTTTAATCGTCATCCGATCTGTTTCAATGCGTGATAAAATGAAGTATCCAAGTGAATTAGTAAAAAATTGTAATTTCAAACAAGGATGTGACTCGTAGTGGACAAGTATATCGAAGTGATGATTATTGGATCCATTCTATTATTAAACTCTTGTTTCTCAACCGCATCATCGATAGAAAATCCTTTGCCACAGCATCAAGATGAAACAATAACGGTACTTTTTTCTGATTCTTCCACATTACAAGATGAAAAAACCTATTACGATGCCTTACTCGAACTACAACAAATTTATCCAGCTAATATGCCATCTTTTTTCATTATTGATGCAGGAGATCGTGATGTTATACGCTATTTTAATATTGAGAAATTCCCAACCATGCTTGTGTTAACAGGAGATGAAGAAGACCTAAGAATGGAAGGTACATATACTAAAGATGAAATATTAGCACATCTTATAGAAGTGTTCCAACTAGAACAAGAAGCTAGTTTAACGATACAGACTTCTTTCGAATCTACAACAGGAGTGTACATGAATTAAGAGTTAAATATAAAGAAAAAAGGCACCTTTAATAAGGCGCCTTTTTTCTTACTTAACGATATGAATTGGTGAACCTAATGCTACTTCTGCAGCTTCCATCGTAATCTCACCTAACGATGGATGTGCGTGAATAGTTAACGCAATATCTTCTGCTGTCATACCCGTTTCAATGGCAAGACCAAGCTCCGCAATCATATCTGATGCATTTGGACCAGCAATCTGTGCTCCAATTACAAGGCCGTCATCTTTACGAGTTACAAGCTTCATGAAACCATCCGTTTCATTTAACGATAAAGCACGTCCGTTAGCTGCGAATGGGAATTTTGATGCAATCACATCAAACCCAGCATCTTTCGCCTCTGCTTCCGTATAACCAACACTTGCAAGTTCTGGGTCAGAGAATACAACAGCTGGAATCGCTAAATAGTCAATTTCTGACTTTTCTCCTGCAATGGCTTCAGCAGCAATTTTCCCTTCATATGAAGCCTTGTGAGCAAGTGGAGGTCCTGCAACGATATCACCAATTGCAAAGATGTTTGAAACGCTCGTACGACATTGTTTATCTATCTTTACAACACCGCGATCCGTAAGTTCAACACCAATTTGCTCAAGACCAATTTCATCCGTGTTCGGACGACGTCCAACAGTTACTAAGCAGTAATCCGCTTCGAACACTTCTTCTTTACCTTTAATTTCAGCAGTAACTTTTACACCACTGTCTGATTCTTCAACGCCTTTTGCCATAGCTTCCATCTTAAATTCAACGCCATTCTTTTTCAGACGACGTTCAACTAACTTAGCCATTTGCGCTTCGAACCCACCAAGGATTTGCTTACTTCCTTCAAGAACAACAACTTCTGTTCCCATATTTGAATAAGCTCCTGCTAACTCAATCCCGATGTATCCGCCACCGATAACAACCATTTTCTTAGGAACTTCTTTAAGAGCAAGAGCTCCTGTAGAATTGATCACACGGTCTGTATATTTAAATGCTGGAATTTCAATTGGAGTTGAACCTGTTGCAATGATACAATTTTTAAAGTTGTATGTTTGCGCACTATTCTCATCCATAATACGAACAGAATTTTCTGAAGCAAAGTAAGCTTCTCCACGAACGATCTCAACTTTGTTTCCTTTAAGAAGACCTTCTACTCCACCTGTTAATTTCTTAACAACAGATGCTTTCCACTCTTGAACCTTATCAAAGTTAATGGAAACTTGTTCTGCAATGATTCCCATATCTTCAGAATGCTTAGCATTGTGATAGCGATGCCCTGCAGCAATAAGTGCTTTTGAAGGGATACAACCAACGTTCAAACAAACGCCGCCCATCTCTCCTTTTTCAACAATTGTTACTTTTTGTCCTAGTTGCGCAGCGCGGATTGCTGCTACATATCCACCAGGACCTGACCCAATGACAAGTGTGTCTACTTCTTTTGCGAAATCTCCTACAACCATGCCTTACCCCTCCATTAATAATAATTGTGGATCGTTTAATAGACGTTTCACGTGGTTAAGTGCATTCTGTGCTGTCACGCCATCAATTAGACGGTGATCATAACTGATAGAAAGAGCTAGAACAGGAGCAGCTACAATCTCACCATTCTTAACAACCGGTTTCTCTTCAATACGACCAATACCTAAAATGGCTACTTCTGGGTGGTTAATAACTGGTGTGAACCAAAGACCACGAGCTGAACCAACATTAGAAATTGTCGCAGAACCGCCCTTCATTTCTGCACCACTAAGTTTACCATCACGAGCTTTTGCTGCCAACTCATTAATTTCATCAGCAAGTGCAAAAATCGATTTACGATCAGCATCTTTTACAACAGGAACGAATAAACCATGTTCCGTGTCAGCCGCAATTCCAATATTAAAGTAGTTTTTGTATACAATTTCATCGTTAGCATCATCAATAGAAGCATTTAAAGCTGGGAATTTACGTAATGCAGCAGTTAGAGCTTTAACTACATAAGGTAAATACGTTAGCTTTGTTCCCTGTTCAGCTGCCAACTCTTTGTATTGTTTACGGTGAGCAACTAAATTTGAAACCTCAATCTCATCCATATGTGTAACGTGAGGAGCTGTATGTTTCGAGTTAACCATTGCTTTTGCAATAGCTTTACGTACCCCTTTGAATGGTACTCGATGCTCAAGTTCACCAACTGGGATTGCAACCGGCTCAGATTTTTGAGGAGCTGCCGCTGTTGCTGCAGGTGCTTCCTTCGCATCTGTAGTTTCAGTTGCTTCAGCTGGAGCACCGCCGCTTAGGAATGTGTCGATGTCTTCTTTTACTACTCGACCATTTTTTCCAGTTCCCGTTACCTTTTGAATTGCTACTCCTTTTTCACGAGCGTATTTACGAACAGAAGGCATTGCAATAACACGTGTGTCATTGTCTACTTCATCATTAGCCGTATCTGCAGCTGGCTCAGAAGATTTCGCTACTTCCTCTTCTTTTGTTGACTCAGCAGTAGCTTCTTCAGCCTCATCTTCGTCTGCTGTATTCGCATCTCCTGCATCAATGGTTAAAAGAACATCGCCAACGATGCTAACTGTTCCTTCTTCTACTTTCACTTCTAGAACTTTTCCATCAACTGGAGAAGGAATTTCTACAACTGCTTTATCATTTTGTACTTCAAGAAGAATATCATCTTCCTTGATTTCGTCACCTGGTTTTACAAACCACTTTACAATTTCACCTTCATGGATACCTTCGCCAATATCCGGCAATTTAAATTTATATGCCACTTTGAAGTGCCTCCTTTTATCCTCATGTTCTAAATTTAAATGAAAAGGAAAGACTTGATCTTCCCTTTTCATACGTTCGGACTTTGTTTAATTAGAAATTGATCACTTTTTTAGCTGTTTCAATAATTCCTTTATAATCAGGCAACCAAACGTCTTCTGCTTGTGCAAATGGGTATACTGTATCAGGTGCAGCCACACGAAGTACAGGAGCTTCTAAGCTAAGAATCGCACGCTCTGTAATTTCAGCAACAACGTTCGCACCAATACCTGCTTGCTTCTGAGCTTCTTGTACCACAATAGCGCGGTTTGTTTTTTCTACAGAAGCAATAATTGTGTCGATATCTAATGGGCTAATTGTCATTAAGTCAATGACCTCAACCTCAATACCTTCTTTTTCAAGCTCTTCTGCTGCTTTAAGAGAAGAATGTACCATTGCACCATATGTAACAATAGTTAAGTCTTTTCCTTCACGCTTAATATCAGCTTTTCCTAATGGAATTGTGTATTCTTCTTCTGGAACTTCACCACGGAATGAACGGTAAAGTTTCATATGCTCTAAGTAAACAACTGGATCATTGTCACGGATTGCTGAAATTAAAAGTCCTTTTGCATCATATGGAGTTGATGGAATAACAACCTTAATACCAGGTGTTTGAGCAACAAGACCTTCTAAGCTGTCAGCATGCATTTCTGGCGTTTTTACTCCGCCTCCAAAAGGAGAACGCACCGTAATCGGTGAAGTTAGTTTGCCACCAGTACGGTAACGCATACGGTTCATTTGTCCAGCTACAGAATCAAATACTTCAAATAAGAAGCCAAAAAATTGAATTTCCATTACTGGACGGAAACCTGTCAATCCTAACCCGATTGCTAAGCCCCCAATACCAGACTCTGCAAGCGGTGTATCAAATACACGCTCTTCACCAAATTCATTTTGTAAACCTTCAGTCGCACGGAATACTCCACCGTTTTGACCAACGTCTTCACCGAACACAAGAACATCTTCATTATTCTTAAGCTCATTACGCATCGCGTCCGTAATTGCTTGAATCATCGTCATTTGTGCCATAGGTTACTTCGACTCCTTTGCTGTGTATTCTTCCATTTGCTCACGAAGATTGTGTGGTAGATCTTCAAACATAAAGCTAATAAGATCTGTCACTTTTTGCTTCGGCGCAGCATCTGCTTCTTTCATAGCCGCTTTAATATCTTCTTTTGCTTGTTCTACTGTTTCATTTTCTTTTTCTTCTGTCCAAAGATTCTTCTTCTCTAAGAATTTACGGAAACGAACAAGTGGATCTTTTTTCGTCCATTCATCATCAAGATCTGAAGAACGGTAACGCGTAGGGTCATCCCCTGCCATTGTATGAGGTCCATAACGATACGTCATTGTCTCAATTAATGTAGGGCCTTCACCAGCTAACGCACGTTCACGAGCTTCTGTTGTTGCTGCATAAACAGCGAGAATATCCATTCCGTCTACTTGAATTCCTTCAATACCTGCTGCTACCGCCTTTTGAGCAATTGTTTTTGCTGCAGATTGCTTTTCAACAGGAGTAGAAATAGCAAAACGGTTGTTTTGTACGATAAATACCGCAGGAGCATTGTAAGCACCAGCAAAGTTCATTCCTTCATAGAAATCCCCTTGAGATGCACCACCATCACCTGTATAGGTAATCGCAATATTGTTTTTATTTTTACGTTTAAGACCTAGTGCAACCCCAGCTGTTTGGATGATTTGAGCTCCAATAATAATTTGAGGAAACAAAACATTTAATCCATCTGGAAATTGACTTCCTGCAAAATGTCCACGAGACCATAAAAATGCTTGGTGTAATGGCAAACCATGGAATACAATTTGAGGAACATCACGATATCCAGGTAAAATCCAATCTTCTTTATCCAAAGCAAATTGACTTCCTAACATAGAAGCTTCTTGACCTGCAACTGGTGCGTAGAAGCCTAGACGACCTTGACGGTTTAATGAAATAGCACGTTGGTCCCAAATACGTGTATAAACCATACGTCTCATCATTTCTTGTAATTGTTCATCACTTAAATTTGGCATTGCTGCTTCATTAACAACTTCGCCTTCTTCATTTAAGATCTGGAAAGTTTCAAATTGATTTTCAACTTGTTCTAACGTTTTAGTACTCAATTACCTTCACCTCTTCCTTTCGAATAAAAACTAAAAGCATATTAATGACTATTTGACAAATCTCACCCATAGGATACCCAAACTCATTTCATCCATAACCGTTAGGCGAAAGTTTGAAACAAAAATTCATGGATTTTCCATTAAGTTTGACTAGCATTTCGCTATAGTTTGAGTTGTATAACCATATGAAGATTAACTGTATTAGTCAAATTCAAAACAAAAATGATACAACTTTGCTTACGGGTTTTAGTCTACATCAACGAGATAAATTACGTCAATCCTTTTGCTTATCTATTTTGAGTAATTTTTTAAAAGAAGATTTTTTTCTTCTCTAACCGCCTCTGTTATATATCAATAATAGTCAATATTACTACAGATCTCATAATCGCTTCTTTTTCCTTTCAAAAAGTAAAAAAACAAAAAAAGCCCAACGTACTAGTCAAACTGTACGTTAAGCTCTGCCTTGGAATAAAACTCTCTCTTTAATTCATTATACGCATCTGTCGATTCATTAAATTGCTGTTTGGAATCGCTAACTTTCTCGTATGCTTCATTTACTTCATCGATTTGCTCTTGCAAAATCTCCATCGTTAACTCTTCATCTTTAAGCATTTCAAATAATTGTTTGTCTAAGGTAATAGCATCTTCATAATGATCGTATAAAGTTTGATAATGATTATAACGATCATTCATTGCTTCAATGAGTTCTTCTAGTACCGAATTCAACTCTTCCTGATCTATGTTTTCAATCTTCTTTTTTAACTTTTTGAAACTGTTCAAAACTTTCTTCAATGCTCTCTTTTTCTAGCTGTAGCATAGCCTCACGAGCCTGAGCAGATTCAAGTGCTTCATTTGCTAACGTTTCTATTTCTTCATATTCATCCATACCTAATCCGATTATTTGCTCAAATAGCTCGTTTTCTCTTAATTCAGCTTTTTGCAAAGGTGCTTGCTGCTGTTCAAAAGGTATTTCAAGCTCCACTGCTGCTTCTAATTGATGGTATACCGATTCTGCCGGATTTTCACCACATCCTGATAATAAAATACTTACTAAAAAAAGAATAAGACCCCACTTAAAACGTATCAACGTTATTTCCCCCTATCCATATGCGTACATACAATTTACCAATCTTTTCTGTTCCCAGCTAGTATATGAGTACGCTTTTTGTAATATGAGCCTGTCCATCGATTAATTATAAAAGAATTTTAAAAAATGGGCATTCATCCAACCATCATTGATTGTG
>NZ_BAUT01000076.1 GCF_000513095.1 Halalkalibacter wakoensis JCM 9140
GAGTTTTACAAAAAGGGGAGATCGCCCTTTTTCGGGTTAGTAGTCTAATGGAGAGTAAGCATGGCTACGCGCGTCGTGCGCCTTTTAAGAAGAGCACTTAAAAGGCTTAAAAGACAACGACGGCTCCGCGCATGCTTCGAGTTTTACCAAAAGGGAAGACCACCCTTTTGGTAAAACTCTTCGACAAAGTTCCTAAGTACGTATAAAACCTCTCAGGCTAGTGAATGATGGTAACATCCGACTACTTGGAGGGGATAATGATGAGTAAAGGTACATTAAAACAAATTTTGTTGTTAACAGATGGGCATTCGAATCAGGGGGAGGACCCGATTGCGATTGCTGCACTTGCTAGAGAACAAGGGATTACAGTAAATGTTATTGGAGTTGTGGATGGAAATCATTTAAATGAACAAGGTATAGAAGAAGTGGAAGCCATTGCTCAAGCGGGCGGTGGAGTAAGCCAAGTTGTTTATGCTAAACAATTAGCGCAAACGGTTCAAATGGTTACTAGAAAGGCAATGACACAAACCATTCATGGAGTAGTAAATAAAGAGTTATCTCAAATATTAGGACAAAAGCAAGAGATGGAAGACCTTTCGCCAGCCAAAAGAGGTCAAGTGATGGAAGTGGTCGATGAACTTGGGGAGACAATGAACTTAGATGTTTTAATTTTAGTAGATACAAGTGCTAGTATGAAAAATAAACTTCCTATGGTTCAAGAAGCGCTTACTGATTTATCTATCAGTCTGACTTCGAGAATGGGAGCAAATCGTTTTGCCCTTTATTCATTTCCCGGGAAGAAAAAAGATATTGATAAGCTACTTGATTGGTCGCCACAGCTTAATTCGCTTTCTGGCATTTTTCAGAAACTATCATCTGGTGGAATTACGCCAACAGGACCTGCCTTGCAAGTTGCCCTAGAAAAGTTTTCAAAGTCAGGCTCAAGAAGGAGTTTGATGGCTGGTGATGAAGAACAGCTTCTCGAAGAATCAGGTATGTAAATTACAAACAGGAGCGAAGATTGTTGGGAAGTGGCACCAGCATCCATATAAAATTGTTCGTTCCCTTGGGGCTGGAGCGACTGGATCGGTTTATTTAGCTGATTCTGCAAATGGACTTGTCGCTTTAAAAGTTGGTATGGATAGCATGTCCATTACATCAGAGGTTAATGTATTAAAGCATTTCTCAAAGGTTCAAGGACAAGTTCTTGGACCTTCTTTGCTAGATGTCGATGACTTAGTTACTTCTGAAGGAACATTTCCTTTCTATGTAATGGAATATTTAAAAGGGACAGAATTAATCGAGTATATGCAAAATAAAGGAGCTGAGTGGTTAGGTATTTTGATGATTCAGCTTCTTGGTGATTTGGATCGTCTTCATACTGCAGGTTGGGTATTTGGAGATTTGAAACCAGATAACGTACTCATTGTTGGACCACCTGCTAGGATAAGGTGGCTTGATGTAGGTGGAACTACGCTTGTTGGACGTTCGATCAAAGAATACACGGAATTTTTTGATCGTGGTTATTGGGGTTTAGGTTCCAGAAAAGCGGAGCCGAGTTATGATTTATTTGCTGTTGGAATGATGATGATTAATTGTGCGTATCCTAGAAGATTTGAAAAGCAAGGAGAGAAAACTTTATCCTTCCTCAAACAAAAAATCGATGAGAAGGCGCTACTTGCTCCTTATCAACATGTTATTTTGAAAGCACTACAAGGGAAATATGAGTCAGCTCTTGAAATGAGGAAGGAAATGGTAAAAGCGGTGTCTAAGAGCACTACTTACAAGCATATTCCTGTAAAAGGTGCATCTCACTCCAAAAAGAAAACAAAAACAGGAAAGAAGACTCCGCGTCAGAAGGGCAAAGAAAAGAAATCATCTTACTTTATAGAAATCTTCTTGCTTTCTTCTTTTCTTCTATTGGCATATATCCTATACTTATTTGGACAAATGATGTAAAACAAGGGATTAGTGGAAATTGGGGGAAATGGTATGAATGCAGATCGGATTATGGATATCTGTATGCTAGCTGGGGAGATTATGCTTACATACGGTGCGGAAACGTATCGGGTAGAAGAAACAATCGAACGGATGGCAAAGTCTGCACAATTTAATAATGTTCATAGTTTCGTAACGACAACGGGAATCTTTCTCTCCTTTGAGGACTCAACAAAGGGTGATATGATGCAAATGATCAGGGTTGATGACAGGTTGCAGGATTTAAATAAAGTCACTCTTGTCAATCAAGTATCAAGGGAGTTTGTGAGCCGTGCAATAACAGTTGATGAAGCATACCAGAAGCTCGAGGAAATTGCGAAAGCTCCCATGAATTATTCTCCACTTCTTCTTCATTTCTCTTCAGGGATAGCTGGAGGGGCTTTCTCTTATTTATTTGGAGGCAACTTGTATGATGTCGTTCCGGCTTTTATCGCCGGCTTTGTAGCGAGTTGGTCCATTTTCACGCTTCAAGATTATACAAAGGTTAAATTTTTTGCAGAATTCACGTCTGCTTTTATTGGTGGATCGGTGGCAATATTTCTTGTTTTATTAGGGCTTGGAGAGAATCTCGATCAAGTGATAATCGGTACGTTAATGCCCCTAGTGCCAGGAATTCCTTTAACAAATGCAGTTCGGGATTTAATGTCTGGAGATTTGGTGGCGGGAGTTAGTCGAGGAGCTGAGGCCGTTATTACGGCTCTTTCCATTGCAACTGGCATCGCACTAGCGATTGCTCTTTTTCTATAAGAGTATTCAGGGGGACCTTATGATTATTGAACTTTTGTTTTGTTTTTTTGCAACAGTAGCATTTGGAGTCATTTTTAATGTTCCGAAACGGGTGTTATGGATTGGTGGGGCCATTGGAGCGTTGGCGTGGTATATTTACTCTGTACTCCCGACACTAGGAATGTCTGATGTATTTGCAACAGCTGTTGCATCATTAACTTGTGCCACAGTGGCTCACATACTAGCAAAGAGATTTCGAGTTCCAGTTACAACATTTAGTATACCTGCAATTATTCCGTTAGTTCCTGGAAGTAGGGCGTACTTTACGATGCTTGCTTTCGTTGACGGTGATTATCTAGCCGGTCTTCAATTAGGTATTGAAACGATGTTAAGAGCTGGAGGGATTGCAGCTGGTCTAGTGTTTGCATTATCCATTTTCTCGATTGGTAAAGGTGGGATAGGTCAACGCTATGAAATCAGACGTTCATAAATTTATTTTACACCATCAATTAATTGAACAGGGTGATTTAGTTATCGTTGCCACTTCTGGTGGTCCTGACTCGGTGGCTCTCCTTCACTACCTTTGGTCCATGAAGGATTTTTATGGAATTAAGGTAGCTGCATGCCATGTACATCATCAATTGAGAGGGGAAGAGTCTGATGAGGACGCCCGTTACGTGAACCGTTTCTGTGAAGAACGAGGAATAGAGTTAGAGATTAAGCGTATTGATGTAAAACGGTATGCCCGCGATCACAATCTAGGAACGCAGTTTGCTGCTAGAGAATTACGCTATGACTTTTTCAAAGAGCTTCTCTCTAAACAACCTAGAAGCAAGTTGGCTACTGGTCATCATGGAGATGACCAAATTGAAACGATGTTAATGAAATTAACAAGAGGAAGTGTTCCTCTACATACATATGGAATTCCTGTTTGGCGTCCAGTTGGAGATGGCATGATCATTCGTCCTTTTTTAGGAATAACGAAAGAACAAATTGAGCACTATTGTAATGAAGCATCTTTGCACCCTAGGCGTGATTCAAGCAATAACTCAACAGCTTATACCCGTAATCGTTTTCGTCAAGAGGTACTTCCTTTTTTAAAAAAAGAAAATCCAATGGTGCATACTCATATTCAACGAAAATATGAGTGGGAAAAAGACGATCATGATTTTTTAATGGTTTTGGCCGAAAAAGAAAAATCTACCATTGTTCTAAAAGAAAGTGAACAAAACGTTACAATTTCTCAGAATGCTTTCCTACGTATAGACCTCCCTTTACAAAGAAGAGTGATTCATCTAATATTAAGTTATCTTTACGGGAAAAATTCACCATTTATGACGTCTATACATATTGAACAAGTGCTAGACTTGCTTCATCGTGAAAAACCTTCAGCAGAGCTTCATTTCTCAAATGATGTAAACGTTCGTCGTGATTATGACTTATGTCACTTTACTAAAAAAGAGAGAACGATCGAAGTAGCCGAAGAGAGGCCATTAGTGATTCCGGGTGTCGTTTCATCTAAATCGTGGATCATTCAGTCATATGTTACCGATAATCTGGATATAGTTGAAGAGGACAACCAAATATTGCTGGATTTTCATGCGTTGTCTAGCTCTTTAATCGTTCGGACAAAAAAAACAAATGACCGGATGCACTGTCGAGGGATGGATGGAACAAAAAAAATCGGTCGATTATTTATTGACCGAAAAATTTCGAAGAGAGACCGTGAGAGATGGCCTATTGTTGTTTCGGATGATGGTCAGATTTTATGGGTACCATTTTTACACAGGTCTAAAGTTGCGGCTGTTGGACAACATACGAAGAAGATTATAGTTTTAACATGTGTTAGATTAACCGAAGACGCTTGGTAAATAGTAGGAGGTTTTTTTTACATTGATCAGAGACGAAATTAAAGAAGTTCTTATTTCAGAAGAACAAATCCAGGAAAAGTGTAGAGAGTTAGGTAAGCAAATTACAGAAGAATATGATGGGAAATTTCCGTTAGTCATTGGCGTATTAAAAGGCGCTATGCCATTTATGGGTGATTTAACGAAACGAATTGACACACATATTGAGATGGATTTCATGGATGTTTCTAGTTACGGGGCAGGTATGGTTTCTTCTGGAGAGGTAAAGATTGTTAAAGATCTTGATACATCAGTTGAAGGAAGAGACGTTCTAATTTTAGAAGATATTATTGATAGTGGTTTAACTTTAAGTTATCTAGTGAAATTGTTTCACTACCGAAAAGCAAAGTCAGTAAAAGTGGTAACACTTCTAGATAAACCTGAAGGTAGAAAGGTTGACCTTGTTCCAGATTTAGCTGGGTTTACTGTTCCAGATGCCTTTGTTGTTGGATATGGACTCGACTATGCTGAGCGTTATCGTAATCTGCCGTACATAGGAATCTTAAAGCCTGAAATTTATGAGAGTTAATGTTTGTGAACAAAATAACAGTTATGTTACGATAAATAAAGCTGTATTGTCGTGGGAGGAGGTCAAGGATGAATCGTATATTCCGTAATACTATTTTTTACTTACTTATCTTTCTCGTTATTATTGGAATTGTAAATGTCTTTAGTACTGATCAAGCTCAAGTGGAAAATGTGACATTCTCACAATTCACAGAACGGCTTGAACAAGGTCAGGTGAGTGAACTTTCTGTTAAGCCAGTAAGGCAGGTTTATTTAATACGAGGACAATTTACTGACCAAGGTGAGGGAGAGTATTTTGAAACGTATGTTTTACAAAGTGAGCAAACAGCAGACCTACTGTTTGGAGCAGAAGGAGTTGCTGGGGGCTTTGATGTAGATGTTCAGCCTGCAGATGAAACAAGTGGTTGGGTGACGTTCTTTACATCCATAATTCCATTTATTATTATCTTTATCTTGTTCTTCTTCTTATTAAGCCAAGCTCAAGGCGGCGGTGGCCGTGTAATGAATTTTGGTAAGAGCAAAGCTAAACTTGTTAGCGATGAAAAGAAGAAAGCAAAATTCAAAGATGTTGCTGGGGCTGATGAAGAGAAACAAGAGCTTGTAGAAGTGGTTGAATTCTTAAAAGATCCACGTAAATTCTCAGCGATTGGTGCTCGTATTCCTAAAGGGGTGCTCCTTGTAGGACCTCCAGGTACCGGTAAAACATTGCTTGCAAGAGCCGTTGCAGGTGAAGCGGGTGTGCCATTTTTCTCAATAAGTGGTTCAGACTTCGTTGAAATGTTTGTCGGTGTCGGTGCGTCACGTGTACGTGATTTGTTTGAAAATGCGAAGAAAAATGCACCTTGTATCATCTTTATTGATGAAATTGATGCAGTTGGTCGTCAACGTGGAGCTGGGCTTGGTGGAGGACACGATGAGCGTGAGCAAACACTAAACCAGTTGCTTGTTGAAATGGATGGTTTCAGTGCGAATGAAGGTATTATCATTATTGCAGCAACAAACCGTGCAGATATTTTAGACCCTGCATTACTTCGTCCAGGTCGTTTTGACCGTCAGATTCAAGTAAACCGTCCAGATGTCATTGGTCGTGAACAAGTGTTAAAAGTTCATGCTCGAAACAAACCTTTAAATGACGATGTTAACTTAGAGGCGATTGCGGCGAGAACACCAGGATTTTCGGGTGCGGATCTTGAAAACTTATTAAACGAAGCAGCTCTAGTGGCGGCTCGTGACAATAAGACCAAAATTAGTATGATTCATGTGGAAGAAGCGATTGACCGTGTCATAGCAGGACCAGCTAAAAAGAGTCGTGTGATCTCTCCGAAAGAGAAGAACATTGTTGCGTGGCATGAAGCGGGTCATACGGTTGTCGGCGTGAAACTCGAAAATGCGGATATGGTTCATAAAGTTACCATTGTTCCTCGAGGAATGGCTGGTGGATATGCCGTTATGCTTCCTAAAGAAGACCGCTACTTTATGACAAAGCCAGAGCTTCTCGATAAAATTATTGGATTGCTTGGTGGTCGTGTCGCCGAGGAAGTTCAATTTGGTGAAGTAAGTACGGGGGCTCATAATGACTTCCAACGTGCAACAGGAATCGCTCGTAAGATGGTAACGGAATACGGAATGAGTGAGAAGCTAGGTCCAATGCAATTTGGTTCGAACTCTGGTGGTCAAGTATTCTTAGGCCGTGACATCCAAAATGAGCAAAACTACAGTGATGCCATTGCTCATGAAATCGACTTAGAAGTCCAACGCATCATCAAAGAATGTTATGAGCGTTGTAAGCAAATTTTAACGGAAAACAAAGCAAGCTTGGACTTAGTTGCTGAAACGTTATTAAAGCTTGAAACGTTGGATGCAGAACAAATTAAGTCATTAATTAACGAAGGAAAACTTCCTGACAATCATCACACGAATAAAGTGTTAGATGAAGAAACAGATTCTGATATGAAAGTGAACATCAACTCAAAGAAGAACGAAGAAAAAGCTTCTGAAGAGAATGATGAAAAGAAAGAAGATTCTTCGTCTGACGATGAGAAAAAAGAGTAATTTATGAAAGAGGATGTCATTAGGCATCCTCTTTTTTAGTTTAGATGGGGCAATAAGTGCAATTAGAAGCATTAAAAGTATCCATGTTTTATAATATAGTTCAGCTATTTTTAAGTATTTTGTCTGTTATGGTGGATACATGCACAAAATAGAAAAGTGGCCTTTGGATAGAGAGATAGGCGGTGATTACATATGATAATGGTCGTAGATGTTGGAAACACCAATATTGTTTTAGGAGTTTATAAAGAGAGAGAGTTGCAGTACCATTGGCGAATTGCAACAAGCAAGCAAAAAACGGAAGATGAATGGGCGATGTCACTAAAAAGTTTATTTGCTCATGAAGCTTTATCGTTTAAAGAAATTGAAGGGATTATTATTTCTTCTGTTGTGCCACCGATTATGTATACATTAGAACAAATGTGTAAAAAGTATTTCGATATTAGACCTATGGTAATTGGACCGGGCATAAAAACAGGTTTGAACATAAAATATGATAACCCAAAAGAAGTTGGAGCTGATCGTATTGTCAATGCTGTGGCTGCGATTCAGTTATATGGAAGTCCTCTAATCGTGGTTGACTTCGGTACGGCAACAACGTACTGCTATATAAATGAAAACCGCCAGTATATGGGAGGAGCGATTTCTCCGGGAATCTCTATCTCGACAGAGGCATTGTATACAAGAGCCTCGAAGCTTCCGAGAATTGAGATTGCCAAGCCCAATCATGTTCTCGGCACCAATACCGTTCATGCGATGCAAGCAGGAATTTTTTATGGGTATGTCGGACAAGTGGATGGCATTGTTAATCGAATGAAAGCTCAATCAAAAAACAATCCAACCGTTATTGCAACAGGAGGAATGGCATCTTTAATTGCCCCTGAGGCCGAATCAATCGATGTCGTTGAACCATTCTTAACATTAAAAGGACTACAGATGATTTACGAAAAAAATGCGTAAAAAGGAGTAAATAAAAATGGAAGATTATTTAGTAAAAGCAACTGCATTTAATGGAAAGGTTCGAGCATATTCGCTCATTGCAACAAATATGGTAAATGAAGCTGTTAGACGCCAAGGAACTTGGCCTACTGCTTCTGCAGCATTGGGTCGTGCTATGATGGCTAGTACGATGATGGCTACGATGTTAAAAGGAGATTCAAAACTAACAGTCAAAATTGAAGGGAAAGGACCGATTGGTGCGATCATTGTTGATGCCAATACAAAAGGGGAAACAAGAGGATATGTGAGCAACCCTCAAGTGCATTTTGACTTAAATAGCCAAGGGAAGCTTGATGTTGCACGTGCTGTTGGAACGGATGGTTTTCTATCAGTTGTAAAAGATTTAGGCTTGAAGGAGAATTTTACTGGAAGTGTCCCTCTTGTTTCGGGAGAACTAGGAGAGGATTTCACGTACTATTTTGCTTCTTCAGAGCAAACCCCTTCTTCCGTGGGAGTTGGTGTACTTGTAAACCCGGACAACACGATCTTAGCTGCAGGAGGGTTTATCATACAATTAATGCCTGGAGCCGATGATACAGTCATTGATGAAATTGAAAAACGTCTTTCTTCCATACCTCCTATATCAAAACTTGTTGAAGCCGGAATGCCTCCGGAAGAAATGCTTCAAGCTTTATTAGGGGATGACAATGTAAAGTTCCTAGATAAACAATCCATCTCGTTTAACTGTCAATGCTCAAAAGAGCGTGTTGAAAATGCCATCATCAGTTTAGGGAAAAAAGAAATTCAAGATATGATTGATGAAGACGGAGGAGCAGAAACAGTTTGTCACTTTTGTAATGAGACATACCAACTCAATGTGGACGAATTAAAGGAGCTCCTAGAACAAGCTTAAAAAAATTGGAAAAATAAAAACATGTTGATTGACTTATCAGAAAACGTCTGATACTATAATCTTAATAAAACCAATAAAGTTACTAGGGATTGAGGAGGCGTTCTTGTGAGAGTAGTAAATTCAGTTACTGAACTTATCGGGCAAACACCATTAGTAAAACTAAATCGTCTTGTATCAGACAAACATGCAGATGTTTATTTAAAGCTTGAATATATGAACCCTGGAAGCAGTGTAAAAGATCGTATCGCATTAGCGATGATTGAAGCGGCTGAAAAATCAGGTGATTTAAAACCAGGTGTAACAATTGTTGAACCAACAAGTGGAAACACAGGTATTGGTCTAGCGATGGTTGCTGCAGCAAAAGGCTATAAAGCAAAATTAGTTATGCCTGAAACGATGAGTATGGAGCGTCGTAACTTATTACGTGCTTATGGAGCAGAATTAGTCTTAACGCCAGGACCTGAAGGTATGGGTGGTGCGATTCGCAAAGCAACAGAGTTAGCACAAGAAGAAGGATACTTCATGCCACAACAATTTGAAAATGAAGCAAACCCTGAGATTCACCGTAATACAACAGGAAAAGAGCTTCTTGAACAAGTTGATGGTCAAATTGACGGTTTCGTTTCTGGAATCGGTACAGGTGGAACGATCACAGGTGCAGGTGGTTTACTAAAAGAGAACTTCCCGAACCTTCACATTGCAGCAGTTGAGCCATCAGATTCTCCAATTCTTTCTGGTGGAAACCCTGGACCTCACAAAATCCAAGGGATCGGTGCAGGTTTCGTACCGAAAATTCTAGATACAGATGTATATGATTCTGTTATCCAAGTTTCAACGGAGCAAGCATTTGAATATGCTCGTGCAGCTGCTCGTGAAGAAGGAATTTTAGGTGGTATTTCTTCGGGTGCAGCCATCTATGCAGCGCTTCAATTAGCTGAAAAGCTTGGTGCTGGTAAAAAGGTAGTAGCAATCATTCCATCAAACGGAGAGCGTTACTTAAGTACACCATTATACCAATTTGAGGATTAATACCAAAAAGACTGTGGAGTGTAAGAGCTCTACAGTCTTTTTTTGATCCTTTGCATTGATTAAACATGACTGGGAAAAATAAAAAATGGATTAGAAAGATGAAAGGAGCAAATTGGCGTTGAGTGAAATTCTTGTTATTTTACTTAGAACAATTGTTGTATTTATCATCGTTCTAACATTTTTAAGGTTTATGGGCAAAAAAGAGTTAGGAGAATTGAGTTTACTAGATATTGTCGTCTCTTTAATGATTGCCGAATTAGCCGTAATAGCAATTGAAGATCCGGATGTGTCAATGGCAAGGGGATTGGCACCTATTTTCTTGCTTATTGTCATTCAAATGACCCTTACGACGATTAGCTTGAAAAACCAAAAATTCAGAGACGTCATTGAAGGCCGCCCTGTTATGATTATTGAAAATGGGAAGATGAATCAGACGAATATGAGAAAGCAGCGTTACAATCTAGATGATGTATTGTTTCAGCTACGTGAAAAAGGAATAGCGGATATTCGGGACGTTGAATTTGCTATTTTAGAGAGGTCAGGTAATTTATCCATTTTTAAAAAAGAACCGAATAGCTCGGTCTTCACATTGCCTCTTATTCAAGATGGCGTTATTCAAGATGAACATTTAAAAGTAACAAAGAAAACAAAAGAATGGCTTTTATCGGAATTAGCCAAAAAAGGGTATGATCAAATAAAAGATATTTTTTATTGTAGTTATATGCAAGGACAATTTTTTATTGAAGAAAAGGATAAAAAGTCGATGAGTAAATAGAAATAAATTGTTTTTACTCTTTCCTATTCTCATGTAGAATAGACAAAAAGGGTAGAGACGGGAGTGAAGACATGCCACAGAAGAAGGAAGCTCCATTGAATTGGACAAGCAGAGTTAAGTCTTTCTCTCTTGATTCGAAACAATGGTTTGAAACATATAAGCAATTGTCACATAAGGAGCCTCAACATGTTTTGTTGGAAAGTGGTAGAGGTGGACGTTATCAAATTATAGGCCTAAAGCCGTTTGCGACGATCTTAGGAAAAGGAGAAACGTTAACTTTCGAAAAAGACGGTAGCGTGGTAACCAAAAAAGGACCTTTGCTAGAAAGTTTGAAGGAGGTCCTTGCTCCATACAAGCGGAAAACAATAAAAGAGCTCCCGCCATTTCAGGGAGGAGCAATCGGTTATTTTTCTTATGATATTGTTCGGGAAATAGAAAGCCTCCCAGAGTTGAGTAAGGACGATCTTGCACTTCCAGATTTGTATTTTATGCTCTTTCATGATGTATTTATTTATGATAATGAAACGAATTTGATGTGGATTATCGTCAATGGACAACATGATGAAGGTGAGATACTCGAGAGAAGAGCTGAGGAGTATGCGATACAATGGAAGGGAAACAGCAAATCCTTAGGTGAGTATAAACGAATGAAAAAAGAAGGGCTTCAAGCTGTGAAGTCTTCACTTTCAGAAGAAGAATTTCGCGAGGCTGTTGAAAAAGTGAAAGATTATATTGCAGCAGGGGACGTCTTTCAAGTGAACTTATCCGTTAGGCAATCAAAAGAAATGGCTGCAACACCCTTTCATGTGTATGAAGTACTTAGAAAACTTAATCCATCCCCGTATATGAGCTATTTGCAAACACCGGACTTTCAATTTGTGAGCGCATCGCCGGAGTTGCTCGTGAAAAAGGAAGACTCTAAATTAAGTACGAGACCCATTGCAGGGACTCGCTCTCGGGGGAGAAATGCCGAGGAAGACCAACAGTTAGCAAATACGTTAATAAACAATGAAAAGGAACGAGCAGAGCATGTGATGCTTGTTGATTTAGAACGTAATGATTTAGGAAGAGTGTCAGCATACGGAACGGTTGAAGTAGATGAATTGATGGTCATCGAAAAATACTCTCATGTTATGCATATTGTCTCAAATGTAAAGGGGACATTATCGCCTGAACATGATTTATACGATGTAATTCGTGCTACGTTTCCTGGAGGGACTATTACAGGGGCTCCAAAGGTAAGAACAATGGAAATTATAGAAGAGCTTGAACCAGTGCGAAGAGGGATTTATACTGGTTCTATAGGTTGGATTGGCTTTGATCAAAACATGGAACTGAATATTGCGATTCGAACAATGGTTTGTAAAGATGGATTTGCGCATGTTCAAGCAGGTGCCGGGATCGTGATTGATTCAATTGCCGCCAATGAATACAAAGAGTCATTAAAAAAAGCAAGAGCGCTCTGGCATGCGCTAGAGACGAGTGAAGAAGAGTTGAGAGAGAAAGAAATAGCCAGTTTGAGCTGAGGAGGAGAAAATATGATTTTAATGATTGATAACTATGATTCTTTTACGTACAATTTGGTTCAGTATTTAGGGGAAATGGGGCACGAATTAGTTGTCCGCCGAAATGATCAAATTACATTAAAAGAAATTGAAGAGTTAAAACCAGATTTTATTATGATTTCACCTGGTCCTAAAAGTCCGAATGAAGCAGGGATTAGTTTACAAACAATAGAACATTTTGCTGGGAAGATCCCCATCTTTGGAGTTTGTTTAGGGCATCAATCCATTGCTCAAGTGTTTGGCGGTGACGTTATTCGTGCTGAGAGACTTATGCATGGAAAAACGTCTGAAATCACGCATAATAGTGAGACGATTTTTAAAGGCTTGCCAACACCACTTACGGCAACTAGATATCATTCTCTTATCGTAAAAAAAGAAACCCTCCCGGATTGTTTTGTTGTAACAGCTGAGACGGATGAGGGAGAAATCATGCGATTCGCCATCGTGATTACCCAATAGAAGGGTCCAATTTCACCCAGAGTCCATTATGACAGAAGAAGGCAAACAACTACTGCGCAATTTTATAGAAACGTACGGCAAGGAGAAATCAACGTGTTCGTCTATGTAAATGGTCAAATACTAAAAAAGGAAGAGGCTCGTATTTCCGCTTTTGATCATGGATATATGTACGGTCTTGGTCTGTTTGAAACGTTTCGCGTTGATGATGGTCATCCATTTTTATTGGATGACCATTTTCAGCGTTTGCAAGAGGGTCTTCGAACAATGGGGATTTCATGGGCGATGAATAGAGATGAGATCATGGAGATTCTTACAACGTTATTAGAAGCAAACGGGTTAAAAAGTGCCTATGTTAGGTGGAATGTCTCAGCTGGTCCACATGATGTAGGATTGTATACAGGGGAGTACGAAGAGCCTACGGTGATCGTCTATATGAAACCTTTACCTTCGTTTCAAGGAATAACAAAAACAGCAAAAGTATTAGACATAAGACGAAATACACCAGAAGGACAGGTGCGTTTAAAGTCGCATCATTATTTAAATAATGTTTTGGCCAAGAGAGAATTAGGAGAAGATGGAACGGTAGAAGGAATCTTCTTAACGGAGTCTGGGTTTGTTGCAGAGGGAGTCGTGTCTAATTTGTTCTGGGTAAAAGATGAAGTTGTTTATACACCATCTGTTGAGACGGGAATATTAAACGGAGTTACACGGCAGTTTGTATTAGCTTTATTGGAGAAAGAGGGAATCAAATGGGAAGCTGGATTTTTTCGCCCCAATGACCTTAGCGTTGCAGATGAAGTGTTTATTACGAACTCCATTCAAGAAGTGATACCGATTCGATCTTTTAATGAAACTAACTTTATAGGGGATAAACCGATTACAAATAAGCTAAAGTTGGCATTCGACTACTACCGCCACTGCTTGAGGAGTAGAACGGAACTGAAGGGAGAGAAAAGATGACGATAAATCTAGACACTCACCGTACGCTCATTATGGGAATATTGAATGTAACCCCAGATTCATTTTCCGATGGTGGCAAATATAATGAAGTTGAACTTGCAGTTGAAAGAGCAAAACAGCTTGTAAGAGACGGCGCTGATATCCTTGATATTGGAGGCGAATCAACAAGACCAGGTGCGACCAAGGTTGAGCAAGCTGAAGAGATTAAGCGGGTTATCCCGATGATCACAGCCATTGCAAAAGAAGTGAACATTCCGATTTCAATCGATACATATAAACCAGAAGTAGCTAAGCAAGCGATCGAAGCGGGAGCTAGTATCATTAACGATGTGTGGGGTGCGAAATGGGACAAGTCGATGGCGAAAGTTGCAGCAGACTACCGCGTTCCGATTATCCTCATGCACAACCGAACAAATCCGACATACGAAAATTTGATCAAGGATATCATAGCTGATTTAGAGGAAAGCATCGCCATTTGTGAAAATGCAGGAGTCACAAAAGACCAGATTATTTTGGATCCTGGTATTGGTTTTGCAAAAACGTATGAGGAAAACCTTGATGTTATGAGACAGTTAGATAAGATCGTTGAGATGGGGTATCCGGTCCTTTTAGGAACATCAAAAAATCACTGATTGCCAAAACACTGAACCTACCTGTTGATGAAAGGTTGGAAGGTACTGGCGCGACAGTTTGTTTTGGAATCATGAAAGGTTGTCACATTATGCGCGTTCATGATGTAAAAGAAATGTCGAGAATGGCGAAGATGATGGATGCTCTGGTTAAAAAGGGAGGAAGCAATGGATAAAATCTATATGAACCAATTGGCCTTTTATGGTTACCACGGTGTATTTGAAGAAGAAAATAAATTAGGACAGCGTTTTATCGTTGATCTAGTTTTGCATATTGATTTAAACAAGGCAGGGAAGACAGACGATTTACAAGCAACGATTAATTACGGAGATGCCTACAAACGAGTGAAGGAAATTGTAGAAGGGAAACCATACAACTTACTCGAGGCCGTAGCGGAAACAATTGCGGCTGAGTTACTTTCTGCTTATGATCAACTGCAAGACTGTACAGTCAAAGTCATTAAGCCTGATCCTCCTATTCCGGGTCATTATCAATCAGTTGCAGTAGAAATAACGAGGTCTCGCTCATGAAGCATGATGTATATATTGCCTTAGGATCAAATATAGGGGATCGAGCTTCTTTTTTAGAAAAAGCGATTGCTCTTTTAGAAAAGCAAAGTGAGATCCAATTAGTGAGACGCTCTTCTATTTATGAAACAGAACCAGTTGGGTATGTGGATCAACAGTCATTTTTGAACATGGTCGTCCATATACAAACAACGAAATCGGCTAAGGAATTATTGGATGTAACTCAGTCCATTGAGCAATATTGTGGGCGCGAGCGTGACGTTCGGTGGGGACCGCGCACAATTGATCTTGACATTTTGCTCTTTGATGAAGACAATCTGATGTTGGAGGACCTAATTATTCCTCACCCACGAATGTGGGAAAGAGCGTTTGTGATTGTTCCACTTATGGAAATTCACCCGAATCTTTATGCAAAGCAACTTGATCAAACGATAAAAGAGATTTATGAGGATTTACCAGATAAAGAAGGTGTTAGGGTATGGAATCCGCAAATTACGGTAAGAAAATCCGATCATATAGAAAATTGAAAGGATTTACACAACAGGAATTTGCCAAGCAAATAGGAATGTCTGTCTCGGTCTTAGGAGATATCGAAAGAGGGACTCGAATGCCAACGGATACGATGTTAGACCAGATGGCAAAGGTTTTAAATATATCTAAGTTTCAATTGCTATAAAGGATTGGTTCGTTATTGGAGGTGAAAATTATATTAAAGATTGGAAACGTTGAACTGAAAAATCAAGTGGTACTTGCACCGATGGCTGGTGTGTGTAATCCGGCTTTTCGTTTAATTGCAAAAGAATTCGGTGCAGGATTAGTTTGTGCGGAGATGGTTAGCGATAAAGCGATTCTTCAAGGCAATGAAAGGTCATTAAGCATGTTGTATGTAGATGAACGGGAAAAGCCATTAAGTTTACAAATTTTTGGTGGAGAACGTGAAACATTGGTAGAAGCAGCTAAATTCGTTGATAAACACACGAATGCGGACATTATTGACATTAATATGGGCTGTCCGGTACCGAAAATCACTAAATGTGACGCAGGCGCTAGATGGTTGCTTGATCCAAATAAAATTTATGAGATGGTTGCAGCGACGGTTGAGGCAGTTGATAAACCCGTAACGGTAAAAATGCGAATCGGCTGGGATTCAGACCATATTTATGCTGTAGAGAATGCTCGTGCAGTGGAACGTGCAGGAGGAAGCGCAGTTGCTGTTCACGGGCGTACGCGCGTCCAAATGTACGAAGGCAAGGCAGATTGGAGCATCATTAAAGAAGTAAAAGACTCAATTAAGATCCCTGTTATCGGAAATGGTGATATAACAACACCACAAGAGGCGCGTCGTATGTTGGACGAAGCTGGAGTCGATGGAGTGATGATTGGGCGTGCAGCATTAGGAAACCCATGGATGCTGTATCAAACGATTCAGTACTTAGAGAACGGAACCTTAGCAGATGAGCCAACTCCACGTGAAAAAATGGACGTGTGTATGGTTCACCTTGATCGCTTAATTAAGTTGAAAGGTGAAAATGTGGCTGTTCATGAAATGCGTAAACATGCAGCATGGTATTTAAAAGGAATACGCGGGAACGGCCGTGTTCGTGATAAAATCAACAATTTTGAATCAAGAGATGATGTAGCAGCAACTCTTTATGCGTTTGTTGATGAACTAGAAGCGCAAAAGGCTGAAGAATTAAGTGCTGTTTGACTTTTCCAATAGAGTTCACTATAATTCGTTTGTAATTATTAAACTGTCAGTGTGATACACTGGCAGTTTTTCTACATATAAAAACAGACAAAACAGGCTAAAATGATTGACTATAGAGGAGATGATAGATATGACTCAAGAGCTGGAGTTAAATGATCAGTTAGCTGTACGTAGGGACAAGCTTGCAAAGTTACAAGAACAAGGACAGGACCCATTTGGAGGACGTTTTGAGCGCTCGCATACAGCCGCATCAATGAGTGATGCATTTGCTGAGCAAACGAAAGAGGAGTTAGATGAAGCAGGTCATGAAGTGACTCTTGCTGGGCGTATTATGACAAAGCGCGGAAAAGGCAAGGCTGGATTTGCTCATGTCCAAGACTTAACGGGGCAAGTGCAAATTTATGTTCGTAAAGACGCAGTAGGTGACGAGCAATATGATTTATTTAACACAATTGATATTGGTGATCTTGTTGGAGTAACAGGGACTGCATTTAAAACGAAAGTAGGAGAACTTTCTATAAAGGTTACAAAATTTGAATTGCTTTCAAAATCATTAAGACCCTTACCTGATAAATTCCACGGATTAAAAGATATTGAGCAACGTTATCGTCAACGTTATGTCGACCTTATTGTAAATCCTGAAGTAAGAGATACGTTTGTTTTACGTAGTAGAATTTTGCAGTCAATGCGTCGCTATTTAGATTCTAAAGGATATTTAGAGGTAGAAACACCGACGATGCACTCAATTGCTGGGGGAGCTTCAGCCCGTCCGTTTGTGACGCATCATAATGCATTAGATATGACGTTGTACATGCGTATCGCGATTGAATTGCATTTGAAGCGCCTAATTGTTGGTGGATTAGAAAAGGTGTATGAGATTGGTCGTGTGTTCCGTAATGAAGGAGTGTCGATAGGCATAATCCTGAGTTTACGATGATTGAGTTGTATGAAGCGTATGCGGATTACCAAGACATTATGAAATTAACAGAAGAGCTAGTCGCTCATATTGCTAGAGAAGTTCTAGGGACAACAAAGGTTACGTATGGTGAATACGAAGTGGACCTTGAACCGAAGTGGAAACGAGTTCATATGGTAGATGCGATCAAAGAAAAAACGGGTGTCGACTTCTGGAAAGAGATGAGTGATGAAGAAGCTCGTGCGATTGCAAAAGAACATAATGTTTATGTAAAAGAAACAATGACTTTTGGACATGTTGTAAATGAATTCTTTGAACAATTTGTTGAAGAAGATTTAATTCAACCAACATTCATTTATGGCCATCCTTTAGCAATTTCTCCATTAGCTAAGAAGAATCCAGAAGACCCTCGTTTCACAGATCGTTTTGAACTATTTATTGTAGGTCGAGAACATGCGAATGCATTTACAGAGTTAAATGACCCAATCGACCAACGCGAGCGTTTCGAGCAACAGCTCGTTGAACGCGAGCAAGGCGATGATGAAGCTCATATGATGGATGAAGACTTTGTTGAGGCGCTTGAATATGGTATGCCTCCGACGGGTGGACTTGGAATTGGGATTGACCGTTTAGTGATGTTGCTAACAAACTCTCCTTCTATCCGTGACGTCCTTTTGTTCCCGCAAATGAGACATCGTGAGCAAGGAGAATAAAGGGTAGTGTTGAAGCATGACATGGCAGAAGGGTGTAGTCCCTTTTTGTCATGTCTTTGTTTTATTGAAATTTATTTCTAAAAAAGGGTTGCAATCAGAATTTAGAGATGGTATATTATTTCTTGTCGCCAAGAGACTTAAAAAAATACAAAAAACTTATTGACATCACAATTTGTTTTTGGTAAGATACAAAGGTCGCCACAAAACGACACGAGTTC
>NZ_BAUT01000075.1 GCF_000513095.1 Halalkalibacter wakoensis JCM 9140
GGAAAGTCGTTCAAAAGGAGTGTGAAGGCCGAAGAGAGGGAGATTGGGCTGAGGAAAGTCGTTCATAAGGAGTGTGAGGGCCGAAGAGAGGGAGATTCAGATGAGGAAAGTCTTTCATGAAAATGTGTCAATATTAGATGGGCTTTTGGTTTATTCGTAAAAGGACCATTGGCGAACGCCAACTCGAGTAAAGTTTTTTTCTAGAACGACTCTGACTCTTTTTTTAGATGGGACTGATTCACACCATTCGTAAATTTCGTTTGTTGTCATTTTTCGATTTGGTAATAGCCGTTTATACTCTTATACATTTCTTAGTATGGCAGCTGAACTTGGTTCTTCGTATCGACATTTTTTACATACGCATTTTCTTCCTTCAATGAAAACTGAAAAAGAGGCGCACTTGGCACAAGTAATTCCTTTTTGAAGCTTGCTATAATCATAATTGGGTAATTGGTTAAATGGGGGGTCTGTAATATGCATTGAAACTAATTTATCAGCTAGCATCTTATGTTGAGCACTTAGCTTAGAGGGAGTTGTACTGAGTTTAGTTAACTGTTTACTAATTTGAGTTGGAAAGATAAAAGGAAAGTTAAGAGGCGCTTGATATAATGTGAATTCGGGGTTGATGAAAACGACGGATGCGTGTATAGGGAGGTTAGATCCAATGTTTTGAAATAACCGTCGTAACAGAGATTCACATCTGATTAATTGATTAAAGGGATTCGTTATTTCGGAGTTGGGGGTCTTGTAAAACCTTTCCGAATCATAAAGATAATCTCCTTCATAATTTTTAACTTCGAATAAGTAAACCCATTCTTCGGTAATGATCAATGAGTCGATTTGAAATAAAGTGTTATTTTGTTTGAGTAGTAAATCATTTAAAATGAGGCATTCACACCGAAGAGTTTCTGTCAATGAGTCAAATGCTTTCTCTCCATCAAACCCCTTTTCGAGATAGAAGTAGTACTGCTGATCTTTGTCTGATAATCGCATCCTATTGTTTAATGATCTCAAAATAAGTAGTTCATTAGATTCAGTACGTGATTTATAAGGGCATAATACCACAACCTTTCTATTTTTAATTTACTAATATTATACATAATAATTTCAATATTTAGGGTATTTGTTTTCTGATAGAGGTGATGAAGGTCGGAAAGGGGAGGAGTCAGAGGGGAAAAGCCACTCATGATGGTGATGAAAGCCGGAATGTGGAGGAAGTTGAAGGGAAAGTCATTCATGGAGGTGATGAAAGCCGGAACGTGGAGAAAGCCGAGGAGAAAAGTCATTCATGGAGGTGATGAAAGCCGGAACGTGGAGAGAGCCGAGGAGAAAAGTCATTCATGGAGGTGATGAAAGCCGGAATGTGGAGAGAGCCGAGGAGAAAAGTCATTCATGGAGGCGGTGAAAGCTAGAATGGAGACAAAAGTGTTTGAAAAAAAGATCGCTGTCAGACACTTTTGCTTACAATGACTCACTATGCTATTGGTGTGATATTTGTTATCTGTAGCGAAATGAACAAGTAAGCAATAATATACAGTTTTCGAGCAAGAATTTATAGAGGTTTCACAGCAAATATGAAATAAACTACAAACAGATACAAAAACAACATAACAACAAGCCTTTATGGATGGAGGAGTAAACAATGAAATTAGCTTTCAACGAAGGTACAACATGGGAAAGCGCAACTCTAGAGCAGAATTTAGAGTATTGCGAAAAACATGGTTATGACTATATTGAAATTCGTGCGATTGACCAGTTAATTGATTACCTTGAAGAACATACACTAGATGATTTGAAAGCGTATTTTGATAGCCATAAAATTAAACCGCTTTCATTAAATGCTCTATGCTTTTTCAACAATCGTACAAAAGAAGATGAAGATAAAGTGATAGAGGAATTTAAAGAATACTTAGAAATTTGCAGAAAAATTGATTGTGAATATATCGCTGTTGTTCCTTCAAATATTGATGTAACGGAAAAAGGAAAAACTCTTACAAAAGAAGTAAATGAGAGTTGTGTTCGAGTATTAACTCAATTATCTGATTTAGCAGAACCTTATGGGGTAAAGATTGCACTTGAATTTATCGGAATCCCTGAGAACACAGTGAATACTTTTGCTCAGGCCTATGAAATTGTTAAAGAAATTGATAGAGATAACGTTGGCCTTGTATATGATACATTCCAATTCACTGGAATGGGATCAAGGTTTGAGGATGTAACGGAAGAAACAGCAGATAAAATTTTCATTTTCCATATTAATGACGTAGATGGATTACCTGTTGGACAAATGCGTGATACAGATCGAGTTTGGCCGGGTCATGGTGTAATCGATTTAGGGGCACATTTGAGTAAATTGAAAGAACTAAACTATGATTTTGTCGTATCCGTTGAACTATTCAGACCAGAATATTATGAAATGGATCCTGAAGAAGTTATTAAAAAAGCAAAAGAAACGACGTTGGAAGTGTTAGAAAAATATCATTACTCTCGCGTTTAATAGGAAAAACTCATTTAAGAAAAAATGAAATCGTTTTACATGATTAGGAGGAAACTATTATGACTTTAAGATTTGGTGTAGTTGGAACTGGTGCAATTGGGAGAGAACACATTAATCGAATTACTAATTCATTATCTGGAGGCAAAATTGTTGCTGTAACAGATGTTAATCAAGATTCGGCAAAACAAACGGTTGAACAATATCAATTAGATGCTGTTGTCTATCCAGATGATAAAACATTAATTGCTGATGAGAATGTTGATGTTGTTGTTGTAACGAGCTGGGGACCTGCTCATGAAGCAACGGTATTAGCAGCTGTGGAAGCAGGAAAATATGTATTCTGTGAAAAGCCTTTAGCCACTACGGCAGAAGGGTGCATGCGAATTGTAGAAGCAGAAATGAAGCAAGGCAAGAAACTTGTTCAAGTAGGATTCATGCGTCGCTATGATAGCGGTTATGTACAATTAAAAGAAGCCATTGATAAAGGGGAGATTGGCCAACCACTTATGGTTCGTGCTGTCCACCGTAACCCAGAGGTGCCTGAATCTTATGTGACAGAAATGGCTGTAGTTGATACATTGATTCACGAAATTGATGCCCTTCACTGGCTAGTGAATGATGATTATAAATCCGTGCAGGTTGTTTTTCCAAGAAAAACAAAATATGCACACGATAAAGTACAAGATCCGCAGCTATTTACAATTGAAACAAACAGTGGAATTGTCATGAATGTTGAAGTATTTGTAAACTGCAAATATGGCTATGATATTCAATGTGAAGTAATTGGTGAAGATGGCGTTGCTTATTTACCAGAATTCCCAAGTGTTGTTACACGTAAAAATGGCAAGTTAAGCTCTAACATTTTACAAGATTGGAAATATCGTTTTATGGAATCATATGATGTTGAAATCCAAGACTTCATTGATTCAGTTGTTAAAAACGGTGAGCCTCAAGGTCCAACTTCATGGGATGGTTATATCGCAGCCGTAACAGCTGATGCATGCGTGAAAGCACAAAACACAGGTGAAAAAGAAGCGATTACACTTCAAGAAAAACCTGCATTTTATAGAAAAGATGCTGTTTGTGAAACCGTTAATTAAGAAGATTAGAGTATTCTCGTACTAAATAAAAATGAACCCACGTTAGATAAACTCTAACGTGGGTTCATTTTGTTGAATAAAAGGTAATTTAGATACTAAGATTTCGGAATTCAGTTGGGGTAAAACCAACTTTTTTATAGAAGATATTAATAAATCCCGAGCTACTACTGTATCCAACTTGGTAAGCAATATCTGCTATTGAACAAGTTGTCGTTTTTAATAACGTTTTGGCTGTGTCTATTCGGTTTTTTGTCGCAAACTCAATAGGCGCGTATCCTGTTTCTATTTTAAACATATGAGAAAAATAAAAAGGACTTAACTTCACATAATTAGCAATCTCCTGTAATGTAATTTGCCTTTCAATATTTGCTTTGATAAAATGAATCGCTTCATCAACTGGTGACACTTCATCCTCTTGTTTTTCTGGTTTAATAGTTAAACTATTTATCATGCTATAGATGAGACATGTAGATTCAGAGATGGACATTTCCTGGTCATGATAATATGTATAGACCATCTGATACAATTTTTTTCCTATCTCGATATTTCGTTTATTTTGAAAGAAAAAACCGTGTTGTTTTAAAATATAGCTGCATAATTCATGTGAGTTAGGGCCCTCAAAGTGTATATAAATAAATTCTAGGCCGTCCGTACCGTAATAATGATGAGGTTCACGACAGTCAAGTAACAAAATATCCCCTTTTTTGGCTGTTACTGATTTATCTTGGTAGTTTACATGAAGCTCCCCATTTCGAATGTAAACTAATAGGAAGTAAGGAAAATAGTCTCGTTTAATCTCATAATCGGCATTGCAATAATAATGGCCGCAGCAGATCAAATGATAATAATACTTTTTAATTGTTTCAGAGGGTGTAAAAAAATAATAGTGGGAGCCGTCTAGTACTCCGGTTTCATTAAGCAGCATATTTTACTCCTTTCAACGGTCTTTTCATTCATTATATGGTTACGCTTACATAAAAAGCAAGAATGATGAATAAAAAAGCAATGTTATGTATTTTTGTTTTTGTTGATTCTCGATATACTTGGTTCATTCATAGAACATCACAGCATATATCTTAACACTGTTTTTAAAGTTACAAAAAGCAATATCACGATATTTTATAATGAAAGTGGGGAATAGGTATGTTGAATGGAGAGAAAAAAATTACAAGACCTTTACGTTGGGCAATGGTAGGTGGCGGAAGACTTAGCCAAGTAGGTTATAAACACCGTACGGGAGCACTTAGAGACAATACAGCTTTTCAATTAGTTGCAGGTGCCTTTGATATTGATCCTGAAAGAGGAAAAGAGTTTGGTGTTCATATTGGTGTAGAGGAAGATCGTTGCTATGCCGATTATAAAACGATGTTTACTGAGGAAGCGAAACGTGATGATGGAGTTGAGGTTGTCTCGATTGCAACTCCAAATGGTACTCACTATGAAATTTGTAAAGCGGCATTAGAGGCTAATCTTCATGTCATTTGTGAGAAACCTTTATTTTTTACAACGAAAGAGGTTATAGAGATTAAACAGCTCGCTGAAGAAAAAGGCAAAATAGTAGGGGTGACGTATGGATTCTCAGGCAATCAAATGTTGCTCCAGATGAGGGCAATGATTGAAAAGGGAGATATTGGTGACATTCGTATGGTAGAGCTTCAGTATACACATGGTTTTAATTCAACAGATGAAGCTGACAAATTTAGTGATGCACAGAAATGGCGTGTTGATCCGAAAATTGCAGGACCTAGTTTTGTTTTAGGTGACCTCTCCACTCATACCTACTATATGTCGCAATTGATTATGCCTGATATGAAAATCAGCAAGCTCCTTTGTGACCGTCAAAGCTTCATCGAGAGCCGGGCACCGCTTGAAGATAATGCTTATGTACTCATGCACTATGAAAATGGTGCCGTAGGAAGACTATGGACATCATCTGTAAACGCAGGTTGTATGGATGGTCATCGAATTCGAATTGTAGGGTCAAAGGCAAGTCTAGAATGGTGGGACAGCAAGCCTGGTGAGTTATCCTATGAAATACAGGGCCAACCTGCTCAAACGTTAATTCGTGCGATGCCTTATTTGGATGAAAGCTGCAATGCAGATGAAAGATTAGGAGCTTTGCATGTGGAGGGTTTATCGGATTCTTGGGCAAATATTTATCTCAAATTTGCTATTGCCATGGATGCTAAAAATCGTGGAGATCAAGACACGTTAGATCATCTTGTCTATCCTGATATTAACGCAGGGTTAGAAGGAGTTCGTTGGATTGAGAATTGTGTACGTTCAGCTGATCAAGGGTCAGTTTGGGTTGACTTTGAGTATGAAGAAGCAAAAACGCAATTCGTATAATATTGAAGCCGTAAATTCCTATAATCTCCCTCCATTTACTTGCTCCCCTATCAAATGGAGGGGGATTTTTGTTTATAAAAATTTTTTATAGGTGTGGAGGTGAAATATATGTCTCTTAAAATAGCTGGTGCTCCTTGCTGTTGGGGGGTAGATGACCCCAAAAACCCTTATTTGCCACCATGGGAAAAGGTACTAAGAGAAGCATCTAAAGCAGGATATAAAGGAATTGAATTAGGACCTTATGGTTATATCCCTATGGATATAATACGAGTTCAACAGGAACTCTCTAAAAATGATTTAACCATAATAGCAGGGACAATTTTCGATGACCTGGTATCTGAATCGAACCTTAAAAATTTACTAAAGCAAGTAGATGATATTTGCTCTCTAATTACGAAACTTCCTCCAGCACCAAAGGAAGAAGGTCAGAAATTCCCAACCCCTTATCTCGTTATTATCGATTGGGGACATGATGAACGTGATTACAAAGCCGGGCATCCTGAACAAGCACAGCGTCTATCAGAAGGTGATTGGAAAAAGATGATGAATCACATTAGCGCTATTTCTGAGAAGGCGTGGACGCAATATGGAGTCCGTCCCGTTATTCACCCACATGCAGGGGGTATATTGAATTCGAAGATGAAATTACTAAACTTGTGAATGATATACCATATGAAACTGCGGGTCTTTGTTTAGACACAGGACATTTATATTATTCAAAAATGGACCCGATTCAATGGCTGCGTCTTTGTGCAGATCGAATCGATTACATTCATTTTAAAGATATTGATGTACAGATGTATGAAGAAGTGATGAATGAACATATTCGCTTTTTCGATGCCTGTGCTAAAGGTGTTATGTGTCCGATTGGGCAAGGAATCATGGATTATGAAACAATTCACGAATTACTTAAGGAGATCAATTACCATGGATACGTTACGATAGAACAAGAGCGAGATCCAAGGAATGCAGGGACTAGTTTAGATGATGTTAGTCAGAGCTTGGCCTATTTAAAACAAGTTGGTTATTAAGAATAAGAGAAATGGGGGAATGGGGTTATGATTAATGGTGAAAAGAAAGTTGAACAGCCGATTCGTTGGGCAATGGTAGGAGGTGGACGAGGTAGTCAAATTGGTTACATCCATCGTTCTGCTGCTTTAAGAGATCATAATTTTCAATTGGTTGCAGGGGCGTTTGATATAAACGCAGAGCGTGGTTTGGATTTTGGTATAAATTTACATCTGGATTCAAAGCGTTGTTATTCTGATTATAAAACTATGTTTGAGGAAGAAGCCAAACGTGAAGATGGCATCCAAGCTGTATCCATTGCGACCCCAAATGGAACACACTATGAAATTTGTAAGGCTGCTCTAGAAGCTAATTTACATGTTATATGTGAAAAGCCCCTTTGCTTTACAACGGAAGAAGCGAAAGAGCTAGAAGCACTAGCTAAAGAAAAAAAACGAGTCGTTGGAATTACTTATGGGTATTCAGGATACCAGGCAATCGAGCAAGGACGTCAGATGATTGCAAATGGAGAGCTTGGTGAAATCAGAATCATTAATATGCAATTTGCTCACGGGTTTCATTCTGAAGCTGTAGAAATAGACAATCCAAGCACAAAATGGCGCGTTGACCCAAAGATTGTTGGCCCAAGTTATGTGTTAGGTGATTTAGGAACACATCCTCTTTATTTATCTGAAGTGATGCTGCCAAACCTTAAAATCAAAAAGCTAATGTGCACGCGTCAAAGTTTCGTCAAAACAAGAGCTCCACTAGAGGATAATGCTTACACGATTATGGAATATGAAAATGGTGCAATTGGAACAGTATGGTCAAGTGCCGTGAATGCGGGATCAATGCATAGCCAAACAATTCGAGTTATTGGTTCAAAGGCTAGCATTGAATGGTGGGATGAACAACCGAATCAGCTCCGATACGAAGAACAAGGTAAACCAGTTCAAATTTTAGAGCGAGGAATGAATTACCTTTATCCACAAGCTTTAGCGGATGATCGTATTGCAGGAGGACATCCTGAAGGGTTGTTTGAAGCCTGGTCAAATCTGTATACGCGTTTTGCGATGGCAATGGAAGAAAAGGACCAGGGTAGACAGCTAGAAAACAGTTGGTACCCAGGAATAGAAGCAGGAGTAGAGGGTGTTAGGTGGGTTGAGAATTGTGTTCGCTCTGCTGATAATGGAGCTGTATGGGTGGATTATCAATAATTAGAAAATGGTTTTATTCTTTTTTACTCTACTAGAAATGTTGCAACTGGATTCCCCAAAACGGAAGAGAGTACTTGAAAAAAGATGCGGCTTTTAGTCACATCTTTTTTTAATTTCTTAAACTTTCCGTAAAATGGAAGATCATGTATTTTTAAAGTTTAGTAGTGGACGAGTTGTCTTTTTTTCCCTTCACTACACCACATGTAATCGTTTACAAGTAAAAACCTTATAAAACAAGGTTTTTTCAGATTAGAAGGATATAAACTTAAAGAATTTTAAAGTAATTTATAAAAAAGCGTTTACAAAATAGACACATTCCTGTATCTTTAAGATAATAAATGAAAGCGCATTCGATAATTTGTAATCGATTGCACAAGTGATGCATTTCTGATTCTCGAGCATTCAGGAATGTTTTACTAAGAAAAGGACGGTGATATAGTCTTCATAAAGGGTCCTATGACAAACTGTCGATGAAGTATTTTTTTGAGGTCTTATGAAAGCGATTGCAGAAAAACATTTATTTCGGGGGGAATTGCAAAATGAAATTCAAAAAATCTGTACTGATGGTTGTTGGTTTAGTCATGTTATTATTTGTAACTGCTTGCGGAGGTGGAAATGAAGCAAGTTCGGGTTCGGAAGAGAGCTCTGGAGATAAGAAAACAATTGGTGTTTCCATTTCCAACCTAGATGAATTTTTAACGTACATGCAAGATGCAATGAAAGAAGAAGCAGAAAATCATCCAGACTTTGAATTTATTTATAGTGATGCTCAAAATGATAGTGCAAGACAAATGGACCAAATTGAAAACTTTATCACTCGAAATGTTGATGCAATTGTGATCAACCCGGTTGATACAACAGCAGCGGTTGATATTATCAACTTAGTGAACAATGCAGGAATTCCAATTATTGTTGCGAACCGAACTTTTGACGGAGTAGAAGAAGCAACAGCATACGTAGGATCTGAATCAATTCAATCAGGCCTCTTACAAATGGAGGAAGTAGCTGAGTTGTTAGGCGGAGAAGGAAATATCGCTATCATGGAAGGGATGCTAGGCCACGAAGCACAAATTAAGAGAACAGAAGGAAATATTGAAATTATCGATCAACATGATGGCTTAGAAGTAGTGCTTCAAAATACAGCAAAGTTTGACCGTTCTGAAGGTATGAGATTAATGGAAAACTGGTTGAATTCAGGTGCAGATATTGACGCAGTAGTGGCAAATAATGATGAGATGGCTCTTGGAGCAATTCTAGCATTGGAAGCAGCCGGAAAATTAGAGGATGTATTAGTTGCCGGAATCGATGCTACACCAGCAGCTTTAGAATCTATGAAAGCAGGACAGCTTGGTGTAACCGTATTTCAAGATGCAAAAGGCCAGGGAGCAAACAGTATTATTACAGCTGTAAAAGCAGCAAACGGTGAGGAAGTAGAAGACGTTTTAGTCCCTTATCAACTTGTAACACCTGAGAATGTAGATGAGTATATCGCTAAATATGAATAACAAGAAACATAGGATAAAAGGAAACCTTTTTGGTTTCCTTTTATCCCAAAGATGATCAATAATCCTATCGGAAGTGGGAGGGTTAATTAATGAGTGATTATATTTTAGAATTGAAAAATGTTACAAAAGAGTTCCCGGGCGTAAAAGCTTTAGATAATGTTCAATTAAAAGTTAGAAAAGGCAGTGTCCATGCATTAATGGGTGAAAATGGAGCTGGAAAATCGACTCTTATGAAAATTATCATTGGTATGTACACACCAGATACGGGTGAAATATTTTTTGACGGGGAAAAAATTAAGTTTAACAATATTAATGATTCTTTGGATAAAGGGATATCCATGATTCATCAAGAGCTAAGTCCTATTCCTGAGATGACCATTGCGGAAAACATTTTCTTGGGGAGGGAACCAACATACGGGAAAAGTGGACTCGTTAATAATCGCGAACTCTATCAAATGACGCGGGATTTATTAAAAAGTTTAGAAATTAATCTTGATCCTAAGACAAAGATGATTGATTTAAGTATAGCAAATACTCAGATGGTGGAGATTGCTAAAGCGATATCCTTTGATTCAAAGTTAGTCATTATGGATGAGCCAACCTCCGCTATTACAGAAAAAGAAGTTGCTCAATTGTTTAAGATGATACGCTCTCTAAAAGAAAAAGGTGTTGGGATTATTTACATTACTCACAAGATGAGTGAGTTGTACGAAATTGCCGATGATATTTCTGTTTTTAGAGATGGTCAATATATCGGTACCGATCGAGCGGCAGATATGGAAAAAGATAGATTGATTAAAATGATGGTAGGACGAGAATTAAATCAAGTATTTAATAAACCAGATTCTAAGATTGGCGAAGTGGCACTATCAGTAAAAAATTTACGACATGAAGGTTCGTTTAAAGATGTAAATTTTCAAGTTCGAAAAGGTGAAATCGTTTGCTTTGCTGGTTTAATGGGAGCCGGAAGAACCGAAGTGATGGAAACAATCTTTGGGGTCAAGAGCGCTCACGAAGGGGAAGTATACGTTCACGGAAAACAAGTGAATATAAAATCACCACAAGATGCCATAAAAAACAACTTAGGGTTTTTAACCGAAGATCGCAAGCTTACTGGCCTATTTTTACCTTTATCTGTAAGAGAAAACATGATCACAGTAAATATTGATCAATATATTTCTATGGGGTTGTTGAATTATAAAAAAGTGAAATCTGATTGTCAAACTCAAAAAGAAAGCCTTCGAATTAAAACCCCGAATATCGATCAAATTGTCGAGAATTTAAGTGGGGGGAATCAACAAAAAGTATTGCTTGCTAGATGGTTATTGAAGAACCCAGACATTTTATTCTTAGACGAACCAACTCGTGGAATTGACGTAGGAGCGAAATCAGAGTTTTACAACATTATATTTGAACTTGCCAGTCAAGGAAAAGCAATTGTCGTTGTTTCTTCGGAAATGGCAGAAATACTTGGTCTGTGTGATCGTGTGATTGTGATGCATGAAGGAAAAATCACTGGTGAATTAAGCAGAGAAGAAGCCAACCAAGAAAAAATTATGCAATATGCTACTGGTCAAGCGGAGAATGTTGAGAAAAGCAATGAAATTAGTGACGCGGAAAAGATTGTTTAGCAAATATAACTGAAAAATACGTCAATATTAAGTTTGGAGGAAAGTAATATGGGTCTAGAGCTAGAAAAGACGGAAACAAAACAAGTGAAAAATAAACAAGGTAAAGAACTAGCGATGAATATCTTAAAGAAATATGGCATATTTATCATTCTAATTTTACTCATTGTTTTAATGTCTATTTTAACTCCACATTTTTTAAGTACAACTAACCTAATTAACATTGTTAGACAAATGTCAATTATTGGTATTATCGCAATAGGGGTTACACCGATTATTATTACAAAAGGGATCGACTTATCTTCTGGTTCACTTATTGCATTAGTTTCTGTTGTTGTGGCAACGTTTGCTCAAGGGGATTTTCCAATAGTCGTTCCTATTTTAGTTGCTTTAGGTGTTGGTTTACTAGTTGGTCTAGTTAACGGTACACTTGTAGCCAAAGGAATGTTAGCTCCATTTATCGCAACGTTAGGAATGATGACAGCTGCTCGTGGTGCAGCGATGCTCTATAGTGACGGTAGACCTATTGGTGGAATTTCAGAAACGTTTACATTTATCGGTCAAGGAATGATTGCAGGTATTCCGGTACCGGTCATCATTTTTGGATTTGTAGGTTTGGTTACATGGATCTTGCTTAATAAAACAAAGATTGGTAAGTATGTGTATGCAATCGGTGGAAACGAGCAAGCAGCTGTGACAGCCGGAATTAATGTAAGCAGAATTAAGTTAATGGTTTATGCATATGCAGGGCTTTTAGGTGGTGTTGCAGGTATGATTCTTACTGCAAGGATTGCTTCAGGTCAACCACAAGCGGGTATCATGTTTGAGTTAGATGCCATTGCAGCAGCTGTAATTGGTGGTACTAGTCTTTTTGGAGGAATTGGTACAGTAGGTGGAACAATTATTGGTGCCTTAATCATTGGTGTAATGAACAATGGTCTAGATCTTCTAGGTGTTAGTTCATACTGGCAACAAATCGTTAAAGGCGCAATCATTGTTGCAGCTGTTTACATTGATTCAAGAAAAAATCATCGTAAAAAATAAGCAAGCTAAATAAAAGTACTAGTCATCTTCCACATAAGCGCTTAAAAAGGACACTTTTCTTTTTGAATGCCAACGACTAGTACTTTTAGTACTAGTGTAATTGATTTCATTATTGATACATAAGGGATGAGTACATAAAAAATAATTAGAAAAATCACGAAAAAGTATTGACCGAAAGCGCTTTTAATATTATTCTGAAACAGAAGTAATCAAAACATAACCAAAACATGACAAAAAACTTGTTTAAAGTAACTTCTGTCACAAAAATGGTTATGTTATCTGTTAACAGTTTTATATAAATAGTATTAGTATACGCTTCAATGAAATCGATTTCACTCTCATTTGAGAGACCTTGATGAACATGATGATCTTTAGGAGGTAGTGCAATGAGTAAATTACTTCGCAAGCCAGAAAATACGGAACTAAAAGACGGTTTAAAACTCGTCCATGATGTAACATCTGAAAACTCCTCTCTTGAATATGTGAATTTTAAGATGATTGATTTAGCTCCCGGAGCTACATATTCAGAGGTGTTAGGTAAACTAGAATGTTGTATTGTCGCGGTAACAGGGAAGATCAATGTAACGGACCAAGAAGTCGTATTTGATAATATTGGAACTAGAGAATCTGTTTTCGAGAAAGTTCCGACCGATAGTGTTTATGTTTCAAATGATCGGACCTTTGAGGTGAAAGCAGTAAGTCAAGCGCGTGTAGCACTTTGCTATTCCCCTTCAGAAAAACAACTACCAACAAAATTAATCTCTGCTTCCGATAATGGGGTTGAGCATAGAGGTACAGGAAATAACAAAAGAATGGTTCATAACATCTTACCAGATTCAGACCCTTCAGCAAATAGTTTGCTAGTTGTAGAAGTGTTTACAGAAAGCGGAAACTGGTCTAGTTATCCTCCTCATAAACATGATCAAGATAACTTACCAGAAGAATCGTTCTTAGAAGAAACGTATTATCATGAAATGAATCCGTCTCAAGGTTTTGTCTTTCAGCGTGTGTATACAGACGATCGCTCACTAGATGAGACGATGACAGTTGAAAACGGAAACATGGTTATCGTTCCAGTAGGGTATCATCCAGTAGGTGTTCCAGAAGGATATACTTCATACTATTTAAACGTAATGGCAGGGCCAACTCGTGTTTGGAAGTTTCATAATGACCCTGACCATGAGTGGATTCTAAAAGGTTAATAAACTATTAAGAGGAGTGTTAGATAAAATGAATTATAAATTTAATGACAACAGAGAATTCGATATTATTGCAGTAGGTCGTGCGTGCATTGATTTAAATGCAGTTGAGTATAATCGCCCAATGGAAGAAACGATGACATTTTCTAAATATGTTGGTGGATCACCAGCCAACATTGCTATTGGAAGTTCAAAACTAGGATTGAAAGCTGGTTTTATTGGAAAGCTTGCAGACGATCAACATGGTCGTTTCATTGAGCAATACATGAGAGAAGTTGGGATTGACACAACAAATATGGTTGTAGACAAAGATGGTCATAAAACGGGCTTAGCTTTTACAGAGATTAAGAGTCCTGAAGAATGCAGCATTTTAATGTACAGACAAGATGTAGCAGACCTTTATCTTGATCCAAGTGAAGTGGATGAAGAATATATTAAAAAAGCAAAAATTCTACTAGTTTCAGGTACAGCACTATCAAAAAGCCCATCTCGTGAAGCGATGTTAAAAGCGGTAAGTCTAGCGAAGAAAAACGATGTAAAGGTTATTTTTGAGCTAGATTATCGTCCGTATTCTTGGAATAATACTGAAGAAACGGCTGTGTACTATTCCTTAGTTGCCGAACAATCTGATGTTGTAATTGGTACTCGTGAAGAATTTGATGCACTTGAAAATAGAACAACAGAAGGCAAGAACGAAGACACAGTAAATTACTTATTCCAACATTCACCTGATTTAGTCGTCATTAAACATGGTGTCGAAGGCTCTTATGCTTATACGAAATCTGGAGAAGTTTTTAGAGGTTTAGCTTATAAAACGAAAGTATTAAAAACATTTGGTGCGGGTGATTCATATGCATCAGCATTCCTATTCGCTCTTATTAGTGGGAAAGATATCGAAACAGCATTGAAATATGGTAGTGCATCAGCATCCATTGTTGTAAGTAAGCACAGCTCGTCAGATGCCATGCCATCTGTAGAAGAGATTGAAGGATTAATTGCAAAAAATGAAACCATTTCAGTGGGATAGAGGAGAAAGCTTATGAAAACAATTAGACTAACAACAGCGCAAGCTTTAATTAAATTTCTAAATCAACAGTATATTCATGTAGATGGAGAAGAGATTCCATTTGTAGAAGGAATTTTTAATATCTTTGGTCATGGAAATGTATTAGGGATCGGTCAAGCGCTTGAAAGTGATCCGGGACATTTAAAAGTGATTCAAGGGAAAAACGAACAAGGTATGGCACATGCTGCGATTGCTTATAGTAAACAATTGCTTCGCAAAAAGATTTATGCAATTACAACGTCAAGTGGACCAGGGTCAGCTAACTTAGTAACAGCGGCTGGAACGGCTCTTGCTAACAATATTCCAGTGTTGTTAATTCCGGCTGATACGTATGCGACTCGTCAACCAGATCCTGTTTTGCAGCAAATCGAGCAAGAGCATAGTCTTGCTATTACGACAAATGATGCCTTAAAGCCAGTATCAAGATACTGGGATCGTGTAACCCGCCCTGAACAATTAATGTCAAGTTTAATTCGGGCATTTGAAGTGATGACAGATCCGGCAAGGTCAGGCCCTGCAACGGTTTGTATCTCGCAAGATGTGGAAGGGGAAGCGTTTGATTTTGATGAAAAGTTCTTTGTAAAGCGCGTTCATTACATTGACCGTAAACCAGCTAGTAATCGTGAATTAAAAGGTGCAGCTGAACTAATTAAAGCTAGCAAAAAGCCACTAATTGTTGTTGGTGGAGGAGCGAAATATTCTGAAGCGCGCGATATTTTAGTAGAATTTTCAGAGAAATATAATGTACCTTTAGTCGAAACGCAAGCTGGAAAGTCAACCATTGAGCACTCGTTTAAAAACAATCTTGGCGGTCTTGGTATTACAGGAACACTTGCAGCTAACAAGGCAGCTCAACAAGCAGACCTTGTCATAGGTGTAGGTACAAGATACACAGACTTTGCTACATCATCAAAAACGATCTTTAATTTTGATGAAGCGAAATTTTTAAACGTGAATGTTAGCCGTATGCAAGCTTACAAGCTTGATGGCTATCAGGTCGTAGCTGATGCAAGAACTACTTTTGAAGCATTAACCCCAATGCTAGAAGGGTATGAAAGTCAGTTCGGGAACACGATTACGGAACTGAAGGAAGAATGGTTAGCCGAGCGTGACCGCTTAAGCAAAGTAACATTTAGTCGAGAAGGTTTTGTTCCTGAGATAAAAGATCACTTCTCTCAAGAAGTGTTAAATGAGTATGCAGATGCATTAGGAACAGAATTTGCTCAAACAACAGCATTGTTGACCATTAATGAGACTATTGATCCAGATAGTATCATCATTTGTGCTGCTGGTTCGCTGCCAGGAGACTTACAACGCCTATGGCATTCATCAGTTCCTAATACGTATCACCTTGAGTATGGGTATTCATGTATGGGATATGAAGTTTCAGGAACATTAGGATTAAAATTAGCTGAACCATCAAAAGAAGTATATACGATGGTTGGTGATGGAAGTTTTCTAATGCTTCACTCTGAGTTTGTTACAGCGATTCAGTATAATAAAAAAATCAATGTCCTCTTATTTGATAACTCTGGCTATGGTTGTATTAACAATCTACAAATGGATTTTGGCGGCGGAAGTTACTTCTGTGAATTTAGAACGGACGATAATCAGATTTTAAATGTAGATTATGCAAAAGTCGCTGAAGGGTATGGAGCAAAATCATATCGCGCTAACACAGTAGAAGAGTTAAAGGCAGCTTTAGAGGATGCGAAGAAACAAGACTGTTCTACACTAATTGAAATGAAAGTCCTTCCTAAAACAATGACAGATGGTTATGACGGAAGCTGGTGGAACTTAGGAGTTTCTGAAGTATCTGATCGTGAAGGAATTCAAAAGGCATATGAATTCAAGCAAGAAAAACTAAAAAATGCAAAGCAATATTAAGAGTAGAAGGTGAATGCTAATGAGTAATCAAGATATTTTATGGGGAATTGCCCCAATCGGCTGGCGTAATGATGATATTCCAGAAATCGGTGCAGAAAATACATTGCAACACTTATTAAGTGATATTGTTGTAGCTGGGTTTCAAGGTACGGAAGTGGGAGGATTCTTTCCTGAAGCAAAAGTACTAAACAAAGAACTTAGTTTGCGTAATTTAAAAATCGCCGGACAATGGTTCTCAAGCTTTTTAATTCGTGATGGACTAGAAGAAGTAGCAAAGGAATTCCACAAGCATTGTGCAAATTTACAGCAAGTAAATGCAGCTGTTGCGGTTGTTTCTGAACAAACATACAGCATTCAAGGCACAAAAAAGAATGTGTTTGAAGAAAAGCCTTATTTTACAGATGAGGAATGGAATATGTTAAGCCAAGGATTAAATGAGCTCGGAAAAATCGCCGAGCAATATGATTTACATTTAGTATTTCACCACCATATGGGTACAGGTGTTCAAACGTTAGATGAAATCGATCGTTTATTAGAAAATACGGATCCTAGTCATGTTCATCTTCTTTACGATACTGGGCACATTTATGTATCAGATCGTGATTACATGACTTTATTAAAAAAGCATATGAATCGCATTAAACATGTCCATTTTAAAGACGTCAGACAGAACAAATTAGAAGAATGTCAGACAGCAGGTAAATCGTTCTTAGATTCATTTTTACATGGTATGTTTACTGTACCAGGTGATGGTTGTATTGATTTCACAGAAGTTTATGAAACTTTGCTTGATCATAACTACAAAGGGTGGATCGTTATTGAAGCCGAACAAGATCCAGCAAAAGCCCACCCATTAGAGTATGCGTTAATTGCGCGTAAGTATATTGATGAAAAATTATTTCAAAAAGTAAAAGTCTAACTAGATTTAAATCTATGGAGAGCACTGAAAAAGGGCATTTTTCCTTATTCAGTGCTTTCTAAGAATGGAAAGAGCTTAAAGGGAGGGACTAAGAAAATGGCATTAGTTTCAATGAAAGAAATGCTTCAACTCGCAAAAGAGGGAAGCTATGCGGTTGGGCAATACAATATTAATAGCTTACAGTGGGCACAAGCGATTTTAGAAGCAGCTCAAGAAGAACGTGGACCAGTTATTGTCGCAGCTTCAGATCGACTTGTCGATTATTTAGGTGGTTTTAAAACAATTGCAGCAATGGTAAAGTCACTTGTTGAGGGAATGGAAATTACGGTACCGGTTGCCCTGCATTTAGATCATGGAATGAATGTGGAGAGATGTAAACAGGCCATTGATGCGGGGTTTACTTCTGTGATGATCGATGGGTCTCACTATACGATTGAAGAGAACATTGCGATGACAAAAGAAGTGGTTGACTATGCCAAACGTCACAACGTCTCGGTAGAAGCAGAAGTGGGAACTGTTGGTGGAATGGAAGATGGATTAATTGGTGGTGTGAAATATGCTGACCCATATGAATGTTTGCGTCTTGTTGAAGAAACAGGAGTGGACGCGTTGGCTGCCGCTTTAGGATCCGTTCACGGACCTTACCAAGGTGAACCTCAACTCGGTTTTGCTGAAATGAAACAAATTTCAGAAATGACAGGTATTCCATTGGTTCTTCACGGGGGATCTGGCATCCCAGATTACCAAATCAAAAAAGCAATTGAGCTTGGACATGCAAAGATCAATGTGAATACCGAATGTTTACAAGCATGGGCAAAAGCGGTGCGTGACGTATTAGTAAACGACAGTGACATTTACGATAATCGTGCCATTACGACACCAGGTAAAGAAGCCATTGTGGCTACAGTAAAAGCGAAGATGAGAGAGTTTAATACAAGTAATAAAGCCCCAGTTGAGAATGTTTCGAAGGTATAAGGAAGTAGAAAAATACAGAGGCTTGGACCAAATCGTATGCGATTTGGTCTTTTGTCGTTTTGAGAGTTAAGAGAACTGACGGACGGGGGGAAGGTAGGGGGGAAGGGAAGGCCTTGAGCTGATGAGAGAGCCAGTGGAATAGTACATCAAAGAAGGGATGAAAGCCCGAACTGGATAGAGAACGAGAGTGAAAGGAAATCAAAGAGGGAATGAAGGCCCGAAACTAGAGAGAGAACGAGAGAGAA
>NZ_BAUT01000074.1 GCF_000513095.1 Halalkalibacter wakoensis JCM 9140
TTTGCTACGAGTAACATCGACGCATAAGCTTCTATGAAATACTAGAAGAGGAAGATGTCTTCTTCATTGAAAAAAACATCATCCGAATACTCTTTAACGACGCGGGGTGGAGCAGCCTGGTAGCTCGTCGGGCTCATAACCCGAAGGTCGGCGGTTCAAATCCGTCCCCCGCAATTACCAAAATGGTCCGGTAGTTCAGTTGGTTAGAATGCCTGCCTGTCACGCAGGAGGTCGCGGGTTCGAGTCCCGTCCGGACCGCCATTTAAAATTTCATTGTGGCTCAGTAGCTCAGTCGGTAGAGCAATGGACTGAAAATCCATGTGTCGGCGGTTCGATTCCGTCCTGAGCCACCATTTGCCGGCCTAGCTCAATTGGTAGAGCAACTGACTTGTAATCAGTAGGTTGGGGGTTCAAGTCCTCTGGCCGGCACTCTATTTTACCTTTAAATATTGTTCATATATTGACTTTTATGATCATATATTGTATTATAGGTAATGTGTTTTCGTGGAGGGGTAGCGAAGTGGCTAAACGCGGCGGACTGTAAATCCGCTCCCTCCGGGTTCGGCGGTTCGAATCCGTCCCCCTCCACCATTTTATTTAGGGGTATAGTTTAAAGGTAGAACAAAGGTCTCCAAAACCTTCGGTGTGGGTTCAATTCCTACTACCCCTGCCAACTAATTTAATAGATTATGGCGGTTGTGGCGAAGTGGTTAACGCACCGGATTGTGATTCCGGCATTCGTGGGTTCAATTCCCATCAGCCGCCCCATTTTTGTTTTAAATGATAAGTGTTGGGCTATCGCCAAGCGGTAAGGCAACGGATTTTGATTCCGTCATGCGTAGGTTCGAATCCTGCTAGCCCAGCCAACGCGGAAGTAGTTCAGTGGTAGAACACCACCTTGCCAAGGTGGGGGTCGCGAGTTCGAATCTCGTCTTCCGCTCCATTTTTTTGTCTGGCGGCATAGCCAAGTGGTAAGGCCAAGGTCTGCAAAACCTTTATTCACCGGTTCAAATCCGGTTGCCGCCTCCATATTTTCTGCCGTGCCGGGGTGGTGGAATTGGCAGACACACAGGACTTAAAATCCTGCGGTAGGTGACTACCGTGCCGGTTCAAGTCCGGCCCTCGGCACTTTTATTTTTTAGACAAGTTATTGTTTGCGCCCTTAGCTCAGCTGGATAGAGTGTTTGACTACGAATCAAAAGGTCGGGAGTTCGAATCTCTCAGGGCGCGCCATTTATATGATATGCCGGTGTGGCGGAATTGGCAGACGCGCACGACTCAAAATCGTGTTCCTTCTGGAGTGTCGGTTCGACCCCGACCACCGGTACTTTAAAGCCCATCAGGGAAACGGAAATCGCTATTAGAGCGGTTTTTTTTGTTTATGTATCTATAAAAGCTTTCAATTAGTTATGAATCTAAAAAGGTATTAATAGAGGAAAAACTGAGGACCTACCTTTTTTGTATAACGTTTAGTAGCGCTTAGCTAGTTTCTTTATTTAATGATATAACAGCATTTTCTGGTGACTTTCACATTTGATGAAAGTCATTTTTTTTTTGAGAATTTGTATGTTAGAGCCTCTAAATAAATATTACATAAAATGTAAGTCAATAAGGGAAGATATTGATATCTACATATAGGAGGTTTCAGCTATTTCGGTCCCTGTATTTCGCTTATGCTGTTTTAAACCATTGCATTATCACCTATCTCATTAGCCAATATAGATGGTTCCATTACACTTAGCTTCCGCAGAGATATTGCGGCTAAATATTCAAAGCAGATGATTAATGTCGGACTTTATGCAGAGGATGGGGCAGAGTTGATGATTGATCATGGTTGGCTTGAGTTGCCACCGATAGCCGCTAACCGAAACGAGTTAGTTAAATAAGAGAGCAGATTAATGAATAGGATTTATTGTTTTTATAAAAAATATCTTTTAGCAAAAGAATAATAGGAAGCTGCTTGCAACAAGTTCTTACCTATGAAGGGAGAGGGATGATTTGAAATGGAACCAAATGGTCTTATTATTAGGTATGATCTTGATTAATGTTTATAAAAAGAATTGGCTACTTGTTCCGAAGTATCATAAGAGTTTAGCTTATGTTAGCTTTATTAATGCGATGTATTATTATTTATTTAAGCGACATCTTTTATGGGAATTTAACCCTGGTGAAAGCAACTGGAGGTTTGTGAGGGCAACGCATATGATATTCCTATCACCTTTATTGGTTCTTTTATTTTTTTCTGGATTTCCTGCTACTAATGGCAAGCGAATCGTTTATACGATGAAATACGTTCTGCTCTCAACACTTGCTGAACACTTAATAGCAAAGCGAAGAATGATTTTTTATAAAAACGGTTGGAACGTGCTTTGGTCTGGAATCATTTATTTTCAAATGTTTGTGTTTAGTTATTTGTTATTAAAAAGACCTACTCTTACATGGATTTTGTCTCTCTTCTCGATTTTGTTTTATATAAAAAGGTTTAAGCTCCCATTAACACGCAGATTATTGAAGGGCCCTTTTTTCTTTTTTATAAAAACAAAACCCTCATTTCTAGAAAGAATTAAGATTGTATTGGAAGGAAGGTTTTTTAATAGGATGGCTTCCTAACTCATGATACGCGCTCATTAGGTGAAATCAGACTATTTGCAGATAGAGCGCAGTTACCGATAAAACACGGTTGGATGGAAGAGCCACCACATTCAATAGATAAATAAGCTTTAACAAAAAAATAAGGAAAAAAAGCGCTGCCTCATGAACAGCGCTTTTTTTAGAGTGAATCGTAAAAGAAACTAGGGGATGTTCACTACCTTCTGTATTACTTTTTCATCAATTCTTTCCGATTAGGGGCTTGAGGTGGCTCTTCTAACCAACCGTGCTTTAGCATAATGTTTACACCAGCCTTCGCAAAAAGCGCAATTTCGATTGAAATACGTTGATAGTCAGCAACGAGATCGTATCTCATGCTAGCTGTCGAGGCCGTTGCATAGTTTCCTTGACCAGTTGCACTTAATACACTAAAGAGAAACATCATTAATTTATCAGAAAAAACACGCGTCGTGGAATCAGTCACACCGATATCCCAAGTGGAAGGCACATCTAAATCTGAGTCAGAAAGAGTTTTTGTAAATAGATTTATGTGTTTGTCTGAGATGGCTTTGCCTCGCTTCATATAGTCCGATATTTCTTTTGAATCCGTTGTTTGAGCAAACCCTGTACAGAGAGAGCTTCCGATATAATTTGTTTTTGTATTTTCGAATAGATGGGAAATTTCAATGCTATTCAACGTCCGTTTATTGAAAGGATTTAAGCCATTGCTTAAATACGTTTTCCCTTCGATGTACTCAACTTCACTCGGTTTTGTGATCATAGGTGGCCTTACATATAGTCCTTTTTCTAAAGCCGTATCAACAACTAGATTATATAGGCCTGACATGTTATGAAGATAATTGGTAAACAGTTCACGAACATCTTTTCGACTAGATGCAGCTTGTGAAACACTATAAGCTAATGTCCCAGCTTTGCCCATTGTTTCGAGAAAGAAAAGCATAAAAGGGTCTGTAAACAACCTAGGAGCAGTAAGGTCTACATCTGAATCAGAAAAACCATCAGGGACTGGAATCATTTCCTGATGAAAAAGATGTGCAATCTGTTCTTTTCCGTTATTTGTTAAATCACGTGCCTTTTTCACAACATCACGAATATCGGTGTCTTCAACGGTTTTATAAAAGTAGTTCATCATTTGTAGTGACATGCTATTTTGAATGTACTGTGTCCACAGCATCCCTATTTCTGACGCTGTGAGATTGGGGTTATTCATTTTGATCAGCTCTCTTTTATGCGTGTTAGTCTTAGTAGTCTATCCAATAGATCAGAAAACATTTATAGGATATTGCTGAAAAAGTCGGGGTTGCAACATACTTGTCCTTACATGGGAAGCTAACAAAAAAGGAATAGTGACCGGAACACTTACAAGGAGATGTCCATATTATGTTATAGAACAAGGATCGACTAATGATTCAACGCTTATGTGGAGGAAAGCATAAAATCTTGTATCTGCTTTCAACAAAAAATATATAGTCCATATCTCGTGCTTCAAATATAATAGATTCTATAATATAGATTTGAAAGAAAGCGGACAGCTAAAAAAGGGAGATAAGGTTATGTTTGAAAAACTATTTTCATCAATTGGAATTGGATCCTCGAAAGTAAATACGATACTATTTGACAATATAGTTGAGCGGGGGAAGGAAGTAAAAGGCGAGGTTCACATTTACGGCGGAAAAGCGGAACAGACGATTTCGGAAATTTATATCCATATTGATACAGAGTTCAATAAAGATGATATGGATATGACAGAATTCCGTCATATTACTGAACCGATTTTAGAAATTAAAATTACAGACCCTATCGTAATTCAACCGAATGAAGAGAGAGTCATTCCTTTTTCGTTTGTATTGCCTTATTATGCACCGATTACGTTTAATGAACAAAGAATCCACATTCAAACGGAGCTAGATATTAATTTCTTTACTCATCCTGTTGAAGATCACTACTTTATTGTGAAAGATCCAATCCTTGAAGAACTATTCGCTTTTTTTAATAAACATGGGTTTACCCATACGAACAAAAGTGGACTTTGTAGACATAAGTTCCCAACAGATACGAATCCAACTCACTGCATGCAGGCCTTTCATTTAATCAATAATCAAGGTGGAAAGATTTATTTTGTTGGCAACGATAGCCAAATTGACATTTATGTGAGTGATAATGATCATATCTCGCATTTGTCAATCCAAAGAGATGAAGACCTTACGAAGCAATTGCAAAAACTCCCTAATATGATTAAAAATAAAGCGTGAGTCTTCACCATTTCTAAATCACAGGAATTGATTCTGTGGTTTTTTATTGTCCAATTGATCTCGAAAGCCTCGCTATCTATTTGAATTTCGTGAAAATTTTTCCGTTATTCAACTCACACCATTCTAATTCGGGATAAGTATCTTTCACGCCATATTTTTCATGAAAAGCTTCCTTATTTTCGAACATTTCCATCGCTCCTTTTTCTAGTAAGGTTAGTATTCGGTAAGTGTTCAATTTGAATACATTAGAGATAGCTATTAATTCACCTATTTGGATATTGTTCGTAATGTCTCTCATCATTCGCTCCTTTCAACCGTTGCAGTTTTCGTTAATAATGAGGGGCACGATAACCGAAATAAACCATCTTATAGTATTTACCAATAGGGTTGATGTTATGAGGGTTACAAAAACGATTTGTTGGTGACGGTGTTTTTTTAGACTGCAAATATATGCCAAGTGGATAGTATGTGAAACTGTGTGCGTAAAAATGAGTGAAGAAATAATTGCTGAGAGGATAAAGTCATTTTTGCTAAAGAATTTAAATAACGTATAATGAAATTACGATATTAATAGATAGAAGATTTTTTGGATTCAAGAATGCCCAAGGCTGTAAAGAATACGTGGAAAAGCAGGTGGATAAATGGATCATACGGATATTCAGCTACTTACTATTTTACAAAGAGACGGGAGAAAAAGCTTTAGTGACTTGTCAAAAGAGCTGTCCCTTAGTCGTCCAAGTGTGACAGAACGTTACAATCGATTGATGGAACGAGGAATTATCGATAAAATTAGTGCGAAGGTAAACCTGTCTGCGATTGGCCGAGATGTGGTATTGTTCATTCAAGTAAGCGAAATGAATTTATCCTTTGAAAAATTCGAGAAACTAGTCGTCGAACACCCTGATATTATCGAGTGTTATTGTTTAACAGGGCAAGTAAACTATTTAGTAAAAGCTGCTGTAAGTGATATGGCTCATTTAAGCCGTTTAATTGAGGAATTTACCGATTATGGCATCATCAATTCATCGGTTGTAATTCGGTCGCCGATTAAAGACAAGATTATTCAACCTATTTTGTGAAAATGAAATAGCAAAAAGAGCTAGTTGAGTGAGTTGGAAATCCACTTAGCTAGCTCTTTTTGCTTTTTGCAATATGGAGGCAAATAAGAAAAAATTCATTAAAAGTGTAAAAGGGAATGATCGAATTAATGCGCTTCGTTATGTAAAAAGAAATGGATTTTTTTTACACTGTTAGTAAGCAGATGTATGGTTAGAAGGAGGAAGATATGAAGCATTTTCTATATTTACTTTTCGGCTGCTTATTAACAGCAATCGGTGTCACGATTTTAGGTCAATCGCAAATTGTCACAGGTGGGACGGCCGGTTTAGCTTTGAGCACCTCGTATATTTTTAATTTGCCATTTTATTTACTATTCTTTGTTATAAATATCCCGTTTTACGTTTTTTCTGTGTTAAGAATGGGGTGGAAATTCACCCTTTCAACCGTTCTTTCTATATCAATGCTCTCGACCATGACGTATTTTAGTTATGTCCTGCCTGAGTTGTCCCTTACACCTGTATTTGGAGGAGTAATTGGGAGTGTGTTTATTGGCTTTGGGTTATCGACGTTGTTTATCAATGGTTCTTCGTTAGGTGGAGCGAATATTCTCGCCTTGTATTTGCAGAGAAAGTTCAATTGGGACTCAGGGAAAGTGAATTTTGTTTTTGATTTTGTCGTTGTCTTATCTGGTTTCTATTTTATAGGTTTTATGAACGGATTGTATTCCATTATGAGCATAGCCGTTTATTCGGTTATCATTAGCTACTTTAAAACTCAGATCAAGGAACGAAATCAATATAAAGAAGAGAAGAAACAACTTGTTTTAAAAACGAGTTAAGATGGAAACGAAGAAAGAAGCAGGAGAATCCTGCTTCTTTTTTTGCTTTGGTTGGATAGACAACACGGCATGTGTTTGAAGATCGTGAGTGTGCTTTTGTCCGAAGAGAGGTGAAGTTCGGACAGAAATGGAGATCGTGAGTGGATTCGAGTCCGAAGAGAAAGGATCATCGGAACAGAATTGAGAGAGTGTCCTCAAGAACAATCTCCGGAAGAAAACCTGACCGATTTGTTGTTGAAATGTAACAAAGAGTAATAATATTAGCATTATTAACCAAAAAAAAATTCTAATTATTATGAAAAAACCACAATTACTCTTATTTTCGTTAGTGCTACCATTAAATCATGCTAAAGAAAAGCATTACGAAAACGAAAACAAGAGGTGTAGATATGAACTATCAACTAATTCGCTGCGACATGGAGAATCCAGGCGATGTTTCGGCATTAAAAACACTAATCGAAAAAGAAGAAGTGAGACCAGAGTCCATTAAAGCGATTATTGCTCAAACAGAAGGAGATGGATATGCAAGAGGGTACTCTACGTTAGCTTTTCAAGTGCTTTTATCTGAGTATCTTGGCATCAGTCATGAAGAAGTATTTGATACGATTCCGATGATGATGATTGGGAAAGTTGGCGGCTTGATGACACCACACTATACGTTATTTATAAAGGAAGAAGCAGGTAAGGAACAAGATAAAAAGGGAAAACGGTTTGCTTTTGGAGTAGCTTCAACGCCCGTTTTGGAGAAAGACCAAATTGGTACACTTGCTCAAGTTGATCTAGTGGCAGATGCCGTTGCTACAGCAATGGCTGATGCTGGGATTGCATCATTAGATGACGTGAAATGCGTTGAAGTCAAGTGCCATGGGGGATTGGTGGAGCAATGGCGAAAGCTTCATCAGCTCTCGGCGTAGCTGTGGCACTTAAAGAAGTAGACCGAGAAGACCTCACCGAAGATAGCATTAATAAGGACCATTCACTCTATTCAACAAAAGCTTCTGTCTCGGCTGGTCAAGAACAGGTAGCTGCTAGAGTCATCGTCATGGGGAATACAGAAGAATCTTCTAGTGATCTATATATCGGAGCTGGAGTTATGGAGGATGCACTTGATCTCCAAGGGTTACGTAATGCGTTTGTTGATGCAGGGATGGAAGGGGAGGCATTCTTAACGGAATCGCAGCAAGAGCAAATTGTCAATGTGTTTGTCAATGCAGGTGCGGATGCAATTGGTGACGTGAGAGGACGACGACATACGATGCATACGGATGCGCTTGCAATGCACGCAGGAATTCTAGCAAAAGCAGTAGCGAATGCAGTGGTTGGTAGTTATGTAGGAGAAACCAGGATTTTATGTTCAGCTGGTTCGGAGCATCAAGGGCCGCAAGGGTGTAACTTAGTGGCGCCAGTCGTTCGTCTAGGAGGGGTTCAATGAGTTATTCAGGATGGATGAATTATCATGCTCATATTGATAAGGGATTTCTTGTTCCTCCAAGAAAATATATTGATGCCCCAGCTCCTGAGAGAGCCGCTTGGACTAGGGAAGCTAAAAAGCAAATGACCATCTTTGAAATAAAAGAATCAGCAACGAATGCGTTAGAGAAGATGTATCAATATGGCACTACTTATGTACGCACGCATGTCGATGTTGATCCATTGTTTGAATTGAGAGCAGTGGAGGCTCTTATTGAGTTGAAAGAAGAGTGGAAGGATCGTTTAGTCCTTGATATTGTGGCATTCAACCAAGAGGGGTTCGACCGATTCCCTGAGACAGAATATATGCTTAAAGAAGCATTGCAACTGGGAGTAGACGGGATTGGCGGCCATACAAGTATGGATAAGGATGCAAAAGAACATATTGATACAGTTTTGAATTTAGCTGAGAGCTCAAACGTCGATTGGATCGAATTTCATACTGATGAGACTGGAAGAGTCGATGATTTTAACCTGCCATACTTAGCGCAAGTTACAAAGGATAGAGGATTAAAAGAGAAAGTAACAGCTATTCATTGTTGTTCATTAACAAATGTGGACGATGATACGGCTAAAAGAACAATTGAAGCTGTCGCAGATTCGGGCATGACGGTTACAACTTGTCCTACAGCGATTGCGACTCGTTCACTTACTAGAGTGAAAGAGTTCGCTAAAGCAGGGGTAACAATCCAACTTGGTTCTGATAATTTACGTGATTTCTTTAATCCATTAGGAAGTGGCAATATGTTGCAGTATGCTCAACTTCTAGGATATGTATCACGGTTTTATGAAGCGGATGAAATCAATCAATTGATAAGCTGGATACAAAATTCACCAGATAACCCAAGGGTACAAGAACAGTTAGCTGGCTTGTCTTTAAATCTACAATATGATGGCAAAACAAATGTGGAATTGTTGGCCGAAGCGCCTGCCCCGCGTTTTGTTCAGCCGGTAAAGTAACTAGTAAGTTAGATCTTGTAACAATAACTGTACTTAATGTACCAAGAGCCCCCTTAATCTAGTAATTCTTTATAAAAAGCAAGAAAGACTCTTATGAAGCAATCACAATTACTTCAAATAAACGCAGTGTTAACATGAATGATATTGATAGCTTTCACGATATGAAGGAGGTGGTCAGTCTGGAAGAAAGGTTCGAAAAAAGAGGTCTAACAATTGATGGGTTGCTGCAATTAGAACCTTTAGCAGACTCTAAACTTGTAGCAGGGGATCGTAGCAAGCAGAACATCATTGATCGAATTAACATTGTAGGTAGTCCTGAAATTGTCGAGTTTGTTAGGCCTAAAGAATTTATCATGACGACTGGCTATCCTTTTCGTGAGAATCTTGATGAGTTTGCTGAGCTGATTCCGCAATTAGTAGAAAAGCAGGTGGCAGGACTGGGGATAAAGGTAAAAAGATTTATCCCCATCATTCCTGAAAGTTTAATAAAAAAGGCAAATGAATACAATTTCCCAATTGTTGAAATACCACCTACTACAGCTTTTTCAGATATCGTTCGCGTTGCGATGGAAGAAGTGTTTTATAAAGAATCAGAGCATTTGATTACTTTGTATGACCGGATACAAAAATTCACCATTGATTTATCACAAGGAAAAGATTTAGAAGAAGTGATCTACAAGCTAGAGAAGCTTGTAGGGAATCCGGTCATTATGTATGACCATGAAGGGAATATCACGGCTCCTCTCTTTTATGAAGTATTGGATTCAGTTGAAATGATGAAAGTAACAAAGGACCTTGAATCGATAGCTGGTAGTGGCCTTCGAGCGGTTAAGATACGTGATGAAGATTTTCAGTGCTATGCGATTCCTTTAGTTGGAGAGCAGCAGCAAGTACTCGATCATATTCCTTTTATTGCTTGCATTGAAACGAATTATGAATTAACCGAGGTAGATTGTTTAACGATTGAAAAAGTTGGAAGCATGCTTAGCATGGAGCTTGCAAACCGAATTGCTCGTAAAAACATTGAAAAGAAATACTTAAATCAATTTATTCAGGACATTTTATTAGGTCATTTTACATCTATAAATGACGTAGAAATACGCACAAGTTCATTTGAGTTAGATGTAAAAGATAAATGGTTTGAAGTTTTGATCCTTCATTCGCCAGAACAGGCGATCCGTGACCTAGAAGAATGTACGTATTTGATTAAAAACCTTACGAATACCATCAAAGGCAAAATTTTGGCTACTACACTACAAGGTGAGTATGTGTTTCTTGTTATGGAGGATTCGGAACTAGCCTTAAAGCAAAGCGTTAAAGTGATCAATCAAGAATTAGAGAGGTTTTACCATTACAAAAACATGCAGCCTACTTATTTCTTATGTGCAGGTGTTCCGGTTAGTCAGCTAAATGACATTTCATTAAGCTACAAACGTGCACAAAAAGTAAAAGAAATTTGTAGTCAATACGATTATCAAGACCGACTTATCTCTTTCAAAGATTTGCATATTTATCGATTGCTTTATTTGCTCCCAAATAATTCCGAAGTCAACCAATATATAACGGATATATTAGGGAAGTTAAGTGATTATGAGAATAAAGGATTAACGTACATTGAAACATTGGAAGTGTATTTTCAATCCAATCGAAATATTCGTGCGACGGCTGAGAAGCTGTACACTCATTACAATACGGTTGTGTACCGGATGGAGAAAATTTCATCTTTGCTAGATGTAGATTTAGATGATCCAGAGGTATGTTTAGAATTACAAATTGCACTGAAGCTAAGAAAAATGAGGCAAGAGTCGTCTTCGTTACTAAGTGAGCAGATCGGGTCCGAATTTAGAGGGAAAATGATTAGGTGATTACTAGATTCTAAATGGATGTACAAAGAAGGAAGGGAATCTTATGCAAACAAATGAAATAAAAATTTCTAAACACAAATTAGAAAAAACAGAAAGAAAACAGATTCAAGATTCCACAATTTGTTTGGGCACTTTTAACGATTATTGGTTTTGGGGTTATCTGGCAGGTGTTAACGGTAGTATTAGAAGTTCCTAGATATTTATTGCCTTCCCCTGTTGATATTCTTTCTCGGATGGCTACAGATTCTCAGTTGCTTCTAAGTCATTCACTGACAACATTAACAGAAGTAGCTTTAGGATTTTCATTAAGCTTACTTATTGGGATCCCACTAGCTATTTCAATCGTTTACTCGAAATACTTGGCTAATTCCCTTTACCCTGTTTTAATCGGGATTCAATGTATTCCAATGGTATCCATTGCACCAATTTTAGTCATATGGTTTGGATATGGGTTAACGACAAAAGTTCTTTTAGCTTGTTTGATTTCATTCTTTCCAGTTGTCATTAATGCGGTTAATGGATTTCGTTCACTCGATAAAGATATGCATGATTTAGGACGGTCGATTGGGATCTCGGAATGGAAGATCTTTTATTATTTACGATTGCCTAATGCGTTGCCACATCTTTTCGCTGGATTTAAGGTTGGCATTACGCTTGCTGTAGTTGGTGCTATTGTTGGGGAATTTGTTGCTTCAGAACGTGGATTAGGATATCTACAGTTAACAGCCAATGCCCGTCTAGATACTGTACTCGTTTTTGCCACTTTGTTTGCATTAGCGATCATAGGAATGATTTTATTCTTACTTGTTCATGTGCTAGAAAGACTCGTTATGCCATGGTATCACGCGAATAAAGCAGGAGGGGATAGGTAATGTCAACTAAATTAGAATTGACGAATATTGAAAAAGTGTTTAAAACAAAAACCGGTGATGTGAAGGCATTAAGTAATATCTTCCTATCTGTTGAACCAGGAGAGTTTTTAGCCGTAGTCGGTCCAAGTGGTTGTGGAAAAAGCACGATTATGAGAATTATTGCTGGCCTTGATAAACCGACAAATGGAACAGTAGAAATTAATGATAAACCACTTAAGAAAATTGCAGATGGAGCTGCTGTTGTCTTCCAAAAAGATGTTCTTCTTGCGTGGCGATCTGTTTTAGACAATGTGCTATTCCCGCTTGAACTCAAAGGAATTACCTGGTTGGATCGAAAAAACAAACAAACGAATCGGTCGAAGGCATTAGAACTACTCGAGTCGGTTGGTTTGAAAGGCTTTGAAGATAAATACCCACATGAGCTTTCGGGCGGGATGAAGCAGCGTGTGTCCATTTGTAGAGCGTTGATCCAAGATCCGAAGCTACTTCTTATGGATGAACCGTTCGGAGCGCTAGATGCGTTAACGAGGGAACAAATGATGTATGACTTGTTGAAGCTTTCTGATAAGTATGGATTCACTACCGTATTTATCACTCATAGCATTGAAGAAGCTGTGTTTTTATCAGATAAAGTAGTCGTGATGTCAGAACGTCCAGGTACAATTTTGAAAGAACTCCCCATTGCATTGCAAAGACCTAGACATGGTTCAACTCGAGAAGAGCCGGAGTTTAATAAACAAGTTCAGAATATTCGTTCTATTTTTAAAACACAAGGAATTATTGCTGAAATTTAATGATAATCAATTAGAAAAGTGGAGGGGTTCAAATGAAGCAATTTGTAAAACTGTTGGTGCTAAGTGTCTTGATTTTAGTAGGGTTAGCAGCGTGTGGTGGAAGTGAAGAGTCGGCGGCTCCAGAACAATCTGATGAGGATGTACAAGTAGAAGAAACTCAAGTTGATACAGCAGAAGAAGTAGTGGAGGGTGACGTTATCGGTGAACCTGAAGTTACGGATCTTACCATACGATTAAACTGGAGAATTAAAGGGGAATTTGCTCCATTTTTTGTGACACAAGAAAAAGGCTTCTTTGAAGAATTTGGTTTAAATGTAGAAGTGCTTGAAGGAAACGGATCAGCGAACACGATGCAAGCGGTAGCTGGTGGCCAAGATCACTTTGGTGTAACGTCAACCGTAGAACCGGCACAAGGAATTGTAGAAGGAATGCCAATTAAAATGGTCGCTTCCTATATGAACCGTTCACCAATTATGATTGCATCGCACCCGGATACACCTGTTGAAACGCCGAAAGATTTAGAAGGAAAAAGCATTGCCATGTCGATCGCTTCAACGTTTACAAATATTTACCCATATTTTCTTGAGACGAATGATGTAGATGAGTCGTTAGTCGAGTCGGTACAAGTGGAATCATCAGCACGTAATGGATTGTTCTTAAATAAAGAAGTGGATGCTGTAGCGATTTTCTCAACGAATGAATTCCCTATTTTTGAAAAAGAATTAGGAACAGAGTTAACACCATTATACTTATCTGATTTTGGTTATGATCTTTCTGGATTAACGTTAATTGGAAATGTGAAGTTTCTAGAAGAAAACCCGAATACAGTTAAAAGATTTTTAGCTGCGATCGATAAAGGTTTCCAATACACACTTGAAAATCAAGAGGAAGCAGCTCAATTAGTGGCTGATTTATTCCCTGATGGAATTGATGTTGAAACAGCATCTGCACAATTAGAACTATTAGAAGAGATTGCTCTCTTTGACGGAGTCCCTTTTGGATATATGACAGAGGATAACATGAACCGTACTCTAGACATTTTAGAAGTGAGTGATTTAATCGGTGACCGTTATGATCTAGATAGATACTACACGAATGAGTTTTTACCAGTTGATTAATAAAAAGAAAACTAGCAAAGAGGCAGGGAATATGCCCATAAAAGCCCTGCCTCTTTGTCGATGAGGTGAGAATATGACGTATGATCCGAAAAAGCTTTGCCAATCAACAAAGTCAGCTCTCGTTGTGATGGATATGCAAAATGATTTTGTTGCAGATAAAGGAGCGTTTTCTTTAGCGGGATTTGATGTGAAGCCTTACCAAAAGTTAGAACCGATCATCTATGAAATGATTGTCTCAGCAAGACAAAATCATATCCCTATCATTTTTGTAGCTATGTCACACAACGAACAAAACGATGGTGATGGTGCTTGGAAACAAAGAAGAATCGAAAATGGTCATCCAAATAGTTGTAGGGAAGAAACATGGGGATCTCATTTATACGGACGTTTAAAGCCCGATAAAGACGATGCCTTCTTTTTCAAATGGCGTTATAGTGCTTTTGTGAATGAGCAATTTGATACGTACTTGCAAGGTCACAAGATTGAAACGCTTATTTTTGCAGGGATTAATACAAATACATGTGTGGAATCAACGATGAGAGAGGCTCACATGAGGATTATCATGTTCTATTAATAAAAGATGCAACAACCTGTGCATACAAAGATGCTTATGAACCTTCACTTAAAAACATTGAAAGGCATTTCGGTGCTGTCATTTCTAGTGATGAGTGGAAGACATTTTATTGTAGTAAACAGAAGCCGGAGAAAATAGAAAACTAGGAGGGGTAAGATGAAAGACCAATGGAACGCATTTAATAGGGACCCTTTTCATGTGAAAACATCTGAAGAAGGAGAGTTATCTCATTTAACGTTTGGGGTGAAAGATGTGTTTGATGTAGAGGGAGTTGTCGCTACAGCTGGAAATAAGGATTGGGAAAGAACGCATACCCCAGCTGTTGCACATGCTCAAGCGATTGATCTACTGCTAAATGAAGGTGCTGCCTTAGTTGGAACAACTCATACGGATGAATTGATGTTCAGTTTAAATGGGGAAAATGCTCAATTTGGGACTCCTGTTAACCCAAGAGCACCTGAACGAATACCGGGTGGTTCCTCCAGTGGTTCTGCCGTTGCCGTTGCAGCAGGTCTTGTGGATTTTGCATTAGGGACGGATACTGGTGGATCTGTTCGAATCCCTTCCAGTTATTGCGGTGTGTATGGTTTTAGGCCAACTCATGGTGCGGTTTCGCTCGAGGGAGTCATTCCCTTAGCGCCAAGCTTTGACACAGTTGGTTGGATGGCAAACGAAATGAGCATCTTACAGGCTGTAGGGGAAACTCTTCTAAAAGATCAAGAAACTAGTGAGCTAGCATTTACGAAATTATTGATTCCAGATGATGTGATGAATCTATTAGATGAAGAAAACAAAGAAATCTTCACAAAACATATCGAGCAATTTCGTAATGTGGTGACGACAGTGGAAAAAACAATGCTCGCTAGTGAAGGCTTAGCGAAGTGGTTTCAAGCATTTCGCACCATTCAAGGCTTTGAAGTATGGGAGTCACACGGGAAGTGGATTACAGACGTTACCCCTTACTTTGGACCAGGAATAGCAGATCGCTTTCAATGGTCAAGTACGATAAGGAAAGAAGATGCGCAGAAAGCAAGGTCAAAACAAACCGAAGTAACGGAATATATGAAAGAGCTCTTAGGAACTGATGGGATCCTGTTAATGCCGACAGCACCTGGAGTGGCTCCGCGTTTAAATACAAGTGGTAAAGATCTAGAAGATCAAAGAATGAAGACGTTACAGATGACGTCCATAAGTGGATTAACAGGTTTTCCTCAAATTTCCCTTCCTTTGTCTGAAATAGATGGCTTGCCAATAGGTTTATCCATTATAGCTGGCCCTTATCAAGACAGACGATTGCTAAGATGGGTAAAAGAAATAAGTGAAGCTATAAAAACAAAGACGATCACAAAAGTTTAAGGGGGAAAGATATGAAAATCGCTACGTTACAATACGCTGGGACTGAGCAGGCTGCTATTGTACTAAGTAAAGGATACGTGCTGATCGAGACATTGAATCAAAATCAAGAAAAACAATGGAAGACAAACTTGCTAGACATTTTAAATAGTGGCCAATTGAAAGAAATAACAGACTGGTATAATCACGGCGGAAAAGATAAGTTACTAGAAATGGAGCAAGTATCGAAGGGTGAAGTGAAATTTGGACCGTTGTACCGTGAACCTAAAAAAATTTGGGGAATTGGAATAAACTATGTGGAGGAATCGACAGAAGTTAGCGACATTTCTTACTCTGACCCTGTTAGCTTTATGAAACCGGACACAAGCATTATTGGTCCCGGGGATTTCATTCAAATCCCTGCTGGCTCAACGAACACAACAGCAGAAGCTGAATTAGGAATCGTAATCGGCAAAAAATGCTACAACATTAGTGAAGAAGAGGCAAAAGACTATGTAGCTGGTTTCACAACGACGTTAGATATGACAGAGGCTGATATTCATAGTGAAAATCCAAGATTTTTGACTCGTGCTAAAAGCTTTAATACCTTTTTTAGCTTTGGTCCGTATTTACGCACAACGGATGAAATTTCTGATATATTTGATCTTCAAGTTTCGACTGTCTTGAACGATGAAGTGAAATGTACGAATTTCATCTCAAATATGCGTTATAACCCATGGTTTGTCGTTGCCTTTCATTCTAAAGTGATGACGCTCCTTCCTGGTGATATTCTCATCACTGGAACACCAGGTCCGGTCGTTCTTCGAGATGGAGACGTAGTCGAGTGTAGAATTAGCGATTTTGAACCCTTAGTGAATCCCGTTCATAAGAGTAATGGTTAAGAGGAGAGGATGTGAAATGGAGGGATAGTTTCCTTCGTCTCGCCTTAGCTATTCAAGTGGACACACGTTCCGCTATTTGGCGATTGAAGCAAGTCGAGAAGGTGATTTTCTGCAAATAGCGGATTCTGTGTCCTCCAAGCCTTTCAAAATGCTAGTTTTTGAGAATTTAACGGAACTAGTGTCCGCTTATTATAAAGTCGAGAGAAACAAGAGGGGTGTTCTCTTGTTTTTTTATTGCTTTTCCTTTTAACTGAAGAAGACTATATTAGACATTCAAACAAAGGTGGCAACATTCATGAGTAAATACGGCAGTCTCTATGAAAAAGAAGGCAGGCACGTTTTGGTTTTTGAACGTACATATCCATTTAGTCCTGAAAAAGTATTTCGCATAATAACCGATGCGGATCTTTTCACTCAGTGGTATCCATTTGCAACTGGGGAGATGGACTTAAATGTTGGCGGAAAGATAAAATTCGATGATGGTGAAGGGTCCATCTATGAGGCGGTTATTACTGAATTAAACCCTCCGCACTCCTTTTGTTTTCGGGAAGTGGATGATTTGGTAGACATACGTATAAAGGAAGGTGATCAAGGGTGCATCCTAACGTTTAGCCATGCGTTTGATGATCAAACAATGGCAATGTATATAGCTGCAGGATGGCACAGATGCTTGGATGTTCTTGGTCAATTAATTCATGGTGATAAAATAGAATGGGAAGATAATGCACTTGAATTACGCGAATACTATCAAAAGAGTTTTAGATAATGTTAGCTGAAAGGTGCATGATATCCTAATTTTGAGAGGATGTTCAGGTTGGATTTCCAAATAATATTTGATGAGTTAAAAGAACTCTTGAAAGAATATGAAGAGTACCTTGATGTTAAATCCGACACAGTAGATCATTACTATTTAGATTCAATAAAAGTGAACCCCCGAAACAAAAAGCCCATTTTCTTTGGAGCGGTTCAAATTAAGAAAAATTATGTGAGCTTTCATTTGATGCCCGTCTATGTTTTTCCTGAGCTACTAAATGATATTTCGGATAGTTTGAAAAAACGGATGCAAGGAAAGTCTTGTTTTAATTTTAAAAAAGTTGATAATGACTTATTTGGTGAATTAAAACAACTTACCAAAAGAGGGTTTGTTCAATATGAAGAGAAAGAACTTATATAGAGCGATTAGCTTACGAACTAAAATAGGTCTATTGTTTAATAGTATTTAATTACCTTATTCATGGCAGGAGATCTCAAGTAACTTTATAACGAAACATACAGAAAGGAAGGATGTATCATGGCCAAACACAAGATATATACAATGAGTGTGGCAAGTGTCTATCCTCATTATGTTACGAAGGCGGAGAAAAAAGGACGTGAGAAAAGAGAAGTAGATGAGATCATTCGTTGGTTGACAGGGTATAGTCAGGATGAATTAGAAGAACAACTGGAGAAAAAGACAGACTTTGAAACTTTCTTTGCGGAAGCTCCCGAACTGAATCCATCACGGAATTTGATCAAGGGTGTGGTCTGTGGCGTACGTGTGGAAGACATTGAAGAACCAACTATGCAAGAAATTCGCTATTTGGATAAGCTGATAGATGAGTTAGCAAGGGGAAAAACAATGGAAAAGATATTACGGAAATAATGTCCTGGGCCCTTATGTGATTACTCAACCATATTTACAACGATAAAGGTAGTGAAAGGTGTTCTTAAACAGGTTATTTTCAACAGAGCTTGTTGTAGCTTTGGTTTAAGTGAGTACTTTGTTGGGTATAGAATGGTTGAGTGAAATTTTAGTTGAGTTTTTTGTCACGCTATGATAGATTAGTAAATCTAGTCGCAAAAATTAATCTCAAATTAACTATTGCGCAGAACTTTCATCCGTGGTATATTATTTCTTGTCGCCAGGAACGATCGATTGTTTTGTGGCGAACGCGAAAAACTTCTTAAAAAAAGTTGTTGCGCAGAATGAATCATTATGTTATAATAATAAATGTAGCTGAAGAAAAAACGATGACAAAGTAGTTC
>NZ_BAUT01000073.1 GCF_000513095.1 Halalkalibacter wakoensis JCM 9140
TGTGTGTATATATCATAGTTGTTTGAATAGAAGAATGACCAAGTTGCCTTCTTAGTTTAGGTACATCATTTATTTCCCTATGGTATCTTGTTGCAAAAGAATGTCGCAGTTTATGAACTGAAAGAGAAGGTTTACCATATGCAAGTGCATACTTTTCAACCATTTTTTCAATGGCTCTGGCACTTAACCTTCGAGATGTTCCCTTTGGTCCCATTGGAGCAGATACAAAAAGCGCTTTTACACCTTTCTCGACTTTATACCGTTCGGTTCTTACTGTTAGGTATTCCTGTAAATCGTCCATCGCTAATTTACTAAAATAAACGAATTGCTCTTTGTTCCCTTTACGAATTGCGCGTGCTGTAAATTTGTTAAAATCGATGTCAGCCAAATCTAGGTTTACAACTTCGGATAGTCTAAGGCCTGAACCTAGAATTAATGATATGATGGCTGTATCTCGTTCCTTATTTAAAATATGAAAGTTAAATATTTTTTTGTTGTTTTTATTTATTTGACCGTAATCGTGGGAGATGAACTGCCTAAAGGCTTCATATTCATCTCCCATGAGTATTTTCCCTTCCATTTTATTTGCAGTAGTTTCTATGCTGTCTTTCATTACATTAAAATCTATTTTGGCCATAACATTCCTGCTAATATATGGCTTTAAATCAGGCGTTTCAGCTATATTTTGTAGATAATTGAATAATGATTTTAAGGCTGAAAGTTTACGGTTGACTGTAATTTCTTTGTTTTCCAATACATATTCTAAGAAGCCTAGAAAACTTTCCATTTGTTGTACAGTTAATTTCTCCATTACTTCTAATGGGACCTCTTTGATATTACCTTGATAAATAGATTCAGATATAATCCAATTAAAGAAGATCTTAAAATCATGACAGTAATTCATCAGAGAACTCGAAGAAAGTTTTCTTCTCCTGTGATCAATAAACTCTCCTACGTACCATGGCAAATCCTTAAGTAACTGCTGCATTTTTATATAATGATTTTGTTGCTGTGAATTTATTGCCATATAATCACCTCATTTTAAGTAATTCTATAAATAAGTTTTAAATCCTTTAAATTTCATTACGTAAAAACAACATTTTACGTAATAAATTGAAGGTGATAGCTACATATAGAATTTAGATTTGTTGTTATATGTTCAAAGCCAAAAAGTACGTACAGTAAAGACATGAATTTATGTACCAAAATCTTTAATTGTAATTACCAATCAAAACGGTTCCTTCTCCCTCCATAAACTGTTCTACTAGTACAAAATTTTATGTCTTAGAATTACAATGTACATACGTTATTTGTTTTAATTTAGAGACAAAAAACGTATGTACATTTTTCGTTAGCATTTGATACTTGATATCTTGTACAGATTTTTATATCCTTTTACATTTATATTCATTCAGACTTTAAGCTTTTTCAATGTTTATTTTTATGTTTGTATATAAGCTTTTGTATCTCAGAGTAATGCGATCATTCTCCATTTATGGTAGAAACACGCACCACTGTCCTGCTCATTTAATTTAAGTGTAACATTTCACAATCTAAAAGCCTATGAGATATCCTCAAAGGATGGTCATTATTCTACCATTGCACTAGTAAACCACTAGAAGTATTTTATAAGCGCTAGAACTTTTTTTAAAACATTACGTCTTTATTTCATATCTACAAAATGACTGAGTTGAAAATAGGTGTTTGCACCTGTTTGGACCTGTTTAATTTAACTGCAAATAGGCTTTGCAAAAATCAATCGCCCTGTACTTGTTTGTAATGCCTTCGAAACAACAACAATTACATTCTGCTATATGTTCTTGGCCATCATCAACTACGATCATTGTCCCATCATTAAGATAGGCAATACCTTGATGATATTCTTTTCCGTGCTTTATAATTTGTACCTTAAGTTTTTCACCGGGTAGGACAATAGGTTTCATTGCATTTGCCAAATCATTAATGTTCAGAACCTTAATACCTTGGAGTTCGCATACTTTATTTAAATTAAAATCATTTGTAATGACGACACCTGGTAAAACTTTTGCTAACTTTACTAGCTTACTATCCACCTCTTGTATATCTGGAAATTTGCCTTCATAGATTTCAATTTCAACATTAGCATGTAAATTGTTTCGTATTTTATTAAGAATATCTAAACCGCGCTGACCACGAATTCGTTTTAATTTATCAGACGAGTCTGCAATATGTTGTAGTTCTCCTAACACAAAATCTGGAATAACTAATGTCCCTTCTATAAAACCCGCCTCACAAATATCTGCAATTCTACCGTCAATAATCACGCTCGTATCGAGAATTTTCATTTCTATTCTGTTTTTCTTATGTGCTCCTTCTTCCGCTTTCTTCTTGTCTTTACTGAAGTGTCTTGTTATAGAAAATAAATTATTTAACTCATGACGTTTCTTAAATCCAATCTGATAACCTAAGTAGCCAATAAAAATCGTTACAAAAATTGGTGAAATTGTACTTACAACAGGAATTTGAATGGCACTAATAGGAATTCCAATTAAATACGCAACGATAAGTCCGAGAATCAATCCCATCGTACCAAATGTCACATCCGTTACTGGTGCTTTAATTATGGATTCCTCCATTAGCTTCATTAAATTGACAATATAATGAGTCAGCCCAAATGTCGTATAATAGAAAATAATTACTCCAAAAGCTGTACCTACATAAGGATTTATCAACCATAAAGGTATTTCTCTTAAAACATTACTAATTTCTGGAATGAATAAATAACCTAACGTTCCTCCAATAAATATAAATAATAAATGCACAAGACGGTTTAACACTATTTACCTCCTGCTTTTTCTTTTTGAGGAGTTTTCAACTTTCAACTTTCAACTGTTAGCTGATTTCTGGACTCCACTATCTATTGAACTACTTATAATGACAATTAGGGCACACAATAATTTGTCGAGTTGATTTGCTAAATAGAGAAATAAAGGAGTTCTAACATTTCCGGCAAACTTTTATATATTAATTTACCATTTTTATTGGACTTCAGGAAATTTAGGAAAATCCTATCATTCCTATCACTAGTTCAGAGATTAAACAAATAAAAAGGTCGGTATTTTGCATTTCAGATTATTATTACTGCTTTGTACGAATTGGTCTTTATCTTAATTGTAGACAATAAATTTGAAGAAAACGTGAATTTAAATTTATTAGGGAATACTTATTTTCTTTTTAATATAGTGTTTCTGTTAAATTGCTGATTTCATTAACTCATCTTTTAAAATCCTTTTTATTATTTTCTTGTGGTTAAATCGTGTTCTTCATTTTTAGCAATAATACTCATTGTTTCTTATAAAAACCATTATGATAAATAACACGATATGAATTATAAAAAAGACAACCCTAGTCCTTTTTGGAACCAGAGTCGACTTGAACGTATATATTCGTAATGAATTTTACTCTTTTTCCTGAAATAATGCAGTAGATAAATATCTTTCTCCCGTATCAGGTAAAATAACAACCATAGTTTTGCCCTTGTTTTCAGGGCGTTTACCTAGTACAGAAGCTGCATGAAGAGCTGCACCGGAGGAAATTCCAACTAAGATACCTTCTTCCCTCGCAAGCTTACGCGCAGCTTCAAAAGCCTCCTCATTACTAATCTGAATAACTTCATCATAGCTATCAACATTTAACACCTTTGGAACAAAACCAGCACCTATTCCTTGTATTTTATGAGGCCCCGGATTTCCTCCAGATAAGACAGGAGATGCAAGTGGTTCAACGGCTACAGAAAGGAAAGATGATTTTCGTTTTTTTAGTACTTCTGAGACACCAGTGATCGTCCCACCGGTACCAATCCCGCTAATTAGGATATCAACCTCTCCTTCAGTATCAGCCCAAATTTCTTCGGCCGTGGTTTTTCTATGGATTTCTGGATTAGCCGGATTATCAAACTGTTGTGGCATATACGCATTTGGTGTACTTTCAACTAGTTCGTTAGCTTTTTCAATTGCACCTTTCATTCCTTTTGCTCCCTCTGTTAAAACTAACTCTGCCCCTAGGGCTTTAAGAATATTACGACGTTCAATACTCATCGTTTCAGGCATAACGAGGGTACACTGATAACCTTTGGCTGCACATACATATGCTAGTGCAATTCCCGTATTCCCACTGGTTGGCTCAATTATGACTGTCTCTTTATTAATGAAACCTTGTTCTTCGGCAACACTTATCATCGCAAATCCGATCCGGTCCTTGACACTAGACAATGGATTAAAGTACTCCAGCTTTGCTAAAACTTCAGTACATGTGCTGTCACTAATTTCGTTGAGTCTAACTAAGGGTGTTCTACCGATTAACTCTGTGATGTTTTTAGCTATCTTCGGACGATTTAAATCCACTATGAAACTCCTCCTTAGAATTAATATTTTAATTGTTCATATTTATCATAGGATTAAAATGTGTTGAAACTATGAAAGATATAAAAAATAATAAACTCTTTATGAAAAAACAAAACTTAATCAAACACCTTCAATTGTATCTGTGTTATCCCTACTAATCCGGAAACTTTCTTCGGTTAGTTTATGTCTAAATAAGGTACTCTAAATAAGCTGACATTTACTGTTAATAGTTTTTACGTAATTTACTTTGCCTACTTTTCCCATATCGCGTCATTCCTTGTGGCTTATATACTGACAAGATAATAGTTAAAAACAACACCACTAATCCACCCCCAGCATGAAGAAGTTGGCCCCACAGACCATCAAAGTTAAAAGCACCAGTCTGATGGGTGATATTCGCTAGATAACTAACTGTCGGCATATTTAAAAGCAAAACAACAGTTGCAACTATGGTAAGAAGAAGTTTAAAGAGAATCCAATAATGCCTAAATAAGCCCCAGGCGGTCCCGAGTGACATGACAAGCCCAGTTAGAAAAGAAACGAGTGCTAATGGGACAATGACATACCATCCAATAATCTCCATAGCACTCCACGCAACTCGCCCCGTTTGAACATCTTGCGTTGTCAATGCAGCTATTACGAGAGCTATGTATCCAAATACCGCTCCCAACCAGCCAACTGTAGATGTAATATGTATCGTGAGTGTTAATTTGCGAAACCATGGTACCATAATCATTAATAACTACCTCCGGACGCTAAATGGCGACCTGTCCATGATCGCCTGTGAAGATCATTATGATAACTAGTACAGCTATGAGGATCACAATGATTCCTATTACCTTAACCCAGGTTGGTGTTCTATGGTTAGAATCAGAGCCGGAATTTTCCATATCCTTATCAATTTTAGTGTCTGATGAAAACTTTTTCATTTAGGTAACCTCCAAATTATAATCTACAGTTAAGTATAACAATTTTTTATGAACATTCGATGAATAGATTTTCTCTTTTTAGCTATCAAAGAACAGATGGTTTATCGAATTCTTCTCTTTCATATGTTATATCCTTTTTCCAATTCCACTAACAAAACACTTAATAATTTTTCATCAAGGAGACACAAACGTGTCGTTCTACAAACTTTCTACAAAATTTATTTATAATATGTGGTTAGAATATAAAATCTAGAGGCGAAATCAAGGAAACTTAGATTTTTGTGATGACTACCTTAGGGAGAGGAATAGCTAAAAAGATATAAAGCAAACAAGAACGAATACTAGCTAATATCCGCATCTTGATATTTAAGATCCTTACAAAAATTGCGTTTTCAAAATATGTGTATAGCTGATTTGTCAGACTTTTATAGCCTCAAAAAGTATAGGAGATGTATTATGATATATGGAATAGAAAGCAGAAGGTTAATTTTTATTCGACATCTAGGCGTAGCGGTATTTTCCGCTATATTGGTTTATTTGTTTTATCTATCTTATTCAGCATGGGGGGTTGTTCCTGCTTTATTCCCAGATTGGGGAGCTGATCATCCATTTTGGAGGGCATGGGCACATGCGGCATTTGTTCTTCTTTTCCTTACCCTGATCATTTCACCAGCTGCCACACTATGGCCCCCTATTAAACGATTGTATTCTTGGAGGCGTGAATTGGGTATATGGTTTGCTGTGTTATCTTTCGGACATGGTTACGCTATATGGGACCGTTGGGCGCGCTGGGATGTGGCAAGATTATTTGGATTTGAATATATGGAAGACGTAGGTGGATATATTCTCTTTAGACCAGAAGTTGGCATAATGAACATGATGGGACTTATAATAGCTCCTATGATCATCTTACTTGTCGTTACTTCTTTTGACGGAGCAGTAAAGTTACTCGGAGCATCTGCGTGGAAGTGGCTTCACACCACATTAGTACATGTTATTTTCTATATTGTTATGATTCGCGGTGTATTGTATCTTTTTTATTTCTTTCAATATTCGCCTCCTAACTGGCGGGCGTATCCTCCAATTTGGTTCTTATATGTTTTTCTTGGGATGGCTATTTTTGTCGTTTTACTTCAGGCGTGCGCCTTTACTAAGACTGTACTCCATCGGAGAGGACGCAAACAAAAGAATGGTATTATCCAGATAGCTGCAGTAATTGGTATAGCCATAATGTTTGCAATGCCTTTGGTGCTAATGACGGGAACGATTGCGTATTTTGACAATCGAACGATAAAAGAACCACCAGAGTTAACACAGGACGTAGAAAATTATGCACAAAATTTTGAAATGGTTATCCATGAAGAAAACCAGAATATTTACATTTGGGCAAAAAATCTTGACAGTGCACCATACTTTCGCCAAATGACCGAAATATCAGGGGAGAAGATTCTGAACCAGATATACCGTTACGACGATCAGACTTTATATATGGAAGAACTAGATGCTGACATGGAGCTTGTTTGGTCTAAAATAGAGAATGTGAGACCAGAAGATATTGGAATTTTAGAAGTTGCCATAGAAACAGGGGGATGGGCAGAACAGTACGGAGCAGGAGAACACAAAATTCCATTTTCTAGTGGAGAATTACAAGTCTCCATTCATAATGTAGGAGAAATCATTCCCGATGCGGTGTTTGAAATTCCCGATGATATTGAATTTAGTTCACCTTAATGAGGTATCCGTAAGTTAATTCTGAAATTATACATTGTAGTGTGGCTATATATGAAGAGCTTGTTTTTACAATCACATTGAATTTGTAGAGACAAGCTCATTTTTTTCATAAAACATGGAATATAGGAATCGATTATAAATCCTTATTCATTACCAACAAATTACTTTCCCACAAAAAAACATTATAATTATATTTCAACGTGTAACACGCTAACTAATTTAATAAAATTATTTTTAAACTTTTGCTAGTCTCTAATTTACATAAGATTGAAATCCGAACTTTAAGAGGAGAGGTTGACATAGGAACCTCTCCTCCATTTATTAATGTCCTCCGTGGTCATCTCCACCTAATGAGACAATTTCCAGTTTTTCATCTAATATACCTTGAGTTATAAATGGAATATCAGTAAATGTACCAATTATAAAGCCATGGTTATATGGTCCTTCTGTTGGTTCTTCCTGAAATGCGGGTTTAACTTTGGCAAGATACTGATAAAGTTCATCTGTGATTTCACCTTCATCTAACAACATCATTGGAGCATGCTTTCCTAAATGAGCAAAAGGAGCAGCCGCAATGGCAAGTTCAGGTGTATTAGTTGATGAAAACACAAAACCGTGCCCAGGACTAGTAATTCCCCAACCAAATCCTGTTTCAGCATCTTTATATGAGGCGAATTCAATGGATTGAGCTACTGGATTATCCCCTTCAATTCGGTGAACCGTTCCATACGTTTCTAACTCTTGAGCAATCTCATCAGATATAATATCTTCTGGTCCTACAAGATAGATCGTTACCCCATTCTCTCTTGCATTAAGAGCATCAATTGTTTCTTGTGGAATCCCATCATTATCAACATAAAGTACAGATTCATTCATGTGAGCAATCCAATTTCCAACAGAAATTGTATATTCTTTTGCGTCTTCCTCTGAAGAACCAATTATTACATTTGGATGAACTTCATTAATGGTTTCTGTAAATTTTTCTTCAATGTTCCTAGCAAAATCTGCTACATTTGCACCCTGTACTTGTTCAACATTGTAGGCGTTTAATTTATTTAATTCTGCTTCTGGAAGATCGCCAACCACGAGGACTTGAGTGTCTTCACTATTGCCTTTTGGTTGTAGTCGATTAAGTTCATTTAAGACATCTTCAGAAATTTCTCCGTCCAAATACAACATAGGACCATCATTAGGATGGTGAACCAGTGTTAGAGCGGCTAAGGAATATTGCCATTGATTTAATGGAGCCAATATAACTGTCCCAGGTTGATTTTCCTCATGGGTTGCTGGCCAAACAGTTTGAGATACGTGAATGGATAATTGGATAGGATCATCCTCATTTATTCGAGTAATGTTCTTAGTATTTACGACCTTTAATTCATCAGTTGCTAAATTATTGAGGTTCTCCGGAGCTTTTGCCGCTTCCTGTTCTAAATTCGATCTATCTACGTTAACTGAGTCACCCTGGTGCCCTTCATGATCCATCTCTTCGTCCATATGATCCATTTCTTCGCTTTTTTCGATATCCTGATGCCCTGCATGATCTTCTTCGGCTTGGGTACAAGCGGCAAGGAGCATACTTAAAAGTAAGAAGGAGACAACTAACATCAACTTAGTAGCTTTTGATTTTTTCAATTTATCCATTCCTTTCTAATAAATAACTCCATTTATCTCTCCTGCCTTTATCTTATCCAAATTAACTCTACTCAATCGTTGATTTGAATTTTTTAAGTCTTAAAGTGTTTAACACAACCGAAACAGAACTAAATGCCATTGCTGCTCCGGCTATCATAGGATTCAGCAGAATTCCAAATTGGGGATATAGTAAACCCGCTGCTACTGGAATCAAGACAATGTTATAACCAAATGCCCACCCAAGGTTCTGCCAGATCATCTTCATCGTTGATTTAGATAGTCTGAGGGCCGTTACAACGCTTTTAATATCACCACGCATCAAAGTGATATCTGCGGTTTCCATCGCAACATCCGTCCCCGTTCCAATGGCAATTCCTACATCGGCTTGAGCGAGTGCAGGAGCATCATTGATACCATCACCGACCATAGCCACCATTTTTCCTTCTCCTTGTAGTTTTTTTACTTCTTCTGCCTTATGTTCAGGTAACACCTCAGCAATATAGTTATCGATTCCGGCTTCCATTGCAATCGCTTTGGCCGTTCGTTTATGATCGCCTGTTAACATAATCACTTCAATACCCATCGATTTTAAGGCTTTGATTGCTGGGATGGTTCCTTTTTTCAATGTATCAGCTACTGCTATGATCCCTGCAAATTCCCCGTCAATCCCAACATACATGGGTGTTTTCCCTTGATCAGCTAATGTAATTGCTTTTTCTTCGTATAACCCCAAATCAATATTGTATTTACTCATCAGTTTGATGTTGCCAATTAAGACTTCTTTGTTATTTAATGTGGCAAGTAATCCGTGACCAACAATCGCTTCGAAAGATTCAGGGTCATTTATAGGAAGGTCTTTTTCTTTGGCAGCTTCCACAATGGCTTCACCTAATGGATGCTCTGATGCAGTTTCAACTGATGCAGCTACTTGCAATAGTTCCTGTTCACTTACTATATCAGTTGTAATGATATCTGTTAGTTTTGGCTTGCCTTCCGTTATGGTACCGGTCTTATCTAAAACAACAGTCTTAATTTTATGGGCACGTTCTAAACTTGTAGCATTTTTAATTAGGATGCCATTTTCAGCTCCTTTTTCTGTACCAACCATGATTGCTGTTGGTGTTGCCAAACCTAACGCGCAAGGACAAGCAATAATAAGAATCGCAATAAAGGTAGTTAATGCGAAAATCAGACTTGGGTCCGGACCGACAAAATACCAAACAATAAATGAGACTACCGCTATTAGTAAGACTGCCGGTACAAAGTAAGCAGAAATTAAATCAACGACACGTTGAATGGGAGCTTTCGAACCTTGAGCTTCATTAACCATTCGAATAATTTGTGCGAGTGCCGTTTCTTTCCCTACTTTTGTTGCACGAAAACGGAAACTTCCAGATTTGTTAATAGTCGCACCGATAACCTCATCTCCAGATACTTTTTCTACTGGGATAGACTCACCGGTTAACATGGATTCATCTATCGTAGATCTACCTTTCGTGACGACTCCATCGACCGGAATACGTTCACCTGGCCTTACAATGATCTCATCATCAATCTTTACTTCATCAACAGAAATTTCGAGTTCATTTCCATCTCTAATCACTCTGGCTGTTTTTGCTTGCAAACTCATTAATTTCTTAATTGCCGTAGAGGTTTGCCCTTTTGCTTTCGCTTCAAAGTAACGTCCTAAGAGGATAAGCGTCGTAATAACGGTTGTGACATCGTAATAAAGTTGGTACGGGAAGCCCATTGCCGTAAGCTGATCCGGAAATAACGTCATCGCACCACTATAAAGCCATGCAGCTGACGTACCCATTGCTACTAATACATTCATATCTGCTGAACCATTTCTTAATACCTTATAGCTATTTTTGTAAAATCTCCAACCAGGTACGAGTTGGATGTAACTTGTTAACACAAGTAAGAATAAAGGATTAGACAAAAATGTCGGTACCCATGCTCCCCAGCCATGCATCATGTGAGGGATGCTACCAACTAACACAACGGTTGTTAAGACGGCTGCTACTGTAAAATCTTTTAAAAGCTTTCTCGTTTCTACCTCTTGCTCATCAGATTCTTCTCTCTGTTCATTTTCATTGATAATTGATGCTTCATATCCTATCTTTTCAATTCGTTTTATAACAGCTTCGGGATCTAATATTCCTTTTTCTCCTTCAACCTGAGCTTGATTAGCAGCCAGGTTCACATTAACAGATTGCACACCTTCTACTTTTGCAATAGCCTTTTCCACACGGGTAACACATGATGCACAGGTCATTCCCTTTACAGAAAATAGAACCTTTCTTTGATCATCGTTATCAATGGGCTTAGCATCATATCCAGCCTTCTCAATAGCCTTTATAATTGCCTCAGACATTTCTATTGTTTCATCCGCTTCAACTTGAGCTTGATTGGCTGCCAGGTTTACATTAACAGATCGAACACCCTCTACTTTTGAGATCATCTTTTCAACGCGATTGACACAAGAGGCACATGTCATTCCTTTTACCGAAAATATCATCTTACTCACCTGATTCCCCTCCTTTACAATTCGAATAATACTGTTATTGTGATCATATTTCCCTTATAGATTACCAAAAGAATGTAAAGAAAATATGTGAGATACATCACAGATTCTTCTTTGTTCTATAAGTATCTTCATTTAGATAAAGCTAATGAAAATAGTGAAGAAGGTCGTACTAAAATCGTGCGACCTCACTTATATGATCCCATGCAACTACTTCATTCTACATCATATCCTTGTTCTTCAATCTCATGAATAATTTGATCTAATGAAATAACACCAGAATCATAATTAAGGTTTACTTTCCCTTCAGACAGCATAACTTTTACTGAGTTGACACCATTTAACTTTCCTATATTGTTTTCTATTGTACTTATGCAATGCCCACATGACATTCCGTTCACTTTTAATGTTTTTTGTTCCATTATTTTAACCTCCTAAAATGAATGATATGATATTTTCTTTTCAAACTAAATTTACCATACCCCCCTACGGTAATCAAGTTAATTACTTCGTTGAAATTGAACACTTATTGAACAGAAGGAGGGATCAAAAAAGTATGCATACTAACTTTAAGAATTTCAGAATATAAAAGGATAAAAAAAGAAGGAATGAAAATAATCATCCCTCCTTTAATATCTTATCTTGGTATATAACGAAACGGATCAACAGCATTTGACTTTGCCGCATTCCATCCACCTTCATGCACTTCAAAATGAAGATGTGCACCAAATGATTGGCCTGTATTCCCCATAAGTCCTATACGTTGACCTTTTGACACACGTTGTCCAGATGAAACTTCACGATTCTCCATATGAGCGTATAAGGTTGTAATTAATCGTCCATCTACCTGGTGAGCAATTAATACCACGTTACCATAGCTTGATGAATAATAAGACTGGACAACTGTTCCTTCTTGAACAGCAACAATAGGAACATCACCAGTCCGTCCATTTTTACCAATATCAATTCCATAATGCATTTGTCCACCAAAAACAGCTCGAGGACCATATGTTGATGTGATCGAGCCTGTTGCCGGTCGCATAAAACCAGAGCTAGTTACTGACGGTGAACTATGGACTTGAGACGTACTTCCATTCGAATTATTGGAATTTGAGTTGTTCGCACTTCCTGAATTACTCCTAGATGTTGTTGCAGCAGCTTCGGCATTCTGACGCTTTTGTTCTTCTTCAGCTTCGCGGCGTAGACGTTCTTCGTGTGCAGCTAATTCATTCTTAAGTGCCTGTTCTTGAGCACGTAAAATTTCGTCTGCTCCTTCGAGTTCACCTAGATCTGTATGTAGCTCGTCCTCTTGTTTTTCGACTAATTTCATTATTTTTTCTTTCTCATCACGCTGCTTCTCAAGCTTTTCCATCAAATTTTCTAATTCTATCAAATGCCCTTCTAATGTTTGCAGCTCTTTTTCTACCTTCTCTTTAGCTTTCTCTAACTCAAGATGATCTTCAATATGGGCATCTAAAATATTACGGTCTTGCTGGGCTATGACTGCTAAGGCACTCAAACGGTCTAAGAAATCACCAAAAGATTTGGCCCCTAAGACTACTTCTAAATAATTAATTGAGCCACCTGACTGATACATAGAGCGAGCTCGATCTTTTAACAATTTGTCACGTTCTGTTATACGTTCTTCAATGATAATTATTTCTGCTTGTAACTTTTCTATATTTTCTCTAACTTGGTTAATCTCTGCACGCTTCTCGCGAATTTTTTGATTCGTTTCTGCGTACTCATGGTCTAATCGTTCAATTTCATTTATGATTTCTTTTTTCTCTCGCTCTAATTGTTCGAGTTCTTTTTGCTTCTCCCCAGCTTCTTTTTTATTTTCTTCACGTTCTTTTTCAATGTTAGATAATTTGCTTTCTATATCACTGTTTGCTAATACTGTCTGGTTTAAAGGATCTACGGTAAGAGATCCTACTAGCAATAGAGTTATCACTATAGCCCTGGCGTTCTTTTTCATACAATATTCTCTCCTTGATAGTCTTTAAGATTTCGTTTAGTTAATATTAAAAAGTTCAAATATTAATCCAAGTTTATTTTCAAGTCAAAACCACTGTTAAGAATTTCATATGAAATTCTTAACAGTAGCTTCATAGATTAAGATTGGAGCATAGCTTAAAGATCAACTAAGTAGTTTCTCTGATTTATAAAACTTATCCATGGTGGATTTTGCTGAATTCTGATAGAATTTCTTTTTTCTTGTCGTATCTTGAATCATTTTACCATTTAGGAAGAGAAATTTTTGAGCATTTATATTACAGTTTCATTTCATATGCTTACTTAATGTTTAAATTAAGTTCATTTCTCTAATTAACTTTGGAAGATGAATTAAGCCTAGTTATTCTTGAATGAGGGAGAAATAAAAGAAAGTTGGGTTAATTTTAATGGGGCCGATAGTTACTTTGCTAGATTAACTATGAGTAGTTGAGTTTAATTCAATATTTTACGAACCATAACTTTTTGTTAATCTAATTGATATTTTTCTTGCGGGGATGGGATGTTACAATCTTTTTTTCAAAGGTGAATTTCAGCAATTGTATTAGAAGAATAACAAATCTATTTCTTTATCTAAGTATTTCTTGAAATGTGTATTTCAATAATGTGTCATACTCCCCAAGCACTTCCATGCAGGGGAGTATTCGTTATGCAGAATTCTTTGATGTATAAAATACTTTACCCAAATTTTAAAAATGTATTCTTTAGTGGCTTTTTAATTGGAGGGATATAAGTTGCTAATATCACACCAAGCGTGAAAAACCTATGAATCTGATAAACGAAAGACATTTCGAATTTAATAATTGTATAAAAGCAAAAACCGAAAGTTCATTTGAAATTCAAATGAACTTTCGGTTTTCTTGTACAAAGTACATATTTCATAGTGTCGGAGATAGGGGTTAAATACTGTTAGGATCTTCATTCACTCCAAAACGTAAAAAAAGCATGAATGACAATATTTATTAATGCTACGATTGCTACAACTACCCAATACTCCTCATTAACACCGTACGCAATAAGGATAGTCAACAATATGCTTAGGCTAGCGTATACAAACTTATTTCTTTTCCTTTTAATCGACTTGGGAGAGTCTTTTTCAAGCTCATCTCTAAAGGCATCTAAAATAGAATCAACTTTCTTGTCAATATGGCCCTCTTTAATAAGAAATTGAACCATAGCATCCTGGTCAACATTTTCAGCGGACAATTCTTGTTTAGTTTCTGAAATGACATGCCTTCTGACTATTTCCCTTAAATTACTCATTTATCCTTTTTGCCTTTCTTAAACTCTTTTCTCGCAATATCAGCTAACTCTTTTGCAGCTAACTTAATATGAGACATTAAGTGTTTACCTAAGTCACTGGCCATTTCTTCAGAAACTTTCTTAACTCCTTTTTCTTTAAGAAAATCTTGGATTTCATCATCTAAATGTAATTTAGAAATACTAACCTCTGTAGCGTCCATGTATCTCGCATCCTGCTTTTCATAAGGTTTTAGCGGTTCTGTTTTCAACTCGAATAACGCCAATTGACAAATTTTAATACCAGGAATAAGTCTAAAACGAACGGGTGTATTGTTTACTGCAATTAGACTAATTTGTCCGCGATACCCGGGATTCATATAGTGAGCAGGACTAATCATTAGACCCAGAGACTTTACTCCATACCGCTCATATATGCGAGCAGTCATATTATGGGGAACCTTTAAGAATTCATGTGTCTGAATCAAAACAGATTCTTTTGGTTCAAGCCAGAACTCATCTACAGAAATATCAAACTTTTCATAGTGATCCTCAGTTACTTCCTTACCTAGTATAATGGCTCATTGGAAGAATAACGTTTAACAACTGTATCTAACGTTAAGTTGATAGTCGCTCCTTCACAATACTCCGGATTATATGGTGTTATCAATTCTTCCTCTATTGCTAGGGTGTGCAAATCACGATCACTTAACATTCCTTCCTCCCCCTTTCCATTTTCATTTTGTTACCTTAATATTGCCATAAAAAATGAATTTTACAAGGGGGAACATGTGAACTAATGTATAACCTTGAAAAATATATACTTCTTTATTCTCTGCATTTCCACAAAAGACCACTTCATTTGAAGTGAAAATAAAGTTATTTAATTTTAAAACCTCAAATACGTATACCCCCGTCCTGCTTTAAGGATGGAGGTAAATTAAAGTTGTTTAATTTTTGATAAAAAATATTTTCCATCGAACTAAAAAATAACAATAAAGTCTTTTGAAGTTTTATTCCATAATAGCCAGATTGTGAAATTCCTTTTTTTGAACAGTATATTTGTACTATGCAGCAAATAGATCTGTTGTTTTTCGTAATTTCTTCTTCAACATAAGCACCCTTTAGTTAAGTACGGTATTTCACAAATCCCACTATATTTCACTTGAAATCTCCTCGCGTAATATCCATTTTTTCATTCTGCCATTAGTATATTTGACAAAAAAGTGACCACATTTTTAACGGAAAGTGAACAATACGTTAAATGTAATCAAAATCTCTTTTAGTGAGGGGAGATAACATTTAACATATAACTATATAAAAAAAGTTTTTAAAAATGTAGGGGGCAAGAAGATGAAAAAATTTAAAGGTTTATTAGTACTGTCAATGACGGCTTTTGTTTTAGCAGCTTGTGGTGGGGACACAACAACTGAAGAACCAGATACGTCGACACCGGAAGAAACTACAGAGGAAAATACTACAGAAGAAACAGAAGCTTCAGCAGTTGAAGAAGGTCAAGTATTCACACTGGAAGAACTTAGTGAGTATAATGGGCAAGATGGAAACCCCGCTTATGTAGCGGTTGACGGAGTCGTTTACGATGTTTCAGATATTGGAGCTTGGGAAGGTGGAGAACACTTTGGTGGAGTAATGGCTGGTGCTGACAACACAGAAGAAATTTCAGCATCTCCACACGGCTCTTCTGTATTGGAAAACTTACCAATCGTCGGTACACTTGAATAACAATAAGAATGAAACAAGACACCTAGTTACGATTCAAATAATCGTAACTAGGTGTCTTTGTTTAAAGGTGGCGGGAGAGCTTATTACAATCCCAGTGTTGTCTATAGTCTTGAGTTTTGGAGAAGTTCGTTAACAAAATAAACATTAGGTGCTGCAACTGACAACTTTGAGTTCCGCTCTAGCACCCGTTAATTGAATAAGTTAGTTTTTCTCCACGTCTCTGCTTTATCATCAATTGCCTTAATATAATTGTTCTTGCCTTCTATATACTTAGTTATATTTGTAGGGGATTTCTCTGCCAATGTTTGTTTCAATTCACTGTACTTTATAGCTTCCTCTGGATGTGCAATCATATAATCCCTAAATGCTAAGTGACGAGCAATTTCTTCATTACCTTCTTCGTAAAAATGAACATGATGAGTTCTATTATCGCCACCCTTAATAAAAAAACGCCTTTTAGGAATTCCGTATTCACCCATCACTTCATAGCCTAATTGTTCCATCTCGCTATTGAACTTATCAACTTCACTAATGTTAGTAACCTCAACCATAATATCAATTACTGGTTTAGCTTTAATATTTGGAATGGGTACTTCCAATATGATACACATTTAAAATTTCGTTTTTAAACAAAGCTTTAAGTTTCTAACTTTCCTCCCGAAACATTTCTAACCATTCCTCACTATATGGTAAAACCTCAACTCTTCGCATTAAATCACCTCTTACATAATAAATAATTAAACAACTCATCAACTCTTATTGCACTAAACTGCTTCGTTCAGTTTAAGTGAATTCTTCACAAAGTAACCAACCTTGACACATAAATAATACCAGAAAAGGACTAATTGTCGTTCTTGTTTTTCATAAAATTGGAAATCCCCCCCTTAAAATACACATAATACATAGGAGGGAACAAGCTGTGCAACTAACCAAAGCCTGGGAAGCATGCAAAGCTGAGAAACGAATTGAAGGATTTTCGCCCCATACCTTGAATGCCTACCGACTGCAAGCAAATCTCTTAGTCCGTCACTTCCAAGATATTAAACCCCAATCCGTTACAACCCAAGGTATTAAAGATTACTTAGCTTTATCCAGCGAAGGATTAAAACCATCGAGTCTTGCTCATCGTGTTCGATTTATCCGATCATTTTTTCGTTGGTTATACGAGGAAGGTCATATAACCACTAATCCTGCTGCCAAAATCACGGAACCAAAAGTAGGAAAACGAATCCCAAAGTTCTTAACAGAACGTGAAATTGAACATTTAAGGGAAGGTTGCCATACCCCGATGGAGAAGGCCTTGTTTGAGTTTATGTTTTCGACGGGATGTAGAATTGGTGAGATTGTTTCATTAGATAAGGATTGTATTAATGTTGGGAATCGTTCAGCGATTGTAAGAGGGAAAGGAGATAAAGAGCGTGAAGTGTATTTAATAGCAGATGTGATATTTGGTTAAAGCGTTACCTTTAGTTGAACAACCTATTGGACGTTTTAAATAACTTTATTGTAAATGTAACAACTTTATTTGTATTTAAACGACTTTATTGTCAATCGACATTCATGACAACGATGGAAGATTTAGACTTTTTGAAGTTTTTGAAAACTAAGGAAGGTCTAGACCACACTTTCTGTTCCCTTGAAAAGATTTATTGCCTGTTAGCATTCAGCAATTTATGAAGAAGGTCACGAAAAGGTCTTCTATATGCGAACGCACGTTGCACAAATAAAGAGGAAGGGTACTCCTTCCTCTCATACTAAAAAATTATTTAGAGTTCCTAATTTGTTTCAGTCTCGTCGCTTCCATATGATTCCATAAAGTTATTGCATGCTTCCATCATATTCTCGCCTTCTAAGGAATTCATACCTTCCATCATATTCATCATGTCACCATTCATCATGCCATGGTTTTCATTAGCTTGAGATATTCCTGAGAACCCCATTGTTCCTACGACTAAAACAGAAGATAATCCAAATGAAAAGAGTAACATTTTCGTTTTTTTCCGCATGTTATTCACTCCTCTTAATAATGTATTGAATTTATTTTACATTTTTAGTTTAGACTTTAATTTTGATGAAACTGTGATAAATACTGATTTAATTTAATTTTTTTCTTTTAAATACGTATATTTTTGTTCGAATTCACTTTGCGTTAAATCTCCTTTTGCAAACCGTTCTTTTAAAATTTGAAGTGATGTATCTTGGTCCCAATCTTGAGAATTATTGTTAGAATCCTTTTTATTTAAAAGTCTCATGACTAATACCAATCCACCATAAATGATTAAACCTAATATAAGAATTACTAAGATCATGTACAAAATCATACCGAGATTCATCATTCCCCAGTTCATCATCATGATTAAACACCTCCAATTATTTAGACTAAATGATTCCTTAGATTAAATCCAAATTATCCTTGCTACTCAATTCGGTCATAATATATTTCTTATTTCAACTATCCTTCGTTACTTTTATTTTAAAATATAAATGTGATAAAACTTTGATACATCTAAGAAAACAGTTTGCTAGTTTTGAAAAAAATAAAGAACTACTGTGTATAAAC
>NZ_BAUT01000072.1 GCF_000513095.1 Halalkalibacter wakoensis JCM 9140
TAACACAACAGTAACCCTAGCAGGGGAATGACACGTAGACTCCTGCGGGAGCAGTGACCCACGTGTGAGACCCCGCAGGCGACAGCCGAGGAGGCTCACCGGGCACCCGCGGAAAGCGTAGTGTCATTCCCCTGCGGAAGTTAGGCACTTTTTATTAAGAACCAGAGTGATATTTATACATCCAGAGCACGCCGCTTTTTAATACACGTGGGACGCGGCCGAGTAGGGTGCGTTCTCCCATTAAACCAAAGCCGTGCTTTTTCCCGAGTGAACCTAAAACTCCTTTTAATTTGATCCGCGGGAGTTCTTCTGGAAGGGGTTCCCCGTTCCACTGTTTTGTTAAAATCGTGACAATTTGTTCTGCTTGCCCCTCTGCTAATTGAGCACTTGGTGCATGGGGGAGGCTGGCACAGTCTCCGACAACAAAAACATCTTCATCTGTAGGCAAGTGATGCTGTGGTGTTAACACGACCCTTCCTTGCTTATCTTTTTCAACATCTAAGTTCCGAACGACTTCAACTGGTTGAACGCCAGCTGTCCAAATAATCGCATCACATTCAATTGCTTCATCATGATTGTAGAGGATGCCGTCTTCTACTTTTGTGATATTGGATTGATTGATGACTTCGACTCCGTGATCAATAAACCAATTTTGTACATACGTACTTAGTTTACGTGGAAACATCGATAAAATAATTTCCCCACGGTCGAATAACTTGATTGTTAAATCAGGGCGACTCTCACGCAGTTCACTAGCTAATTCAACCCCACTTAAACCAGCTCCGACAATGGAGATGACTCCGTTTGGCCTAGTGTTATTTAAAGTTTCATACGTTCTCCGAGTCTGATCCATCGTTTGGATACTGTGAGTAAATTCAGCAGCGCCTGGGACGTTGTGATACTTATCCTCACAGCCTAATCCGATAATGAGCTTATCGTATGGAATATAGTCATTATTTTCTAACTCAACGGTTTTCTCGCGAATATCTATATGCGTAATCGTGCCATATTTTATTTGAAGTCTTGCATCTTCTGGAAAGTTTACTCGAAGGTGATGGTCTGCTGCTGTTCCAGCTGCGAGAGCATAATACTCTGTTTTTAAGCAATGATAAGGCAAGCGATCGACTAACGTAATTTCAACATCTTCTGGTAATCCTTCTGGTAATAAACGTTGAAGGATACGCATTCCACCGTAGCCGGCTCCAAGGATAACGAGTTTTTTCATAAATAAATGTCCCCTTTTTTCGATAATTGCTTCAAGACTGGCTTCGACCAAAGTCATTACATTTTCGAGCAAACGGGTTTTAGTCGGTTCTGATGCAAAATTTTGAATACCGTATGATACTAAGCTATGAATAATATGAGTCCATGTTTCAACGGAGGCAGTTTCTGAAACTTCCCCTAGTTCTTTTGCATCTTCTATTAGCCTATTCCAGTGTGTAAAAAGTAGTGTTTGTTCTTTAAGAGCATGGTTCCACATTTCGATCGTTAAGGCAGGATACCGATCGAAGTCTGTTAAAATAAATTGTAAATAAGAACGCAAACGAATCGTAAGCGGTCGATTGCGTAAATGTGGTTGCTGAATAAAAGGCATAACCTTTTGTAGTACTTCATTTGCAAGCGATTGCATAATGGAATCTTTTGTTGGAAAATAATTAAAAAACGTTCCTTTTGCTACCTTTGCCGCTCTTGTAATCTCCTGTACAGTTGTCCTAGAGTACCCTTTTTCACGAAACAACATCAGGGCAGCGTTTTCAATTTTTGCTTTTGTTTGCTCTTTTTTTGGTCGCTCGATCATTTTCTTTCTCCTCACCCAAAAGTGACCCTGGTCAGTTTTGATTATAACGATGTTTGAATGAAATAACAACAATTTTGTGAATGTTTTTATAAGCGTTTACATTTGGGGAGATGTTTTATTAGGGAACAATGGAATTACGAGCAATGGTAATTGACTTCTTTCTTAAGCGAGAGTAGCATTAGGGGGTAGATTGAGAGGGTACTGAAAAAAGTTGTTTTTCTTTTTTTGATGCCTTATAGATTGATGAGGTGAGACTAATGCGTCCAATTATAGAATTTTGTCTAAGTAATTTAGCAAGTGGGGCTCAAAAAGCAATGGAAGAGCTTGAGAAAGACCCTAACCTTGATATTATAGAATATGGCTGTTTAAACTCATGTGGTAACTGTGCTGTTGAATTATTTGCTTTAGTAAATGGAGAATATGTATCAGGTGAAACAACAGAAGAGCTAGTTGATAATATATATGAATTTCTGGAAGAAAACCCAATGTTTTAAAAAGGGAGGTGCAGCTAATGGATGTTATTCCTTTTGTCAATTCTTGGCCTTACGAGCGCCTTTATGATGATATTTATTTACAAACATGTCCATTTTGTGGTTCGGAAAATGTATTAACAAACATGAAGAACAAAGATTTTAAAAGAGCTGAAGAAGGAATTAAAACCATATTGATTTTACCTTGCTGCAACGGAAAACTTACTATATTAGAAGCGGACGAGGATTATTTTTGGACAGATAAGCAGCTTAGAAAGGGTTGAAGATATGCATTTTACAAAGATGCACGGATTAGGAAATAGTTATATATATGTTGATTTGTTTAAACAAACGCTTGATGAAGACAAGCTTGCTTCTTTAGCTATTGAAGTTGCTGATAAAAATAAAGGAATTGGGTCTGATGGAATGATTTTAGTTTGTCCATCAGAAAAAGCACCTGTTAAGATGCGTGTTTTTAACAACGATGGTTCTGAGGCGAAAAACTGTGGAAATGGTTTGCGCTGTGTGGCGAAGTTCGCATATGAACACGGTTATGTGAAAGAAAAAACATTTCAAATTGAAACGTTAGGCGGACTAGTTGAAGCTACTGTTCACGAGGAAAATGGAGTTGTTCAATTAGTCACTGTGGATATGGGGAAACCAGTATTAGCAAGGAAGCTCATTCCGATGCTAGGAGAAGACAAAGAGCAAGTAGTAGCAGAGCCGTTCTTGCTTGATGACGAATCATTTAAGGTGACAGCTGTTTCTATGGGGAACCCTCATGCCGTGATGTTTGTTGACGATATTTCTCAGGCGCCAGTTGATGAAATTGGTCCAAAGATGGAAAAGGATGAGCGTTTTCCTGAATGGGTCAATGTGGAGTTTGTTGAAGTTGTATCAGAGACAGAAATTCACTTCCGTGTTTGGGAAAGAGGTTCTGGTATTACGCAAGCATGCGGGACAGGCGCTTGTGCAGCGGTTGTTGCTTCCATTCTAAATGGGCAAGCTGAGAAAGGGAAGGAAGTAACGGTTCATTTGCTTGGTGGTGATTTGCAAATTACGTGGCTTGAAAATGGCCATGTGCTAATGACGGGAGCTGCTGAAGTGATTTGCGAAGGCGTTTTTGGAAGGAAATAATTGATCAAATGTTTGTTTAAGGTTTCTAAACAAATGTTTGTTTAACAGGAAACAAGCTAGGTGGGGCAACCAATCTGGCTTGTTTTCTTGTCGTGTTGGCTCATAGAAAACGACGTTTATATGTGATGAATCACATAAGAGAGCCGAATCAGAAAGAGAAGGTTACTCATAGGGCGGATGAGGGCCGAAAGAGAACCGAATCAGAATGGGGAAGGCCACTCACAGAGAAGATGAAGCCCCGAAGAGAGCCGATCGTAATGAAAAAGTCAATCATACCCATGATGCGCTTAACAAGACAGAAAAGCCCTTCATCATAATAATGAAGGGCCTACACCAACACTTTTTAATATGTTTTGATAATGTTATAAAAGGTATCTCTCTCCACTGGAGTTTTTCCAGCGCTTTTAATAAGGTAAACAAGCTCATCGCGAGTGATACCTGAAGAGGTTAAGGCACCAACAGCATGTGAAATCCGCTCTTCAATTAGTGTACCATGAATGTCACTTGAACCAAATGTAAGAGCCATTTGCGTCAACTGAACACCGATGTTGATCCAATACGCTTTAATGTGATCAAAGTTATCAAGCATTAAGCGACTAATCGCAAGTGTACGCATATCGTCATAAGCTGTTGTACGACGCTTAATCCCGGCATTAATGCTGCGCGGTTGCATCGCGAGTGGAATAAATACCATGTACCCATTTGTACGATCTTGCAATGTACGGAGTCGATCCATGTGAATGAGGCGTTCTTCTTTTGACTCGATAGATCCGTATAGCATCGTCGCATGTGTTTTTAAGCCAAGGTTATGAGCAATTTCATGTGCTTCTAGCCATTGATCAGTAGACGCTTTATCAGGCTCATTTTTAAACGATAGCGCTCTGTTAAAATTTCTGCTCCTCCACCTGGAAGGGTATCAAGTCCCGCTTTAATTAATTCTTCTAGGACTTCTTTCATAGTTAGTCCAGAAATACGAGAGAAAAACTCAATTTCTGCACCTGTGTATGCTTTCACAGTAACGTTAGGGTAATGCTTCTTAAGTGTGCGAATCGTATTTAAGTAATAGTCAAAAGGAACTTCATGGTTGTGTCCGCCGACGATATGAAATTCACGGATGTTATCATTCCATCGTTTTTCAACATATTCAAGTAGGGCGTCACTATCCATTGTGTAAGCACCCTCATCACCAGGTTTGCGCTTGAACCCACAGAAGCCACAGTTTGCTTCACATACGTTTGTTGGATTAATGTACATATTTTCTATAAAATAGACATTATCCCCATTTTTTTTCTGATTCACTTGATTGGCTAATTGAGCAATTCCTAATAAATCAGGACTCTCAAATAAATAGAGGCCATCCTCAATCGTTAAACGTATACCGTTATTCACTTTTTCGCCAATGACTTCAAGTTTTGTATCTGTTATAATTGTTCCCATCCGTTCTAGTCCTCCAATTCTTCAACAAACCGTAACATATTTCCTATTTTCATTCATTTTTTTGAAGGAATATGCTTGTTTTTATAGAATTATATTAATTAAGTGAGTAAGATCTTTCGTGTTTGCCTACTATTATACTATCTGAATAGGTTTAATGAAAGAAATACAGTCGTTTTTAAAAAGGTAACGTACTTCTAAATATGGAAGTATTGTGAAAAAATCGATTGTTAGCAGGGTTTTAAGTATATAACTTGAAGTATATATTAGGCAAAAGAGAGGATGGTGGAGATGAGCAAAGTATTGGAATATGAAGCTAATATGGATAAGATTGAAGAACTCCGTAAAAAGATGGTAACAGCAGCTGGACAATACGGGTTAAGTCATCCTATCGTTCTTCATTATAGTCAAGAATTGGATCGCGCGCATAATAAGTTTATTTTATTGAATCCTCAATCAAAAACGTGGGAACGTTCCCTTACATTTTAAAAAATAGGTGAGCACGTTTCTTGAGGTTAAAAAGAATAACGGTTATACTAATCGTAACAGCGATTAGGAGGGATGTCATGATTACATTAACAGAGGCAGCAGTGAGCCAAATCCAAGATATGATGGAAGCTGAAGGTGATCAAAGCTTAATGCTTCGTATCGGTGTAAAAGGTGGCGGCTGTAGTGGACTTTCTTATGGGATGGGTTTCGACTCCGAAAAGCATGAAGAAGATACATTACTTGAAATAGATGGCTTATCTGTTTTGGTTGATAAAGAAAGTGAACCAATTATTAAAGGGCTTGTTGTCGATTACAAGCAAAATATGATGGGTGGCGGATTTACCATTGATAATCCGAATGCAATTGCTTCTTGTGGGTGCGGCTCTTCATTTAGAACGGCTGCAAATGCAGGTACACCTGAAGACTGTTAATGAAAAGCCCTTCTTACCTTTTGGTAAGAAGGGCTTTTTTGCTGTGTTTGAAAGGGATTTCCTTGCATAAGAAATTCCTTCTTTGTTTACATTAAAAATGAGAAGCGAAAATCTTGATAAGATATAATTTTAAAAAAATGTTGAAAAAAACAAAGTTTAAACTTATTATTAGAGGTGGGTTTTGTGAGCTTTTTACGAATTTTCTATATGAATTAGCTATTATTATATCATTATTCGTGAAAAGAATCACAATGTTGTTTTTCGGGAGAAAGTATAGTAAGGCAAAATTTAATTAGAAGATGGAAGTGATGAAGTTGAAAAAGCCAAATATCGTAATTCTTGGCGCGGGTTATGCGGGAATGATTACAGCTACTCGACTAACAAAGCAATTAGGGCACAACGAAGCAAATATTACATTAGTGAACAAGCACGAATACCATTATCAAACGACTTGGTTACACGAGCCAGCTGCTGGAACATTATCGCCAGACCGTACTCGTATGCCTATCAATAGTGTGCTTGATCTTAACAAAATTAAGTTCGTAAAAGATAGTGTTGTGGAAATTAAGCGTGAAGAGAAAAAAGTACTTCTGCAAAATGGTGAAATTGAATTCGATTACTTAGTTGTATGTCTAGGTGCGGAGGCAGAAACATTTGGTGTTCCAGGTGTTCATGAATATGCATTCAGTAAATGGACAGTAAACGGTGCTCGTGAAGTGAAAGAACATATTGAATATCAATTTGCTAAATACAATAACACTCCTGAACCACAGGACGAGCTACTTACCTTTATCGTTGCAGGTGCTGGTTTTACTGGTATTGAATTTATCGGGGAATTATCTGAGCGATTACCAGAATTGTGCGCTCATTATGATGTACCGAAAGAAAAGGTAAAAATGTACGTGATTGAAGCTGCACCAACAGCATTACCTGGATTTGATCCTGAATTAGTAGAATACGGAATGAATCTTCTTGAAAGCCGTGGCGTTGAATTTAAGATCAACTGTCCAATTAAAGAAGTAACAGAAACAGGTGTTACGCTTGCAAGTGGTGATGAGATCAAAGCATCTACTGTAGTTTGGGCTACAGGTGTTCGAGGAAGCTCCATCATAGACAAATCAGGCTTCGAAAACATGCGTGGACGTATTAAAGTAGATTTAGATTTACGTGCGCCAGGCCATGATAACATTTTTGTTATTGGTGATTGTGCCCTAATGATTAATGAAGAAATTAATCGTCCATACCCGCCTACTGCTCAAATTGCGATGCAAATGGCTGAAGTATGTGCAACAAACATTAAAGCTCTTATGAAAGGCGACTCACTAAAAACCTTCAAGCCAGATATTAAAGGGACGGTTGCGTCACTTGGAGGAAAAGAGGCAATCGGTGTAGTCGGAACGAGAAAATTATTCGGTTCATCTGCTCACTTTATGAAAAAGATGATCGATAACCGCTACTTATTCTTATTAGGTGGACCGGGTCTTGTGTTAAAACGAGGGAAAAGCCCGATGTAATAGAGATTCAATGAAAAAAGCGAGTGCTTCTGCATTCGCTTTTTTATTTATGTTTAAAAAAGTAAGAAAAATCACAAAATAATAAGAGAAGTCTATTTGTTTGCGCTTACATGAGTTAGTGAGATAATGTGACGGAGTTTTAGTTTTGGGAAGATTCTGATAATATATAATTACTCTTTTTATAATGGGGGAGACAAAAAATGAGGCAAAAATATATAGAGACCGTTACACATCAATGTTCATACTGTAAAGGTGCAGGTTATTTTCAATTGTTACTCGGTGGTAGTGAAACGTGCAACCAATGCAATGGAGAAGGAATTGAGTCAGAAGATAAGTAATTCTTTTACTTGTAGGCGTTTCTTTTATGTGTAAAATATCGTAAGACGTTACAATGTTTTTGTTTTTGACACAAAGTTCATAGTACATGAGTTGACTAAAATCACCCGTGTTCAGTAAACTTATAAAGAATACGGGGGTGCAAAAGGTGAATTTGCCACAGTTAGTAATCTCAATGGTCTTGTTCCTAATTTTATTTTTTGGGATTGGATTTTTGTTAAATATGGTTTTGCGTTCAACTTGGGTTATGGCATTTATTTACCCGATTATCGTGATTTTAATTGTTGATAATGTAGGGTTTTTTGATTATTTGACAGCACCAGCAGCATCATTTTCAATGCTACTATCGGATCTAGGCGCTTTGCATTTTGTCGATGTGCTAGTGTTAACGAGTGGCTTTGTTGGAGCGATTGTTGCAGGAATTGTTATTAAGATGCTACGGGTAAGAGGATATCAAATGTTTTAAAAGGTTAGCTCAATTAGTGAGCTGCCTTTTTTTATTTTTCTTCTAGGAAAAGATGTCGAGTCGTTTTGCTGTGCCTCGCTAAAGTATTCTGTTTTTCTGAAAGGTTTGCTCAATTTTTTTGTATAAGATTTGACCTCTCTGGGGATGCTGAATTCAAGAGAGGAGTGAATTTTGTGGTAAGAATGAAAACATTTGGTCGTCGTTTGTTTATGAGCGGCCTATTTATAGCTGCATTTTTTACTACGTTTCAAACATTTTCAGGCGTAAGTGCTGCCGAACTTCAACAATGGGTAAAGGGAAATTTGGTTCAGGAATATGAAGAGGTGATACATACAGCTAGAGACAATGCTTATAAAGAAAGCTCGTTTCAGTTGAGGTCGTTGCCTAATGTTAAAACGGAAGAACAGTCGATGTCGCAGGAAGTAGTTGAATCTAAACAAGTCTCACTGGAAGAGGCCGTTGATTGGTCTAAATACCCTTCGCAAAAAGTCGTTGCTACAGGCTATACAGCAGGATATGAATCAACAGGGAAAAGTCCAGGAGACCCAAGCTATGGGATTACATTTTCTGGAGTGCAAGTGAAGCGTGATGTATATTCAACCATTGCAGCGGATCCAAGTGTATACCCGATTGGGACAGTCTTGTTTATTCCTGGTTATGGATACGGTGTAGTAGCTGATACGGGATCAGCGATAAAAGGCAATAAAATTGATTTGTATTATGAAACCGTAAGTGATGTCTTTAACAATTGGGGCAAACAAGAAGTAGAAGTCTATGTAGTTGAAAAAGGAAATGGCAGTTTATCTGAAGAGGAATTTCAGAGGTTAAACGATGATGAGGCTGTTCAAGTATTCCGGAATCAAATGTTTGATTAAAATGGAAAAAAGACGAGGTTGAGACAGCCTCGTCTTTTTTGTGATTATAATAGCGGGTCATGACCGTCATCTAACGGCATAACCTCTGGGTGAAGCAAATAGGCTAATTTTTTTAGACCGAGTAAGAGTCGTGGTGAGGGCCTACAAAAGAGAGGCTCTTCTAACACGTGAACATGATTGTTTTTTAGAGCAGACAATGACGACCAATTTGGTCTTTTCCAAAGAAGCTCAGGTTTTACTTTCTCCGTTTGGATGCCGACCCACGCTAAACAAATATGATCCGGTTGTTTCTCGTAGACTTCATCCCAGTTAGATTGAATGCTAGCCTGATCAATGTGTTCAAACGCATTTTCTCCACCAGCAAGGCGGCTAATTTCAGTAAGCCAGTTTTTTCCTCCTGGGGTAAAGACAGGCTTGGGCCACCATTCCCAATAAAGACGAGGTTTGCTCACCTCTTGAGCTTTTTGTGTATACTCCTGAAGAATCATCTCAAACTTTTCAACCACTTTTGCGGCCTTTGCTTCTTTATTTGTTCGTTTACCTAGGTCAATTAGGTTGTCTTTAATATCCGATAAAGAATTAGGATTGTAGACTACATGAGGAATTCCTCTTTTTTTTAACTCCTCGACGTTCTTCTCCATCCCTGGAACGCTTAAAGAAGCAAGTACTAAGTCGGGTTTTAGTGATTCAACATCATCCATTCGGATCGATAAGTCTGGTCCTAACCTAGGTAGTTCTAAAATAGAGCTTGGCCAGTCTGAGAAGTCATCAACTCCAACAAGGTGAGTGGTAAGGTCTAAATATGCAAGTAATTCCGTATTGCTTGGACAAATGGATATCAGTCTCATCTATAATCTCCTCGTATGTAAAAAGTAACGAAATATTAGTGCACAATAACATGAAGAACCAAGGTAAGGATAATACCAAGTAGAGCCCCAAAAAACACTTCAATTGGCTGGTGACCTAATAATTCCTTTAATTCTTTTCTTTTTTCCGTTTCCTCTTTTTTCGGCCATGACTTTACTTCTACCACTAGCTTATTGAAATCAGAAACCAACTGATTAATAACCGTAGCATGATAACCAGCGTGGCGTCTTACCCCTGTCGCATCAAACATAACAATAATGCCAAAAACAGCGGCAATGGCAAAAACAGAAGAATCTAGACCGAATTCAAGAGCAATGGCGGTTGAGAGCGCTGTGACAGCTGCTGAATGTGAGCTTGGCATTCCGCCGGTACTTGTTAATAATGACCATTCCCATTTCCTTGTGGCAATAAAGGCAAGAGGTACTTTGACAAATTGAGCAAAACCAATCGCGAATAATGCTGCCCACAATGGGAAATTTTGAAATAATTCCATGATTACGTCCTTTCCTATCGAACTATAATGTTGCTTATTCCTTCTAGCACTTTGTTTTAAACTTGTTTTTTACAGAAAAAATCAAACTGAAAAAATGAAGTCAGATTGCTCTCCATTATAACATAAAACGCTTCTTTCGTTTGTAGTGTTCGTAAACGAAACAGATTTAATCGAAAGAAAATCATTTCGGATGTCGAAATAGGTAGCCTGACGTTGTATAATTAATAGAACGAAAAAAGGAGTGAGTGAAAATGTTTCAAATGGTTACAAATGTAGAAGATCTTAATCAACATGATGCGTTGGTTTTAGGAATTTTTGAGGGAGAACCTTTTCATGAGGAAGTAGAGAAGATCGATAAGTTGCTGGCACAACAAGTAATGAAATTAAAAAGAGCAAAAAAAATAGCCAAACAAGGTCAAACAACGGTTTTATATACGTTAGGGAATAGCCAAGTGGAAGCGTTATATGTAATTGGCTTAGGGAAGAAAGTGGAATCTACAACAGAATCAGTTCGAGAGACTCTAGCTAGTGTGAGCCGACAATTGAAGGAAGACAAAATAAGCAAAGTAGCATATTTGGTAGAGAGTTTGGCAAGCGAACAAGTAAAGAAGCACGATATTGCGGTTTTAATTGGAGAAGCCTTGGCCTTAGGTACATATACGGTTTTAAATTATAAAGAAAAGAACAATGAAGTAGAGGTGTCTATTGAACAAGTGGCGTTGTTAGGGGAAGAAGATTTGGTAGGAGCAGCGCGTGTTGGTTATATTTATGGACAGGGAACAAATCGCGCTCGCAAGCTTGTGAATACACCAGGTAACTTAATGACACCAACTGATTTAGCGGAAGAGGCAAACGAACTAGCAAACGAACATGGTTTTGAGATTGAAGTACTTGAGCGTGAAGACATGGAGAAGTTAGGGATGGGAGCCCTATTAGCAGTGGCAGCAGGTAGTGATCAACCTCCGAAAATGATTGTCTTAAAATATGTAGGGGATCCAAAATCAGAGGAGCTCGTAGGGTTCGTTGGGAAAGGATTAACATTTGACTCAGGCGGCATTTCGATTAAGCCTCGTGAGAATATGCACGAGATGAAAATGGACATGGGTGGAGCGGCAACGGTTCTTGGCGCGATGGATATCATCGGATCAATTAAGCCAAAGGTAAATGTTCTTGCAGTGATTCCGTCATCCGAAAACTTATTAAATGGCTCTGCATTAAAGCCTGGTGATGTGATCACTTCTTTAAGTGGAAAAACGATTGAAGTACGAAATACAGACGCAGAAGGCCGTCTAATCTTAGCTGATGGCATAACGTATGCAAAACAGTTAGGTGCAACGTCTTTAATTGATGTCGCGACACTTACAGGGGCAGTTATGATTGCATTAGGCGATTGTACAACTGGAGCTGTCACGAATAATAATGATTGGATGGAGGAAGTTGTAGAAGCTTCTATTGAAACGGATGAATGGATCTGGACATTCCCAACTTATGCTCCATATAAAAAAATGCTCAAATCAAGTGATGTTGCCGATTTAAACAATGCTCCAGGAAGGTTAGCTGGAAGCATTACAGCTGGTTTGTTTATTGGAGAATTCGCAGAGGAAACTCCATGGGTTCACCTTGACATTGCAGGAACAGCTTGGCAATCAAAAGCATCCAACCTCGGTCCTTTAGGAGGCACAGGGGCCATGACGAGAACGTTAGCACAAGTTGTCATAAACAAAGAAAAGTAGGAATAGACGTAAGAGGGTATTGGCTAACCGCTATAAGTGGCTTGGTCAAACCCTTTTTTCTTTGAAAGAAAGCATTCACGACTATACAAGCGGTGAAAAGAGGATAATGCTATATCGATGTTGTTAGCTAGGCTCATGCTACAAAATGCAAATTTATAGCAAAACGAGCCATCATATCACGTTTGAGTTGGTAACATTCTTCCAGTAAAATGAGTCTTGTGTATCGTTTTTGAATTATTTTATGTAGTTTGACTATTTTGTAAAAAGGAGGGCAATCATTGAAGGCATTGCGAATGCTAGATAAGTGGATTGTTAAGATTGAAGAGCAAATCTTAAGCTATTCCATCATATTAATTGCGATAATGGTTGTCGGCAATGTCATTAGCCGTGCTGTTATCGGTTCTAGTTGGGCTTTTCATCAAGAAGTAAGCAGGTTCGCCGTTACGGTTGCAACCTTCATGGGAATTAGTTATGCAGCTAGAAAAGGAAGACATATTAGCATGTCTGCGTTTTATGATTTAGCCCCATTTCCTATTCGAAAAGCGCTTGCCATTTTCATTCCAGCCGTGACTGCGATCGTTCTCTTTACGTTGTCTGTGTTTGCTTACGGTTATTTCATCTCTCTAGTTGAATCAGGACGAGTCACGACAGCGATGCAAGTTCCAGTCTATTTGTTCGCGGTATTCGTTCCAATTGGTTTCGTGCTAGGAGGCATTCAATTTCTACGAAATATGTGGGTAAACATTAAAGAGAAGGAAGTCTATTTGGCTCAAGAAAAAAAGGATTATTCGTAATGAATGAGGGTTAAATCAATGAATCAACGAAAAATTAAACAAAGACTGCGAGGAAACTACGAATGATAGCAACTATGTTAACGATTATGATCGTTTTGCTCCTATTAGGCTTCCCGATGATGATACCAATGATGGCTGCTTCAATGGTTGTTGTTCTTTTCTTTATGCCAAACGTTGACCCCATGTTCCTCGTTCAACAGATGATGGAGGGAATCTCGTCTTACGTGCTACTAGCGGTTCCGCTGTTTATCTTTGCAGCTGACATTATGTCTACAGGAAAAACATCGAAACGGCTATTAGACTTTGTTGGAGCGTTTGTAGGGCATTTACGAGGTGGGTACGCCATTACAACAGCTGCGGCTTGTACATTATTTGGTTCAATATCAGGATCAACACAAGCGACGGTTGTGGCTATTGGTGGCCCAATGCGCAAAAGACTCTTATCTGTAGGGTACAAAGACTCAAGCGCTATTGCTTTAATAATCAATGCGAGTGATATAGCACTATTGATCCCACCGAGTATTGGGATGATTATTTACGCATTAGCAGCACCGCGTGTATCAGTTGGGGATTTATTTATTGCTGGGATTGGACCAGGTTTGCTTATTTTCGGGATGTTCGCTATTTATAGCTACATTCACGCGAAAATTTATAACATACCAAAAGCAAAGAAATATTCGTGGAAAGAACGTAGGGAAGTAACAGTTAGAGCTTTATTCCCACTAGGTTTTCCAGCCATTATTGTAGGTGGGATTTACTTTGGTGTGTTTAGTCCGACAGAAGCTGCAGGAATTTCTGTTCTTTATGCATTAATTTTAGAGTTACTCGTTTTTCGGACAATTAAACTACCAGACGTTCCTAGAATTGCGTTATCAACAGGACTTGTAACATCGGCTGTTTTTATTCTTGTTGCAGCGGGGCAAGCATTTTCATGGCTCATTTCCTATGCGAGAATTCCACAAATGTTAACAGAAACCGTACTAGGAACGGATCCGACAGCTTTACATGTCCTCATCATTGTTGCGATCTTTTTCTTTATAGGCTGTATGTTTGTTGATCCAATTGTGGTGATTTTAATTTTAACGCCAATCTTTTATCCTGCTGCAATGGCAGCTGGAGTTGATCCCATCCATTTAGGGGTTGTGATTGTGTTCCAAGCGGCTTTAGGTTCAGCAACTCCGCCGTTTGGGGTCGATATATTTACCGCCAGTGCGGTATTCAATAAATCGTATTTAGATGTTATTAAAGGGACACCACCGTATATTGTGATGTTGCTGATTGCATCGGTGTTGATCATACTATTTGAGGAAATCTCACTCTTTTTATTATAGCTGAGAAGTTCCTATTAAATAGAATAAAAGCAAAGAAAATTAGGGGGTATTTGATGTTTTTTAAGAAAAGAGGATGGAAAACATTTGCAGCAGTAAGTGCGTTATCATTAGCTTTGGCTGCTTGTGGTAGTGAAGATGCGGGAACAGATGATGGAGCGGTTGTGGATGAAGGTGGAGCAACAGATGACGCACCAGCAGTAGAAGAAACGTATAATTGGCAGTTTGTTACAGAGGAAGTTCAAGGGCAAGTCCAGTATGAATATGCTGCAGAATTTGCTGAGTTAATTCATGAAAAATCAGATGGTCAAATTAACATTGATGTTTTTGAATTTGGTGCATTAGGTAGTGAGGTTGACCAGGTAGAACAACTTCAAAATGGAATCGTTGAATTTGCTATTATTTCTCCAGGATTTACTGGTGGTATGGTAGCTGAAGGTCAAGTGTTTGCTCTTCAATTCCTATTCCCTGATGATCAAGAGGTAACTCAAGAAATTCTAAATACAAGTGAAGCATTACATACAGACCTAGCTGGTATGTATGAGGCACACAATATCAAACCACTAGCATTCTTTACAGAAGGAGCTATGCAGTGGACAGGAAGCAATGAATTACGAACACCAGCTGATTTTGAAAACTTTAAAATGCGTACACAAGAATCACCATTAATTATGGAGTCTTATCGTGCATATGGAGCAGATCCGTCTCCATTAAGTTGGTCTGAATTATACACGTCACTTGATCGTGGTGTAGTAGATGGGCAAGAAAATCCAATCTTCTTTATTGAAGATGCGTCATTCCACGAAGTACAAGATCATATGACGATCTCAAACCACAACAACTATGTTGCGATGACGACTGTAAACCCTGATTTCTACAATGGTTTACCAGAAGAAATTCGTGCATTAATTGATGAAACAGTTGAGGAAATGCAACCAAGAGTATTTGAAATGCAAGCAGAGATGAACGAAGCATTGTTAGATTCAATTATTGAAGATACAGAGAATCCTACGGAAGTAATTGAATTAACAGAAGCTGAGCGTGAAGCGTTCCGTGAGTTAGCATTACCAGTTCGTGACTTCTTCCGTGATGAAGTTGTCGGTGATGAAGGTCGTGCGATGCTAGAGTTGCTTGAAGAAGAAATTGCTGCAGCTCAATAATGAAAGAAGAGAAGACTGTTGAGAGAAATCTCAGCAGTCTTTTTTTTGTTGAAGCAGAGTAGGCCATTGGAAATAGATAGGTAATTATCTATTGAAAAGATTTTTGTATTAGTGTACTATTTGATTAATACACTAATACATTTAATCGTGGGAGGGGTTTATAAATGAATTCATGGGTAAGTTTAATGAAAAAAGAGATGAGGTTGGGACTATCTGCTTCTTTAATGCCCATTATTACTTTTTTCATTTCTATTGGGATTGCAGCTTATATAGGGTCGCGTCATAACCTTGCTTCGGAAGCTGTTATGTTCGTTTCGCTAATGGCAACAGGTTTGTTGACGTTCTACTTAATTTATTACATGCTGATTAGTTTACAAGCAGAGAAGAAACAGTTGCATCTGTGGCTTCATAGTACGATGCCTGGATATGGGCTACTACTAGCAAAATTGGCAGCAGGTTTTTTATCGTTACTTGTGACTTTGATAATAACAGGAACAACTTTATTACTAACGATTAACCAAGCGACACAATTTTCAGAGGAGCTACAATTCTTTAATTTAACGAAAATTGGAATGTTAGGAGGGGTTCATCTTATTTTACTAGCAATTAGCTTTGCTTGTTTTACAATCTTTTTTTGGGTCGTTCATATATTATTTAACCGCTATATAGGAGCTTTTTTAAGCTTATTGGCCACTCTTGCACTATTTGTAGCTTCCTCTAGTCTTTATAATGCTCTTAAATCAACGAACATTTACGAGACTCTTACACAATGGGGAGAAATATATGTTACTGACTTAACTAATAACATAAGCATTACGACGAATCTAGAGACAGGAACGGAAGTGTTAACAGAAGCAGTAAGTCATAGCTTTTTCTTAGGTTCCTACTTGTTTGAAGCTGTTATTGTAGTCGCGTTATTTACTGCAGCTTGCTGGATGCTTGACCGAAAAGTAGAGGTGTAATGAAAATGACAGATATGTTTCAATCATCACAACCTATATACAGTCAACTTGCTGAAAGAATTAAAAAACAAATTTTGCGTGGAGAATTAAAGCCTGGTGACAAGCTTCCTTCCGTACGTGAAATGGGCATACAAGCAAGTGTTAATCCAAATACGGTGCAACGAACGTACCGCGAGTTAGAGGGGATGAAAATTGTGGAAACGAGACGGGGGCAAGGAACGTTTGTTACGGAAAATGAGCTGAGTTTACAGGAGATGAGAGAGAAGCTAAAGGAAGCAGAAATATCCACATTTGTAAAAGGGATGCATGAAATGGGCTATGGGAATGAAGAGATAGAGGATGGATTAAAGCTGTACTTGAAAAGCGACAAGGTGGTGACGCTTGATGATTAACTTAAGTGGTGTGACAAAAAAGTATTTGACCAAAGTAGCTTTGAACGATGTAGAGCTTGAATTAACAAAAGGAAAAATCATTGGTCTTGTCGGAGAAAATGGAAGTGGGAAATCAACCACATTAAAATTACTAGCAGGTTTGACGCAGGCTACAAGAGGTTCGATTACAATAAACGGGAAAAAGGTAAATCGGATTGCAAATCAAGTCTCTTATTTGTCTGAGCTAGATAGCTATTACGGTTTTTATAATGTAGGTCAAACGATTGATTTTTTTGCTTCGCAGTTTTCTGATTTCAATCAAGAAAAAGCAGAAGAAATTCGGACATTTATGAATTTAGACCGTAACGCAAAATTAAAGCATCTTTCTAAAGGAAATCGTGGACGATTGAAGATTGTATTAACTCTTTCAAGAGAGGTGCCTGTTATTTTAATGGATGAACCGCTTTCCGGACTTGACCCAATGGTACGTGATTCCATTGTAAAAGGTTTAATCTCCTTTATTGATTTGGAAAGACAAGTTGTTGTCATTACAACCCATGAAATCAAAGAGATTGAGGCGATTTTAGATGAAGTCGTACTGATCAAAGAGGGAAAGATTCTAGGGCATAGAAATGTAGAAGAGCTACGTTTAGAAGAGAATGTAGGAATTGTGGAATGGATGAAGAAGATATCTGGGTGATGTATAGAGCACTGAAAAGGAGTTTCCCCTTATTCAGTGCTCTTTTCATTTATTAGGGTTTTTTCATTAAGGAAGCAAAGGGGAGAGTGGGAGGCTGGCAAACCTTTTGCTAGTTGAGATTTGGAGCATTTGTGTTTTCTTGTTCAAAAAAGATCCCGTGTTGACAATATAGTAATATAATGATAGTTTAGTTGAGTGCTTTAATATATTAGTGATTTAGCAAAGTAAAGGATTTGAGAAGATGAATGCAGTTCTAATAGCGGTACTAGTGATGTTGATTTTAAGTTTAGTTCGTGTTCATGTCGTGATTGCTCTAGCAATTGGTGCATTAACTGGCGGATTAATTGGAGGATTAGGTTTTAATGAAACGGTAGATGTTTTTACGGGTGGTTTAGGAGGAAGTGCAACAGTAGCTCTAAGTTATGCGCTCTTAGGGGCATTTGCTGTAGCGATTGCTCGTACTGGTTTACCGGACGTGATGGTGGCTTGGGTTATTAAACTCGTAGGCCGAAATGAAGATTCAAGAAAAAAAGCTCTTTCAAAGGCACTTATTTTCTTTTTACTCGTGATTGTTTCTTGTTTCTCTCAAAATGTCGTTCCGATCCACATTGCGTTTATCCCGATTTTGATCCCACCAATTCTTAAGATTTTAAACGAATTGGGAGTGGACCGCCGTGCAATTGCAACGATCTTAACGTTCGGTTTAACAGCACCATATATTTTCTTGCCATACGGGTTTGGTTTGATTTTTCACGGGATTGTGGCAGATAACATGGAGGAGAACGGTTTAGTTATTGCTCTTTCTGATATACCAAAAGCTATGGCGTTACCGACGATCGGTCTAGTTGTAGGATTACTCATTGCGATTTTTATCACATATCAAAAGACAAGGCAGTATGAAGACCGTCCAATTGTAGGGGCACCTGTTCAGGAACAAACGTATACAAGGTTGTCAGTGGCAGCGGCTATTGTTGCAATTGTGGCGACTCTTGTTGTACAGCAACTTTCTGGATCGATGATTATCGCAGCCCTTGCTGGTCTAGTCGTTCTACTTGCAAGTGGTTCGCTAAAGTGGAAGGAAGCAGATGGAGTTGTTACAGAGGGTATGAAAATGATGGCGTTTATCTCGTTTGTCATGCTTGCTGCATCAGGTTTTGCAGCTGTTATCCGTGAAACGGGACACGTTGATTTGCTTGTAACACAGGCGGGGTCAATTGTTGGAGAAAGCCAAGCAGCTGCTGCTTTATTAATGCTTGTCATTGGTTTATTTATTACAATGGGAATCGGTTCTTCATTTGCAACGATTCCAATTATCGCCACTTTGTTTGTCCCACTTGGGCTAGCAGCCGGATTTTCCCCGCTAGCAATCATTGCTTTAATCGGGACGGCTGGAGCATTAGGAGATGCCGGTGCACCAGCATCTGACAGTACACTAGGGCCAACTGCCGGTTTAAATGCAGACGGTCAACACAATCATATTTGGGACACATGCGTACCAACATTTATCCATTTTAATATCCCGCTGTTTATCTTCGGCTGGATTGCTGCAATGGTGCTATAGCCTGATAAGAAAAAGGGTGGTTTTCCCTTTTTCTTATCAGGCGAAGCATTGAGCGAAGCCGTCGTAATGTTTTAAGCCTCAAGGAGTGCTT
>NZ_BAUT01000071.1 GCF_000513095.1 Halalkalibacter wakoensis JCM 9140
AAAGTCGACTTAGAAGGACAGAAAAAGGTATTGAGCAATGAAAGAAATTTGGAATTGAAGGGCTTGTCGTAATCGGAGGAGATGGATCCTTTAGAGGAGCACAAAAATTAACTGAACACGGCTTCCCAACGATTGGTGTACCTGGAACGATTGATAACGACATTCCTGGTACTGATTTTACAATTGGTTTTGACACGGCATTAAATACAGTAATTGATGCCATTGATAAAATTCGTGATACAGCAACATCTCATGAACGTACATATGTAGTTGAAGTAATGGGTCGTCATGCTGGAGATTTAGCTCTTTGGTCTGGACTAGCTGATGGAGCAGAAACAATTGTTGTCCCAGAAGCAGATTATGAGATGTCCGAAATTATTGCTCGCCTAAAACGTGGACAAGAACGCGGTAAAAAGCACAGTATTATTATAGTGGCCGAAGGTGTTGGAAGTGGCTTTGAGTTTGGTGATAAAATCAAAGAGGAAATCAATGTTGATACGAGAGTAACCGTTTTAGGCCACATTCAACGTGGAGGATCTCCAACTGGATTTGACCGAGTTTTAGCTAGTCGTTTAGGCGCTAAGGCAGTTGATTTGCTGCTAGATGGTAAGGCTGGCGTGACAGTTGGAATTGAGAAAAATGAACTCGTGTATAATGATATTGATGAGGTATTGTCGCGTACGCATACAATCGATATGGATATGTACAAACTATCTCAACAATTATCGATTTAAATAAAAATGTATTACACTAACTAAACGAAAAAGATTTGTAGGAGGATATTATGCGTAAAACCAAAATTGTATGTACAATTGGACCAGCAAGTGAATCCATTGAAAAGTTAGAGGCACTAATTGAAGCAGGAATGAATGTAGCACGTTTGAATTTCTCACACGGTGATTTTGAAGAGCACGGTGCAAGAATTCGCAATATCCGTGAAGCGGCTGAAAAAACAGGGAAAACAGTTGCTATTTTACTTGATACAAAAGGCCCGGAAATTCGTACACAAACACTAGAAGATGGAGTGGCTGAATTAACGGCGGGTGATGAGTTAATCGTTTCAATGACAGAAGTTGTAGGAAATAATAAAAAGATTTCTGTTACATATCCAGGTTTAGTTAATGATGTTCAACCTGGTTCAAAGATTTTACTAGATGATGGATTAATTGGTCTTGAAGTTACAGAAGTTGGCGAAGATCAACTTGTAACGAAAGTAATGAATAGTGGTGTATTAAAAAATAAAAAAGGTGTAAATGTACCGAATGTAAGCGTTAATTTACCTGGTATTACAGAAAAAGACGCTGAGGATATTAAGTTTGGTATTGAACAAGGAGTCGACTTCATTGCTGCTTCTTTCGTAAGACGAGCAACGGACGTTCTTGAAATTCGAGAATTGCTTGATAACAATGGTGGGAGTGAAATTCATATTATCCCTAAGATTGAAAATCAAGAAGGAGTCGACAATATTGATGAGATCTTAGAAGTCTCTGATGGTTTAATGGTTGCACGTGGAGACCTTGGTGTTGAAATTCCAGCCGAAGAAGTACCACTTGTCCAAAAAGTATTAATTAAAAAATGTAATGCTGTTGCTAAACCGGTTATCACAGCAACTCAGATGCTTGATTCGATGCAACGTAACCCAAGACCAACTCGCGCAGAAGCAAGTGATGTTGCGAACGCCATTTTTGATGGAACGGATGCTATTATGTTATCTGGAGAGACAGCAGCAGGGGATTACCCAGTTGAGTCAGTCCAAACGATGCATAACATTGCAACTCGTACAGAACAAGCTTTAAATTATGCAGCGATGCTTCGCAAAAAAACAAAAGAAGAAACGACTACAATTACAAGTGCAATTGGACAATCTGTTGCTCATACAGCTATGAACCTTTCTGCTTCTGTCATCTTATCTGCTACAGAAAGCGGACATACGGCACGAATCGTTTCAAAATATCGTCCGAAATCACCAATTGTTGCGGTTGCTAGCAACCCTAAAGTCATTCGCAAATTAAACCTTGTTTGGGGCGTCACACCAATTCTTGGGAATGAAGCTTCTTCAACGGATGAAATGTTTGAGTCCACAATTGGAACTGCATTAGAATCTGGTTCAATCAAACAAGGAGATCTTGTTGTAATTACAGCGGGAGTACCTGTAGGTGAATCTGGAACAACGAACATTATGAAAGTCCATGTAATTGGTGAAGTCATTGCTAAAGGACAAGGAATTGGACGTCGTTCTGCAGCTGGACGAGTTGTGATTGCGAATAATGCGGAGGAAGCAAACGAAAAGACAACAGTAGGATCGATTTTAGTAACGTATGGTACAGATAAAGATATGATCCCTGCTTTTGAAAAGGCAGCTGCTGTTATTACGGAAGAAGGAGGTCTAACATCGCATGCTGCGGTTGTCGGACTGAATTTAAGTACTCCGGTTATTGTAGGAGTGCAAGGAGCATTGCAATTATTCAAAGATGGTGAAGAAATCACGGTAGACAGTGCACGTGGTGACATTTACAGAGGTCATACTAGTGTATTATAATAAATAAAAGAGGAGAAGGGAGTTCCCTTCTCCTTTTTCATTTAGGTTAAAGAGAATTTTTTGTCATTTAGCTTTGAAGGAGATGATCCATAAGTGTTTCGTTTATTATTATTGCTTATTATTATTGTTCCGGCACTTGAGATTGCTGTTTTAATCCTTTCCGGCAATATAATTGGTGTATGGCCTACGATCCTTCTTATCATTGCAACAGGAGTACTTGGAGCATGGTTAGCCAAAAAAGAAGGGCTACAGGCTTTAAGACTTGCGCAACTTCAGACACAACAAGGACAACTTCCAAGTACGGTAATTCTTGATGGATTATGTATTTTAGTAGGTGGAGTTGTTTTGTTAACACCGGGATTTATTACTGATGCTATAGGGTTTTTCTTGCTTGTTCCTGTAACAAGAACATATGCAAAAGCATTACTATTAAAAATGTTTAATCAATTAGTGAAAAACGGTAATTTCGTTATTATGACGAGAAAATAATTGATCACATTCGCCCAACAAATAAAGATGTGGTATATTTTTCTTAAGCTATGAATGGCACTTACTCGATTTTTGGTAAGTGAGGAAGAAGAGGTGTTACTTGTTCTCACAAGCATCCGTATTTATGTTGATTTTGTTACTTGTGGCAGTAGTCGCAAAAAATCAATCACTGATCGTAGCTGTTACCTTGTTACTTGTTGTAAAATGGGTTGGTTTAGGAGATAAGCTTTTTCCAATTTTTCAGCAAAAAGGAATTAGAACAAGAAGTCTGAAAATTCATATCAATAAAAGTTTTGGAATTTATTAATAACTTTTTGAGAAAACGTTCACAAAAGCGTTATAAATCGTTATAATGGAACTTGTGAACATCCTTCTTACATAGCGTGGTTTATTTCTCCATAGGGAGTGTAAGCACTTACTAGTTAGAGGAATCTATTGATATTAGTGAAAAGGAGAGGTTAACGTGAGTACAACTCGTGGTCTAGAAGGTATTGTAGCAACGCAATCAAGTGTTAGTTCCATCATTGAAAGTGTCCTTACTTACCAAGGATATGACATTGATGATTTAGCAGATAATGCGAGTTTTGAAGAGGTAGTATACCTCCTTTGGAATGGGGCGCTACCAAAAGAAGTTGAGTTAAGTCATTTTTCTCAGGAACTTGCTAATCATGCTGAAATACCGCAAGAGATAATTGACCAAATGAAGTCTTATCCAATAGATAAGGTACACCCAATGGCTGCTCTTCGTACAGCAATTTCAAGTCTGGCATTATTTGATGAAAGTGCAGATGTTATGGATGAGGATGCGAATCGATTAAAAGCAATAAAAATCCAAGCACAAATCCCAACAATAGTGACAGCGTTTTCAAGGATTCGTGAGGGATTAGAGCCTGTTGCACCTCGTAAAGACTTAGGTTTTGCCGCTAACTTTCTTTATATGCTAACTGGTAATGAGCCAGATGAAATTGCCGTTAATGCATTTAATAAGGCATTAGTACTTCATGCTGACCATGAGTTAAATGCTTCAACGTTTACTGCACGTGTCTGTGTAGCGACACTTTCTGATGTATACTCTGGTATTACGGCAGCGATTGGCGCACTTAAAGGTCCATTACATGGTGGAGCAAATGAAGCGGTTATGAAAATGTTAATGGAAATTGAAAGTGTTGATAATGTAGAACCATATATTCGCAAAGCTCTAGATAACAAAGAAAAAATTATGGGATTTGGTCATCGAGTTTATAAAAATGGAGATCCGCGTGCGAAACATTTACGTGAGATGTCAAAGCGTTTAACTGAGATTACAGGTGAGTCAAAGTGGTATGAAATGTCTACGAAAATCAATGAGATGGTAACTGGAGAAAAAGGTTTGCTTCCAAACGTAGATTTCTATTCTGCAAGTGTTTATCATAGCTTAGGAATCAAACACGATTTATTCACACCTATCTTTGCAGTAAGCCGTGCTTCAGGTTGGTTGGCTCATATTTTAGAGCAGTATAGCAATAACAGACTAATTCGTCCGCGTGCTGAATACGTAGGACCTAACAAACAAAGCTATATTCCAATTGAACAACGATAATACGTGCACTGGGAGGTTGTTCCTCCCTGTACATAGATTGACAATGTATGAAAAAAATAGCAAGATTAGATTCATAGTTTTATATTTTCGTCATTTTCTTAGGAGGTTATTCGTATGTCAAATGGTCAAGTAATTAAGGTGAACAACGGAGTCTTAGATGTACCAAACAACCCAATCGTCCCTTACATTGAAGGAGACGGAATTGGCCCAGACATTTGGGCAGCAGCATCTCGCGTATTAGATGCTGCAGTTGAAAAAGCATACAACGGTGAGAAGAAAATTGAGTGGAAAGAGATCCTTGCTGGTGAAAAAGCATATAACCAAACAGGTGAGTGGCTACCAGCTGAAACGTTAGATGCCGTTCGTGAATATATGATCGCAATCAAAGGACCTTTAACAACTCCAATCGGCGGTGGTATTCGTTCACTAAACGTTGCTTTACGTCAAGAGCTTGATTTGTACGTATGTCTTCGTCCAGTTCGTTACTTCCAAGGTGTACCTTCACCTGTTAAACGTCCAGAAGATACAGACATGGTTATCTTCCGTGAAAACTCTGAAGATATTTATGCGGGTATCGAGTTTAAAGAAGGTTCTGATGAGGTTAAAAAGCTTATCTCTTTCTTACAAAATGAAATGGGCGCAACGAAAATTCGTTTCCCTGAAACGTCTGGTATCGGGATTAAACCTGTTTCTCAGGAAGGAACAGACCGACTAGTTCGTGCCGCAATTCAATATGCTCTTGATGAAGGCCGCAAGAGTGTAACATTAGTCCACAAAGGAAACATCATGAAATTCACTGAAGGAGCATTCAAAAACTGGGGTTATGAAGTGGCTGAACGTGAATTCGGGGATAAAGTATTCACGTGGGCTCAATATGATAAGATTGTTGAAACAGAAGGCAAAGACGCAGCGAACAAAGCTCAAGAAGAAGCAGAAGCAGCTGGCAAAATCATCGTTAAAGATTCCATTGCTGATATCTTCTTACAACAAATTTTAACTCGTCCAAAAGAGTTTGATGTTGTAGCTACAATGAACTTAAATGGTGACTACATTTCGGATGCATTAGCTGCACAAGTTGGTGGAATCGGAATCGCACCAGGAGCAAACATTAACTACGATACAGGACATGCTATTTTTGAAGCAACACACGGTACTGCACCTAAATATGCAGGACTTGATAAAGTTAATCCTTCTTCTGTTCTTCTTTCAGGAGAGCTATTACTTCGCCACCTAGGCTGGTTCGAAGCGGCAGATCTTATTATGGGATCTATGGATAAAACGATTGCAAGCAAAGTTGTTACTTATGACTTCGCACGTCTAATGGACGGAGCAACAGAAGTATCTTGCTCAGGCTTTGCAGATGAGTTAATTAAAAACCTATAAAAACCAAAATGAAACCAAAAGGGCTTGCCCTTTTGGTTTTTATTCGTAGTTGGAAAGAGGTTCATACATTCCGTATCTCTTTAAGTTGAATTGGAAAGGCTGTCTCATAAAGATTGTTGCAAAAAGGCGATGGATTTGACCATTCAATCAATTAGGAGTGAGTGTATATGGCAATAAAACGAAGAAAAATATCCGTTATTGGTAGTGGTTTTACGGGTGCTACAACAGGTCTTATGGTTGCTCAGAAAGAATTAGGAGATGTAGTCCTTTTGGACATTCCACAAATGGAAGGACCAACGAAAGGGAAAGCACTAGATATGCTTGAGTCCACCCCAGTAGCTGGAATAGATTCAAATATCGTTGGAACATCTAACTATGAAGATACGAAAGACTCGGATGTTGTTGTGATTACAGCTGGAATTGCACGTAAACCTGGAATGAGTCGAGATGATTTAGTCAGCACAAATGCCAACATTATGAGAGCTGTGACAAAAGAGATTGTGACTTATTCCCCTAATTGCTATCTAATTGTGTTAACGAACCCAGCAGACGCAATGACATATACAGTGTTTAAAGAATCGGGATTTCCGAAAAATCGTGTTATTGGGCAATCTGGAGTTCTAGATACAGCTCGTTTTCGTACGTTTGTTGCACAAGAATTAAACATATCTGTTGAAGACATAACAGGGTTTGTTCTTGGTGGTCATGGGGATGATATGGTTCCGCTTATCCGTTATTCAGCTGCTGGAGGAGTCCCGATCGAAAAGCTTATTCCTCAGGATAAATTAGATGCAATTGTTGAGCGTACACGTAAAGGTGGGGGTGAAATCGTTGGTTTGCTAGGCAATGGTAGTGCTTATTATGCACCTGCAGCATCACTTGCGCAAATGGTTGAAGCAATCGTTAAAGACAAAAAGCGGATTATGCCAACGATAGCTTATTTAGAAGGAGAGTATGGGTATGACGATCTTTATCTAGGAGTCCCGACTATACTTGGTGGAGATGGGATCGAAAGAATCATTGAACTCGATTTAACTAAAGAAGAAAAAGCAGCATTAGCGAAATCAGTTGAATCGGTTCGAAGTGTAATGTCAGCATTGCCAAAAGATTCATTAACAGATTGAAGTAGCTTAATGAAGTAGAAAGACAGTTGCAATGAATCGTTTGTTATACGCATTGAGAGAAGGGAACTCCTCTTTGTAAGGTCTTTAATAACTGTTCCGACTTTATCACTGCTCCGGAGTTGTCTCAAAAAGTCAAAAAAGACTTCTTGAGACAACTCCTTTCTATTTTGAAGATAGCAATTCCACAATACTTTGCTATACTTAAATTATAAAAAGAGAGAACCCAAGTTAGGGAAGCAGGTTGGACCGTTACTTTATACGTTTTTGGGAGGAATAAAATGTCACAGCGTTTGTTAATTGTTGATGATGAGGAATCCATTTTGACACTATTACAATTTAATTTGGAACAATCTGGATTTGAGGTAACGACGGCAATGGATGGTAGTTCAGCCTTAAAATTAGCTATGAAAGAAACATTCGATTTACTCATTTTAGATTTAATGTTACCTGAAATGGATGGATTAGATGTTTGTAAGCAATTAAGGCAAAACAAAGTTAGCACACCTATTTTAATGTTGACCGCAAAAGACGACGAATTCGATAAAGTATTGGGACTTGAGCTTGGAGCAGATGATTATATGACTAAGCCGTTTAGCCCGAGGGAAGTAATAGCAAGGGTTCGTGCGATCTTAAGAAGAATTCAGCCAGTAATAAACTCTGACAATCAAACAGGTCAATCATCGCTTTCAGAGAATGTGATTAAGTTTGGAGAAGTTGAAATTTATCCTGATAACTATGAAGTACTGTTTAAAAATACGGCTCTTGAATTAACACCTAAGGAATTTGAACTGTTATTATACTTAGCGAATCATAAGGGAAGAGTTCTAACAAGAGATCAATTATTAAATGCCGTTTGGAACTATGAATTTGTTGGTGATACGAGAATTGTAGACGTTCATATTAGTCACCTTCGTGAGAAAATTGAAGCAAATACAAAAAAACCAGTTTATATCAAAACCATAAGAGGACTCGGCTATAAGTTAGAGGAGCCTCTTGTTGATGTATAAGCTTAAATTTAAAATTATTGTGGCCGTTTTATTGATAACGTTGCTAGTATTAACAGGAGTCGGTATCGTTATTGGCCAACTGTATGAAGATTTTTATAAAAATAATCTAGACGATCGGGTTGAAAAAGAAGCGAATCTTGCTGCTTATATGCTTGCTAATGAAGACTTAGCTTTAGAGAACATTCAAACGAAAACGCTTGAAATAGCTGAAATGCTTGATGCTAGAGTCACGATTATCCTTCCAGATGGAACAGTTGTAGGCGAGTCAACGACAGACCCAACCACGATGGATAATCATTTGAAACGTCCTGAAATTACCGCTGTAGAAGCAGGTAAGAGTGTTTCATATATTCGATTTAGTGAGACGGTTCAAGATGAACTTCTTTATTATGCAGTACCAATTTTAAACGATGAGAAGGAAAAGCTAGGATACTTACGTTTGGGTTTCTCAACAAAATTGTTATCTGAAATGACAGCGATGATCTGGTGGATTATTGCGATCGGCTTTAGTGCAGCCTTTGTTATTATTTTTTCGATTACGTATAGGGTGACGAATGAAATGATACGTCCGATTGAAAGTGTAACCGAAGTAGCAAATGAACTTGCAGAAGGAAACTACAAAGCAAGAACATCTGAAGGAAAGCGCGATGAAATTGGACAACTAACAAGATCAATGAATATTCTTGCTTATAATTTAGAGAAAATAACGAAACGTCATGAAGTCCAAAAGGAACGTATGGAAACATTAATTGACAACATGGGCAGTGGGTTGATTTTAATTAATACAAAAGGAGATATTTCTTTAATTAATCGAACCTGCCAAGAAATTTTCCAGGAAAATACGGACCTTTGGAAACATCAACTTTATCATGATGTAATTAAGCATAAAGAAGTGATTAAAGTTGTTCAAACGATCTTTATTACGGAAAAGAAACAAAGGTTGCAAATTCATTTTCCTGTTCACGATGAAATACGTCATTTTGAAGTATATGCTGCGCCTGTTGTGAGCGTCCGAGACAAATTAAAGGGGATTGTTCTCGTGCTTCATGACATTACGGAATTAAAAAAACTAGAGCAGGTTCGTACGGATTTTGTTGCCAACGTATCTCATGAGTTAAAAACGCCAGTTACTTCAATAAAAGGATTTACAGAAACGTTACTTGATGGTGCCATGCATACAGAACCTTTGCGCGAAAAGTTTCTAACGATCATTGCAAAGGAAAGTGAGAGGCTGCAAAGCTTGATTCAAGATTTACTAGATCTTTCCAGAATTGAACAAGCCTATTTCCAATTAAACTGGCAAAAGGCACAGTTACATTCTGTTGTGGAAGATGCCATTGAATTATTGAAAGAAAAAGCAACTGAAAAACAAATTGATTTGCAATTGCATATTGACGGTGAAACGACGATTGAAGGGGATACAGAACGCCTTAAGCAAATTGCAATTAACATTATTAATAACGCAATTATGTATACGCCAATCGCTGGGGCGGTTCATGTTTCCATTAAAGGAAGAGATGATGACGTAACAGTCGTGGTAAGTGATACGGGGGTGGGAATAAGTAAAACAGATTTGCCAAGAATCTTCGAACGTTTTTATCGTGTAGATCGTGCAAGAAGTAGGAATTCTGGTGGAACAGGTTTAGGGTTAGCGATTGTCAAACATTTAGTAGAAGCCCATCACGGGAAAATTTATGTTGAGAGCACAATGGGTGAAGGAACAACAATTACATTAACTTTTAAACGGTATAGAATCGATTAATCTTTCTTTAGAGAATGGGTATCCATATTTTTTACTTTAGAAACGATGATGAGACGTAGGGGTGTCAAAAAGTCATTGACTGGCTTTCAGACACCTCTATATGTTTGATTGATACTTTTACAAATTCTTTACAATCAATTCAAATCAATTTAATCTTCCTTGTTTATACTTGCTATGAACGGATTTCATCACTGCTTAGCAAGGAGTAAAAGATTCTTGCTTCATGCAACCCATTGACAGACGTGAGCGTCCCCCTTTATGCTCACGTCTTTTTTTGTTCTTTTTAAACACTTTCTGTAAGAGTTAATTCTCAAAATGTGGGAAAAGAGAAGGGTGCTGGAAATAGCTTTCTAGTATTTGAAATAGGAAAAGGATTTCCATGGAAAAAGCCCATAATCTACATATTTTGTACTATAATGAAAAAGAGTGGGATTCTTTAAAAAGATGTGAAACCGATCTACTTAAAGGATCGTATACAATAATAGAACATCTGGGAAGGAATGATGAGATGACAGTAAAACAATTAATTGTTAGCTTTGTATCGTTAATCGGTGTCGCAATCCTTGCTCTTTTTCTAGCGACAGGATGGTACATAGTTGATGAATCAGAACAAGCTGCATTAATAACGTTTGGAAAAGTAGATGAAACGATAACAGAACCAGGGTTGAAATTCAAAATGCCATGGCCGATACAAAGAGTCGAAATATTATCTAGAGGAACGTATAACCTTCAAGTTGGGTATAAAGAAGAAGATGGAGAAGTCGTCGAGTTTACTCGTGAAGCTAAGATGATCACTGGTGATGAGAATATTCTTTTTGCAGATTTAGCTGTCCAATGGAGGATTACAGATCCAGAACAATATTTATATAGTTCAGTTGACGCCCGTGAGGTGTTGTATAATGCTACATCTTCGGCATTACGGACAGTCATTGGTAGTACAACAATAGACGATGTGTTAACCGATAAAAGACCAGAAGTAGAGGCACAAGTTTTTGAAAATTTGATTGAACTGTTAGAAATCTATCAAATTGGTATAAGTATACAAGATGTAAAACTTCAAGATGTTGAACTTCCAACAGAAGAGGTTCGCCGTGCTTTTATAGAAGTAACAGATGCACGTGAGGAACGTTTAACAAAAATCAATGAAGCGACGAGATACCGTAATCAACAAATGAATGAAGTGGAAGGGGAAAAAGATGCGATTATCTCTCGTGCAGAGGGAACAAGAGCAGAACGAATTGAACGAGCGCGTGGAGATGTAGCAAGGTTTGATGCATTGTATAACGAGTATGTGGTTAATCCAGATGTCACAAGGCAACGCCTCGTTCTAGAAACTTTGGAAAATGTGTTACCAGATACAGAGATTTATATAATGGATAGCAATAGTGACACGGTAAGCTATTTGCCAATTAGGCCTTTAGAGCGTGGACAAAGTTCTGCTGAAGGGGGGAGTAACTAATGAGTGATGAAAACATCGTCGATTTAAATGAACGTCGTCCAAGTGATGAATGGAGAAAGTACGTGAAACTTGGAGCAATCGCTATTATATTAATCGCGCTTTTAGCAACGATCATTAGTAATCTTTTTATTGTAGAACAAGGAGAATATAAAGTTGTTCGTCAGTTTGGTGAAGTGGTAAGGATTGAAGATGAACCGGGGCTTAGTTACAAAAATCCCATTCATCCAAACGGTATCAACTTTACCGAAATATCAATTAATCTATGATATTCCACCAGCTGAAATAAATACGAGAGACCAAAAGCGGGTGTTAGCTGATCATTATGCGGTTTGGCGAATCGAGAATCCACAATTGATGATCTCTAATACAGTTACGCAGGAACGTGCCGAGGCTATTATGGGAGAGTTAATTTTTTCAGCGATTCGAGCAGAATTAGGTCAATTAGAGTTCGATGAAATTATCAATGAAGATGAAACCTCATCACGTGGAAGTTTCAATGAGCTTGTACGAGATCGAGTAAACGAAGCGCTTGAACGAAATCAGTATGGAATCGTTTTAACAGATGTCCGCATGAAACGAACAGATTTACCTCAAGAAAATGAAGAAGCTGTTTACAGTCGAATGATTTCGGAGCGTCATGCAACAGCTCAAGAATATTTGTCACAAGGGGATGCAGAAGCAAATCGCATTCAGTCAAATACGGACCGTGAAGTGACGGAGATTTTGGCAACTGCTAATGCCGATGCGAACGAGATCGTCGGGGAAGGAGAAGCAGAAGCAGCGCGTATTTATAATGAATCTTTTGGACGTGACACAGAGTTTTATCAATTGTATCGCACGTTGGAATCCTATGAGACAACAATTGGCGATGATACCGTTATTGTCTTACCTTCTAATTCTCCATATGCTCGTATTTTAATGGGCTTTACCGAATAAAAACGAAAAGAGAGTAGCAAAACCACCCTTTTGCTACTCTCTTTTTCGTTATGCTACAATAAACGTATGAAAATTTAGGTTGAGAGAGGGGCCTTTTAGTTGAAAAAGCTCGTATTAATAGATGGAAACAGCATAGCTTACCGTGCTTTTTTTGCATTACCTTTGTTGAATAATGAAAAAGGTGTGTATACAAATGCAGTGTTTGGTTTCACCACAATGTTACTAAAAATAATAGAAGAAGAAAAACCAACGCATATGTTAGTCGCATTTGATGCTGGTAAAACGACGTTTCGTCATAAGACGTTTGAAGAATATAAAGGAGGCCGTCAAAAAACGCCACCTGAACTATCAGAACAATTCCCATTAGTAAGGGAAATGTTGGATGCTTTTAACATATCTCGTTATGAAGCGGAAAACTATGAAGCAGATGATATTATTGGGACGCTAGCAACCGATGCAGCGAAAAAAGATTTTGAGGTGAAAGTTTATTCCGGAGATAAGGACTTGCTTCAACTGGTTTCCGATAAAATCACCGTTGTACTAACGAAAAAAGGGATTACGAATGTAGAAGCCTATGATGAAGCATTAATTGATGAGAAATATGGAATAACACCTAAGCAAATTATTGATATGAAAGGGCTCATGGGGGATAGTTCAGATAACATTCCTGGTGTACCAGGTGTAGGGGAGAAAACAGCTCTAAAATTATTAAAGGAGTTTGGTTCTGTTGAAAAAGTACTTGAGTCTATTGATCAAATCTCCGGCAAAAAAATGAAAGAAAAATTAGAGGAAAACCGTGAACAAGCCCTAATGAGTAAAGAGCTTGCTACGATTTTCTTAGAAGTACCATTTGAAACGAAATTAGAGGATCACGGATTTGGTGATTATGACGAGCAGCACGTTGTGAATCTAATGAAAGAACTTGAATTTACTTCTTTGCTATCAAAATTCGACACGGGCTTAGCGGAAGAGCAGGATCTAGAAGAAATTACATATGACATTTTAGAGGAAATTACGGAGGAACACCTTGTAAAAGAATCGGCTCTAATCGTTGAAGTATTAAGCGACCACTATCATCAGGCTACAATTGAAGGTTTTGCTCTTGTGAATGAAAAAGGACGCTTTTTTATTGAAACAGAACAGGCACTATCGTCTGACGCATTTGTAAATTGGTTAAAGGATGAAACAACGGAAATCACCGTCTTTGATGCAAAAAAAGCAGTCGTGGTTCTTGGATGGAAGGGAGTTCTTTTAAACGGTGTTTCCTTTGATTTACAAATGGCTTCCTACTTATTAGATCCTTCACTATCATCACATGAAATTAGTGACGTTGCGAAACGAAAGGCAAAAGGACAGGTCCAAGAAGATGAAGTGATCTACGGAAAAGGCGCCAAACAAAAAGTTCCCGAAAAGGCGATTCTTGCTGAACATTTAGTTCGTAAGGCAGATGCGATGTTTCAGTTAAAGCCTGTACTAGAGCAGGAGTTAATAGAGAATAAACAAGAAGAGTTATTCCGTGAGCTTGAAATGCCTCTTTCCATTATTTTAGGTCGAATGGAAACGACGGGAGTTAAAGTAGATAAAGAGCAGTTAGAACAAATGGGTGAAGATCTAGCGAAACGTCTAACCGAATTAGAAGAGAAAATTCATGAGCTTGCTGGAGGTTCCTTTAACATTAATTCGCCTAAGCAATTAGGAGAAGTATTATTTGAAAAATTAGGTTTGCCTCCGATTAAGAAAACAAAAACAGGTTATTCCACTTCAGCTGATGTTTTAGAGAAATTAGCTGAAGATCATGAAATTGTTGAACATATTTTGCATTATAGACAACTAGGAAAACTGAATTCCACCTATATTGAAGGGTTGCTAAAAGTTACAAAAGACGATACTCATAAAATTCATACGAGATACAATCAAGCTCTAACGCAAACAGGTCGCTTAAGTTCTACAGATCCTAATTTACAAAACATCCCGATTCGTTTAGAAGAAGGCCGAAAAATCCGCAAAGCATTTATTCCCTCAGAGTCGAATTGGAGAATGATTGCGGCTGACTACTCTCAAATCGAATTGCGCGTGCTTGCTCATATTTCAGGTGATGAAAAATTAATCGAAGCATTCCAATCTGATATGGACATTCATACAAAAACAGCCATGGATGTTTTCCATGTTAGTGAAGAAGACGTTACATCTAATATGAGAAGAAGTGCCAAAGCGGTTAACTTTGGAATTGTCTATGGAATTAGTGATTTCGGTTTGTCGCAAAGCTTAGGGATTACAAGAAAGGAAGCAGGTCAATTTATTGAACGCTATTTATCGAGTTATCCAAAAGTAAAGGAATACATGGATCGTACGATTGAAGATGCAAGAGAAAAAGGCTATGTTTCTACACTTTTACAGAGAAGACGCTATTTGCCTGATATTACGAGCCGAAACTTTAATAAGCGAAGCTTTGCTGAAAGAACAGCAATGAATACACCTATTCAAGGGACGGCAGCGGACATTATTAAAAAAGCCATGGTTGATATGGCTTCCCGTTTAGAAGATGAGGGTTTAAAAAGCCGGATGCTCTTGCAAGTTCATGATGAATTGATTTTTGAAGTGCCTGAAGAGGAAATGGAGAAAATGACGGAGCTTGTGCGAGAAGTTATGGAACAAGCTGTTGAACTTGATGTACCTTTGAAAGCAGATGTTTCATTTGGGGATACATGGTATGACGCCAAGTAAGGAGAGAAGAAAGCATGCCAGAATTACCAGAGGTTGAAACGGTTAGTCGAACATTAAGGCAATTAGTAATTGGAAAAACGATCTCGTCTGTTGATGTTTATTGGGCTAACATCATTAAAAAACCAGATGATGTGGAGCAGTTCAAGCAAGAATTAATCGGTCAGACCATTCACGAGATTAATCGTCGGGGCAAGTTTCTAGTATTTGTTTTAGATGATCTAACGCTTGTTTCACATTTGCGTATGGAAGGGAGATATGGTCTTTTTCAAAAAGACGAAACATTAACTCCTCATACGCACGTTGTTTTTACCTTTTCCGATGGAACCGAGTTGCGCTACCAAGATGTCCGTAAATTTGGCACCATGCACATTTTCAAAAAAGGGACTGAGGAAGATTATTTGCCACTGTCTCAGTTAGGCGTTGAACCATTTTCGGAGACGTTTACGGTTGATTTAATGAAGAAGGCTTTTCAAAATACGACGAGAACGATAAAGGTCGTGTTGCTTGATCAAAAAACAGTAGTAGGTCTTGGTAATATTTATGTTGATGAGGCGTTATTTAAAGCTCGGATACATCCAGAACGGATAGCCTCTTCTCTTACCTTAGAAGAGTTAACTAAACTCCATGAAGCTATAATTACAACACTAAAAGAAGCTGTGGAATTAGGGGGAAGCTCCATAAAATCGTATGTTAATGGACAAGGTGAAATGGGAATGTTTCAACAACAATTAACTGTTTACGGCCGCAAAGGTGAACCTTGCGTGACATGTGGGCTTGAAATCGATAAGACGGTTGTTGGTGGACGGGGTACTCATTTTTGTAGAAACTGTCAAAATTAAGTACCAATGGAAAGGCTCTACCCATATACTATCATATGATTGTAATGGAAGGAGCTTTTCAAGATGGTTGAGATTCTCTCCTTATTAGCGATCGCCTTAGCGGTAAGTCTTGATAGCTTTGGCGTTGGTTTAACATACGGACTACGAAAAATGAAGTTGCCTTGGAAGTCTCTCCTTTTTATTGCAGGTTGTTCGGCGACATCGATTCTTATTGCCATGTTTTTTGGGTCAATTATTCAGGCATATCTCTCACCGCGCATTGCAGAATCGATCGGTGGGGTCATTCTTATTTTAATTGGGGCTTGGGCTTTATACCAAGTGTATCGCCCCGCGAAAAATTCCGTCAAAACAAAAGGCGATGAAGTGATTTTAAATTTTGAAATAAAAGTGTTAGGCGTAGTTATCCGCATTTTACGCAAGCCGATGGTAGCCGATTTTGATGATTCAGGAACCATTACAGGAAGAGAAGCCTTTTTACTTGGGGTAGCTCTATCTTTAGATGCCTTTGGTGCAGGGATTGGTGCGGCTTTAATTGGTTTCTCCCCAATTCTGATGGCTATTTCAGTAGCTACCATGAGTGCCTTATTCGTGACACTAGGTATGAAAAGTGGCAATCGTTTCGCTGATTCTGCTTGGATGAAGAATTTTTCGTTTATCCCAGGCTTATTGCTAATTATGATCGGCATCTTCAGTTTGTAAAAGTAGATTGGCCCCAAGAATACGATTGAACTGTATTCCTTGTGGGCCTGTTTTTAATGAGAAAACTTGAATTTCTAAATAGAAAAAGGGGCATGAGGAATGTTAATCGGATTAACGGGTGGGATCGCTAGTGGAAAGTCTACAGTAAGCAGCATAATCAAATCAAAAGGAATTCCTATTATTGATGCAGATCAAATTGCTCGTGAAGTAGTAGAACCTGGATCAAAAACGTTACAAGAGATCGTGAAGCATTTTGGACAAGGTATTTTGAATGAAGATGGAACGTTGGCACGAAAAAAATTAGGTGCTATTATCTTCAATCAACCGAAAGAACGTCAAACCCTTAATCAAATGATTCATCCGGCTGTCAGGCAGCGAATGCAAGAGCAAAAAGAGAAGTTTATGGAAGCAGGTGAAAAGACGATCGTTTTTGATATTCCTCTTTTATATGAAAGTGATCTTTTTCATCTAGTTGAGAAAGTCTTACTTGTGTATGTAGATGAAACAACACAGCTTCGTAGATTAATGCAAAGAGATCAAGCTGGTGAGGACGATGCCAAAAGTCGAATGGCTTCTCAGATGCCACTAGTTCAAAAGAGGGAACGCGCTGATGCGATTATTGACAATTCTGGAACAATTGAAGAAACCATCAAGCAGCTCGAGAACATTCTTGAAAAATGGAGCGACGATTAATAGGGAAAGGTGTGTTAGGTGAGAGTGAAACTCCTGACACACTCTTTTTTTTCATTTTTTCATTTTAATAATGTTCAACATCCATTAATGTGTTATACTTTTTGTGAGAATAAATCATATATAGTATAGCTTTATTATGAGGAGGAGTTATTCTAATGAAATCAAAAGTGGCGATAAACGGATTTGGGCGTATTGGTAGAATGGTCTTTAGAAGAGCAATGCAAGAGAGAAAAGTGGAGATTGTAGCGATAAATGCGAGTTATCCAGCCGAGACACTCGCTCATCTAATAAAGTATGACAGTATTCATGGTAAATATGAGTTAACAGTGGAAGCAAAAGAACATTCTTTGCTCGTCGATGGGAAAGAAATCCAATTATTGCAATCAAGAGATCCGCGGGACTTGCCTTGGGCGGAACTTGGTATCGACATTGTCATTGAAGCTACAGGGAAATTTAAAACTCAGGAAACAGCAGGATATCACTTGCAAGCGGGAGCGAAGAAAGTTTTGATCACAGCACCAGGTAAAGATGAGGATATTACCATTGTTATGGGAGTGAATGATGGCGATTACATGAATGAGGAACACCATATCATTTCCAATGCTTCGTGCACAACGAATTGCTTAGCGCCAGTAGCGAAAGTTTTAGATGAAGAGTTTGGTATTGAAAGTGGACTAATGACAACCGTTCATGCCTATACGAATGATCAAAAGAACATTGATAATCCTCATAAAGATTTGCGGAGAGCACGCGCTTGTGGGCAATCAATTATCCCAACATCAACAGGTGCAGCAAAAGCAATTGCAAAAGTATTGCCTCAATTAGAAGGGAAATTAAATGGGATGGCATTACGTGTCCCAACTCCAAATGTTTCCCTAGTAGACTTAGTTGTAAATGTCAAAAAAGAAGTGACCGCCGAAGAAGTCAATCGAGCACTTGAAAACGCCTCTCAACAAACATTAAAAGGTATTCTTGGGTTCACCACTGATCCATTAGTATCCATTGACTTTAATGGAGATGAGCAATCGTCTATTATTGACGGATTGTCCACAATGGTCATGAATGAAAAGCAAATAAAGGTGCTAGCTTGGTATGATAATGAGTGGGGCTATTCATGCAGAGTGGCTGATTTGATGAACTTAATTGCTCAAAAACTAAATGAAACAAACCGAATACATTCAGCCTCGTAAAACGAGAGGGTCAAAAAGATCATTGTTTATCTTTTTGACCCTCTTCTAGTTATGTCGAATAGCGTTTTGGTCATTGTGAAAAGATAAATATATTGCTAACGGTTAATAGGTTATACCCTTTAACTCATTTGGATAGGAGGTTTATATGTGGAAACATTAGGACGTCATGTCATCGCTGAGTTATGGGGATGTGATGTAGACAAGTTGAATAATCGGAGTTTGATTGAACAAATCTTTGTCGAGGCTGCTTTAAAAGCTGGTGCTGAAGTAAGAGAAGTCGTGTTTCATGAATTTGCTCCAAAAGGGGTAAGTGGCGTTGTCATCATATCCGAATCTCATTTAACCATACACAGTTTTCCAGAGCATAGGTATGCAAGCATTGATGTGTTCACATGTGGAGACCTTGACCCTACAACCGCCGCAGATCATATAGCCGAAACGTTACAGGCATGTTCTAGTGAAGTAATAGAGATAGAAAGGGGAATGAAACCAATAAAAGTCGGGAAGTCTTTCTCAAAAGAGCTAAAAGGATGAAAATGATTATAAGGTTGGTTCTTCATCATTAGCCATTCATCCTAAATTGGTTAGAATTTAGAAACACAGTTTTA
>NZ_BAUT01000070.1 GCF_000513095.1 Halalkalibacter wakoensis JCM 9140
CACAATCTCGCAGCCGAGGAGGCTTGACACCTCCTTGCGGGTGGGAGTGGCTGCAGCGCAATGGAACGGACATGTGAAAAGCACTAGTCTAATCCGTCTCCATAATAACAAAATATTCAAAACTTATATGGAACATTGTCCGAAACTCTAGTATGCTAAACCTAAGCAAAATTGGTGTGACCCCAATTTTTTAAAAAAGGTTTTTTCGCAAAGATTATTATGAGGTATTCTCCTAGTGAAATGAAGCGGAAGCCACTCGACTCCTGCGGGAAATAGAGGTAGAGCCGAGACCCCACAGGCGCAGCCGAGGAGGCTCGGCACCTCCTTGCGGGTGCGAGTGGCTGCAGCGCAATGGAACGAACGTGAGAAAACGTAGCCCATAAAGCGAAAACCACCAAAAAGAAAGAAGGAAGTAGGTTGGCAAATTTGAAGAAGACCGTTCCAACGTTAGTCAAAGACCCGGAGTTAATCAAAAAACGACGCGAACAAATGATAAAGGGAGCCGTCCGCTTATTTATTGAAAAAGGCTTCCACCGAACGACGACAAGAGAAATTGCCAAAGAATCAGGCTTTAGCATCGGCACACTCTATGAATATATTAGATCAAAAGAAGACGTACTCTACCTCGTATGTGACGCGATTTATGAAGAAGTAAAAAACCGATTAGCGCATCACCTTGATACAAATAGCCAAGGCATTACTCGGCTAAAAAAAGCTGTATCAGCTTACTTTCAAGTTATTGATGATATGCAAGATGAAGTACTAGTGATGTACCAAGAGGCAAAGTCGTTACCGAAAGAAGCTCTCTCATACGTATTGCAAAAAGAAGTAGAAATGACCGAAATGATTGAACAAGTGATCCGCGATTGTGTAAGTGAAGGTGTTATTTTTATCCAAGATGCTCAGGTGAAGGTAGTTGCCCATAATATTTTAGTGCAAGGACATATGTGGACGTTTAGAAGATGGCAAATTCAAAAGCAATTTAGTTTAGAAGAATACACAAACTTACAAATTGAGCAGCTATTGCAAGGAATTAACTATAAATAGCTGTCTTAAATGGAAGGAGAAGTGTTCATGCTACAATCGTACCGACCAAAGCATCATATTCGCTTTGTCACGGCATCTAGTTTGTTTGATGGGCATGATGCGTCTATTAACATTATGAGACGAATTTTACAGGCGAGTGGGGCTGAGGTCATTCACCTTGGCCATAATCGTTCTGTTGAAGAAATTGTAAACGCTTCCATTCAGGAGGATGTACAAGGAATTGCAATCTCCTCCTATCAAGGCGGGCATGTTGAATTTTTTAAATATTGCTATGATCTCTTAAAAGAAAAGGGAGCTAGCCATATTCGGATTTACGGTGGTGGCGGGGGAGTCATCACACCTCCTGAAATAAAGGAGCTTCATGACTACGGAGTTGCCCGGATTTTTTCTCCAGAAGATGGACGAAAGCATGGCTTGCAAGGAATGATTAATCAGATGCTAAAAGAGTGTGATTGGCCAACAGTGCAAGGAAATCAAGAAGTCGATCTGGTTCAATTACAGGAAAAAGACATTCGTACGCTTGCTACATGTATAACCATATCCGAACAAAATAAAGATCATACTTGCAAAGCAATTCTACAACAAATAGAAAAACAAGCAAAAAACGTTCCCGTTATTGGTATTACAGGGACAGGTGGAGCAGGAAAAAGCTCTTTAACCGATGAACTCGTTCGTCGTTTTTTGTTTGAGTTTAAAAATAAGACGGTCGCCATTCTTTCGATTGACCCAACGAAACAAAAAACAGGTGGGGCGTTACTTGGTGACCGGATTCGCATGAATGCGATTCATCATCCGCGTGTTTATATGAGGTCTCTTGCAACAAGAGGTTCACGAACGGAAATCTCCGCGAGCTTACAAGAAGCCGTAATGGTTGTGAAAGCAGCAGGCTTTGATTTGATCATTGTCGAAACAAGTGGAATCGGGCAAGGAGACGCTGAAATAGCGGATATTGCCGATGTTTCCATGTATGTGATGACAAGTGAATTTGGGGCACCGTCTCAGCTTGAAAAAATTGATATGATTGATTTTGCCGATTTAATTGCGATTAATAAATTTGATCGAAAAGGGTCAGAAGATGCATTAAGGCATGTAAGAAAGCAATACCAGCGCAGCCATAATCGCTTTGATGAGCCACTTGAAGCGATGCCTGTTTACGGTACAATTGCAAGCCAATTTAACGATATTGGGACCAATACGCTGTTTGCTGCTCTGATCGGAAAAATAGCTGAAATCGATCAGAATGAATGGAGCACAACGATTGAAACAAGCAAGGACGTTATTAAACAAAACGTGATCATTCCACCTGAGCAAATTCACTATTTACGAGATATCGTCCAAACGATACGACAATATCAAAAAACGACTGCTGAACAAGCAGAAGTTGCTCGGAAACTCTTTCAACTATCAGGAGCGATTGAAGCCGTTAACATTCATTTGAAAAATGAGGACACAACTCGTCAGCTTGATCAGTTGAAAAAACAGTATGAGGAAAAGCTACTTTCTTCTTCAAAAGACATTCTTGAAAACTGGTCATCACTGAAGAAAGCTTACAAACAAGATACGTTTGTTACGAAAATCCGAGATAAAGAAATCGTGACCGAATTAACGACGGAAAGTTTATCGGGGTTAAAAATCCCGAAAGTGGCTCTTCCTTCCTTTTCTGATTGGGGAGACATCGTGAAATGGTCCAGGGAAGAAAATGTTCCAGGGAAGTTTCCATTAACAGCAGGTGTGTTTCCGTTTAAGCGAAAAGGAGAAGATCCTAAACGACAATTTGCAGGAGAAGGGACACCGGAACGGACGAATCGACGCTTTCATTATTTATCAAAAGACGATGACGCGAAACGTTTAAGTACGGCGTTTGACTCGGTCACACTTTATGGAGAGGATCCTGACTATAGACCTGATATTTACGGGAAAGTTGGCGAAAGTGGAGTGAGTATTTGTACGCTTGAGGATATGAAAAAGCTGTACGCGGGCTTTGATTTATGTGCCCCGCAAACATCGGTATCAATGACAATTAATGGCCCGGCACCAATTCTTTTAGCGATGTTTATGAACACAGCCATCGATCAACAACTAGAACGATTTGAACAAGAACAAAAACGTATGCCGACAGAAGAAGAGAAAGAGAAAATCAAAAGAGATACGTTAAAAGTCGTTCGAGGGACGGTTCAGGCGGATATTTTAAAAGAAGATCAAGGTCAAAATACGTGCATTTTTACAACGGAGTTTGCGCTGCGGATGATGGGCGATATTCAACAATATTTTATTGATTATGATGTTCGAAATTATTATTCCGTATCGATATCGGGTTATCACATCGCAGAAGCAGGTGCTAATCCGATTTCCCAACTCGCTTTTACACTCGCAAATGGCTTTACGTATGTGGAGTATTATTTAAGCCGCGGGATGGATATCGACAAGTTTGCACCGAATTTATCGTTTTTCTTTAGCAACGGACTTGACCCAGAGTATACCGTGATAGGGCGGGTTGCAAGGAGAATTTGGGCTACCGTTATGAAGCATAAATACAACGGAAATGAACGAAGCCAAAAATTAAAATATCATATTCAAACATCTGGAAGATCGCTGCATGCACAGGAAATAGACTTCAATGACATCCGCACAACGCTTCAAGCGCTCATGGCGATTTATGATAACTGCAATTCCCTTCACACAAATGCGTATGATGAAGCAATCACAACGCCAACAGAGCATTCAGTTAGAAGAGCTATGGCCATACAAATGATTATTTCAAAAGAACTGGGTCTAGCGAAAAATGAGAACTCCTTGCAAGGTTCTTTTATTATTGAGGAATTAACGAATTTAGTCGAAGAGGCTGTGTTAAAGGAGCTCGAGCAAATGAATGACCGCGGCGGTGTACTTGGGGCGATGGAAACTCAATATCAACGGAGCAAAATTCAAGAGGAGTCCATGTATTACGAAATGAAAAAGCATACAGGAGAACTGCCGATCATTGGGGTCAACATGTATTTGAATCCAAATCAAGAGGAAGAAGCAGAGTTTGAGCTTGAATTAGCAAGAGCAACGAAAGAAGAAAAAGAACAGCAAATCAGCCATCTTAATCAATTTCATAAAAAGCATGAAAAGCTTGCTGCAAATCAGTTGAAAAAACTGCAACAAACAGCAATAATGGGTGGAAACGTGTTCGCTGAACTAATGGAGACGGTAAAAGTGGCAAGCTTGGGACAGATTACGTCGGCTCTTTATGAAGTCGGCGGGCAATATCGTAGGAATATGTAGTTTTTCCTTAGGTTATTTTGTAAATATAATGGAGATTTCAGCCTCCTAGTGGAGCTTGGGAGGGCATTGAAAAAGGTAGGAGCCAATCTTTTCAGTGCCCTCGGTATGAAGAGGCAGGAGCACAATGGAAAAGAAGATAAGAAAAAAATCTTTCTAAAAATTCTTGCTATTGTACCCTGATATAATGTTGTATATACTAGATTGAAATTTCTTTCTAAAGGAGGAGTAGTAAGCATGATCGCGAAAGAGTTATATGAGCGTTATATTGGGTTAAGGCTCTTACATGATCTGAATGGAGCCGATGGCAAACTCCTCCTGAAGAAAGGTACGGTTTTAACTGAATCCAATTTAAAACGATTAAATATAAGGGTAGAAGAGCTCGATAAAGCCGTAAGACAACCTTTTGATTGTGATCACCCAAGTAAACTAATTTCTGAAGCGGCCAATGAAATACAAGCGATTTTTGATAAATTTAAAAAAGATAAAGAAGCAATATATGAGGTTGAGACGACGGTCCTTCCGACCGTTGAGTTTTTGGCTCAACAAGAGGAGCTCTCGGTATTGCTTGAAGGCTTGCAGCATAAAGATAACTATACATATCGACACAATATTGGTGTTGCCATTGTCGCAGCAATGCTTGCAAAGTGGCTCGACTTTCCAGAACATGAGAGGCGTCTTATTACACTGGGAGGACTGTTGCATGATATCGGGAAATTGCAAATTAGTGAACACCTTTTATTGAAGCCAGGTGCACTTTCAGAGGATGAGTACAATAGCATTAAAAATCATGCTCTTTACGGATATAACATTCTAAAAAAGGACACGATGTATGAAAATGTAGTGTGTTTAATGGCACTTGAGCACCATGAGAGAGAAGATGGTTCAGGATATCCAGACAAGAAAACAGCAAAAGACATTCACCCTTTTTCAAAGATCATCGCAATTGCAGATGTGTTTCATGCGATGACATCTCATCGTGTTTATCGAAGTGGACAAGCCCTCTATACCGTGCTGCAACATTTGCGAGATGAAGGGTTTGGACGTATGGAACCTACTTACGTTGCCACGTTTATTCAAAAACTTATGGAGCTAGCTGTTGGACAAGTTGTCGAGTTAAGCAATGGCATGGTCGGGAAAATTGCCTTTGTATCTCCAGCGAATCCTCTTCATCCGCTCGTTCAAATACAAGATGATCTGGTTGATCTAAGTAAAACAAAGTTACATATAACGAGACTAGTAGCCAATGATTAAGGTAAATTGGTTTAGTTTCTTCTTCCATGAACTAGCATAAACACCGAAAATATGTTTATAATGAAAAGTATGCTTGAAATACCAAAAGTGGTTTGGAACAATAGATAGAAGAGATGGACGGAAAGGACGTGCCTTTTGATGAACCTACAAGAATTACCTAAAGACGAAATACAAGAGATGTCAATGGTCGAGATTGCGTTTGAGATTATGAAAGAAGAGCGTAACCCATATGATTACTATGATCTTGTTAAAAAAGTAGCTGAAATTAAAGAAATGCCACAAGAAGAAGTAAATGAAAGAATTGCCAATTTGTATACAGATATGAATATTGACGGGCGTTTTCACTCGTTGGGAGACAATCGTTGGGGACTAAAAAGCTGGTATCCACTAGAGCAGGCAGAAGAAGAAATTACGACGCCTGTTAAGCCTCGCAAAAAGGCAAAAGCATCTGTAGAAGATGTGGATACACTTGACGACGACTTTGAAAATTATGAAGATGAATTTGAGGATTTAGAAGACGAACTAGATGAAATCGGAAATGATGATGATCTAGACGAAGATGAAGAAGATGATACGGACTTCGATGATTCAGCTAATGATATTGATGAAATCGATGGAGAAGCCGATGAAGAAGATCTAGGGGAAGAAGAAGAGGAAGATTTCCGTTAAGATCTACTTGACTTCTCTACCTAATCTAGGTAGAATCATTTAGGGCTTAAGAAAAATAGTAGAACTTATTTATAAACACAAAACAAAAGTGCGCCCCCTTTCTAGGGAGAGGTGTCACTTTTGTTTTTTTATTTTTATAATAGCGTACCCTAAGGAAGTAAAGGTGTAGCTTCCGATATAAAAACGCTTATGTGTAAGCAGATTTTGTGAAAGAATAATGGAATATTTATAAGCAAGGGAGACGAAAACATGGCGACAACGAAGTATATTTTTGTAACTGGTGGCGTAGTTTCATCACTTGGAAAAGGAATTACAGCTGCTTCTTTAGGTCGTTTACTAAAAAACCGCGGCTTAAAAGTAACAATCCAAAAATTTGACCCATATATCAACGTGGATCCTGGAACAATGAGTCCTTACCAACACGGTGAAGTTTTCGTGACAGAAGATGGGGCCGAAACAGATTTGGACTTAGGACATTATGAGCGTTTTATTGATATTAACCTTAGTCAAAATAGCAATGTAACAACAGGTCGTGTTTACTCAACGGTTTTAAAGAAAGAACGCCGTGGAGATTATTTAGGTGGAACGGTTCAAGTTATTCCACACGTAACAAATGAAATTAAAGAACGTGTTTTTCGTGCAGGTCGTGAAACGAGTGCAGATGTTGTCATCACGGAAATTGGTGGTACAGTTGGCGATATCGAAAGCTTGCCTTTCTTAGAAGCGATTCGCCAAATTAAAAGTGATGTTGGCTTTGACAATGTCATGTATGTTCACTGTACATTGATTCCGTACCTTGCTGCTGCTGGGGAAATGAAATCGAAGCCAACTCAACACAGTGTCAAAGAATTACGCAGTCTTGGTATCCAACCAAATGTGATTGTTGTTCGTACAGAAAAGCCTGTACCACAAGACATGAAAGAAAAAATTGCGCTCTTCTGTGACATTGACAAAAATGCTGTCATTGAGGCTCGTGATGCGGATACTCTTTATCAAGTTCCGCTTGATCTTCAAGCACAAAACTTTGATAAAATTGTATGCAAACATTTGAACCTAGAATGCAAAGAAGCGGATATGACAGAATGGACAGCTCTTGTAGAGAAAGTTCAAAACTTATCTGAAAAAGTAACGATTGCTCTTGTAGGAAAATATGTTGCACTTCAAGATGCCTATTTATCAGTAGCAGAAGCATTGCGCCATGCTGGTTATGCGTTTGACGCGGACATCGATATTAAGTGGATTGATGCAGAAGCAGTGAATGATGAAAATGTAGCTGAGTTAATTGGATCAGCAGACGGAATTTTAGTTCCAGGTGGATTCGGTGACCGTGGAGTTGAAGGGAAAATTTCTGCGATTCGTTTCGCTCGTGAAAACAACGTACCGTTTTTAGGAATTTGTTTAGGAATGCAGCTTGCGTCAATCGAATATGCGCGTAACGTTCTTGGACTAGAAGGAGCTCATTCAGCTGAATTAAACCCTGACACACCATACCCAATTATCGATTTATTGCCAGAGCAAAAAGACGTAGAAGATATGGGTGGAACGCTTCGTCTTGGATTATTCCCATGTAAATTAGTCGATGGAACGGTAGCTCGTGCTACGTATAGCGATGAAATCGTTTATGAGCGCCACCGTCATCGTTACGAGTTTAACAATGAATATCGTGAGCAAATGGAGAAGGCAGGATTTGTATTCTCTGGGACAAGCCCTGATGGAAGACTTGTTGAGATCATCGAGTTAGAAGATCATCCTTACTTTATTGCATCACAATTCCACCCAGAATTCAGTTCAAGACCAACTCGCCCGCAACCTCTATTTAGAGAATTTGTCGGAGCATCATTAAAGAAATAAAGGCGATTATCGCCTTTATTTTTTTTTTGTCTTTTTTGAGTTGTAGTGGGTGGGATAGTTGGGGCTTAAGTCTTTGTATATTCTCTCTCTAAAACTGAACAATATAGAAAAAGGAGGAGGAATACAATGACGCAACAGGAATTCATAAATAAAATTAATGAGTTACAAGTAGAAATTAATACAATGACCGATGAATATTGGCTTATGTATTCAGACTTTTCCTCATAGCAGTTTTGGTACCATATAACGCTACTTATTGTTCCTTTAGTTCTCCTATTTTTCTTCCTAAACAGAGAACGATTTTTTGAAATTTTATTTTATGGCTACACGGCGCATGTTTTTTTTACATATATTGATTCGTTTATGACAAGATATGGGTATTGGGAACATCCTTATATGATCCTCCCTCTGTTTCCTTTTACGCTTTCCATTAATGCATCGTTGTTACCTGTAAGCTATATTTTGTTATACCAGTTTTGTACAGAGCGACGAAAAAACTTTCATTTATGGTTATTGGTTGTAAGTGCTTTTATCGGCATATTTTATGTTGAAATTCATAGACAAATGAACCTATTCCAGTTATATGAAAAAATAAATGTTTTTCAACTACACAGTACTTTTCTAAGCTTCTATGTGTTTGTTGCAAATTACCTTCTTGCCTCCCTCGCATATTGGTTTACGAAGTTTTTTCTATTTGCGAAAGAGCAAACGAATCAAAAGTGGAAGTTGTGATGATTGCGAGCTCGACAATAAATTTAGAGGGTTGGACAATAAACTAGACGATCTGGACAATAAATGGCGGAAATTGGACAATAAATGTACTGATCCGGACAATAAATCGCTATTAACAGCTAATAAAATAAAAAAACGCAACAAATCGTTGCGTTTTTCCTAATCTAACTCTGTTAACATCTCTGAAATAAGCAAAAATAAACAAAAGTACGTGTAAAGTGCAAGCAAAGATGCTGGGTACCCAATCCGATCACCTGAATCGGTTGGAACAAGACTTTGTGTTAGATTTAAATCAAGGTGAATGTCAACTAAGTCTGTCCATTGTTGCCCTTCTGTGGGAGCAACGGTTAATCCAACAATGGGAATTTGCTTTTCGCTCAGTTTTTTTACTATGTCTAACAGGTCTGAATCTGCTGTGTTTCTTGAAAGAAGAAAGACTCGATCAGCGGAATTTAAGTCGACTATTTTGCCGTTTTCGAATAATGAATAAACATTTGATAAAGCTTCTTTCCCATGCACGGCTTCAGCTTCAACAGCTGCCATTTCCTCTTTGCCATAAACGTAAAGGTGTCCGTCACCAACTAGTGCTTGAGTTAATAGGCGGGCAGCGTCTTCAAGTTCTTCTTCATCAAACGGGTCAGATAACAAGCCTGTTAATTGTGTTTTAAAAATTTTTTGCAAAATGTAAGCCTCCTCTTTTGACTTTTACTGTATGAGCATTATAACGTAAGTGAGGTGCCCATCACTACTCAAAGGTTTGTATGGGATGGTGTAATCGACAAACATAGACACTGTTGTCGGTTCATGTCCAACGATTGTATATATTTTAAGAAGGAATTCTTTAGCTGTGTACAGAATTAAACTTGTTGTGAAATCAGTGTGCTTTATTTTATTAAATGGTTGTTTTCGTTAGGAGCCGATGAAATAAAAATAAAGAAAGAAAATAATACACACTTAAAATTGAGAGGAGTGCTTTTCTTTGAAGAAAATTTTAGTTGTTGATGATCAGTACGGAATTCGAGTGTTGTTATGTGAGATTCTTCAAAAAGATGGTTACAAAATGTTTGATGCAGCGAATGGGGTACAAGCATTAAAAATTGTTGAGCAAGATACTCCAGATTTAGTTTTATTAGATATGAAAATCCCTGGGATGGACGGTCTTGAAATTTTAAAGCGAATTAAAGAAGACCATCCGCATGTTGATGTAATTATGATGACGGCATATGGCGAATTAAATTTAATTAATGAGGCTATGAGTTTAGGTGCGATTACGCACTTTGCTAAACCATTTGACATTGACGATATTCGTGAAGTGATCAAAAATAGCTTAGCTGTAACGTGATGTTTACAGTTATTAACAGTGAAACGTTTACATTGAAAAACTTACAGAAACCTTTGTGAAACACGTGTTTTTTGAGCGAGATATGCTATAATGAACTCGATTAAATATCGAGCATTTATAGATGCATCTATATTATTTGGCAAGAGACTTTATACATAAGCAAGTTGGATATTTGCTAAAATATCGGGTAACTTGTTAAATAGATACGTCGCTTTTGGGCGACTGTAATCTATAGATTCGCTCTAAAAATGAAGGAGGATGTACAATGCCTTTAGTATCAATGAAGGACATGCTTAACAAAGCTAAGGCAGAAAGCTATGCAGTAGGTCAATTCAACTTAAACAACCTTGAATTCACTCAAGCGATTTTACAAGCTGCTGAAGAAGAAAAATCACCTGTAATTTTAGGTGTATCAGAAGGTGCAGCTCGTTATATGGGTGGCTTCAAAACGATTGTTGCAATGGTTAACGCTCTTATGGAAGAGTACAAAGTAACCGTTCCAGTTGCAATTCACCTTGACCACGGTTCAAGTTTTGAAAAGTGTGTGGAAGCAATCCATGCAGGATTCACATCTGTTATGATTGATGGATCTCACCATCCTTTAGAAGAAAACATCGCTATTACAAAGCAAGTTGTTGCGGTTGCTCATGCTCTTGGAGTATCAGTAGAAGCTGAACTTGGCCGTATTGGTGGACAAGAAGATGACTTAATCGTTGATGATGCAGATGCTGCATACGCGATTCCTTCTGAGTGTAAAGAACTAGTTGAAGCAACTGGCGTTGATTGCTTTGCTCCTGCTCTTGGTTCTGTACACGGTCCTTACAAAGGTGAACCGAACCTTGGATTTGATCGCATGAAAGAAATTGATGAACTAGTTGGTATTCCACTTGTATTACACGGTGGTACAGGTATCCCGACTGCTGATATTCAAAAAGCAATCTCATTCGGACATGCAAAAATCAATGTAAATACAGAAAGCCAAATCTCTTCTGCAAAAGCTGTTCGTGAAACGCTTGCTGCTAAGCCTGAAGAATACGATCCACGTAAATACTTAGGCCCTGCACGTGATGCAATTAAAGAAACAGTAAAAGGGAAAATGCGCGAATTTGGATCTTCAAACAAAGCGTAATTAAAACTCCCATTAAAAGCAGTTCATTTGAACTGCTTTTAATGGCATTGTTTTAAAGGCAATTTTCAAAAAAAACAGTTTTGTAAACGCTTTGTTGAATTTTGTCATGTTATGATAAATATATATAAATGGATAGATATACTAGGGAGGAAGAGAAAAATGAAATTTTTTATTGATACAGCAAACATTGAACAAATTAAAGAAGCTAAGGATTTAGGGATTTTAGCAGGAGTAACAACAAATCCTTCACTTGTGGCAAAAGAAGGCGTTGATTTCCACGATCGCTTACGTGAAATTACGTCTGTTGTAACAGAAGACTCTGTTAGTGCAGAGGTTATTGCTCTTGATGCAGAAGGAATGATCAAAGAAGGAAAAGAACTTGCAGCGATCGCTCCAAACATTACGGTAAAAGTTCCAATGACAACAGAAGCTTAAAAGCCGTTCATGCGTTTTCTCAAGCTGGAATTAAAACAAATGTAACGTTAATCTTCTCAGGTGTACAAGCATTGCTTGCAGCACGTGCAGGAGCAACGTATGTATCACCATTCCTAGGAAGACTTGATGACATCGGTCAAAATGGATTAGAGCTTATTTCTGAAATTGCTGAGATCTTTGATGTTCATGAAATCCCAACGGAAATCATTGCAGCATCTGTTCGCCACCCAGTTCATGTATCAGAAGCAGCTCGTCGCGGAGCACATATTGCAACTATTCCATTTAACGTTATTCAACAGCTTTCTAAACACCCATTAACAGATCAAGGAATTGAGAAGTTTTTAGCAGATTGGAACAACCGATAAAAGGTGATGTCCCTCCTAACTAGCATTTTTCTCTAAATTCTTCTACAATCAGACAAAGAAAACCTCGTTACATTTTCTTTGATGTGGTTATAATGGAAGATAGAGTGAAATTGTGTCTTTTTAGAATGCAACAACGGAAGGGATGCGGTTATGGATAAATTAATGATTGAAGGCGGACATCCGCTTGAAGGTACGGTACAAATTAGTGGTGCGAAAAATAGTGCGGTTGCATTAATACCGGCAGCTATTTTAGCAGATTCAAAAGTAACAATTGACAATTTACCAGAAATTTCGGACGTTCATCTTCTTGGTGAATTGCTTGAAGAGATTGGTGGAAAAGTCGAGCTTACAGAAAATGAAATGGTCGTTCATCCAGAGTCAATGATTGCAATGCCTCTCCCAAACGGACGTGTAAAAAAACTACGTGCTTCTTATTATTTAATGGGGGCCATGTTAGGGAAATTTAAAAAAGCAGTCATTGGTCTTCCGGGTGGGTGTAATTTAGGACCTAGACCAATTGATCAGCATATAAAAGGGTTTGAAGCACTAGGTGCAAAAGTAACGAACGAACAAGGTGCGATTTACTTACGTGCTGACGAGCTTCGCGGTGCCCGTATTTATCTAGATGTGGTTAGTGTAGGTGCAACCATAAATATTATGCTTGCAGCTGTAAAAGCAAAAGGACAAACCATCATTGAAAATGCAGCAAAAGAGCCCGAAATCATTGATGTTGCAACTCTTTTAACAAGCATGGGAGCAAAGATTAAAGGAGCAGGAACCAATGTTATCCGAATTGATGGTGTTGAATCATTAAAAGGGTGCAGACATTCGATTATTCCAGATCGAATTGAAGCAGGTACTTATATGATTTTAGCAGCAGCAATGGGTCAAAAAGTGATCATTGATAATATTATTCCTTACCATGTCGAATCTCTCATTGCGAAATTAAGAGAAATGGGTGTAAACATTGAAGTGTCTGATGATAAGTTATTAATACATAACACTCATGAGAAGAAAGGGGTAGACATCAAAACGCTTGTTTATCCTGGCTTCCCAACAGATCTTCAACAGCCTTTTACCAGTTTACTAACGCAAGCTGAAGGTACAAGCATTGTCACGGATACCATCTATAACGCACGTTTTAAACATATAGACGAGCTTAGAAGAATGGGTGCCAATGTAAAAGTAGAAGGACGCTCTGCTATTATTAATGGAAAAACTCAGTTACAAGGTGCTAAAGTTCGAGCTAGTGACTTGCGAGCTGGAGCAGCACTTGTCGTTGCTGGGCTTTTAGCAGAAGGTGTAACCGAAATTTCCGGCTTGGAGCACATTGACCGAGGATATGCGAACTTGGAAGAAAAACTAATCGGCCTTGGTGCGAAAATCTGGAGAGAAAAGCTGACCGAACAAGAGTTAGACCAAGTTAACAGTTAAACCTTGGGGGGAGAAACATGGAGAGAAGTTTGTCAATGGAGTTAGTTCGCGTAACAGAAGCTGCTGCATTAGCCTCCGGTCGTTGGATGGGGCGAGGAAACAAAGACGAAGCCGATCGTGCTGCAACAGAGGCGATGCGTGACGTATTTGATACGATTCCCATGAAAGGGACTGTGGTCATCGGTGAAGGAGAAATGGATGAGGCTCCAATGCTTTACATCGGTGAGAAGCTAGGCAACGGCTATGGTTCTAGAGTCGATGTTGCTGTTGATCCTTTGGAGGGTACAAACATCGTCGCATCTGGACAGTGGAATGCACTAGCGGTCTTAGCCATTGCCGATCACGGAAATCTCTTGCATGCTCCAGACATGTACATGGATAAAATTGCTGTCGGCCCAGAAGCTGTTGGAAAAGTGGATATTGACGCTCCGATTCTAGATAACTTAAAAGCCGTTGCCCAAGCAAAAGGCAAAGATGTTGAGGATCTCGTTGTTTCGATATTAAACCGTGAACGTCATGAGAAGATGATTCATGACATCCGTCAAGCGGGTGCTAGAATCAAGCTTCTATCAGACGGGGATGTCGCAGCAGCAATTAATACAGCTTTTGGTGATACAGGAGTTGATATTATGCTTGGTTCAGGCGGGGCTCCTGAAGGGGTCATCGCTGCAGTGGGTCTAAAATGTTTGGGCGGCGAACTTCAAGGTAAACTTCTCCCAGCAAATGAAGAAGAGTTAGCGCGTTGTACGAAAATGGGCATAGAAAATGTCAATAAAGTACTTCGCATGGACGATCTTGTTTCTGGGGATGATTGTATATTTGCAGCTACTGGTGTAACGGATGGGGAGCTTCTAAAAGGTGTTCGCTATCATGGTTCGTCTGCAACCACTCAATCACTTGTTATGCGTGCGAAGTCAGGAACAGTTCGTTTCGTTGATGGCAAACATAGCATGAAAAAGAAACCAGATTTAGTGATACGTTAAAACAATTTGGAAGGAAACTGAGCTATGCCCAGTTTCCTTTGATTGTCTAATTTAAATACCTTGAGCATTTTTATTGAATATTTTTTAAGATTGTGGTTAAAATAGTATATATGTTCGATTTCAGGCTATCCTTTCACCTCTTTTTATCTCCAGAGACCTCGTTCTTTCCTTTACACTTTATGATCAATCTCTAAAGTTTAAAGTACAAGAGGATTTTGTAAGTTTTTTTCCTATGCATAAATTACTTTTGAAAAACAATCTCTATGCGTATTTTTTGTCGACTCTAGAGATTTATATTTTATAGAAGTGTGGTGTTCTCACAATGGGAGTGAATATCTCCGAATTAGAAAATATGAAGCTAAAAGAGCTTTATGAATTGGCCAAGGAATACAAAGTTTCTTATTATAGTAAGTTAACAAAAAAAGAGCTAGTATTTGCTATTTTAAAAGGTCAAGCAGAAAAAGATGGTCTGATGTTTATGGAAGGCGTCCTTGAAATCATTCAATCGGAAGGCTTTGGTTTTTTAAGACCGATTAATTACATGCCTAGCTCAGAAGACATTTATATCTCTGCATCGCAAATTCGCCGTTTTGATTTGAGAAATGGTGACAAAGTTTCAGGAAAAGTAAGGCCTCCGAAGGAAAACGAACGTTATCACGGACTTCTTCACGTTGAAGCGGTTAATGGAGATGCACCGGAAACATCAAGAGATCGTCCTTATTTTCCAGCATTAACTCCACTTTATCCGGAACAAAAAATTGAGCTTGAAACAGCGCCAGGACGAGTGTCTTCTCGTATCATTGACATGATTTCCCCTGTAGGGTTTGGACAACGTGGGTTGATCGTTGCACCTCCTAAAGCCGGGAAAACATCTTTAATGAAAGAAGTGGCTAACAGCATTGCTGAAAATCACCCAGATGTTGAGCTTATCGTTCTTTTAATTGATGAGCGTCCAGAGGAAGTAACCGATATCGAGCGCTCCGTTAAAGCCGAAGTGGTTAGTTCAACATTCGATGAAGTTCCTGAAAATCACATCAAAGTTGCCGAGCTTGTGCTTGAGCGTGCGATGAGACTTGTGGAACATAAAAAAGATGTTGTTATTTTAATGGATAGTATAACTCGTTTAGCTCGTGCTTATAACCTTGTTATTCCACCGAGCGGTCGTACACTATCTGGGGGGATTGATCCAGCTGCGTTCCACCGTCCAAAGCGTTTCTTTGGAGCAGCGCGAAACATTGAAGAGGGTGGAAGTTTAACGATTTTAGCAACCGCTTTAGTTGAAACGGGATCTAGAATGGACGATGTCATTTACGAGGAATTTAAAGGAACAGGAAACATGGAATTGCATCTTGATCGCAAACTTTCTGAACGCCGAATCTTCCCATCCATTGACATCCGTCGCTCTGGTACACGTAAAGAAGAATTGCTTATGCCAAAAAGTCAGTTAGAAAAGTTATGGGCGATTCGCAAAACAATGAGCGATACACCAGAATTTGTCGATCATTTTATCAAACGAGTAAAAGAAACAAAAACAAATGTAGAATTCTTCGAAGCAATGGAAAAGGAAATGACGGGAAAAGGAAAGAGATCATAGCTTATTTGTAAGAATAAGGTACCGCTTCCTTTTGATGTGAAGTTTTTTCTTTGCCTATACAGTTGCTTTTTGTGCATCAACTTGATATAATTTCGTCATGTGTGATTTAGACTAACTCTGTTTCGAAGAGATTCAGGGCAAAAGGAGATGAAAGAAATGAAACAAGGAATTCACCCTAATTACCAAAAAGTGGTTTTCCAAGATACAAGCACAGGCTTTAAGTTTCTATCTGGTTCTACAAAAGGATCAGCTGAAACAATCGAATGGGAAGATGGTAACACATACCCACTTCTAAAGGTTGAGGTTAGCTCGGATTCTCACCCATTCTACACTGGTAAGCAGAAGCTTAACGATGTTGGTGGCCGTGTAGACAAGTTCAAGAAGAAATACAACATGAAGTAAAACTTAATAAATTAACAGGCAAGCGCACAGCTCTTGCCTGTTTTTTTTGCACATACTAAGTAAAATACGGATCATTCCGTTCACATAGAGGATACATTTAAGTTGTAAGGTGGGGAAAAAGAATGTACGTGATGAAACAAGAAGGCTGGATTGAAGTCATTTGCGGAAGCATGTTTTCCGGCAAGTCAGAGGAACTCATTAGACGCGTTCGCCGCGTAAGTTTTGGAAAGCTAATTGTCCAAGTCTTTAAACCAGAATTGGATAATCGTTATAGTGAGGAAGAAGTGGTTTCCCATAACGGTACGAAAGTCGTTGCAACCCCTGTTAAATATGCAATTGATATTTTAGACCTTGTAAACGAAGAAACACAGGTTGTGGCCATTGACGAAGTGCAATTTTTTGACCCGGGTATCTTATCGGTTGTCGACGAGCTTGCTAATAACGGGAAGCGCGTCATTTGCGCAGGTCTTGATCAAGATTTCCGTGGCGAGCCATTTGGTCCGATTGAACGGTTGATGGCATTAGCGAGGAAGTGACGAAGCTTCAAGCGGTATGCCCGTCTTGCGGATCACCGGCAAGCCGCACCCAGCGTTTGATTGATGGGAGACCAGCTTCCTATAATGATCCAGTCATTCTTGTTGGCGCATCAGAATCGTATGAGCCGCGTTGTCGCCATTGTCATGAAGTACCACATAAGCCGCGTTGTCGCCATTGTCATGAAGTACCACATAAGCCGTCCCTCCTTCCAGGGGTAGAAATGAAGTCTGGTCAAATCTAACAGGCACAATAGCCAATTGTCCGGACATACTAATCATGCAGCCCATTTTAGGTGAGCATGGAGGTGCTTCGGACATGAACAAAAAATGGATAAGCTGTATAGCAGCGGGACTTTTCTTAGTGACAGGATGTGGAGAGGACCCACAACCGCCTCAAGCCTATGGAAATGCGGTAACACACAACAACCCTGAGCTAGAACGCCAGATGCTGAACAAGTAGGTTACGGTTTACTTGGACCAGGTCCAGTCAATTACGGCAGTTTGTATCGTCAACCACCGGCCTATCAACATCCTGGTGAAATTAACACAGGAACGAGCTTTAAGTCATTACACCGAGAACGAAGACATCTTGGAAATGACCAAGAGCTTATTCATCATATCGTCGAAGAGCACGGCATGGATGCAGGAATGGTAATCATTGCTGGGCATCATGCATTTGTCAATGTCGCACCACGTGCTGATATGAATGATGAAGATAAAGAAAAAGAAATGAAAAAATTACGTCGAGCATTACTTCGTGAAGTACCAAGATACGAAGTGCATGTTCGTGATCGGAACGCCTAGAGAGGCGTTCTTTTTTGTTTAGCGGGGGAAGGATGGATTTTTGGAAGGGATGAAGGCCTGGAGAGTGTAGGAATTTGGAGGTTAGGTCAATCATGGAATGAAACCCAAAACGAAAGCCACTAAAAAGATTTATAGTGGCTTAATGAGAAAAGGTTCTGTAACAAGTTGCTCACAACCTCCGTGCTGTTCGTTGAATCGGGTCCCACACTCCGTTATAAGGCGGGGCATAGGCAAGGTCTAGATCCTCAAGTTCAGATACGCGCATATGATGAAAAAGCGCGGTTGCAAGTACATCAATACGTTTATCGACGCCAGCCTCTCCGATCACTTGCGCACCTAGCAGCTGTTCTGTTTCTGTATGATAGCTCATACGAATATGAAGGTTTTTCGGTTCAGGATAGTAACCAGCAATATGAGGAAGTGTAGCGCTAATCGTCTCATATGGATATCCTTGCGCTTCAATTTCTGCTTCTGACAATCCGGTCCTCCCTAAAGATAAATCAAAAAACTTAATAATGGACGTTCCAACGATTCCTTGGAAAGGCCTAGGAGCTCCAACCATTGCTTTACCAGCTAGTCGCCCTTGTTTATTGGCATGAGTGCCAAGTGGGATATAGTCATCTCGCTCTTTGATTCGATGGTACTGGGTCGCGCAATCACCAGCTGCGTACACATCCTTAATATTTGTCTCCATAAAAGAGTTCACTTTGATTGCGCCGTTTGTAAATAAATGAATTCCTGTTCCGTTGAGAAAGCTCGTATTCGGCTTAACTCCTATAGCGATCACGACAAGGTCTGCATCAAGCTGGCCTTTATCAGTCAGCACATGAGTAACCTGTCCATCTGGCTACCTTCAAACCCCTCAACGGATTCATTAAAACGAAGCTCAATCCCATGTTTAACAGCTTCCTCGCCAACTTTTTCACTAAACTCTTGATCAAAAATGCCGGCTAATCGAGGATTGCGTTCAATCATCGTTACTTCTTTTCCGATCTCCACAAAATTCTCGGCCATTTCCAGACCGATATACCCTCCGCCGATAACAGCAATTTTAGATGCGCCTTTTAGATCTTCTATGAGGGCTTTCGTATCAGGAATTGTTTTGACCGTATGAATTCCTTTTAAATCGACGCCATCCCACGGTGGAACAATAGGACTAGCGCCAGTTGCTACTAACAACTTGTCGTAAGGAAGTTCAAACCCATCACCAGAAACGAGTTTCTTATCCACGTCAACAGCTTTTACCTCATGGTTGACTCGTGCATCGATCCCGTATTTATCACGAAACGTCTCAATCGAGCGAGCAATTAAAGAGTCAAATGAATCAATCGCACCACCAACAACATAAGGGAGACCGCACTGAGCATATGAGTAGACCTCTCCCATTTCAAGTGTTGTGACTTCCGCTTTCTCATCATGACGAACGATTTGCATGGCAGCACTCATGCCAGCAGCATCTCCACCAATAATGACATATTTCATTGCACCATCACTCCTTTTATTCAGTAACGTTCCCTATTTTACTTCTAGTTAAGCGGAAATTCGGGAAGACTAGGGAAATGTTGATATAGACAGAAATAATTTTAAGGATTTGTAAAAAGAGAATTAGTTACTAGTTTACGAAGAAGAAGGAATGGGCGTTCGGACAGGATTAAGGGAATAGAGTGGGGTTTTGTCCGAAGAGGGGATAAGTTCGGACAAGAATGAAGGGAAGAAGGAGAAAGTTGTCCGAAGAAGGTGCGAGTTCGGACAAGAAT
>NZ_BAUT01000069.1 GCF_000513095.1 Halalkalibacter wakoensis JCM 9140
CAAAGCTCCCTTTTAAGTCCGAAGTAAACGAGCACTTTTTCAGTAGCTTCAATTAGAGGTAGGGGCAAGTGGCTTCCGCTTCATTTCACTTTGAGAATTAACCTTTCTACAACACTCCTTGCGAAAAGAGTCCTATTAAAAAAGGTAGGATTCACAACCCTACCTTTTGTTTGCGTTTCACTACCTTACGTTGATTTGACGGTTGGCTTTTGTTGAAAGCTTTCCATTTCAAACTCACTCATTGCTGCAAGTGTTTCAGCAATTTTCTTGCTTAATCTTGAAATGACTTCTTCTCCTTTTTCCTTCGTAGCAGCTTTTGCATTTCCGGAGATGCCTGATTCAGATAAATCATCAATTACCCAAGCTGCAAATGGGCCACCTTTTATATCCAACAACTCTTGGTGGTAAAATTCAGTTGGAGCAAGCTCCATATCAACCCAGCCTTCCTCAATCGCGAGCACGAGTGATGTTTCGACATCACCACCGTGAATGCCATATGTTAGCTCTTTCTCTGAAAACATCGATGTCAATTCAGAGCGAAAATCCATTGCATTCATACGAAACACCATTAAACCTGTTTCAATTCGAAGCTCGCGCGCAACCATGTTTAATAAATCGATATTGCCTCCGTGTGTGTTAAATAACACAATCCGCCTGAAACCACTAGCTTTTGCACTTTTGCCAATGTCGAGAATGACTTGCTGCAAGGTAGTAGCTGATAACGTCATCGTCCCTGGGTGACCAAGGTGCTCCGTGCTTTTGCCGTATGAAAGTGGCGGAAGCATCCATACTTGGTATTCTTGAGATAACAGCTGAAAAGCAGCTGATAACAGTCCTTCTGCAATTAACGTATCTGTGTAAACAGGCAAATGCGGACCGTGCTGTTCAACCGCCCCGACTGGCAAGACGAGTACCCCTTTTTCCTTGTCTAGTTCAGCGATTTCTTTTTTTGATAAGCGCGGCAAGAAACACTCTTGCCACGCTTTGCTTTTGTACCGATTCACGATGTAAGCCTCCTTGCTTTAGTTAAGGAACTCTGTTGTAAAAACGTCTTCTGCTGGGATCTCAGAATCTAGTAATCCTAGTTCAACCAACTGACCAATTAACTCTTCCCAACGCTCTGTACTCATATACCCAACACCGTTCTCCTCGGCATCACCGCCAAAGACAAGCTCTTGCATTTGCTCAGTTGCGTATTCCATTTGGTCAACTGTCTTCTCTGGTTCTAGCTCGATAATATAGTCATAGACTTTTGCTGGATCTTCTTTAAACGCTTCCCATCCTTTTGTAATGGCGTCTACGTAAGCTTGAATCACCTCTGGATGTTCTTCCATAAAGGCTTTTGTCGTAAATAGAACGTCTCCATATGGGGAGTAGCCAGAATCAGCAATCAGTAAATGACCTGTTTCGACTCCTTGTTCAGCAAGATAAAACGGCTCTGATGTCACATACATTTGAGAGGCTGCTTTTTCATTTGAAACAAACGCTGAGCTATCACCTGTATACACGCGGTTTTGATCTGCTTCAATCTCAAATTGACTCACTAAAAACTCCCAATACCCAGCTCCTGCTGCTGTATAAATTTCATATCCATCCGCTAAATCATCGTATGTTTCAATTGGTTGATCGGCATGGAACATGATGCCTTGTGGAGTCTTTTGGAAATTGGCAAAGAAAGCAACTAACGGGATTCCTTCGTTAATGGCATATAACACTTGATCCGCTTGCGCCATCCCAATTTGCGCACTTCCTGATGAAACAATGGAAATCGAAGAAACTTGTGGACCGCCTGGCTCTGTCGTCATCTCTAACCCAGCCTCTTCATAGAACCCTTCCATCGCTGCATAATATTGACCAGCATTTTCAACTTGCGGGAACCAACTTGTAATTTGCTTGATTTCAAAAAGCTCGGTAACCGCTTCTTCCTCTTCAACTTCCTCATCTACTTCAGTTGGCTCATCTACCGGCTCTGCTTCACCAGATGTAGCCTCTTCCGTTGAACCTCCACAAGCAGTAAGTAGCAAAAGCATGGATAGCATGAGTAAAAACAAAAACGAGTGCGCGTGTTTTTTCATCAATTGTTAAACCCCCTATTTTTTTATTTGTTAGTTAACCATTTGTTTTATTGCATCTTGTGTTGGCATTTTTTCTTGATTCAATAGATTATATGGATCATTCTCTTTCTTTTTGTTAGCAATCGATTCTAGCTGCAAATCCCAGCCTCCAGCACCAAGTAAATACGTATGTGGATCATTTACCGATGCTCCAATCTCATTAAAAAACTCGATGATCTCATACAACCTTTCTTTTGATTCGTATTTTACGAGTGGTAGCCCCGCTGGAACTAGACTTCCTCGATCTCGTAACCATTCAATATGAATGAGGACCTCATCGCCAAACTGTTCTTTAATAAGACCAATTTGTTTTTGAACATGATCTAGAGAAAAGAAATTTTGCAAATACGTCCATTTCTTATCAGCTTTTAAAGCCCAAAGCGTTGTATGGTTCCATGTAAAGTCGCTAATGCCAATTCCTTTTCGGTACGATTCAGCTCCGACTGTGTATAGGCTCTTGCCGTTAAACGTTAACGCATGCTCTTGCAAACGGTAATGATTTTCCTCTGCAATTTCCAGTAAGACAGCATGCCCATCATAACCTTGTAACGCCTTTTTCAACGGTCTAAAAAAAGTGGGATAGGTGCTTCTACAACCGATACGAGCCTCTTTTTCCATCTTGTTGCTTCTGCAATTGATTTGGAAAAGGCTAATGCTTCATGTAGATGGTCAAATCCAATCAATTCTTGAACCCATTTTGTCTGTTGCTTGATCGGAATCGTTACTTCTGTAATAATTCCCGTCGTTCCGTAACTATGGATGTAATCTAACAATTCCTCCCCTTCAAGCACTAACTCTGTAACCGTGTCATTCATCGTTAAGACCTTTGCACTAAGAACATTTCCATCCCATAAGTTCCCCCAAGTTACCGAGCCAATGCCACCAGATCCTCCCGCTATAAATCCACCAATCGTTGCCTTCACAAACGTTGACGGATAAATCGTTAACTCTTGATCTGTCACATGAAGTTGCTTTTCTAAATCTCGAATGCGCATGCCAGCTTGAACAGTGACAAACCCATCAGCAATTTTGATCACTTGATTCAATTTGCTTAAATCAACGACTAGTCCCCCATTCATCGGGATCGCTTGGCCATAATTACCTGTTCCAGCTCCTCTCAAAGTGACGGGAACTTTTTCCTCAACAGCAAGCTGCAATACATTTTTCACCTTTTCATGTGTGTCTGGTATCACGACATAGTCCGCTTCCTTGTCACGAAGCTCAGCATCTAAAACCGGAGAATACCAATAATAATCCTTTGATAGTTTGCTAATGGTCTCTTTTTCTACAATCACATCTTCTACCTCAACTGTGCTACGCAGCTTCTCTAGGAATCTCTCATTCATTCCCGATCACCATCTCCTCTCAAGCATATGAACCTTTCAACTAATACATCGTAAGAGTAATAGAAATAGTGTGAATTTTGTTGAAATTAGTAAGATTTCTTAACACCTTTTTTATGTTTTCTTTTTCTTTTCTTGGTTGCTTACTAGCACTACATACACTGCTACACGAGGCCTCACTTCATCAATAAAAAAATTTAATTTTCCTGATGACAGAAGAAAATCTAACAAACATAACAAAAAAAGCTGTTGAGAGGAATCTCCCACTCAACAGCCTTCGCTTTTAATGTTGCAATCCTTTAGATATTTCCCCAACTAAATGACTAAACTCTGGTGTACTCCGGAATGTCTCATTTCGATCATAAGGGGGAACTTCATGAACATCCGTAATTCTTCCTGGTCTCGCACTCATTACAGCTATTTTCGTTGAAAGAAAGACCGATTCAAAAACATTATGCGTGATAAACAAAACAGTCATGCCTGTTTTTTCCCAGATTTTAAGGAGCTCATAATGTAAATTTTGTCTCGTCATTTCATCAAGTGCCCCAAAAGGCTCATCCATTAGTAGTAGTTTCGGTTTGGCAATAAGGGACCTAGCAATGGATACCCTCATCTGCATTCCACCTGACAATTGACGTGGTAGAGCCTTTTCATACCCCTTTAAACCAACCATTTCAAGCACTTCTTTTCCTCGTTCATGACGTTCTTTTTTGGACACGCCTTTTAATTCAAGAGGAAGCGAGACATTATCTAATACTGATTTCCATGGTAATAATGTCGCATGTTGAAAGACAAATCCCACTTCATTTCGGTCCATCACTGTTTCTTTTTTATCAGGACTGATCATTTCGACCTTGCCTGATGTTGGATCACTTAACCCAGCAATGATTTTAAAAATCGTTGACTTCCCACAACCGGAAGGCCCAACAAATGAGACAAATTCCCCTTCTGGTATATCAAGACTTACTTCACTAAGTGCTGTGATTGAACCATTGTATATTTTGCTAACGTTGTTAATCCGCAACATCGATTTTTTTTCAACTAACGCTTCTTTCGTCTCAAGAGTAGCTGTTTGCATGTTTCATTCCCCTTCCTATCACCATCTTTTATTCTTGTTCCATTTCTGACTCATGCCAAGATCCTAAGAATAATCTTGAAACGTAGCTTACAATCAAGAAGAACGCAATACCAAGGACAGCTGCTGATAAACCTAATGCAAATAAGTAAGGAGTTTGCAATCGTGAAGCTGCGACTGTAATCGCATATCCTAATCCACCAGCTCCACCACCAACACCGGCAATGTACTCACCAACAATGGCCCCGACAACCGCTAACGTACACGAAATTTTTGCACCTGCAATAATATAAGGCAATGCTGCTGGAAAACGAAGCTTCCACATAACCTGCCATTTAGAAGCGTTATATAAGTAAAATAAATTTTTCATATTATGATCCGTTGCATTTAAACCAATAAGCGTATTGGACAACATCGGGAAAAACCCGATCGTAAAGGCAATAATCACGATGGCATTCATGCCTGAACCAAACCAAATGACAATGATTGGCGCAATCGCAACAACCGGAATGGTTTGCAAAATGATTGCATAAGGATAAAAACTTCTCTCAACCAGTTTGGAGCTTGCCATTAAAACGGCAACACCAATTCCTCCTATGACACTTAATACGAAACCAGAAACAGCACTAATAATGGTTGTCGTTAGGGCGGTTGATAAATTGCTCCAATTGGAGACCGCAGCATTAAAAATATCAGTCGGTTTAGGTAAAATATAATGAGGGGTTCCAATTAATGTGACAATAACCTGCCAAAAAACGATGAACCCAATCAACGCGATTACTGGTGGAAAGACTTTTTTCATCCATTCACTGCTTTTTTTGCTGACGGCTGTTACGGCTGGATTGTTTACGACAACTTGACTGCTATTCACGGCTTCTCTAGACATGCTTGGCACCACCTTTGTTTTTGTTCGGTATACTTGACCCCGTCTGAATGTTCATCCCAATTTCATTAATATTGCCTTTCTTCATTTCCCCACTCCTTATCCGTCGTTATTTCTTATAGTCACTAGTTACATTCCACAAAAATTTCTATAATTTTTAGATAATTCGAATATATGGATAGACTAATGGAAATTTTGACTTTTTTGTTGATTATAGTTAGGTTATCTTACATCTTTTTTAAAACCATTTTTTTAAAAAAGGCTGATATCAATTTGTACTTTTGTTATAATTGAACAATTTATCTTTCGTCTTTCAAAGGTTTTGGACGTTCTACTTGTAAGCATTTACTCCCTAGTAAAAAGCTCTTTTTCAAAATAAAAAACAGTTTTGATTGTTAGAAAAGTCGACATTCACTTTAACTAAAATCATGACTGTTTTTTGGTTATTTTTTATTCTACTAATAACGCCACTGCTCGGATAGGAGAGCCGGTTCCGTTACGAATTTTTAAAGGAAGTCCAATATACAAAAAGCGTTGATTGACAATTTTTTCAAGGTTGCATAAATTTTCTGTGTTCGTAATTTGGTATTCTCGCAGATGCGATGACCTGAAAATTTCCGATCATTTGATTGATCAATCGAAGGTGCATCCACGCCGATGTTTTTGACTCCGAGTTCTGCAAGCCATTTTGCCGCTTGATAATTCAAGCCAGTATGAGAGGTAAACCATTCTTCCGTTCCGTATGAACGTTCATAATGCCCTGTATGCAACAACACAATATCCCCTTCTTCAATTTTTTGACTGGAAGCTTTCATTGCCTCTTTTAAGTCCCGTTTTGTAATGAATTTCTCAGCTGGAATAGTCGATACGTCTAAACAAATTGCAGGACCGTAAAAAGAGTCTAGATCCATCTCATCAATCGTCTGACCCTCTGGATCATATTCATAAATAGCATCACTATGAGTTGGAACGTGCTCATTTAAAATCAAACCATTGGTGGCAAATTCGAAGCCTAATTTCTGCTTCGTCACATCATGTGATATATTTTGAAAAATGACCGTTTGCTGTTGCGTGGACAAACAAGGCATTCCTTGGTAGATCTCTTGTGATAAATCAATTAGTTTTGTTGTCATCCGCGGCTTCCCCTTTTGTTAGAGTTTTTAACAAATCAAATGCTAATTAATACCAATCTATATAGGCTAAGAGTAAGATAAATCGGTCGATTCGTGGGAAAAACAGTTACGTTATCTCACATAATTATTATTCAAGGTCGAAATGGACTCTTTTCTCTACTACTTACTTTTAAATTCGTTTTATGTGGGTAAAGTGTTATTAGAGAGACTAGAAGGAGGGGTTTTATATGAAATATTTATTTATCTTTTTTACAGCTATTCTGTTAGCGAGCTGTGCTGAGACAGACGTGCAAGAGCCCGTTCAAGAAGAGCCTACTGAAGCTATTGAGGATATTGAGCATCCTGATGAAGGTAATTCTGCAAATGAGGATGAGCCAAAAAAGAAATGGGGTTAGAAGAAACCGCCGATCACATTGTTACTTTGTTAAGAGATCAAGAGATGGAAGCATTAGCTGACTATGTTCATCCAACAAAAGGGGTGCGGTTCTCACCTTATGGACATATCAATGTGGATGAGGATAAAGTACTGTTTGCAGAACAACTCGTAGAAGTTTGGGAAGATGAGACCGTGTATCATTGGGGTTACTTTGACGGCAGCGGTCATCCAATTGAAAAAACATTCCGTGACTACTACGACCGTTTTGTGTATGACCACGATTATGCAAATGCAGAGGAAACCGCGGTGAATGAGCGGTTAGGCGACGGCATGATGATTGATAACAGTGATGAGATCTATCCTGATGCTGATATAGTAGATTATTATTTTTCCGGCTTTGAAGAAGAGTATGAAGGAATGGACTGGCGAAGCCTACGAATTGTGTTAGAAGAGCAAGATGGGAAATGGTATCTTGTTGGCATTATTCATGATGAATGGACGATTTAAGGGCGGGATGAATGACTTTTCTGACTTGACGTAACAGCGGGAATTCATTCATAAAAATTAGTCATATAAAAATCTAAATGATTTATTTTTTAATACCGTCTTCGTATACTTTTCACTTTTCCTTAACCCTCCGTTCCATTGCGCTGCAGGCACTTGCTTTCCGCGGGGAGGAAGCCAAGCCCCCACCACGACGTTCCGTCTGTGAGGTCTTGCCTTTCCCTCTATTCCCGCAGGAGTCAAGTGCCTTCCGCTCCATTCCACTTTATACATATCTAATGCCAATTGTACATTAATGCTTCCGAAAAGAACCTCTTTAAAATAAAATTCGATTCGTTATGAATTCGGTATTTGTCATTTCAAATTGGACAGATAAACTCCTCATTCCTTATCAAATGAAGAAACAATAACACTTAGTCCATATATGGGAATTTATGAACTGGTTGTAATTAAAGATAATTTGCTTCCTCATGTCAATGAACTTGTTGATTTTTGATTCATACTAAAGTGGGTTAAAATTAATATGCCTTTGAAAAGGAGATAATAAAGAGCAGCTTAGTTATTCAAATGATCAAGATGATCAGCATGAACACAAAGCCAGTCCCGTAATAATATAGAAGCAAAAAATAGTGATTGTCTACGTGTTTGCCCTACGCTAGTTAAGAGCATTCTCTTATTTTTTAAATTCATTGGTAAAGCTGTAATTCATTTTCCCTCTAAGTGTAATGAAGCGCAAGCCACTCGACTCCTGCGGGAAATAGAGGTAAGGTCGAGACCCCACAGGCGCAGCCGAGGAGGCTCGACACCTTCCCGCGGAAAGCGAGTTGCTGGAGCGTAATGGAACGAGCCTCGGACAATAGGTTTTATCTAAGTGAAAAAAATATTGATACACTCACTAGCGAAGGTATGTCTGGAGCAGTAATTGGAGCGATATTCAAAAAACCGTACCTCTACATCAGAGGTACGGTTTTCTTATTGCTTATTTTTTCAAGTTATAGAATGCTTTTAAGCCGCCGTAAGTTGCTACGTTAGCTAGCTCGTCTTCGATGCGAAGAAGTTGGTTGTACTTCGCCACACGGTCTGTACGAGATGGAGCACCTGTTTTGATTTGACCAGCGTTTGTTGCAACAGCGATGTCAGCGATTGTTGCATCTTCTGTTTCACCAGAACGGTGAGAGATAACTGCTGTGTAACCAGCGCGCTTCGCCATTTCGATTGCTTCAAATGTTTCTGTTAATGTACCGATTTGGTTCACTTTAATTAGGATTGAGTTACCAATTCCTTTTTCAATACCTTCAGCAAGTTTTGTTGTGTTTGTAACAAACAAGTCGTCACCAACAAGTTGAACTTTACCGCCAAGCTTTTCAGTTAAAAGTTTGAAACCATCCCAGTCGTTTTCATCTAAACCATCTTCAATTGAGATGATTGGGTATTTTGAGCAAAGATCTTCGTAGAATGTAACCATTTCTTCAGATGTAAGGCTCTTGCCTTCACCAGTTAAGTGGTACTTTCCATCTTCTTTGTTGTAGATTTCAGAAGCTGCAACGTCCATAGCAAGTTGAACTTCTTCACCTGGCTTGAAACCAGCTTTTTCGATTGCTTCGATGATTGTAGAAAGAGCTTCTTCGTTTGAAGAAAGGTTTGGAGCGAATCCACCTTCATCACCTACAGCTGTGTTGTAGCCTTTTGATTTAAGTACAGATTTTAAGTTGTGGAAAATTTCCGCACCCATACGAAGAGCTTCGTGGAAGTTTTCAGCACCTACTGGCATAACCATGAATTCTTGGATATCAACGTTGTTATCAGCGTGCTCTCCACCATTGATGATGTTCATCATTGGTACTGGAAGTTGCTTCGCGTTGAATCCGCCAAGGTATACATATAAAGGTAAACCAAGAGCATCAGCAGCAGCATGAGCGACAGCCATAGATACACCAAGAATTGCATTTGCACCTAATTTGCTTTTGTTCTCCGTTCCATCAAGGTCGATCATTAATTGGTCAATGCCAAGTTGATCTAAAGCGTCGAAACCGATTAGCTCAGGAGCGATAACTTCATTTACGTTATCTACTGCTTGAAGAACTCCTTTGCCCATGTAACGCTCTCCACCATCACGTAATTCTACTGCTTCGTACTCACCAGTAGACGCACCACTTGGTACTAACGCGCGTCCCATTGCACCTGACTCAAGGTATACTTCTACTTCAACTGTTGGATTACCACGAGAATCTAATACTTCGCGAGCATAAACATCTGTAATCATTGTCATTGTAAAGTCACTCCTTAAAATTTATCAATTTATTTTCGGTTAAAATTTGTTTTTTCATGCAGTCAAACGTATTGTAATTCAATTGTTTTTCAGCAATTCCTGCTAAAAAAATTATTTTTTAATTAATGAAACACCTGTCATCTCTTCAGGTTGTTTTCCACCTAGAAGTGTTAAAACAGTCGGTGCCAAATCCGCAAGCTTTCCGTCTTGGCTTAATTCAATTCCGTCTTGCGTCACAATGACTGGTACTCGGTTTGTTGTGTGAGCTGTCATTGGCGTATCTTCAAGCGTGATGACTTCATCTGCATTTCCGTGATCAGCGGTAATAACAGCTGCGCCACCTTTTGCGATAATCGCATCAACGACTTTTCCTAGGCACTCATCAACCGCTTCAACCGCTTTGATGGTCGGCTCAAGCATTCCTGAGTGTCCAACCATGTCAGGGTTAGCAAAGTTTAAAATAATCGCATCATGCTTATCCGCCTCAATGTCTGCAAGCAACGCGTCCGTTACTTCGTATGCACTCATTTCAGGCTTCAAATCATACGTAGCTACTTTTGGTGAATCGATTAGAATTCGTTCCTCACCTGGGAACGGCTCTTCACGTCCGCCACTAAAGAAGAACGTGACATGTGGATATTTTTCTGTCTCCGCTATGCGAAGCTGCTTGTAGTTTTGTTGTGATAACACTTCTCCAAGCGTGTTGTCTAGATTGGTTGGTTTGAACGCAACAAATCCATCAACGGTTTCACTAAATTTCGTTAAGCATACATAGTGAAGATTTCTTGGATGCATGTCCCCGCGGTCAAAACCACGGAAGTCTTCGTTTGTAAAAACTTGAGACATTTGAATTGCTCGGTCCGGACGGAAATTAAAGAAAATAACTGCATCATCATCTCCAACCGTTCCAACTGGTGTTCCGTCTTCCTTTGTTATAACAGAAGGAATAACGAACTCATCATGAATCTCATTTTTGTAGTTATCTGTCACTACATCAATAGGATTTGTGTAAGCTGGACCTTCTCCGTATACCATTGCACGGTATGACTTCTCCACACGCTCCCAGCGACGGTCGCGATCCATCGCATAGTAACGTCCGTGAATCGAAGCAATTTCTCCCACACCTAAATCTTCTAATTTGCTTTGAAGAGCTCGAATGTAAACTTCAGCTGAAGTCGGACCTACATCACGTCCATCAAGGAAACCGTGAACATAGACTTTCTCGACGTTTTCACGCTTCGCAAGTTCAAGTAGTGCAAACAAATGCTCAATGTGACTGTGAATTCCACCATCTGATAGAAGACCATATACATGAAGAGCGCTCTTCTTTTCTTTCACATGGTTCATCGCTGCATGAAATGTTTCGTTTTCAAAAAAGTCGCCTTCGCGAATCGATAAATTCACGCGTGTTAAGCTTTGATAAACAATACGGCCAGCACCAATGTTCAAATGCCCTACTTCAGAATTCCCCATTTGACCTTCTGGCAAACCAACCGCTTCCCCTTGTGCTTCAAGAGTTGCATGCGGGTATTGGTTCCAGTAACGATCAAAGTTCGGTTTCTTCGCTTGAGCTACTGCATTCCCTTTTACTTCATCTCTCATCGCAAAACCGTCAAGGATGATAAGAGCTACTGGTTTCTTACTCATTATTTACCTTCCTCCAAAAGTGAAAGGAATGAATCAGCTTCAAGACTCGCGCCACCAACTAGTGCACCGTCGATATCAGACTGAGCCATGTATTCTTTAATGTTTGCAGGTTTCACGCTGCCGCCATACTGAATACGAACTGCTTCCGCTGCGTCTGGTGAAAATGCTTCTGCAACCACTTTACGAATGTAAGAGCACACTTCATTTGCATCTGTTGCAGAAGAAGATTTGCCTGTACCGATTGCCCAAATTGGCTCATAAGCAATAACTGTGTTTTTCACTTGATCTTCTGTTAGACCAGCTAAACCAGCTTCTACTTGTACTTTTACAACATCGTTCGTTTTACCAGCTTCACGCTCAGCATCAGTTTCACCGCAGCACATGATTGGTACTAAGTTGTGCTTGAATGATGCGTGAACTTTTTTGTTCACCGTTTCATCCGTTTCAGCAAACATTTCACGACGCTCAGAGTGTCCAATGATGACGTAGTCAACGTTCATATCTGCTAAAGCAACTGGACTAATTTCACCTGTGAATGCACCACTTTCTTCAAAGTGTACATTTTGAGCACCTACTTTTACGTCTGTGCCTTCTGTTGCACTAACTAAACTTTCTAAAAATAGAGCTGGAGCGCAAACAACAGCATCTACTTCACTGTTCGCTGGAACGCTTGTTTTTACCGCTTCAACAAATTGCTTTGCTTCGCCAAGCGTTTTGTTCATTTTCCAGTTACCTGCAATAATTGGCTTACGCATAGTCTGTCACCTCTTTATTAGATTAAGACGGGATTTTCTCCCCTATAATTATTTATCGTTAAGTGCGACAAGTCCTGGAAGCTCTTTGCCTTCCATGAATTCTAGTGACGCACCGCCACCTGTTGAAATGTGGCTCATTTTACCTGCGATCCCAAACTTCTCAACCGCTGCAGCAGAATCTCCACCACCGATGACAGAATACGTATCTTGACTGTCAGCAAGAGCTTCCCCTACACCACGAGTTCCTTTAGAAAATGCTTCTAATTCGAATACTCCCATTGGTCCGTTCCAAATAACAAGCTTTGATTCTGAAATGACTTTACGATATGTAACAATCGTTTTTGGTCCGATATCAAGCGCTTCCCAGTCAGATGGAATTTCATCGATGTTTACTACTTTGATGTTTGCATCATTTGAAAAATCATCTGCAACCGTTACATCTACTGGCATGTAGAAGTTCACGTTGTTTGCTTTTGCTTTTTCCATAAATGTTTTAGCAAGATCAATTTTGTCTTCTTCTAGCAATGATTTTCCAACTTCATGACCTAGTGCTTTTACGAAAGTATAAGCAAGTCCGCCACCAATAATTAAGTTGTCTACTTTGTCTAAAAGATTATCGATGACACCGATTTTATCTTTTACTTTTGCTCCACCGATAATGGCTGTGAATGGACGCTCAGGGTTTGATAGTGCTTTACCTAAAACATCTAATTCTTTCTCCATTAAAAGACCGGCAACAGCTGGTAAGTGGTGAGCAATTCCTTCTGTTGAAGCATGAGCACGGTGAGCTGCACCAAATGCATCATTTACGTATACATCAGCAAGTGCTGCAAATGCTTTTGCTAATTCAGGATCGTTCTTTTCTTCACCAGCATAAAAGCGAACGTTTTCAAGTAGTAAAACATCGCCTTCTGCAAGAGAATCAGCAGCAGCTTGTGCTTCTGAACCATAAGCTTCGTCTACTTTTTTGACGTCTTTTCCAAGTAACTCACTTAAACGAGCAGCAACTGGAGTTAAACGTAGCTCTTCAACCACTTCGCCTTTTGGACGTCCAAGGTGAGAAGCTAAAATGACTTTTGCTCCTTGTTCAACTAATGCTTGGATTGTTGGAATCGCAGCACGAATACGCGTTTCATCCGTTACTTGTCCATCCTTCATTGGTACGTTGAAATCAACACGACAAAATACTTTTTTTCCTTTAAGGTCAATATCACGGATCGTTTGTTTGTTCATTTGGCTAGACCTCCTGTATGGATAGCGATTTTTTACAGCGGAAAGAGGAGGAAACTTCTATAATCTTCCTCCTCCACCAACTGTTACTTATTATAGTCCTTGCTTAGCGATGTAATCAACAAGATCTACAACACGGTGAGAGTAACCAGACTCGTTATCATACCAAGAGATTACTTTAACCATGCTGCCTTCCATAACCATTGTTGAAAGAGCATCGATTGATGAAGAATGTGGGTTACCATTGTAGTCACTAGATACTAGTGGCTCTTCGCTGTAGTGAAGGATTCCTTTTAATGGACCTTCAGCAGCTTCTTTAAGTGCATTGTTTACTTCTTCAGCTGTAACGTCTTGGTTTAACTCAGCTACTAAGTCAACTAAAGAAACGTTTGGAGTTGGTACACGCATTGCTCCACCATTTAATTTACCTTTAAGTTCAGGAAGAACAAGAGCAACAGCTTTTGCAGCACCTGTAGATGTAGGAATGATGTTCTCAGCAGCTGCACGAGCACGACGGTAGTCCTTGTGTGGAAGGTCAAGGATTTGTTGGTCATTTGTGTACGAGTGAACTGTTGTCATCATACCACGCTTGATTCCGAATTTATCGTTAAGAACTTTTGCAAATGGTGCAAGACAGTTTGTTGTACAAGAAGCGTTAGAGATAACGTGGTGGCTTCCAGCGTCATACTTGTCTTCGTTAACACCCATTACGATTGTAATATCTTCATCAGATGCAGGAGCAGAGATGATTACTTTCTTCGCGCCAGCTTCGATGTGTTTTGCAGCATCTTCACGCTTTGTGAAGAAACCAGTTGATTCAACAACAACTTCTACTCCACGGTTAGCCCACTCAAGTTTCGCAGGGTCACGCTCTGCAGAAATGTTGATTTCAGTTCCGTTTACAACTAAAGAGTTGCCATTTACAGATACTTCAGCATCTAAGTTGCCGTGTACTGTGTCATATTTAAGTAAGTGTGCAAGCATGTTCGCATCTGTTAAGTCGTTGATTGCTACAACCTCTACTGCAGGGTTGTTTAAAGCTGCACGAAATACGTTACGTCCAATACGTCCAAAACCGTTAATACCAATTTTTGTTGCCATGTTCAAATCTCCTCCTAGTATCTTAAAAAGAATTTATCTAAAAGAGCAATGCCCTTTTATCTACTTTGTAACAATGTCTCTGCAGCTGCTTCATCGGTGATCAACACATCACTAGGTTGATACTTCATGTAAGCCGAAATCGCTTCTGCCTTTGATGCTCCACCTGCAACTGAGATAACATACTTATCTTCCCCAAGATCATCGAGCTGTAACCCAATCGTTCTTTGCTTATGAATGGGTTCTCCACTTCGGTTAAAATAAAAACCAAAAGCCTCTGCTACAGCCTCTTCCCTATTCAGCTTGTCAATAAACGAATGTTGTGAATCTCGTCTAGTGGCCATCATTTTTGCATCTCCAATACCATGGATGACAGTACAAGCTGATTGAATCAGCTTTAGGATGTCCTTAACAGATGGTTCTAATACAAGAGATGAGTATGCTTCTTCACTAATTTGATCAGGGACATGTAATAAGCGATATTGTGCACCTGCTCGGCTCGCAAGCTCTGCACTAATGGTGTTCGCTTGGTTTTCTACTTGCTCTCCAAGTCCACCTCGCGCAGGAACGAAAACAACTTCCCTCGTTTTTGCATCAGGCTTCATCATTTCTGCAACCGCAGCAAGCGTCGTTCCACCCATGACAGCCACAACATCTTTTGGCTTAATGATGGCTTTTAATTCGCTAATACAAGCGCGCCCCATTTCGCGTTTGACCCACTCGTCGTTGTCACTATTTCCAGGTACAACAATGACTTGGTTAACACCAAGCTCCTTCTCTAATTGAGCTTCTAACTCCCTTAGACCTAAAAGCTCCTTCATCATTCCTTCTAACTTCTCAAACAATTTTTCACCTTCTTCGGTAATGCTCATGCCCGAAGTCGCAAAATGTACAAGGCCTTGATCTTTTAAAAAAGTAACTTCTCCTCGTAATACCCGTTCTGAAAGCTGTAAGTTAGATGATAAACTTCTTCGTCCAATCGGTTGCATTAATTTAATGTAGTGAAGGATTCGGTAACGCTTGACCATCACATCAAGCAAATCAGGTAATAATTTTTTTTGAATATCTAATAATGAATTCATAGAGTCAATCTCCTTTGATTAGGATGGACTCAATATGTCCCGCATAGACGTTTTCAGTCCCATTATCGGCAAAAAAAATACCACGAGACCAAATTCCTCATCCACAAGTACATATTACCAAGGATAGAGTCCTTTCACAAGTTATATTTACCCATTTATCTCAAGTAAACGCTTTCTTACCTTTTCTTTTGAGATTTGACCAAAATCTACCTCTTCGTTATTAATTAAAATGACCGGAATCATGATTTGGTATTTTTCCAGAAGCTCGTCATCTTGATAAATATCAATGACGTTTATCTCAAAATTAAATTCTTCGGCTAGTGGTTGTATTTTTGCCAGTGCCTTGTCGCATAGTGGGCAGTCAAGCTTGGAGATCATTTTAACTTCTAACATTTTTTTCACTCGTTTCTTTTTAGTATGTACAAAAGAGTGAGGAGCACTCTTTTGGAAGGAAAGATATTTAGGGATGGCTCGGGTTGTGTTCTTCCCAAATTCGTTCCATTGCGCTACAGCCACTCGCTTTCCGCGGGGAGGTGTCGAGCCTCCTCGGCTGCGCCTGTGGGGTCTCGACCCTACCTCTATTTCCCGCAGGAGTCGAGTGGCTTTCGCTCCATTTCACTTAGAGAAATAATGTTTTTGCACAGAATAACCCTTACGAAAAAAGAGCATTAAGAAAATAGTCTTTTATAAAAGAAGCGGGTTAAATTCTTCGGCTAGAAAACAGGAAGCAAAAAGTACAAAGCTGTATAGATTCAGAGAAGAAACTAAGTTTAGTGCATTGGGATAAAACCTGTATTCTGAGATTACTGAAATACTTTATGGTAATTTTGCATCCTCACACTGCTTCGTTTGTTTTAATAAGCGATTTCCGAAAATTTCCCCACTAAGTGAAATGGAGCGGAAGGCACTTGACTCCTGCGGGAAATAGAGGAAAGGCAAGACCCCACAGACGGAACGTCGAGGAGGCTTGGCTCCTCCCCGCGGAAAGCAAGTGCCTGAAGCGCAATGGAACGAACCCCAATAAAGGTAGATATTATGGCTTCGGACTTAAAGAAAAAGGAAGGTCGCCTTTCCTCTCATTCATTTCTATCCCGTTTGCAATGGCTTCGCTCGCCGTGCGCATTTTGAGAAGTGCGCTCAAAACGCTTAAAAGATTACGGCGGCTCCGCTCATTGCTTCGGACTCAAAGAAAAAGGAAGGTCGCCTTTTTCTTTGAGTCCTAATACCTCTTCCTTTTCGATGAGGAGGGGATTCCTAGTTCGTCTCGGTATTTGGCGATGGCTCTTCGGGAGACGGTTGTATCTTTTTCTGATTGGAGCCAGTTAACGATTTTTGCATCGGATAATGGCTTTTGTTTATTTTCTCCGGCAATTAATTGTTTCATCCACTCTTTGATCATTTGGCTAGAGGTGGCTTCTCCTAAATCATTGTGGACCGATGATGAAAACAATGACTTTAATTCAATCATTCCACGCGGTGTATCGGCAAATTTATTCGTGGTTGCCCGACTCACAGTTGATTCATGAACGTCAATTTCTTCTGCGATCTCTTTCAACGTTAGCGGCTTAAGAATACCATCTTTTTTTAAGAAATAGTCTTTTTGATGCTTCGCTATTGCTTCTCCGACTTTTAGGATAGTTTGTTTTCGTTGATGAATGCTTTTCATTAACCATTGAACTTGTTGAATTTTTTGTTTCGCATACTGACTTGCTCCTGCGTCATCTGAACTACGAAGCAATTCTTCATAATGCTGATTTAATCCGACATTTGGAATGAGGTCATCTTCTAAATGGACAAGAAGTTCACCTTCGTATGGGACGATTCGAATCTCGGGACGGACAAATGAAATCGGATCAGCTATATACTGAGAACCTGGTCTCGGGTCTAATTTTTGGATGATATCATTTGCTTCCTGTATTTCTGCTAATGTGATGTTCATGTCTTTTGAGATCTCTTTCCATTTACGTGAAGCAAAACCTTCCATATGAAACATAATAATTTGTTCAGCAATATGGTGATGTTTTTGCATTCTTTGCAGTTGTATTAGCAAACATTCTTGTAAATTTCTTGCCCCTACCCCAGCTGGATCGAATTGTTGAATTGTTTCTAAGTGGTATTCCCCTTCCTCAATCGATAGCTGTAAGTCTTGACATACTTCTTCAATTGGTCTTGATAAATAACCATCGTCTCTCAAACTGTAAATCATGTAAGTTAGCTCTTTTTTCTCTTTATCGGAAACCGTTAACTCTTGCAACTGTTTTAACAAAAAATCGTGTATACTCGTACGGTCAATATAGGCATAATCAATCGGAGAGGCTAATTCTTCAGTGTTTTTGATAGGACTAGAATACATAGGTTCCTCTAATTTAGGTGGTTCCTTGACTTCTAGCAGTGGGTTTTCAAGTGATTGCTCATGAATAAACATCGTTAATTCAGCAGCTGAATATTGCAACAGGTGAATTGCCTGACGCAGCTCTTGAGTCATGACCAAATTTTGAGTTTGTTGTTGAAACAGTCCAAACTGCACTTTTTTGCCCCCCTTCCATTATCTGAAAAACGTATAAGCATTACTTTGTAAGCGCTTTCTAATCCTTATGCCTTTTATAGTCTATTTCATTCCTCTATTATATAGGAAATTCATATTTATCACTATGTTAATGATGATACTCGTTTAGATTATTTAAAAACGGATATTATGAAAAGAGGGTTTAATTCACTTCATATTGAATAGTATGTAGTAAGAGGTTGTTCAAGCCAGTATTCTAAATTCATTGGCTAGTTTAAAATACCTAGTGTGAAAAAGGGTTTTTATTTGACCTTTTTTGACCAATTAAGTATGATGTACATAACAAGAATGTGAACAAAAATGTTCACCAATAGTAAAAAGGAGGAATTTTCGATGAACTTAATCCCTACAGTCATTGAGCAAACGAACCGAGGCGAGCGCGCATACGACATTTACTCTCGTCTATTAAAGGACCGTATCATTATGTTAGGAAGTGCCATTGATGACAATGTGGCAAACTCTATCGTAGCACAACTTTTGTTCTTACAAGCAGAAGATCCTGAAAAAGATATCTCGATCTACATTAACAGCCCTGGTGGTTCAATTACAGCCGGTATGGCGATTTATGATACGATGCAGTACATAAAGCCAAAAGTTTCAACTATTTGTATTGGTATGGCTGCTTCTATGGGTGCATTTTTACTAGCTGCTGGTGAAAAAGGCAAACGTTTTGCCCTTCCAAATAGTGAAGTCATGATTCACCAACCACTTGGTGGAACACAAGGTCAAGCTTCAGACATTCAAATTCATGCAAAACGTATTATTGAAATGCGTGAAAGCTTAAATAAAATCCTTGCAGAGCGCACAGGTCAACCACTTGAAGTGATCGAGCGCGATACAGATCGTGACAACTTCATGATCGCAGCAAAAGCACAAGAGTATGGCTTAATCGACAAAGTCATTCCAGCTACAAAATAATATAATGCATGAATGGAGATCCCAGTTTGGGATCTCCATTTGTTATTTGTCTATGATTTTTATAAAGAGTGCTGAATTAGAGTTTATTTCTCATAGTGCAATGAAGCAGAAGGCACTGAAAAAGTACTCTTTAACTTCGGGCTTGAATAGGAGCTTTGATCTCGCTCCCTGGATGGGGGGCACGCTTTCCGCAGGCGGGCGTTGAACTAACCGGCTGCGCCGGTGGATTTCAACCTGCCCTTCCCTCCTGCAGGAGTCGGCCCCCCATCCCGTCCGCTCTGTTGAGAGGAACGATAGGAATTCCCTACTCTTCAACGATCTCATCGTTGATGCCACACATATAAAAGCTCGTTATTATTAATGTAGGGACTTAGAGTCTTTGATTCTTGATTGGAGATCATCTGAATACCACCTACAAACATTTAATACATAATTATTAATCAAAAATGCATTGGAAAAGGTGAATCTTTTTTCATTTCCAATGCTTATTATGCTTGGGTGGATAGTATGAAAAGCTGATACTAGCAGGGGAATGACATGGAGACTCCCTCGTGTGAGACCCCGCAGGCGAGGAGGCTCACCAGGTAGCCGCGGAAAGCGGAATGGCATTCCCCTGCGGCAGTTAGACACTTTTTCAGTTGCTACCTCTATCTCTCAAAGGAGTCGAGTGGCTACAGCGCAATGGAACGAACGTTGGAAAGGCTACCAAAACACCTCTATTTGTTATTCGTCTTTGTTTTTTCAGAAGGGTACTGAATTAACGTCTTATCTCATAGTGCAATGGAGCGGAAGCCACTC
>NZ_BAUT01000068.1 GCF_000513095.1 Halalkalibacter wakoensis JCM 9140
GGATTCCGCTCCATTTCACTTAGAGAAATAATCATTTTATGAGAGAAAAAGACTCAACAAAGGGTGGCGTAAAAACATGTCCACTTTTGGTGGTTCCTTATTTTAATTTATATACAGAATTAAATAAATACATTTTAAGATAGTAAAAGTAACCCTAGCAGGGGAATGACACGGAGACTCCTGCGGGAGCAGTGACCCACGTGTGAGACCCCGCAGGCGACTGCCGAGGAGGCTCACCGGGCACCCGCGGAAAGCGGAGTGTCATTCCCCTGCGGCGGTTAAGCACTTTTCCAGTAGCCTCGCCCTATTTTCTACAGGAGTCGAGTGGCTTTCGCTCCATTACTCATTTAGAAGAGCATGCTTTAGAAAAAGAACTTATTTTACTAATTAACCCTTTGACTGGTGTTCCTTTTTTAAATCTATACAAAATAAGCTCAAATATATACAAAGTTGTAAGATAAGAAAAGTAACCCTAGCAGGGGATTGACACGGAGACTCCCGCGGAAAGCGAAGTGTCATTCCCTTGCGGCGGTTAGGAATTTTTCAGTGGCCTAACTAAAAAAATGACTTTGAATAGGTCCCTTTTCCGACCAATCCAAAGTCATTTGTAAATTACTCGTATTTCATGGGCATTCCACGCCGCATAACACCTTTTGTTTCGATACCACCAAGGCCTTGTTCCCCGGTAATCGTATTTCGCAATACCTCGGAAAGGCTCACACGATCCATAAAAGACGTGAGGCTAATCCTTGAGGCAATATAAACCGGATCAAGGGCATGAATATTTATTCGTTCAGGTGAACTTGCAAAGTTGGCACCAGCTTTTATTAACGTTTCAAAGTGTGATTGACAAGCACCAGCAAACACAATAAGATCATCTCGATGCCAAGAGTGTTTGCGCGCAATTCGAACGCATTCAGCGAAATATTTTGTATTACGGTAGGACCTCAAATCCTCTTGTTCACCTTTTGCTTTTAAGTAAGCATCGTGACCTGTCACAACAACAATGTCAGGTTGAACCATTTCTAACAAAGATCCAATTTGTTCAGGCATTTCTTTCTCAGGAAGATGAACCCCATAAACCGGAACCCCTAGTTTGTTATATAGTTCTGTACATTTACGAAGGTAAAGGCCATCTCCATCAATATGAAGAACGCGCCCTCTTAATTCAAAATAATTTGATTCGCTCTTGTATCCGGATGTGACTTGGAAATCTCCACGTTGCTTCATCAGTTTCGCATCTTGCCTAAAGAGCAGATAAGAGTTTTTCCTCAAGCTCTCTCGCTTTTTTTTCATGCGCTGTTCGATCCTTTTCAGAAACGATGACAACATCCTTTAGCGGGGCATCAGCAAGTAGTCGCATATCTTCTCCGGCAAGTTCCACGTATTCAGGAAAGACTTCTACTACCCTAAATAACAAATCACACTGATACGAAAGGCGAGCGACGATATCCCCTTTTTTTAATTTCATTGCCACGCCTCCTCTCCACTTAAATTATGTGGAAAAGAGGGCTTTTGTGCTAAGATCTTGGAAATCTTTTTAAAAGAGATTCAGATAGAGCTGCGAATTCTTCTAACGATAATGTTTCTCCTCTTCGTTTCGGATCAATTCCAGCTTCATCCAAAGCCTCCTCGATCTCCGGTTTTCTTTCTTTTGGCCCTAGGTTATGAACCAAGTTGTTTAAAATGGTTTTTCTTCGGTTTGCAAAACACGCATGGAACACTTGAAAGAAATAACTCTCATCTGACACATTTACAGCCGGTTCCTTCCGAATCGTTAAACGTAGTACAGCCGAATCTACTCTTGGTTGCGGAACAAACACTGTGGCTGGAACCGTTAATACACGTTCTGCTTCTGCAAAATATTGAGCAGCAATCGATAATGCGCCATAGTCTTTCGTTCCTGGCTTTGCTGCAATTCGATCAGCCACTTCAGCTTGAATCATGACGACAATTCCACGGATTGGCAAGTGCTCTTCTAATAACTTCATCAAAATTGGTGTAGTGACATAATAAGGCAAGTTAGCAACAACCATAATGTCATCAACATCTTGAAAATTCTCTTTGATGGCCTCATGAATATTTGCTTTTAACACATCCGAATGAATAATGGTTACATTGTCGTAGGGTGCGAGCGTCTCATCAAGGACAGGGAGAAGCCGTTGGTCGATCTCAAACGAGACCACTTTTTTTGCTCGCTTCGCTAATTGCTCTGTTAATGCACCAATTCCCGGTCCCACTTCAATAACACCCGTTTTTTCTGAAACGGATGCCGCATCAACGATATTGCGAAGGACATTTGTATCAATTAAGAAGTTTTGTCCTAAGCTTTTTTTGAAACTAAATCCATATTTATTTAATATTTCTTTTGTACGGGCTGGTGTTGCGATATCTTTCATCATAAATTTTGTTCCTCCTCATACACTCGTTCAATTGCTTCTTTAAATTCATCGGCTGATATTCGAAACTTCTGCAATCGTTTGTGTAACTGCTTTCCATTTGAATAGCCAATGTGTAGAATATCCCCTAACCGCTCTCTCCTTTGCTTTGACTTAGCCCCAGCAATGAGTCCAGCCGCGTGTAAATCCTGCCAATCTATAATCTCCACTTGCTCATGTTCTTCTTGTTTAGCATGGCAAAGCGCCTCTCTTATCGCTTCAGGAGTTGCATTTTCAACCCCTAAATCATCTTTCTTTTTAGAAATAGCTTCTTTTTTAGATATGAAAGCATGAATACACTGTGGAACACGTTCACTAATAATTCGGCGAATGCGTTCTCCAGGATAATCTGGGTCTGTTAACACAATTACACCTCGACGCTCTGCTGCAAGAGCAATTTGTTGTAGGACACTCTCACTTACTGCTGATCCATTTGTTTCAATTGTATCGGCATCCACAGCCCTTTTTATGGCTACTGTATCATCTTTGCCTTCTACCACAATAATCTCTTTTATTTTCATAACAATCCCCTATAATAAATGAACTCATTCTAGTTTAGCCGGAAAATGATTTAAAAAACAAACTATGTATGACAAGAGACTTAAAAAAGTATTATAACAAAAAAACACAGGGTTCTCTCCCACCCTGTGTTAGATTAATCTAAAATTGTCACTGTAACCGTTCGATTGCCCCAGGCGAGTGCTTCAGATCTCGTTGGAACGTGTACATCAATTTTGTTTCCATTAATCGCACCGCCCGTATCTCCAGCAATCGCATTTCCATATCCTTCAACATGAACGCGAGTACCTAAAGGGATGACATTCGGGTCAACGGCAATAACTTTCATATTTCGGTTATTATTTAAATTAATACCTGTAGCTGTAATTCCGCTACAACCACTGCATCCTGCGGTGTATGCAGTAGCTGTTACTCTTAACGTCCGTCCACTACTTGGAGCAGAATCACTTGAACTACTAGAACTCGACCCACGAGATACAGTAGGTGCTGGTTGAGTTCCAATTGCAACGATACGGTCCTTGCTGTCTTTAACCGTTTCAGTCTTAACAAGTTCACGCGAGACTTCTTCGCCATCTTCTAGAACGACTTCATAATGTTTATTGACTGTTCCTTCTTCACCAGATTGAACAACTTCTTCTTTACCAGATCGTAACTGATTATCTTTTCGTGTCACTGTTCCAAAAGGAACTGACTCTTCCACCACATCGGTGACTTTTTCTACACGTATTACTTGAATCTCTGATTCACGGTCAAGCCTAGTTTCTAATCCTGGCTCAACGCGATCAAGCTCACCTAAGGTAACACTCTCTCTCTCTAAAAAGTCAGCGACAGTCGTCGAAGTTGTCCATAATTCATGTTGTTCACCGTCACTAGTAAGCTCAACTTGAAAGGCAGATTCATAGAGTACATTCATTCTATCTGTAATCTCTTCACTTAATGCTGGCTCAATTAAATCTCTTTCTTCGTTAAAAGTAATTTCTAATTCTTGTATGAGTTGCTCGACATCATCAGCAGTTGTCCATACTGGTTCCTCATGACCACCGATTGTGACAAAGACTTTCTTAGCTTGATCCCAGGTAATTTCTAAGTTCCCTGTTATCTCTGTTTCCAACCCAGGTTCTAACGAATCATAGTCTTGGACTTCCCATTCTTGCTCCTTCATCAGTTCAGCAACGGTAGATGCATGTGTCTGCACAGTAACATCTTCTCCATCAATCGAAATTGTTACGGTTGCTTTTGTCGCCTCGTATACAGCGTAAGTAATCACGCCTCCAAAGAGTATGAGACTGATAACGGAGATGACCAACTTTTTCCTAAAACTTACAGCAGGAAGGAGTTGGCTCCTGTTTGTTTCCATCTCAATGAATTCCTCCTTCTCAACGTCCGAATTATAAACACTGTACCTCCTTTTGTCAACTCACTAATTTTTGTTATTTGCCGCATTGACCTCATTATCCATGAAATCACAAACAAAGAAAACAAAAACTTATCGACAAGTCCACTTTATGCATCTACCAAAGTTTGTAGAACTAATTCGAATCATTCTAACGTTAGACAAGCTTCGTCAAAAAAAAGATTATTTGCTATCAAGAAATGCCAAATAATTTTTTTGCATTAGCTGTTGTTTGCCTAGCAACCTGCTCAAAATCGATTTCACGTAATTCGGCTATTTGTTCGGCAACAAGTTTAACATAAGCAGGCTCATTTCGCTTTCCACGGAATGGATGTGGTGCTAAATACGGACAATCTGTTTCAATTAAAAGTCGGTCGATTGGAATCGCTTGAGCCACTTGTTTCGGACGCTTGGCATTCTTAAATGTAACCGGTCCTCCAAGAGATATATGAAAATTCATAGCTAAACATTCATTTGCAATTTCGACACTACCACCAAAACAATGCATGATGCCACCTATATCTTTGGCATCTTCTTCTTTCAAAATAGCAACAATATCCCGATCAGCTTCCCGATTGTGAATAATGATTGGCAAGTTGACCTTTCTGGCTAAACGAATTTGTTTCCGAAATACTTCTTTTTGTACATCTTTAGGTGACTTATCCCAATGATAGTCCAAGCCCATTTCCCCAAGGGCAACTACTTTTGGATGCGAACTTAACTCTTCAAGCCATTGTAAGTGGTCATCTGTCATATCAATGGCATCAACTGGATGCCAGCCAACAGCTGCATACAAAAAATCATGATTTTTAACTAAATCGATCGCACGGTTAATTGTCTTTTCATCAAACCCTACAACGACCATATATTCTACGCCAGCTTTTTTTGCTCGCTCAATGACGTCATTTACATCTTCATCAAATTGATCGGCGTTTAAATGCACATGTGTATCAAATAACATTTTTTATGTCCTTTCATCATCATGATAAGAGGAAAAGCACTGCAAAGGGTCTGCTTTAAACCACTTGCTAGTGCTCTAGCCTTCTTTATTTTACTTGAGCTCCATTTGGCAAGTTTCCATCAATGGTTGCCAGCTGCAGCTTCTTTCCTTTTGATCCTGCTAAAATCATTCCTTGAGACAATTCCCCACGCAACTTAACCGGTTTTAAATTCGTTACACAAATTACTTTTTTTCCGACTAAATCTTCTGGAGAATAAAACTTAGCGATACCAGAAACAACTTGTCTCTTTTCGTAACCAAGATCCAGTTGAATTTTTAACAGGCGGTCTGCTCCTTTAACAGGCTCTGCCTCAAGCACTTCCGCTACACGTAACTCAACTTTTGTGAAGTCATCAATCGTAATTTCATTTTCATCAACTTCAGGTACTTCTTCCTCAACTTTTTTAGATGAACCACCCATCATTTCCTTGATATGTGCAACTTCCTCTTCCATATCAAGACGAGGAATATAGGTTCTCCTTTTTCAACCGTTGTTCCACTTGGTATTTGAGCAAATGTTTGAAGTGAAGACCATTCTGTTACATCACTTGTCAGTCCTAATTGCTGCCAGATACGTTTTGGTGCCTCTGTCATAAACGGTTGAATCATAATCGAGACTTGTCGTAGAGATTCAGCTAAATGATACATAACCGAACCTAGCTCTTCTTTCTTTGTTTCATCCTTCGCTAACATCCATGGTTGTGTCTCATCGATGTATTTATTTGTTCGACTAATTAATTGCCAGATTGCTGTGAGCGCTACAGAGAACTCCATTTCTTCCATTGCATTTTCTACTTTTGTAACGGTTGCCTCGACAAGATCAACTAATGGAGCATCAAACGGCGTTGCATCCTTTACATACGCTGGCATTTCACCACCGAAGTATTTGTTAATCATCGCGACAGTTCGATTTAATAAGTTTCCTAAATCGTTCGCTAGATCATAATTAACACGCTCTACAAAGCCTTCTGGTGTAAAAACACCATCTGACCCAAATGGCACTTCCCGTAACAAGTAATAACGAAGAGCATCAAGTCCGTAACGATCAATGAGCGGGACAGGATCGACAACATTTCCCTTTGACTTCGACATTTTGCCATCTTTCATTAACAACCATCCATGACCGAATACTTTCTTCGGAAGTGGCAAGTCAAGGGCCATTAACATAATTGGCCAATAAATCGTATGGAATCGAACAATTTCTTTCCCGACTAAATGCACATCTGCTGGCCAATATTTTTGATACAGCTCATCATTATCTGTTCCATAACCAAGAGCTGTTATATAGTTCGATAACGCATCAATCCAAACGTAAACAACATGCTTTGGATTACTTGGAACTTGTACACCCCATTTAAAAGACGTACGTGAAACCGCTAGATCTTCAAGACCTGGCTTGATAAAATTGTTAATCATTTCATTTTTACGAGATTCAGGTTGAATAAACGTAGGATTTTCTTCATAAAACTGTAACAATCTGTCCGCATAATTACTCATTTTGAAAAAGTACGATTGCTCGCGAACTTTTTCAACTGGATGCCCACTATCAGGGCTCTTTCCACCAATGATTTCTCCGTTGTCGTTTTTAATCGGGTCAACTAATTGACGCTCAGTATAAAACGTTTCATCCGGAATTGAATACCAACCTTCATACTCATCTAAATAAATGTCTCCTTTTTCAAGTAAGCGCTCAAAAATTTGTTCAACCACTTTTTTGTGGCGCTCCTCTGTCGTACGAATAAAATCATCATATGAGACATCTAACTTCTTCCAAAGTTCTTGAATTCCTGCAACAATCTGATCGGTAAACTCTTGAGGTGTTTGCCCTTTCTCTGCCGCTTTCGTTTCAATTTTTTGACCATGTTCATCCGTTCCCGTTAAGAAACGAACATCATAGCCACGAAGACGCTTATAACGTGCCATAGCATCTCCTGCTACAGTTGTATAAGCATGACCAATGTGTAGTTTATCACTTGGGTAATAAATTGGCGTTGTTAAATAAAAAGTCTTCTTCTGATCTGTCATAATGATTCCTCCTCTTAGTAAAAAACAATACAAAAAGCCCTCATCGATCGGGACGAGAGCATCTCACGTGGTACCACCCAAATTTCCCTTCTTATTTCACAATAAAAAGGCTCATGAAGTCAATAACTTCGTCTGTTAACGCCAGCTACGTTACTCCCTTATGTAAACACTCGAAAGCAAATTCCTCCCAGGACCATCTTCCAACTAAGATCTATACCGGTTCCCAGCTCCCCCGGCTCTCTGCATAGCATCATGCTACCTATACATCTATAGCTGTACTCATCCCTTCATTGGACTCGTTATTTATATTTTTTTAAAATTTTGTTTTCGCATTTTTTTGTTAAGGTTAGGTGGAAGTGACGTGTTCGTTCCATTGCGCTGCAGCCACTCACACCCGCAAGGAGGTGTCGAGTGACTTCCGCTCCATTTCACTTAAACGATAATCCAAATCAACAATATATACGAAAACAGCTTTTAATAAAGACATATATACATTTCTATCATGTCAAAATTCTAACCAAAATATACCTAATTCAGTGTATCTAGTCAAGCACGGTTGTACATTGTAGCAAATGGTGTTTTCTCCTTTTTGATTACTCCTTCACTACTCAACCGATCTAGCTCCCTCTTCCACGTCTGTACATCCCAATTTTTCTCTGCCTCTTCATTTAATTTTGTTAAATGTGTCATGATGTTCATTTCAGCTAAGGGAAAATAACGATCAAGTGCTTTTAACAAGTGCTCTGAATCTTGTTGCTTCATTTTTTTTAACTCATCAAACGGGTTTAATGTATGCGGGCTTGCTGAATGAGCCATGCGAATACGAATCGCCATGGTCCGTCCCATAATAGCTGAGGAAACAAACACATCTCCTGAACGTAGATATGGCAGACGTTTTCCTTCATCGTGTGTTAAATCCGTTTCTTCTTTAATCGTCTGAATATCTGTCCCGCGGACCGTTCGGAACACAAACTTCGAATTTAACTGAGCGGTAATGGTTTCATCTAATAATGTTGGGCGCTGCGTGGCAAAGATTAGAAAGACTCCATACTTTCTACCTTCTTGCGCAATTTCTTTTAATACGGTTTTAGCTGGTGCATCATATCCTTTTGGAGCAAAATTATGAGCTTCATCTGTAACAACGACAAATGGCGGGAAAAACTCTCCTTGTTTTTGTTGAAGCTTGGCATCCCGAAAAGAACGACGCTTTCCATACAATGCCCCAATCACATAACTAGAAAATACTTGCAACAGCCAGACTGGGCCTTGAATGACTACCAACTTACCTGCATGAATCCCTTGCTCGATCGCTCGAATATTTTGTTGAAACAAACCAGCTTGATACAGACGATGAACACGCCACGAAATTCCTTTCACAGAAGCGAGTGGTAGGCTCCCATACTGATCTAATAATTTTCGAAATGTTGAAAACCGAGCAAGCTCATCCCGAGACATCCCACCATCATTGACCATAGCCTCAACCTTTTGCTTACCCATTTCTAACGCCTCAGCTAAGTTAGCAATTCGGTCACTAAAGGACTGATAACTATCCTTTCGTTTATGGACAGATTGAATGACATTGACCATCGATTCAGTCAATGAGCCCGCTGCCGATAATAACCGTTCGACATCTCTTGTCGATAATGCGGAAAAGTCGACCCCAACATCTTGTCCAATTTGAACGACTGTATAACGTTCTCGGTAGGAAATGACCCCTTTTGTATCCAATGCCTCCGTTGCAAAATTCATCTCAAAATGAGGATCAAATACGAGAGTTGGAATTTGTAGCTTCATTAATTCTTCCAACATGACTCGTAAACCAAACGATTTTCCTGACCCTGAACCACCGAAAACCCCAATATGCGGATATTGCTGCATCGCTCTGATATCAAAAATAAAAGGGACACCGTTTTGTTCTCTCAACCCATCATGGTCATGAATGTGCAACAAACCCTTAAGCGATGGAGGTAAGGTTTCACTTATAAAATCTGTTGATTTCACTTCTCCTAATACAAGTCCATCATCAGGTGCTGTTTTGACTAACAAATCCGAAATCTCGTCAAAGTGTGGATGACGCACAGCAGCACCTGTTTGAATAGGCTGGACGGCTTCTTCAAATAAACGTACTTTTGCTAAATGAATGTCATCTGCTCCTATGTCATAACCAATATGCTCTAACGTTTTTAATACTTGATCATCTGCAATTCCTTTATCAAACCCCATCGGAATATAACGATTATAAGAAAAAGTCTCAACAACTTCCCCTTTTGGTTGATACAAGGAAACATCTTCTATTACAAGCATTTCGTTCATCCGAAATTTATGCTCTTTTGATGCAACATAGACTTCATGTTGAGTCGTAACACCAACAATTTGCATTCGCTCTCCTCCTTACCAAAGATGATTAATAGGGTCTAAATCCTCTTTTCTTCTCAAAGAACTTCATTCGTAGCTCTGGGCTTATGTATTGTTCGATTAGTGCATCAACGAGTTTATCCGTAACTCTAACCTCACGATCAATATGATCTAGCCAAAGGGGAATGCCTCTTCCACCTTTAGGAGTAAGGGTAAGTAAAACACTCGCTATTTCTTCTTTAAAGGAAGCTTGTTCCTCTAACACATCAAATCCCGTTATAGCAGGATCACTTGATAATCTCACCCATACGGATTGTAAGCCAGCCTTGCTTTGAATTTGTTCTATATACACCATCTCTTCTTGCTGTAAAACTCCAAACAAGACGTCCCGATCATACGTATGGGGCTGAGATTTATATGTAGAAAAAGGGTCTAGCTTAATTAAATTTTCTGTTGTAATTTCTTCAGAAACCCCTACAAGCAGCACTTCTTTTTCAATGGCTTTCTTCCTTAAAACGTCCCATTCATCTGGTGCATCAATCCGGTAATGGTACAATGCCCCATCCATAAGAAGAAGAGCCACTGGATACTCCTCAATCAATTGAGTTGCAACTTGTAATTCCAACTTAGCCAACAAATGAGAGCGGTACTTCATAGGAGTTGTTTCGTCATCCTCGAATTCTTCCAATAACGGGGAGTAGAGATCTGTTGCTTGAACTTGTTTGCCACTAGTCGTTTTGGCCAAAGCTTGGAACAAATAAAGAATGTGTGGCGACTCGCCTTTTGTTTGATTCACAGAACCATCGACTCCAGCTATTTCTCTTCCATTTAACCAAGTTAACAAGGATTCTGTCGAATATCGTAAAATATGTCGAATTTGTGCATGAGCCAAAGAAAGTTTTTGTCGAATCTCGTTAGTCTCTCTAGGACCTTTTTGGTAAATTTCTTCTAGATTTTGATTCATTTTCTTCAATTTTTCTATAAGATTCGGGTTCACTTCCAACATTACTCTTTATCACCTCTCTTTAAAAATCCCAATATATCAGTATGTTTCAGATTTTTATTAACAATTAATTTTCTAAAAAACGCTTAAAAACTAATTGACTTGATTTGGAAACACTGGTACTCTATAGACAGATAGAAAATTGTCGAATAATGACGCAAAAATAAATTGTTTCAGTCTGAGAGGAGACACAATTAATGAAATCTACTGGTATTGTTCGTAAAGTTGATGAGTTAGGACGAGTAGTTATTCCAATTGAACTACGTCGTACATTAGACATTGCCGAGAAGGATGCACTTGAAATATACGTTGATAACGATCGCATCATCTTAAAAAAATATAAACCAAACATGACTTGCCAAGTAACAGGGGAAGTTTCTGATGAGAATCTTTCTGTTGCAAACGGAAAAATCATCCTTAGCCCTCAAGGCGCACAAGAAATCATTAAAGAACTTCAAGACTACGTGACACGTTCAACTAATGCATAATTAACTAAAAAGGTAGCTTCCATTCGTTCAACCACAGATTTTTGGCGGTTCGTTAATGAGAGCTATCTTTTTTGTTGTTTTTTTAATAAAGATAAAGCCGAACGTTTACTCTCATAGTGAAATGGAGCGGAAGCCACTCGACTCCTACCTCTTATTTGAGCCACTGAAAAAGTGCCTAACTGCCGCAGGGGAATGACACTCCGCTTTCCGCGGGTGTCCGGTGAGCCTCCTCGGCTGCCGCCTGCGGGGTCTCACACAAGGGTCACTGGTCCCGCAGGAGTCTACGTGTCATTCCCCTGCTAGGGTTACTTTTACTTATCTTTAACTTGTTACACTTTTCATTTAAAACCTTTATTATTCTCTTGCGATTCACCGCAAATATCATGATAGCCACTTAATTTAGCATACCAAACGGACCCGAGGAAAGTGCATATTTTAACCCGTGTCGCACTTTCCACAACCCGCCTTTTTTGCTCTAGCTGTGATACTCGGCGTAGACGAGGCGTTTTTGGATGTTTCGTTCGCGTGCTACTTGTTTAATGGCTTCTTTTGATGTCATGCCAATTTCCACATAATGATTCACATGCTGCGTCAACGTTAATGGGATCCACCATTGATCTTCTTCCTCTTCCTGATTCAAGTTACCTTCGACGACGAGGCAAAACTCCCCTTTAATGGTTCCTGTTTCACACCATTGAAGCGCCTCTTCTAACGTTCCACGATTGTATTCTTCAAATTTCTTCGTTAGTTCTCGACTAATACTAATGTGACGGGGACCAAATACTTTATGTAGAGCCTCAATCGTTTCTTTTATCCGATGTGGCGACTCATAAAACAGTAGTGTCGCTTCGTTTCCTTTTAATTGCTCAAGAACTGCTTGTCTTTGTTTCGTTTGACGAGGAAGGAAGCCAACGAATTGAAACTGCTCCGTAGAAAGCCCTGAAGCAATTAAACTTGTTAGTGCTGCATTCGCTCCAGGCAAAGCAACAACTTTTAACTTCTCTTTTAATGCTTCTTGAACAAGGTCTTGCCCTGGGTCAGAAATAGCAGGCATCCCGGCATCGCTAACTAGAGCTACTTGTTTCCCTTGCTTGATGTCATGAATTAACCCTTCTCCTGCTTTTCGTTTATTGTGTTCATGATAACTAACAAGTGGTGTCTCAATTTCAAAATGGTTGAAAAGCTTCCTCGTTTGTCTCGTATCCTCTGCTGCAACAATGTCGACTTCTTTTAATAACCGAACAGCTCGAAACGTCATATCCTCAAGGTTGCCAATAGGTGTTGGAATTAAATAAAGAATGCCTTCGTTGCTTTCACTAAAACTAATTTGTTGGTTCATCATCTTATCCCTTCTTATTCGTTTCCTTCATAGATTGACCGAAATGACTTCGTATAGTTGCCGTCATTATGATAGACAATGATCGGAGGTAGACAAGTCACTCCTGGCTTTCCATCTTTTATCCCTTCAACTAATACCATATTTGCATCTTTTTTCTCTTTAGGGTGAACGAATTGAATGCGTTTTGGTTCGATTCGATGTACGCGCATTGTATTCATGATGTCTGTCAATCGTTCAGGTCTATGAACAATGGCCACTTTCCCCTTTTGTTTTACATTTTGACTACTCACCCGAATCACATCATCTAACGTACAGTAAATTTCATGTCTTGCAATTGCCAAGTGCTCGTTCCGATTCTTTTCATGCTCCGTTACGGTCTCAAAATAAGGAGGGTTACACGTAACCACATCAAAAGAGGAACGATTCATTTCAGTTGGCATTTTGGTAAGGTCCGATTCAATTATTTGAATCTGATTATGTAATTCATTCATTTCGATTGAACGAATGGCCATATTTGCAAGGCGAGATTGAATCTCAACACCGATGATGTTTGCCTTTGATCGCATGGTTAGTAAAAGGGGAATCACTGCATTTCCTGTACATAAATCAAGAATTTGACCCTTTTGAATCGGTACAGAAACAAATCTACCGAGAAGAATGGCATCAATGGAAAAGGAGAAAACATCTGGACTTTGAAGAACCTTTAAATTTGTTCCAGCTATATAGTCGACTCGTTCTCCTTCAAGTATATTCACGCTATTTGTGCACTCCTTTTTATAGAAAGAAAGACAGACCTTTTACTAAACCGTAAGATCTGTCCCCTTTTTACTATTTATATCATGCTCATTTTATTTCTGATGTAAAAAAGATAAACAAAATAAGCAGTCATCCCCATCTGATCGAATACTCCCATAATGAGTATTACATACATGGAACCCTTCTTGATATAACCTTGCTAAATTATCATAACCCTCTCCGACAAATGACTTTTTCACACTTGCCTCTTGTTTCTTCCCTTCACTCTCAACTTCTTCTTGAGCTTCAAGACGATCACGTAGGTTTTCATTTTCAATATGAAGGTAATGATTTTCTTCTATTAGGTAGGCCAACTGTTCTTTTAATCCTCGCAACTCATGATGCAATTCCCCTAGCCGTTCTTCTAGTTGGCTTACCTGTGTAAAAATTGCTTTTTTGTCCACGATGCTCCCACCCCGTTATTCTGTGGCTTCAGTCGGCACGCCTTCTTTCTTCATAAGTTCATCCATTGTGAACTCAACAATACGCTCACCTTCCATTAATTCGACCTGAATCACTCGTTCTAATAAATTTAAGCCGACTACCTTGCCTTTACCTTCAGGCGTTTTGATACGTTTTCCAACATCAGGCAGTTCCTGTTTCGCTGACTCATACATATCATTTTCATATTTTAGGCAACACATAAGCCTTCCACATAAGCCAGAGATCTTGGCAGGGTTTAACGATAGACTCTGATCTTTTGCCATTTTGATCGAAACAGGTTCGAAATCACCTAAAAAGGAGGAGCAGCAAAGAACTCGTCCACAAGGACCAATTCCCCCTAGCATTTTCGCTTCATCCCGAACACCAATTTGACGAAGCTCAATTCGCGTACGGAAAACAGCTGCTAAGTCTTTGACTAATTCCCTAAAATCGATCCGCCCGTCTGCTGTAAAGTAAAACAATACTTTATTTCGATCAAATGTATACTCAACGTCAACAAGCTTCATATCTAGCTTATGTTCAACAATTTTCTCTGAACAGACTTCAAACGCTCTTTGCGCTTGCTCTACATTCTCTTGGACAATTAACTTATCTTTTTCTGTCGCAATCCGAATGACTTGCTTTAATGGAAGAACCACATCATTTTCGCCAACTGTTTTTGAACCAATGACGACTTTGCCAAATTCAACGCCTCTAGACGTTTCGACAATGACTGTTTCTCCCTTCTCCAACTGAAACGAACCAGGGGAGAAATAATAGATTTTGCCCGCTTTTTTGAAACGGACACCGACTACTTGATGCAATCTTTATCCCTCCTGTATATTAAGCAACAACTTTTCCATTACGAGTTGAGGATTTACATTAGCTAGAAGCTGTCTTTTCGCTACTAATACAGCAGAGAGCTTTTGGCTAATTCGATCCTGAGAACTAGTAAGAACTTGTTGTTGTAATAGATCAACTTGATCACGATAACTTAAGGAGTCAACTTTTCCGACCTTTGTAAAAAGTAGATCACGTAACCATAATAGAATTAAATCCAACCCTATCGAGAGCTGAGATTTTTCTTTGAAATGAGGCAACCACTTTTCTTGTAACGTAAAGAGTACTTGAGTTGGTCTAGTATAGAGCTCCTCCATCAATTGTATCACTACGGTTCGTGCTTGCGCAATCCAATCTCCTTCTAATAGAGCTGCTGCTTCATCATAACTTGTTGTTAAACTAGCCAATAAACTGGAAATTGCACTAGAATTACCATCTTGAACAAGCTTGTCCATAAATTTCTCTCTAGATAATGGAGAAAACGACATATGTTGACTTCTTGAATGAATGGTCGGCAACACTTTGCTTCCTTGTTCAGTTAAAAGGATGGCTAGCGTTTCAGTTGCTGGCTCTTCTAAAAACTTAAGAATGCTATTTGCAGCTCCAACGGTCATTAAGTCAGCATGTTCGACAATGTACACCTTTTTTGCAGACTCCACACCGCGATATGAAAATTCTTTTTGTAAATGCTCAACTTGTTGCTTTTTAATTGAAAGACCATCTGGCTCAATCATATGAACATCTGGGTGATTACCATGTTCAATCCGCTTACAATTTGAGCATTGCAAACAAGGGTTTTCGTCATTTCTTTGTTCGCAAAAGAAGCTCTTCGCTAAATGAAGAGCTACTACACGCTTTCCTGTTCCTTTGCTTCCTTCAAATAAGTAAGCATGAGCAAGTCGGTCTTTTCTTAATGTTTTCATGAGTAAATCAGTTATTCTTGGTTGGATTTCTTTGAGTTTATTCCATGTTTGCATAATCCTCAACACCTTTAAAATTGCTCAAACTGTTCAACAGGTAAGACAAATACTGTTGCCCCTCCAACCTGCACTTCCACAGGATATGGAACATACGAATCAGCATTGCCTCCCATAGGGGATATTGGTGCAACGAGCTGATCTCGACTTTGACAGTTTGCTTTAATGATTTCCATTACATGTTCAATATTCTCATCTTCTGTTCCAATAAGAAATGTTGTATTTCCAGCTTTTAAGAAGCCCCCTGTACTAGCAAGCTTCGTTGCTCGGTAGTCGGCTTTAACTAAAGCATCTGATAGCCTATTACTATCTTTATCTTGTATGACAGCCATAATTAACTTCATGATACAACAGCTCCTTTAATCAGAAAATTTACGACCCATAAAGCGTTGAATTTCTTTTTTTGCATCTTGGTACACGTCTTCAATTGTTTGATTTGCATTGATAATCGTAATACGATCAGGATAGACGTCCATAACCTTAAAATAGCCTTCTCGAACACGTTCGTGAAAGTCTAGCTTCTCTTGATCAAGACGATTCACTTCTCGCTCATCATCTTTCTGAATTCTTGTTAACCCCGTCTTTGGATCTACATCAAAAAACAATGTTAAATCCGGTAAATGACCTTCAATTGCAAATTCATTAATGGATTTAACTTCTTCAAATCCAATCCCTCTTGCATGCCCTTGATAGGCTAAACTGCTATCAAGAAAACGATCACAAAGGACAATTTTTCCTTCCTTAAGTGCGGGAATTACTTTTTCAACTAAATGCTGTCTTCTAGCCGCTGCATAAAGAAGTGCTTCTGTTCGACTATCCATCTCTGTATGAGAAATATCTAATATAACGGTTCTAATTTGTTCTGCGATACGAATACCACCAGGCTCTCTCGTACGAACAACCTCGTAGCCTTCACTTTCTAGTTGTATCTCTATTTTATCTAGAACAGATGTTTTACCTGCCCCTTCTCCACCTTCAACTGTTATAAAAATGCCTTTACTCATTGTCATCCTCCGAATCAATTACCATTACCTCTTTTACATCCTTTTCCTGTTGAAAAGTGGCACCTGCTTTCATTAATTGCTTTATTTCATCTACTACTCTTTTGCTCAATCGTTCTCCCGCTAAAACAAGAGGAATACCTGGAGGATAAGGGATGATTGCTTCAGCTGCAACGCACCCAGTTGCATGTTCAAGCAATACCTTCTTCTTCTTTGCTTGACGTACTTCGGCCCCGTGTAATTCTAATAGTTGTATGGTTGGTGTAATAGCTGGTACTTGTTCGTTCCCTTGTTCAACAACCTCGTAACCTTCTAACGACTTTCGTAGAGATGAAACCATGTTAGTTGAGATAGGCATCTTTCCTAACCCAAAAACAAGTAACACATGTTTTTCATCAGCAAGCTCTGGAAAAAAATGATTGTTTGTAAACAAGCTTTGAAGTTCAAAGCCAGAAAGGTTTGTCTTTGTCCTTATTGTAACTTTTAATGGATCACAATGGTAGCGTTCTGGCCAATTTATGACTTCAAGTTGTTTAATAGTAGCTAATTCTTCTTTAAATGCTTGAACTCCTGCTATGATTTCGTGCATTTCTTCTTTTGATAGCTCTTCGGTGTATGCCCTAGCAGCATCTAAAGAAGCTAATAGCAAGTAAGATGGGCTACTTGATTGAAACATGGCAAGTGCTTCTTTTATATTATGCCTAATAGGGCCAATTTGTTTATAATTCAAATGTAAAAATGAACTCATCGTTAATGCCGGCAGCATTTTGTGTGCAGATTGGACAACCACGTCTGCTCCTTGTTTTAGAGTAGAAGGTGGGAATGGAGATCCAATCGTGAAGTGAGCCGCATGTGCCTCATCTACTAATACAAGCAAATTATGTTTTTTAGCACAAGCTATCGTTGCTTCAAGATTCAAACTAACTCCATAATAATTAGGATAAGTGAGGACAACTCCTTTTGCCTCTGGGTACATTTGGATAGCTTTATAGATCGTTTGTTCGGTTATTCCAACAGCTAGTCCCGTTTCGTTATCGATCTCTGAAGGTAAAAGGATTGGTATTAATCCAGCTATTTGTAACGCATGAAAAATGGACTTATGACTGTTACGTTGAACGAAAACATAATCTCCCCGTTCAAACGAACCGTAAATCATCGCAATGTTTCCAACTGTAGATCCTCCAACTAAGAAGAAGGTTTCATCTACTTCATAAAAACGCGCCGCTTGTTTTTGGGCTTCCAGAATGGCTCCACTTGGGGCATGCAAATCATCTAATCCATCTAATTCCGTTACATCATAAGCTAACACGTTTTGAAAATCTTCAAGAATCGATGAATGAAAAAAAAGCCCATTTTTATGGCCTGGTACATGAAAGGATGTTGAATTTAATTGTTTGTGGTTTCGTAAGGCATTTATTAAAGGAATATAATCAGAAGTCAACTGTATGGGCCCCTTTTCTAGACAATATATATGTACTATGATACTGTACCGAAAACCATTTTAAAAATAAAAAAGAAGAAGTTGCCTCATAAGCATCTGATCTTTTCTAACACTACCCTATTTTTTGGGTAGCAAAAGATCAAAAACTTATTGTGAGACAACTTCCTCTTTATCTAGTAAAATTCGATGATAAAGTTCTCATTTGTTTTACATATGTGTCATATTGTTCATCTGTTTCATTGATCTGAACCAACTGTTCTTCACAAGAATTACAAATAAAAGTAGTAAGTACACGTAATCCGACATCTGCTCGTTTTTTGTTACAAACCATGCAACAATCTCCTAGCCGCACTTTCATTATATTCGTCTTCGGCATATCCATCACCCCTGACTTCAGTATCGGCTACCTTTCTTTTGTTTATACGTATCTACCCTTTTAATCTATTCATTTACAAATTAATTGTGCCTATCCACTTTTTCATTTTTGGTTTAAGAAAAAATAGTTAACGAAGAAACAACCAATAAAATTGGTTACATTTTACACAAAAAAGAATACAAGCTTAAATATACATTGTCAGTGATTGGATATACTAAGCGTAACAAAAAGAGAGGTGACTAATTATGCCTAATATAATTGAAGCAATAAAAAACACATTTAACAGCATTGCAGATGATGAGCCAACACCACCTATTAACATTATTGAAGCTTCCTATACATGGCTATATTATGGCATCGTGATGGAAGCGATCGCTTTTGAAGAAGCTGGTCTAAACACGACAAGTGACGACGAATTAAAAGGTATTCTAAAAGATGCAATTAAACTCTGTCAGGAACAAGCAAAGGAAACAGAGAGACTAATGAGAAAAGAAGGCCTCACATTACCTCCAGTTTCTGAACCAAAGCCCTTTACGAGTAATCATGACATCCCACCAGGAGTAAAGCTCACAGATGATGAAATTTCAAACGGGCTAGCAATGAAAATTCTTGCAATGACAACGAAAGCTTCCCTTGCAGCTACAGAGGGTGTCCGAACGGATATTGGTGCGATGTACGTTCGCTTCTTTAATGAAGCAGCTATTTTTGGAGCAACCTTAAAAACAAAGATGAGAAAAAGAGGATGGGCGAAACTACCTCCTGCATATACACCTCCTGGGGTGTAAACAGATACCTTTGCTTTTTTGTTACATAGTTAGTCAATGTTCGCATAATTATGTACCACCATACCAGAGCAAACGGTTAGGTGACTGAAATCATTGGATTTCTTAGAATTGCTAGCAGTTATGAATAAAATACTTATCTTTAAGCGACCTTAATTAGGAGAATATTTGATAGGAGGTTGAAATATGAGCCAAAAGCGTGATAAAGCTACAGCCAAAAAGGCAAGCCAAATAGTGATACTGTCGATAATGTAATAGCAGCAGAGGAGCTAGAAAAAGCTATTCACCCAACAAATAAGCCTCCTCGAAATGCTAAATAATAAAAAAAAGAACACTAAAGCCGCTAAACATGCGGCTTTTTTTATGATTGGTAAGAATTTTCATCTTGAACTACAGTGAAAACAAAAGATAATTACAATTTATTGTCCAGTTTGAATGATTTATTGTCGGGAATGGAAGATTTATTGTCCAGTTCGAGCTGTTTATTGTCCAGTTGGATTATTTTATTGTCTAGAGGCCTTTCAGAGAGGTACAAGTTGTTTTTCAAGAACCATTCGCTCTTTTACCATCGACTCATTGAAGACGAGCTCTGCCCCCTTGGAACAAAGCTCGTCAACTTCTATCTACTTTTATTCAAACAAAAAAGCATTCCGTAATGGAATGCTTTTAGACT
>NZ_BAUT01000067.1 GCF_000513095.1 Halalkalibacter wakoensis JCM 9140
CTGGCCCGGTTGGCCCCTCTGGCCCCGTCGGTCCTATTGGTCCTCTCTTACCTTTTTCTCCCTTTTTTCCTCTCTTCCCTCTTTTACCTTGTTCACCTTTTTTACCTTTCTTCCCTCTTTTACCTTGTTCACCTTTTTTACCTTTCTTCCCTCTTTTACCTTGTTCACCTTTTTTACCTTTCTTCCCTTTTGGTCCTTCAGGTCCAGTTGGTCCTTCTGGTCCAGTTGGTCCTTCTGGTCCGGTAGGGCCTTCTGGTCCGGTAGGGCCTATAGGTCCAGTTGGCCCCGTAGGTCCTGGAGGACAAGGTGGTAAAGGTGGACATGGCGGCTTCGGTGGCTCCGGTGGTTTTGGCGGCACCAGTGGCTTCGACCGAAGAATCTTCTTTTTCTTCTTCTTTTTATCTTTCATGTATTTAATGAAAGAACTTATATCATCAAACTCAAAAAAATTCCCCTTGCTCAATCAATTTCGCCTCCTTACAAATGAATATAGATTTCTCTATAATGTATTGAGACAAAACAAAACATGTATAAACTCATGTCTCTATTCTGGAAATTTTCAAAATAATAAAGGCTCTAACAACAAAACCCTTACTCTGGCCCCTAGATCTATTAATTATTAAATCCTTTCTATTTATCTATGAAATCATGTTAAAATAGAAAAGAATATATTTACTGGAGGCGAATATGGGGAAACGTTTATTATTCTTTATCTTAACGAATATACTAGTTATGACAACGATTATTATTGTCTGGTCAATTATCACCACATTTACTGATATTGGGGGTTCCTTCCAAACAGGAGGTCCTGGACTAGGAATAGACTTTGTCTCATTAGGTGTATTTAGTTTAGTAGTCGGTTTTACAGGCTCGTTTATTTCTCTAGCCATGTCGAGATGGATGGCAAAAAAATGATGAAAGTAAAAGTTCTGGATCCCAATGGCTCCTTATCAGCACATGAACGCAGTGTTGTTGAAAAGGTCCATCGCTTATCACGTGCTGCTGGCTTAACACACATGCCTGAGGTTGGTATTTATCAATCTCCAGAAGTAAATGCTTTCGCAACAGGCCCGTCTAAAAAACGTTCCCTTGTTGCCGTATCATCTGGCCTTTTAACCGTTATGGATGATGATGCAGTAGAAGGTGTTATCGCACACGAGGTGGCCCATGTAGCGAATGGTGATATGGTGACGATGACGCTTTTACAAGGCGTTGTTAACACATTCGTCGTATTTTTCTCTAGAATTGCAGCGATTATTGTTTCACGTTTTGTGCGTTCTGAAATGCAAGGAATTGTACAATTTGCTGCCATTATTATTTTTCAAATCCTCTTTTCGATTCTAGGAAGCCTTGTCGTTATGGCCTTTTCACGTTATCGTGAGTTTCATGCCGACAGAGGTGGAGCAGATTTAGCAGGAAGAGATAAAATGGCCCATGCCTTACGCTCATTACAAGCATATGTTGAACGTGCAAATGTGAAAGGACGTACGGATGATTCAGCTATTCAGACGATGAAAATTAATGGAAACAGTGGTATGGCAAAGCTTTTTTCTTCTCACCCTGATTTAAATGAGCGAATTGCTCGTTTAGAACAACGTTAATATAAAAAAGCGAGACTCTCTCAACTGAGTTAGCCTCGCTTTTTTCAATGTAATGTAATCTAATCTAATCTAACAGCAAGAGGAACGCTTGTAATTATTATCAAAAAGGAATTCGTCGCAATCTAAAACTGTCCCCATTGCAAAACATGCTTCTTTTTAAATCCCCTTTTAACTACCTTGATAACTGTAACAACTTCAATATATAAATTTTTTCATTCTCCTTATACATGGTGAGTACTTACTTACACCTCTCTCACTTGAAAATAATCTCTAAACATATCAACAAGAAAATAATAAGGTGTTGTCTCTACCTGACCATATTCCTTTCGCGTGTACAAATGTGTAGCATTGGGCAATTCATGATTCAACCGTTTCCTCAAACTTTCCCCCGCTTCATCCTCATCAACAAGAATATATACATCTTTGTCTTCAATCGGGAGTATTAACGACTCAAGCTTTTCTTCACTTAACGTACCATGTGTGCATACAATATCGATTTTTTCAGCAAGTACTTTTTCAACACGCTTTCGATCATTTGCCCCTTCTACAATTAACACTTTGTCTTCCATTCAAAATCACCCTTTTATACTCGTTGACTCCCTTTTATCATATTTACAACAAAACGTCCAAGCTATGGTAAAATCATCAATATTCTTAATTATCTTGAGAATAATGAAAGGGGATTTTTTCCACTGGCTCAAAATAGAAATAAACTAAGATTAACTCTCGAACGTTATTAAGTAAGTGATTGATTTGTTAATAAACGGACAATTAAAAGATGGTGACAATTTACCATTAGAAATCGAGTTTGTGGCATTACTTCAAGTATCATTACAAGGAGAGGTCTTGATGGACTATTCAATTTTATTTTTGACGATTATGAAACTTGGAATCCTTATCGGAATTGGAATGCTACTTACCTTCAAAATCAACTTCACTTCCGATGTTCGTCGCTTTTTAATATTTGTGATTATTAACATTGCTCTTCCGGCAATCATATTAAATGGGTTCTTTCAAATTACAATAGACTCTACGCTACTAAGACAAATTATTTTCATCTTTTTCTTTTCCATTGCCTTTAATCTAATTGGTTTACTTATCGGCTGGTTTTACGGAAAATCTGTTGGAATGTCAGCACTAAAAGCACGTGAAACAGGTTTTTTGGCGACCTTTGGAAATACTGGTCTGATTGGCATTCCTCTTTGCGCAGCCCTTTTTGGTGCAAAAGGTGCTGTCTTTGCAGCGGTATTTGATGCTGGTATGTCCTTAATGCTTTGGACAGTTGGGGTCCTCTTCATTCAAGGAAAAAAAGATGTTTCCCTTAAGAACTTTCTTTCTATGTTAACAGCTCCAAACATTGCGGTATTAGTTGGTCTCCTTGTAACGGTATTCTCAATTAACCCTGGGTTTTTCATTAAAGATATTATTGCTACCGTCTCTGGTGCTGCGAGTCCGTTAGCGATGTTTTACATAGGCATGCTAACGATGACAATCATTAAAGAAAGAAGAAGAGTCTCGGCAAAACTAGTTGCTACTCCCGTTACATTCAAATTAATCATTTTCCCAATAATCGGCATGTTCGTCTTAATGCTTCTTCCTGTCACACAAGAACTAAAGCAAGTATTGTTGATTGAAATGGCCATGCCATCGATTACAACCGCATCTATTATTTTTGCAATGTATCAGGCTGATGAGGATTATAGCTTAATGCATACATTATGTTCAACTGTATTTGCCATTGTAACCATCCCTTTCATTGCTCTCATTGGGACACTTTTTCTTTAATGAAAACTTCTTGCCCCTAAATGGATAAATTCGATATATTGAACAATACTATCAGTGAATGAAAGGGGCGGTGATTAATGGAATTTGATGTAACAGCTATTTATAATAAAATGCCGGATTTTCAAAGCCATGAAGAAGCTAGGTCATGGTTCAAAGAACAATTTGGAGACCGTTTTTTACTTAAAAATAGTGACGAAATAGAAGGAGAAAGAGTGTATTACTATCATCTAGTAAAAGACCAAGAAGTGTATGAACAATATATGCAAAGCCTATCTAATACAGTTGATCAAGATATAACAAGTATGCAACCTTTTGAGAGTTATTCAACGATTGAGATCAGTGAAGATGGTGGGATTAGTTTTTCTATTTAACCAAAAAGCAAGAAGCTCTCACCTTAAGAGCTTCTTGCTTTTTTATTTAGTTTCTGCCTTTTTAGCTGTTTTTACCGCTTGAACATGGTACACTCCACCTTCAATTTGTACGATATGTTCGGGCTTCGGTTTTCCAAGATTTGCTTTATGCCCAGCAATATGTGCATCACTTTTCTCCCATTGCTTCCAATGAGCCTCAGACTCCCAGCGAATTTGCACAATCACTTCCTCGTTTCCACGACGAACTTTCTTTACCATAACGGTTGAATCAATGAATCCCTCTTGTTCTTCAATAATCCCAGGCTTGCTAAAACGCTCTACTACTTTGTCTGAATTACCCTCAGTAACTTCAATTTTTCTCATTTGAATAAACATTGTTCCATCTCCCATCATACTTTCTTATATTATAAATGAAAATGATTATCATTGTCTATTGTTTCACTAAAAAAACCAATTCATCACAGTATGAATTGGTTTTTTGTGGCTGTGAAGGACACGGCACCTCTTGCGGAAAACGAGTACAATGTTTATTAATGCTTTTAATTCATTATGTTTACCCCAGTTTTACAGCTGAACAATTTTATTATTCTGTAATGAAACAAGACACCCTTCTAACACTTTCATATTTTCAATCGATTTGGTACCATCATAAGAAGGCTTTTCGTTTGTCAAGATGCAATGTGAAAAGTGTTCAATTTGAAGAGCATATTGATCACCATTAACTACTTCTGTTCTGCTTTCCCCATCTTTATTCGTAATTACAATCTCTCCTTTTCCACCTTCAACATCTGGCCGAAAAGCAAAAGGCACTTTTATTTTTCCATTTGTCCCAACTACTTCATAGCCATTTTCAAAAGGCTGTTGAAAACTACAACTAAAGCTAGCGGTTACTCCATCGTTAAACGTTAAAATTCCAGTTGTAGTAAGGTCCACTCCAGATGGCAGACGATGATTACTAGCTGCAAAAACTTGGTTTGGCTCCTTTTCAAGGATGAAACGACTTGCATGGATGCAATAACACCCTATATCATACAAACTTCCTCCACCTAACTGGGCATCTAGTCTAATGTTTTCTGACTCTACGTCTAGAAAAAAGGAGAAGGAAGAACGCATTAAGCTTACGTCTCCAATTTCACCACTTCTAATGATCTCCTTGACACGATCGTGCTGAGGGTGAAATTGATACATAAACGCTTCCATGAACACTACCTTTTCTTGATTGCAAACGTCTACCATTGATTTCGTTTCTTCCTCTGTAAGCGCTGCCGGTTTTTCACAGAGCACATGCTTCCCTTTTCTTGCTGCCTTTTTCACCCATTCAGCATGCAGATTGTTTGGTAAAGGAATATAGACAGCCTGAATCTCCTTGTCATTTAATAAATCATCATAGCTTTCATACGTTTTTTCAATTTGAAACAAATCAGCAAACTCATCTGCTTTTTGTTTATTCCCCCTGCTTGCTACTGCAACAACCTCTGCATTATTCGCTCGTAATATAGCTGGTACAATCGCATTTTTTGCAATCCCAGCCGTTCCTACTATACCCCATTTAATTTTTTCACTCATACGATCACCTTTCTTTGTGTAACTTTCACTTATTGTTTAATTCCCTATAGATCCTCGAAAATCCTTTATGTTAAAAAGAGATTAACACGTCTTACGTAATAGGATTCAAAAAAGGCTGGCTATAAGAGATTCCCCTTACAACCAGCCATTTTCTTAAGGCAAACTAGATTCACCCATCAAATATTTATCACATTCTCTTGCTGCTTCTCTTCCTTCATTGATCGCCCAGACAATTAAGCTTTGACCACGGCGCATATCTCCAGCTGCAAAAACTCCTTCGATATTTGTTTTGTATTTGCCATACTCTGCTTTCACATTGGAACGATTATCTGTTTCCACCTTTAATTTCTGAATTAAATGTTGTTCTGGTCCACTAAACCCAATTGCGAGCAAAACAAGTTGAGCCGGCCACACTTTCTCTGTACCAGGAATCTCTTTTCGTACTTTTCTCCCCTGCTCATCTTTTGTTGTTTCCACTCCAATTGTATGAATTTCTTTAATATGCCCATTCTCGTCCCCGACGAACTTCTTTGTCATAACTGCATACGCACGTGGATCTGAACCAAAAACAGCCGATGCTTCTTTATGCCCATATTCTACACGATGAATGACCGGCCATTGTGGCCAAGGGTTATCATCAGGTCTCGTGTCTCCTTTCTTTTCGTAAATATCAAATTGGGTGAGACTTCTGCATCCGTGTCTGACTGAGGTGGCTAAACAATCCGTTCCCGTGTCTCCTCCACCGATGACGACGACATCTTTGTCTTTCGCTGATATATACTTGTTATCTTGAAGAGCGGAATCAAGCAAACTTTTTGTATTCGCATGAAGGAAATCCATTGCATAATGAACACCTTTTAATTCACTTCCTTCAACTTCTATGTCACGGTGCTTCGTAGCGCCTCCGCAAAGGACAATCGAATCATATTGTTCCTGTAACTTTGAAATCGGGTAATCTTTGCCGACATCTGTATTGGTTACAAACGAAATTCCTTCTTCTTTTAACAGATTAACGCGACGCTCTACAATTCGATATGGCAACTTCATCTCAGGAATGCCATATGTTAATAAGCCTCCAATTCGGTCATGTCGTTCAAAAACCGTGACTTGATGGCCTGCTTTATTCAACTGTGCCGCACAAGCAAGACCAGCTGGACCTGAACCAACGACAGCCACTTTCTTGTCCGTTCGAACTTCCGGTGGTTCGGGTTTCACCCAGCCTTCTTTGAACCCTTTCTCAACAATTTCTAATTCAATTGACCTTATGGCAACTGGTGGCTCATTGATTCCTAATACACATGCTCCCTCACACGGAGCAGGGCACGCCATCCCTGTAAACTCAGGAAAGTTGTTCATTTTATGCTCGCGCTTTAACGCTTCTTGCCATTGACCTTGATAAACTAAATCGTTCCACTCAGGAATGAGGTGATGAACAGGACAACCCGACGTCATTCCATTTAACATCGTACCAGTATGGCATGTCGGGATGCCACAATCCATGCACCGAGCACCTTGTTGCTTTAACTCTTTCTCATCAAGTCGTAGCGTATAATCATCCCAATCGTTTATCCGTTTTTTTGGGTCACGTTCGGGCCTAGACTGCCTTTGATAATCAATAAATCCTGTTGGCTTTCCCATCGCTCACCCTCCATCTTTCGCTTCATTGACTGCTTTTTTTCCTTCTTCAAAAGCGGCCAATGCGGCTTTGTATTTGCTTAATCCACTTGCTTCATAACGCTCGATTCGAGTTTGCATTTCTAAAAAGTCTTTTGGAATGACTCGAATAAACTTCTTTTTCAAATTTGACCAGTCATCAAGCACACGTATAGCTAAAGGACTATTAGTGTACTGAACGTGTTTTTCAACCATTTGATAGACACGGTGAAGATCTTCTTCTTCTACAGACCCTAATAAAACTTGTTCTTGGTTACACTTTTGCCCAAAGTCACCTGACTCATCAAGTACAAAAGCCACTCCACCAGACATTCCCGCAGCAAAGTTCTTTCCTGTTTGTCCAAGAACGACAACCGTACCACCAGTCATGTACTCACAGCCGTGATCACCAACGCCTTCAACTACTACACTAGCCCCACTATTCCGAACACAGAAGCGCTCACCAGCTATACCGTTAATGTACGCTTCTCCACCTGTGGCTCCGTAAAAACAAACATTGCCAACGATGATGTTCTCTTCAGGAACAAATGTACTTTTTCTTGACGGGTGAACGATAATTTTTCCACCTGATAAACCTTTCCCTAAGAAGTCATTCGCATCTCCAACCAGTCGCATCGTTTGTCCTCTTGGAATAAACGCAGCAAAACTTTGGCCAGCTGAACCTTTACAAGTCAAATCAATTGTATCTTCTGGCAACCCTTCTGCCCCGTATCGTTTAGTAATCTCACTACCCAGCATTGTACCTGCTACACGGTTAATATTTCGAATCGAAAAGGTTGCTTCGACTTTTTCTTGATTTTCAATTGCTTCGATGCAAAGTGGAATGAGCTCCTGTCCATCCAATGTTTTATCTAACCCATGCACTTGCTCGACCGTTTGATAGCGGCTTACTTCCTTTGGAACGTCTGGCTGATAAAGTAGTTCGCTCAGATCGATCCCTTTTGTTTTCCAATGGGTGATTGCTTGATTCGCTTCTAAAACATCGGTGCGTCCAATCATCTCATTAATCGTTCTAAAACCAAGTTCTGCCATGAGTTCTCTTACTTCTTTAGCGACAAATCTCATAAAATTCGCCACATGTGCCGCTTCACCTGGAAACTTCTTTCTAAGTTCAGGGTTTTGTGTAGCCACACCTACTGGACATGTGTCAAGATGGCATACTCGCATTAAGATGCAGCCTAACACAACGAGAGGAGCTGTTGAAAAACCAAATTCTTCTGCCCCAAGTAATGAAGCAATAACGACATCTCGCCCTGTCATCATTTTTCCGTCCGTTTCAACCACAATTCGATCACGAAGCCGATTTAATAAAAGAGTTTGATGCGTTTCAGCAAGTCCAATTTCCCACGGGAGGCCTGCATGCTTTAAGCTCGTCCTTGGAGCAGCACCTGTACCACCGTCATACCCACTTATGAGAACGAGATCAGCTCTTCCTTTGGCGACACCTGCAGCAATCGTCCCAACACCAACTTCTGAAACGAGTTTCACACTAATTCTTGCGGAAGGATTCGCATTCTTTAAATTATGAATTAATTCTGCTAGATCTTCTATTGAGTAGATATCATGATGAGGCGGTGGTGAAATAAGTCCAACACCTGGTGTAGACCCTCTCACTTCGGCAATCCATGGGTACACTTTTTTACCTGGAAGATGCCCACCTTCGCCCGGTTTTGCGCCTTGTGCTACTTTTATTTGAATCTCGTCGGCATTGACAAGGTAATAGCTGCTCACACCAAATCGTCCAGATGCTACTTGTTTGATCGAGCTTCTACGTAAATCACCATTCGGATCAGGCGCAAATCTAGCAGGATCTTCTCCACCTTCTCCTGAGTTGCTTTTTCCCCCAATTCGATTCATGGCAATGGCAAGAGCTTCATGAGCTTCTTGACTGATCGATCCATAAGACATGGCACCTGTTTTAAATCTTTTGCAGATCGATTCTACTGATTCCACTTCATCAATAGGAATTGGCTCTCTTTTTTTAAATGAAAGCAATCCACGAATTGATTGTAAATTATGATCCGTGTCTGTTAGCAGCTTAGAATACTCTTTAAACAGTTTATAATTGTTGGACCTACATGCTTGCTGCAGCAAATGAATGGTTTTTGGATTGTATTGATGATCTTCGCCATTTTGACGCCACTGAAAATCATCTCCTGTTTCAAGGGTTTTCTCACTTCCTCTTTCTACTTTAAACGCATGCGTATGCCTCATCCTTACTTCCTGGGCAATAATGTCAAGGCCTATTCCACCGATTCTCGAAGCAGTCCCTGTAAAATATTGATCGATGACTGTTTTATTAATACCGATGCTTCAAAAATTTGCGCCCCCTGGTAGCTTTGAATGGTCGAAATGCCCATTTTTGATAAAACTTTTAATATGCCATCTGTAGCTGCTTGGCAATAGACATTAATTGCTTGATCAATGGAGGTGCCTCTGAGGTCTCCATTTTCAATTAATCCTTGTAGAGACTCGTAAGCCAAATATGGATTGATTGCCTCTGCACCAAACCCGAGTAACGCAGCCAAATGATGAACTTCCCTAGCTTCTGCCGTTTCAATTAGAATACTGACTTTTGACCTTGTTCCACTTCGGATCAAATGGTGATGCAAACTTGAAACAGCTAGCAGTGCCGGTAAAGCCGCGTACTCTTCATCAACTCCCCTGTCAGATAAAAGAAGCAAAGATGCCCCGTTAACAACGGCTTGGTCTACATCCGCAAATAATTCGTCCAAACGCTTCTCAAAATCCCATTCCGAATTCACTGAGAACAGCGTCGAGATCGTTTTAATTTTAAAAGGAGACTTAAGAAGTTTCGCAAGTTGTTCATTTTTCAATATAGGAGAATCTAGCTCAATTTGTTTACAACTTTCCGGTTCAGGATCCAATAAGTTTCTCTCTGGACCAATCGTTGTTCTGACAGCTGTTACAACCTCTTCTCTAATCGCATCAATTGGTGGATTCGTAACTTGAGCGAATAACTGCTTAAAATAATTATAAAGAAGCTGTGGTCTTTTTGATAATACGGCTAAAGGAGAATCATACCCCATTGAACCAACAGGATCTTTCCCGTCCGTTACCATCGGTTTTAAGATTTTATTTAACTCCTCATTCGTGTAACCAAAGGCCAACTGCTGTTTCATTCGCTCTTCTCCACTTAAAAAAGAAGCTGTTGACGTTTCTTCTAATTCATCTAAACGGATGATATGTTCTTCTAACCACTGACGATATGGCTGCTCTTTTGCAATTTGTTCTTTAATTTCCTCATCAGGAATGATTCTCCCTTTTTCCAAGTCAACCAAGAGCATTTTCCCCGGGTGTAGACGGTCCTTGTATTCGATATCTTCTGCGAAAATGTCTAAAGCGCCCACTTCAGAACCAAGGACAATCATGCCATCTTTTGTCACGTAATAACGAGCTGGACGAAGACCGTTTCGATCAAGACACGCACCGATTTGCTTTCCATCTGTATAGACAACAGCTGCTGGTCCGTCCCACGGCTCCATTAAACAGCTATGGTATTCATAAAATGACTTTTTCGTTTGCTCCATTAATGGATCGTTCACCCATGGTTCTGGAATCATCATCATCGCTGTGTGTGCAAGAGAACGTCCAGATAAATGAAGAAACTCGAAGCAATTGTCAAACATGGAGGAGTCGCTTCCATCTGTATCAATAATGGGAAAAAGTTTCCTCTGGTCTTCAGCATGGAAATCCTTCGATTTACATTGCGGTTCTCTCGCTTGCATCCATTTTACATTTCCTTTAATCGTATTAAATTCTCCGTTGTGGATGGTCATTCTATTTGGATGAGACCGTTCCCAACTTGGAAATGTGTTTGTACTAAAACGCGAATGCACGAGTGCAAGTGCCGATTTAAAATATGGATGATTCAAATCAATATAAAACGAATCCAACTGCTCCGGAATTAACATGCCTTTATAAACAATGGTTCTAGTTGATAAGCTACAAATATAAAATCCTTTACGGTGTTCCTTATCTGTAGCCGGAATTTCTTTTTCTAACCGTTTGCGGATCACATATAGCTTTCTTTCAAACTCATTTTGATCTTTAAGCTCATTAGAAGGAGTAATAAACATTTGTCTAATGAACGGTTTTGACTTTTTGGCCATATCGCCGACAAACGAATCATTGACCGGTACCGTTCTCCATCCAAGAAAAGACTGACCTTCCTCTTCGACTAATGCTTTTACATCTTTTTGAACTTGTTTTCTAATCACAGGATCTTGAGGTAAAAACACCATCCAATTCCATAGTCACCTTCATTCGGCAAAATAATGTTCTCTTTTTCACATTGTTTCTCGAAAAAAGAGTGTGGAATTTGAGTCAAGATCCCGGCGCCATCACCTGTACTCGTATCAGCTGACTGACCTCCACGATGTTCCAAGTTGCATAAAATCGTTATCGCATTTTCTACAATTTCATGTGTTTTCTTACCGTTAATATTAGCGACCATCCCGATTCCACATGCTTCATGTTCAAAATCAGGGTCGTATAGTCCTTGTGAGAGTGGATATCCTTTCTCTTCCATGACACCTTCCCCTTTCGCTAACTAACTACGACACTTGCAGGAAAAAAAGGAACAACTTGCTCCAAACCAATACAAGGGTGCTACGGTTAGTTTTGTCAAAATTAGTGTAAACTTCTTCCACCTTTTTCATACAAAATCAATGGAAACATCTTTCGTTTGTCCATCCCCGTCATGCACTTGATTCAGTGATCTCCTACTATGTTCGTTTGCTTTTTTCTAACGCTCGTTCGGTTTAATGGGCGCATATTTCTAAACGTACATAAATAGGGTTAACTCTATAGGCAAATTCACATAATGGAGTTGATTATTCGTGATAAAGCAAAAGGTAGCTTTTCTTGGCGCTGGTTCTATGGCTGAGGCAATCATTTCTGGCTTGCTTTCAAATAAGAAATTAACACCTGAGCAAATCTATGTAACGAACCGCCAAAACAAAGCACGCTTATCCGAACTAAAAGAGCTTTACGGGGTACATGTTAATACGAACCACGAACAAATAGTGAAATCAGCAGATATTATCATTCTTGCGATGAAACCAGCGGGTGTAAAAGAAGCCGTTGCATCTATTCGCTCCTTCACTTCAGAAAATCAATTATTTATTTCTGTTCTTGCTGGCATTACAACGGAGTACCTATCCTACCTTTTAGGACACAATGCACCAATCATTCGGACAATGCCTAACACATCAGCCTCTGTAGGATCATCAGCTACTGTGATCTCCCCTGGTGCCTATGTGCATGATGCGCAGTTACAAATAGCTGCTTCCATGTTTGAATCAATAGGGATTGTTAAGCATGTAAAGGAAACAGATCTCGATAGCTTAACGGCAATTGTGGGGAGCGGTCCAGCATATATGTATTACTTGTTCGAAGCTATGACAAATACGTTAAAAGAACTCGAACTCGATGAACAACTAGGGGAAGAGTTACTACTAGAAATGATGCAAGGCTCTATCAATCTTCTAAAAGCGACATCTGATTCGCCGCGGACATTGTATGAGAGTGTGAGAAGTCCAGGAGGAACAACGGAAGCAGGCTTGCAAGTGTTAGCAAATGATGATGTGCAAAGAACGATCAGTACATGTATTCTACGTGCTGCAGCACGTTCAAAAGAAATAACAAAAGAAAAAATCAACAATACCTAAAAATGCAATCAGATGATTTTTATAGATAAAATAAGTTTTTCTTCTGATAGGAGTGGAAAAATGGCACAGTGTCATGAGAAAAAGCGAATCGTTGTCAAAATTGGAAGTCGTTCATTAACGAGTAGAAATGGTGAAATTAGCTATCGTAAATTAGTACGCTTTGTCGATGAAATCGCCAAACTAAAAGATGATGGCCATGAACTTATTTTGGTCTCATCTGGTGCGGTTTCTGCAGGGTATCGCAAACTAGGATTTATCGAACGCCCTACCAATCTTTCAGAAAAACAGGCAGCTGCTTCCATCGGGCAATGTCTATTAATGGAAGCCTATTCGGAACGATTTGGTTCACATGGATATGTAGCATCACAGATTTTAATAACGAGAAGTGATTTCTCCGATCAAAATCGCTATATGAATGCGAGAAATACCATACAGGTTCTTTTGGAACGCGGAGTCGTTCCGATCGTGAATGAGAACGACACCATTACGATCAAACAATTAAAGTTTGGGGACAATGATACAGTCTCTGCTAAAGTGGCTGGACTCGTTGAAGCAGACCAACTAGTCATTCTTTCAGATATTGATGGGTTATATGATGATAATCCTCAGGTGAATCCAAACGCCAAATTATTGGAAGTCGTTCATGATATCACTCCAGAAATTGAAGCGGCAGCTGGTGATGCTGGAAGCGAGGCTGGTACTGGAGGAATGTGTTCAAAAATTGAAGCTGTTAAAATCTCCCTAGCAGCTGGTATCGAGACCTTTATTGGTGATGCAACCAAACCGAATATATTATTTGATGTCGTTAGCCACAAAGCAAAAGGAACATATTTTAAACCCGACGAAAAGCAGGAAGACCTCGATGTAAAACAACATTGGATCGCCTTTAATTCCGGTGTAAAAGGTGAAGTGATTATAGATGAAGGGGCAAAGATCGCGATAACAGAAGAACAAAGTCACCTTCTCCCCCAAGGAGTTCGCGAAGTGCAAGGAACATTTGAAAGCGGCGATGTTGTCGTGATTCGGCATTTAAACGGGGAAGAAGTAGGGCGCGGACTTATTCATTACTCTTCTGAACAATTGCGCGAGATCAAACGACTTAAGCGAGAGGATCTTCCTGCGAATATAAAAGTGACAAACGTCGAAGCCATCCGCCAAGATGACTTTGTTTCAAACGAAATTACAACCGCTCAATCGTAACCTAACAAAAAGGAGAGATCGAATTTGAGTATAGGAAATCTAACAAAAAAAACGATTCTTTCGCAAGCAAATGAAGCGAAAAAAGCTGCAAAATCTCTAAGTCTCTTGTCAAGTAAGGAGAAAAATGAAGCTCTCCAAAAAATAGCTGATGAAATTGAAAAGGAAGCATCCTTTATTTTACAGGAAAATAAAAAAGATTTGAAAATAGGGAGAGAGCGCCATTACGATGATGCCTTCATGGATCGTCTAGCATTATCAGAAGCCCGTATTCTTTCGATAGCCACTAGCTTACGAGAGGTCACACAACTTCATGATCCAGTAGGTGACATTATCGAAGAATGGAATCTAGATAATGGATTACATGTAAAAAACATACAAGTTCCTCTCGGTGTCATTGGCATGATTTACGAAGCACGTCCGAACGTAACAGTTGATGCAACCGGCCTTGCTTTAAAATCTGGAAACGCTATTGTTCTAAAAGGCGGTTCATCTGCATTGTATTCAAACAAGGCGCTTGTTTCAGTAATTCACCAGGCTTTAGTACAAACAAGTATACCAACAGAAGCTGTGCAATTTATCGCAACAGCAGATAGAGAAATAACCGAACAGCTTTTTACCATGCATCATTACATCGATGTTCTCATTCCAAGAGGTGGGCGTTCTTTAATTGAAACGGTTGTAAAAAAAGCCACAATTCCAGTACTAGAAACAGGTGTTGGGAATGTTCATATGTATATAGATGAACACGCGGATGTTAAAAAGGTCATATCCATTGTCGTAAATGCCAAAACAGATCGTCCTGCGGTATGCAACGCATTAGAAACGCTACTTATTAACAAAACGTGGTTTCAAAGAAACAAAGAGTTGCTTTTCTCAGAGCTGAAGAAATGTAATATAACGATTCATGGTGATCAGGTTGTAACTCACCACCTGCCTGAAGCACTAACTGCAACCGAAACAGATTGGGCTGAAGAATATTTAAGTCTTGATCTTGCTATAAAAATCATTGGAAATGTTGAAGAAGCTATTGAACATATTGATTCGTATGGAACCAAACACTCGGAAGCAATCATCACGGAGGATCCGCAAGTGGCTAAACAATTCATGCAAGAAGTAGATGCAGCAGCTGTTTATCATAATGCCTCTACAAGGTTCACAGATGGTGGTGCATTAGGTTTTGGTGCTGAAATTGGCATATCGACTCAAAAACTTCATGCACGCGGACCAATGGGACTTCCTGCTTTAACGACTTCGAAATTATGTTTGTCCGGCAATGGTCAAATTAGATAAAACCTCTCTCCTCCTCCTTTAGCTTTGAGAGGAGGAGTTTTTCCCTTTTCTTAATGTCTTCTAACGACCCTACTATCATAAATCATTTCCATACTTTTCTCTTCATCCTCACTTAGTAACTCGACAAGCTTCAATAACATATTCTCTTCAGCTATTGAAGCAATATATAATACTTCTCTGTCTTCACTACCATCATTTTCAACCTTTGCGAAGGTTTTTAATTGATAATATGTAATGGCTTCCCTAATGACTTTGCGAAGGACAAAATCATCCATTTCACCTTTTAAACGTAACTTCTTACTTAGTTCATCACTAAATACTTTTAAGGACTTTCTAGCCTTCATAACAGCCTCCTTTTTTATCCTCCAATGTTTATACTTTACCTCATTACATTTTATTACTAAAATAATACATGTACAGATAAAAAGTCATTTTTTGTTCAAACTAACTTTTATGTACTACTTGAAAGAAAAGGGAGAGAAATGCTATGACAGAAAAACGCGCGATCACGATTGCTCGAGGAGATGGAATCGGTCCAGAAATCATGGATGCAACACTAAAAATTCTCGAGCAAGCAGGAGCTCAAATCGATCCTGAATTTATCGACATAGGTGAAAAAGTTTACTTAGAAGGCAACTCTTCTGGTATTCCTGATCATGCCTGGGAGTCATTAAGACGTAACAAAGTGTTTTTAAAAGCACCGATTACAACTCCTCAAGGAGGCGGGTACAAAAGTTTAAATGTAACCATACGTAAAACTTTAGGACTTTTTGCAAATGTAAGGCCGAATGTAGCCTATCCTCAATTTATTAAAACAAAACATCCAGAGATGGACCTTGTCATTATTCGTGAAAATGAAGAAGATCTATATGCTGGAATTGAACATCAGCAAACGCCTGAAGTGGTTCAATGCTTAAAACTCATCACTCGCCCTGGTTCTGAAAAGATCATACGTTATGCCTTTGAATATGCTAGAAAGAACAACCGTAAAAAAGTTACCTGTTTTACAAAAGATAACATCATGAAATTAACGGACGGTCTTTTTCATAAAGTGTATAAAGAAGTTGCCCAAGAATATCCAGATATTGAAACGGAACATTGGATTATTGATATCGGTATGGCAAAAATTGCTGACTCACCGCAAGATTTTGATGTGATTGTCATGCCAAACCTTTATGGAGACATTGCGTCCGATGTCGCTGCTCAAATTACTGGAAGTGTTGGTTTAGCTGGATCAGCAAATATTGGAGATCAATTTGCGTTATTTGAAGCTATTCATGGAAGCGCTCCAGATATTGCTGGAAAAGGCATCGCAAACCCATCAGGTCTTCTTAATGGAGCGATTATGATGCTTGTGCACATTGGACAACCGGAAGTAGCTGCTCGCATTCACAACGCTTGGTTTAGAACGTTAGAAGACGGAGTATATACAGGAGATATTGCTAAAGGCGGGGCGTCTGTTGGAACGAACGAATTTGCTGATGCTGTCATTTCTAGACTTGGACAACTACCGACAACGATAACACCTATTGAATATAAGTCTCCAGAAGCAAACGATGAGTCTGCCTTCTCTTTGGCGCCTGCCGTAAAAGATCGTGCAAAACCTGAGGTCGTTCGGGAATTAGACGGAGTAGACGTATTTCTCTTTAACAACGATCAAACACCAGATGAAATTGGTCAAGCATTGGAAGCGGTTGCCGGACCTGAATTCAATTTAGCAGTCATTACAAACCGTGGTGTAAAAGTCTATCCAAACGGTTTTCCGGAAACATTTACAACTGACCATTGGCGTTGTCGTTTCCAACTAAATGCTAATCAAAACAAAATTGAAAATAAAGACATCATTGCCTTACTTGGCCGAATTGAGCAAGCTGGGTTAGACTTTATCAAGACAGAGAATTTGTATAAATTTAATGGTGAATTAGGTTATTCATTAGGACAAGGACAATAATAAAAAACAACCCAAGCTTATCATTTTATTAAGCTTGGGTTGTTTTTTATTCCTTCGTAAACTCAATCGTACTTCTGACCGTATCAATTGGACGGACAGCTTTTTCTATATAATCACGTTTTGATTCCAAAAACGGAGGCAGTGATAATTTTTCACCAAGTGTTTCATATGGCTCATCACCCATAAATCCAGGTCCATCTGTTGCAAATTCAAATAAAATTTGTGGCGCGACTCTAGCGTATAATGACTCAAAAAAGAATCGATCGACATAACCAGATGTTTGTAAGCCGAACTTTGGTAAACGCTCAATCCATTCATTGAGCACGTCTGTATCATGTACACGGAAAGCAACATGATGAACGGTACCAAATCCTTGTCTTGCCTGTGGAAGCATCACGTTGTGTTCGGCTATCACCTGTGCACCATTTCCTCCCTCACCTACTTCAAATAAGTGATAAGAACCTTCTTTTGCTACCTCTTTAAATAACAATACTTTTTCAAGCATCTCTTTAAAATGATCAAATTGAGCAATACGAATAAAAATAGGTCCCAATCCTGTAATAGCGTATTCCAATGGAATCGGTCCTTTTTGCCATGGTGTTCCCGCTTCTACTCCTTCATTGTTCTCATCTGAGATTAATTGATATTGTTGATCATCGAAATCAACGAATGAAAGTGTCTTTTTGCCAAATTGTTCTTTAATACCTGAATGTTTGACTTCAAGACGGTCAAAACGCTTCACCCAGTAATCTAGTGCAACATCACTGGGAACACGAAAAGATGTTTTAGAGATCTCATTCGTTCCGTGTGATCCTTTTGGGATGCCAGGAAAATCAAAGAATGTCATATCCGTTCCAGCACTGCCGGTGTCATCCGCGAAAAATAGATGGTATGTTTGAATATCGTCTTGATTAACGGTTTTCTTTACTAAACGCATTCCTAGGACATACGTAAAAAATTCATAGTTTTTCTCGGCACTGCTCGTAATGGCCGTTACATGATGAATTCCTTTTAGTTCATTCATATTTGTTCCCCCATCTGTAATTATATTCTATTTTATTATCTCGAAGTTAATTATCTTTAATTCGAGATAAATATATCATACTTAATTTTATGATGTCAATGGAAAGCAAAAATTCTTCTTCCTTATAATTTGGTTATAATTGTCCCATCCTTTAAAATAGATTTGGACATATATTATAAGAGGAGTGTACCCTTATGACAGATAAAGCAATCAAAAGACAAGAAATTCTTGATGCATTTGTTTTTAGACACGCGACAAAAGAATTTGACCCTGAACGAAAGATTTCAGATGACGACTTCCAAGTGATTTTAGAATCAGCACGTCTTTCTCCTAGCTCTGTAGGTTACGAACCTTGGAAATTTTTAGTTATCCAAAATCAACAGCTTAGAGAAAAGTTACGTGAAGTATCTTGGGGAGCCCAAGGCCAACTACCGACAGCCAGTCATTTTGTTGTTATTTTAGCAAGAACGATAAAAGATACGAAGTATGATTCAGATTATGTTAAAAACCAAATGTTAAACGTAAAGAAATTCCCACCAGAGCTATTTGATAAAATTAAAGAGCGCTATAAATCATTTCAGGAAAATGATCTTCACCTTTTAGAAAATGAGCGAACGATGCTCGATTGGGCCGGGAAACAAACCTATATTGCGCTCGCAAATATGATGACAACAGCTGCCCTTCTTGGCATTGATTCTTGTCCAATTGAAGGTTTTCAGTTTGACGAAGTTCAGAAAATACTCGATGAGGAAAACTTACTAGAAGATGGTCATCTAGCCATCTCAGTGATGGCTGCTTTCGGTTATCGAGCTAATGACCCCCGCCCAAAAACAAGAAAAGAAGTGACTGATGTTATCCAGTGGATTCGGTAACTAACTTAAAAGGAGAATGTCGAGAAACATCCGGCATTCTCTTTTATTACTATTTTGTCTAATCACCTAGAATTTTCTCATATCGCCACTAATGAAAGCGCTTTAATTATTAGTTAAAAACGTTTATAATATGAACAAGTGGATAAAAAACTACATGAGGTGATCTCAATGAAAAAGACAGCTAGTGTAAAGAAAGTCATTAGTAAACCAGCACTTCGCTATGTGGTCCGTTCATTACCTGAAAAAGAATTTAAATTAAACTGGAATCATGAAGACAAAAAAAGCACACTGTCTATTTATGATTACGAAACAAAGCAAATGAGTGTAGCAACTTTTCAAAATGGAGATAAATTAGTTTTTCAACATCTAGATTCTACAAATCCAAGAATCATTACTGTCTTTGAAGAAATTATTGGAGCTCCTTTAAAGGACCAATTTAAAAGATCAGCCAAAACACTCTATATGGAAATGGATTATCACTTATTGGAATTGTATGAGTACATACAAACATCTGATCGTGAAAACATCAAACAAACAAAGGCAAAACTTGTTCCACTTCGAGAGGAGTTCCTTCACATCACTTCACATGAGGCTGCTAGCGAAACGTAACCCGAAAATGATAAAGGATGCCAAGAAAGCTCACATGTAAAATGTGAGCTTTCTTGGCATTGTTCTACATAGGTTTTTAAAACTTAAAGGAGTTTCCCTTCTTTTTATCGAATGTACTTTTATCATTTAATTATGTTTACATTCAACAAGTGAGGTGAGGGATTTACTATGTATCAACATCCTTTGAAACAGGCTCGACCATTTAATAAAAAGGTTATCTCCTATGATCATAAACTCGCACCAATGCTCATTCGTAATGAACTTCTCTCCATTATTCCAGCAAATATTGAGCATATATACATCGCTGGAATTGGTTCAAACTTAATTAATGGTGATAGTCTGGGTCCATTTGTTGGCACCTTACTTGAAAACATATACTGTGAACATTTAACTATAATCGGCTCTCTTCAGTCACCTTTAGATGCACAAACCCTTACGGAACAAATATCTCACCTATCATTTTCTCCTAACAGTTTTGTCATTGCTGTCGATAGTGTTCTTGGCCCAAAAAACTACGTAAATACGATTGTAATAAGGGATGGAGCCTTGTTACCAGGGGAAGGACTTGGTCAGAACCTTCCAGCAGTCGGTGACTGCAGTGTAATGGGAGTCGTGTTAGAAGATAATCCGGCTCTTGAATCCTCCCTTTTTTATACAAATTTACATATGATCTATACGATGGCCTTAACGATTGCACGTGGGATTTCATTGGCCGTCCGTCAATACTTTCATTATCCTTTAGATCAGCCAATTTTAATTGCAAATCACTGAAGAACAGTCGCCTCTTTTGAATAATTCAAATGAAATCACAC
>NZ_BAUT01000066.1 GCF_000513095.1 Halalkalibacter wakoensis JCM 9140
AACAAAACTATTTTTCAACAATCACCTACAATTTCCAACATTTTTGTAATTGGAAATTAGGTGGTTAAGCTGTATTTCCGTCTTTAACCTGCTAGAATAATATATATGGAATTCAAGTGGAAATAGGTGAACTTTATGGATGAAATAATTACACAACCATCGGCTGCTCCGGTAATCCAGGCTTTACGAAGTATTGGGTACAACTCTCAGACAGCGATAGCTGATTTAATAGATAATAGTATAGATGCTAAAGCAACTAAAATTTGTCTCGAGTTTTCATATAACGAAGGAAATGGCTCTATTAAAATAATTGATAACGGTATCGGTATGGATGAAATTGAACTACAAACAGCAATGACCGTTGGATCTAAGGACCCAAGAGATAAACGTGAGCGTGATGAATTAGGTCGATTTGGTATGGGGTTAAAAACTGCTGCTTTTTCTTTGGGCAAAAGGTTAACCGTTGTTAGTAAAAAGGACTCTAAGTTGTCTATCAGATGTTGGGACTTGGACTATGTAAGTAAAGAGAATGAATGGTTACTTTATAAATCAATCCCAGTAGATATTGCGTTAGATTTTAACGAAATACATGGGGATAACGGTACTATTGTGTTTATTGATAAACTAGATAGATTTTGCGGTTATGGGACTAATAATATTGTAAAGTCAGGTAGCTTCTTTAGCAAGGTAAGTCGTATTCAGAAGTACCTAGAGATGGTCTTTCACATCTTATTAGAAAGAGAACTTCTTTTGGATATTAATGGTAACCAACTTATTCCATGGAATCCATTCTTAGAGGGAAATCCTAGATGTTATGAAGGAGAGATTCAATATCTTCAATCTAATGGAAAAAAGGTAATAGTTACTCCTTATGTACTTCCACATCCTTCAACTTTTAATAAAAGAAAATATAGAGAGCTGGGGGTATAAAAGGCTGGAGAGATCACCAAGGTTTTTACATTTACAGGGAGAATAGATTGGTATCATATGGTGATTGGTTTGGTTTGTTTCCCAAGGATGCAATCTCAGAATTAGTAAGAATAAAAGTAGACTTTACTAATGAAGCCGATGAAGAGTGGAAGTTAGACGTTAAGAAATCTACTGTTACTATGCCGGAAGATATCAAGGTAGCATTGCAAGCAATAGCTAAATACTATAGACAACTCTCCCATGAAATAATGCTCTATAGAACTAGAGCATCAAGAACAGGGGAAAAAGTTAAAGGCTCATTAAACACATGGGAATTGAATTCAGATGACAATATTAGCAACTATGTGCTTAATAGAAACCATCCTGTTTTAACAAATATTTTGAAACAGTTAGATGATGGGGTAAAAAGGAAGGTAAATCTATATCTTAAGTTAATTGAATTAGGATCACCCAACAATCTATTAAAAACGGAATCAATGGTTAAGCAAGAGAGGCAAACAATCGATGAGAACCAGAAGAAAATGATTATAGAATATGCAGAAATACTTGTAAATTCCGGTATGGAAATAAGCTTAGATCAAATTTCTGAGTCCATCTCATTAATGAATGGTTTTGAGAGCATTGAGATTTATACTATAAAAGAAATCGTAAAGAAAGAAGTTGTTGCTAATGTCAAATTTTGATAGAGATAGCTACTTGACTATGATTGATAATTTATTCACAATGTACAAAAACTATGGTATGCAAGACCCATTAAATCGAGCAATAAGGCAAACGGAAGAAAATTTTATTAACAAAGTGGGAAAACTTGAGGAAGATTTAAAGGAAAGTTTGGCTTTGGAAGCTTACGCAAAGTACGGTTCAATTAATGTAGAAAAGCCCGGCGTTTTAAGAGGGAGTGGATCATTTAATTGGGGGGATTTCTCTAGGGGATATTCATATTTCTGGCCAAGATATGAAAAGTATCTCATTAATGAGAAGAGATGGGATGATGATACGGTCAGATCTATAGATATTTCTACCAATGAGATACTTGAGTGTATAGGCAATCCAAAGGCAAATGAATCTTTTGATAATAGGGGTTTAGTGTTGGGGTATGTCCAATCAGGTAAGACTGCTAATTTTACTGGGCTAATTAATAAAGCATTTGATGTTGGTTATAAGTTAGTAATCGTATTAGCAGGAATGCATAACGATTTAAGGACTCAAACCCAACTACGTTTAGAAAAAGAGGTTGTAGGGACTATAGACTCTATAACAAATGAAAAACAAGGGGTAGCTAAGATAAAAACTGGTGGTATACAAATAGAAACATGGACAACTCCGCAAGGGGATATCTCAACAGCAAATGCCATCGGAATAAAAAATTTAGATAAACCTATATTGGCAGTTGTAAAAAAACATAAGGATGTTCTTCCGAATCTTATAGAATTGATTAGGACAAGTATTAATATGTCAGATATTAATCCACCAACTTTAATTATTGATGATGAGGCAGACCAGGCTAGTGTTGATACAAGTAATAAAACCGAACCTAGCACTATAAATAAGCTTATCAGAGAGTTATTGAGCTTATTCGCTAAAAAGGCATATGTAGGGTATACTGCAACACCGTTTGCGAATTTACTAATTGACGCTGATGCGAATCACAATGATGTCGGAACTGATTTATACCCAAAAGACTTTGCAATATCTTTACCTAAACCTAAGGACTACTGTGGCCCAGACGAGTTTTTTAACACATCAGGATATGTGGAAGACAATAAACCCATGTACATTAGATATCTTAGTGAAACGGATGTTAATTTACTAGATGAAATTAAAAGCAAAGATGATAAAGATTTATTCACAGAAGTTCCACCAACTATGGAAAAGGCTATTCTTTCATTTTTATTAACTATTGCTATTAGAAACCTAAGAGGACAGACGAACGAACATAATTCTATGCTTATACACACTAGTAGGTTCACGGATGTTCAGAACTCAATGTGTAGTGTCATTGATAAGTTTTATAAGAAATTGTCCAATGAAGTTCTTTACGACCCTGAAAGTAAATATATGGATAAATTAAGGATCTTATATGAAGAGGATATTGTACCAATTCAATCATTTAATAGTTTGTCAAACGACCAACACCATATATACTCTTGGGTTGAGGTCTATAAAGAAGTTAGAAAGATTATTGGTAAGGTTGAAGTTATGGAAATAAATGGTGAAAGTGAAGATGCGCTAGAGTATGAAAAACACAAAGAAAATGGATTGAATGTAATTGCAATTGGAGGTAACAAATTGTCTAGGGGCTTAACCTTAGATGGTTTATCGATTTCCTATTATTACCGTAACAGTGCCATGTATGATTCACTAATGCAGATGGGAAGATGGTTTGGGTATCGAAAAGGTTATATGGATCTATGTCGTATTTATACTAGTAAGGAATTAGCAGACAACTTTGAACATCTGGCTATAGTTATGAGTGAACTAAGAGAAGAATTCAAAAGGTACGATGAGTTAAATGTTACACCTGAAGAGTATGCTGCGAAAATGAAAGATCATAAGAGTATGAGTGTTACTAGTCCAAATAAAATGAAGGCAGCGGAAAAAGCACCAGATTACTCTGATAGTCTTCAGCAAACTCGTATTTTCGATAATGATAAGGCATTCTATGAAAAGAATATGGATGCAACCTTAAGATTTCTCAACAGTATTGGTAATCAATTTAAGGTGAAAGAAGGATCTACTCGTTACCATATAGCTAAAGAAATACCGAGTACGACTATTATTAAATTTTTATCTAGTTATGAAACTAGCAAAACTGCTTCAAAGGTAGATAGTAAGAAGATAGCTAACTATATAGATGATTTAACAAATAAAGGCAAGTTGAATAAGTTTAATGTGGCTGTTGTTGATGTAACTTCCAGTACTTTAAATAGCCAACCAGTAAAATCAAAGGGAATAAAAAAGTGGAAAGTTAATTTAGGTCCGATATCAATTCAAAGTGCAGTATTAAGAAGTTTAGGCAAAGACAAAGGGAAAACTAGTAAACTGGTAGACTTAGGCGCGATTGTTGCTTCTAATCAAGAGTTTGTTGATATTGAAGGCAGCTCGAATAATAAAGCTAAAAATAAAGCATTACGGGACAAAGAAAACCCTCTACTGATGATTTATCCGCTACATCCAGGTGTAGAACCATTTAGTAAGTTAAATATAAACTTTACTGAAGATTTAGTACCGATAGGGATTGCTTTATCATTCCCAAATTTCGAACTAGATTCTTCAAAAACAGGTGATAAAACAAAAACTAGCTATGGATACGTTCATAATCGGACAGTTGGAGGGAAGGATTAACATGATAAATATATCCAATGGTTTTAACACACTAGCGGAACGTGCGTCAAAAGAAGAGAATAAAGATGTTTATCAACTAGAACCAATTTACTTTCAAAAACCATATCTGTTAATAGGATTAGACCTATTAAATAATCAAAAGCGATTATATATAGATATTACAAATGAGAGCTGGAACTTGGAGCAACTAAAAGCTTTTCCTAAGTGGAGAGGAATGCAGATTAATCAAGAGTACTTTTCGAAAATTGGACCATTAAAAGAGAAAAATTTCTTGGTTATATCTCAAGAAGTAGACGAAAGTGACGACATATTCGAAAATGTGTTGCAGAACATCGCAGATCACATTCTAGTAGACGAAGAATTACCTTTGTATACATCGCTTTATGAAGTACTAGATAGATGGCATAACTTTTTTAAAAAGAAATGGGAAGCAAAACTTTCTGAAGAAGAGGAAGCGGGTTTATTTGGAGAGTTATATTATATTAACAAATGGCTAGAATATTTTCCGTCGGAACCTCCTCTAATCGTTAATGATTGGAAAGGGCCGTTAAGATTTAGGATAGACTTTGTTAGAAAGAAAAGTGGTATAGAGATTAAAACTCTCTCTCCAAAGATAAGGGACGAAGTCAAGATCTCGAGTGAAAAACAGTTAGAGCTTAATCCAGTTATCGACGAATTATTCTTATATGTACTTAAAATTGAGAAGAACGATACAGTTGGTAGCACTTTAGAAAATATAGCAAAAAGTATTGAAGAAAAGCTTATAAAAAAAGCTCCCTCACTTGCGGTTAAATTTAGAGAAACACTTCTATTTAAGAATATTAAGGTGGAAGAGTATAACAGTAATTATTTTTTTATACATGAAGAATTAGCCTACGAGGTAAGAGGGAAGTTCCCTAGAATAGACTCCAAACAGCTTCCTAAAGGTGTAAGTAGGATTTCCTATTCCTTAGACTTATCTCATTGCGAAGAATTCATAGTGGATGTAGAAGACGTATTTAAGTTGAATAAAAGGAAGTAGAGAAATGATTGAAGAAAAACGAAAACTCGAATTTTTACAAGAATTTTTAGACACTGTTGAGCAGAAGGCAAATTTAATAGGATCTAGACAAACACCGTTTTTGCAAGAGGTCCTTCCATATATCAATGTGGAGGACGAGCCTACACTTATATACTTTTCTAAACGAGACTTAAAGCTACAAATAAACGGGTACCTTTACTTTGAAGATACGAATGCCCTTAACCTTTACGTTGTTGATTATGAGCCGTTATTTACAAATGACTCTATACCGGTAGTTAATATGACTACAATAAAAGAGGTGGCAAACAAAGCAAAACGTTTTTTTACCAACGTGGACTCTATATTTGAAACAGCAGATAAATCAATGGAATTTCTTGATTTAATTAAGTTAATAAGAAGTAATCGTAATGAGATAGAGGAAGTAAATATATTTGTGGTCTCCAGTAAGTTTTATCTTACAAATAAACCAATAGATTTATCTATTCCAGGAATTGAAACAGTAAATGTCCATGTTTGGGACATGGACAGAGTTTATAAACTTTCTGAAGCAGAACAAGGTATAAGAGACTTTGATATTCAATTTGAAGAAGAATATAACTCAACCATTCAATTAATGCACGTTCCAAATCCTCTAGGAAATGGTTTGATAGATTGTTATATAGGTGCTATCCCTGCTGCTTTACTAGCAAAACTATATGATGACTGGGGACCAAAATTGGTAGAGCGAAATGTACGTTCATTCCTGCAAGCTCGCGGAGGCACAAACAGAGGTATAAGAGATACGTTAAAAGATTCAGAGCAACGAGAACTATTTGTTTCATATAACAATGGGATTTCTAGCGTTGCAAAATCTGGTGACATTGTTCAAGTAGGTGATTCTAATCTTTATGAGATTAAATCGTTAACTAGCTGGCAAATTGTTAACGGAGGTCAAACAACAGCTTCTATCCATCAGGCATATAAGAATGAAATTGACCTTGATGGAGTATATGTACAAACTAAATTAACCATTTTAAATACAGCTGAGGTAAATACAGTTCAAAATGTTGACCGGCATGATCTAGAAGACCAACTAATTGCAAAAATATCTGAATATGCAAATACTCAAAACAAGATTAATAAATCGGATCTCTTGGCGAATACAAGGTTTATGTCAGATATTGAAAAACTATCTCGTAATACATGGATACCTACACTTGATAACCGTAAAGAAGAATCCAAGTGGTATTTCGAACGCGCTCGAGGCCAGTATATGGTTGATATTAGCCGTCGCCTAAAGGGAAAAGAACAAACGGCATTTAAAAAAATGTATCCTAAAGAAAAGGTCATAACTAAGGTTGAATTGGCGAAATACTTTATGTCTTGGGATGGTTATCCTCATGTCTCAAGTAAAGGTGGAGAGGAAGCTTTCAAGAAGTTTATGGACTTAAATAGTCAATATTGGAAACAAAGCTTGAATACTAATGATGATGGAGAAGTTACTAAGCCAATACAAAATATTAGCAATGATTTTTACAAGGAACTGATTGCTAGAAGGTTAATTAATGCCTATGTTGCGGAGATAATTGATGAACTGAAACTAAAAGGGTACAGAGCAAATGTTATTTACTACACTGTTGCTATGCTTGGTCACTTATACAAGGATCGTATTTCTCTAATTGAAGTCTGGAATAAGCAAGGGCTATCTGATGAATGGAGAGATGTAGTTAGGATTATTGCTACAAATGCATTAAATTATCTACGAGAGTCAGCAGGCGATCAGAATGTTACTCAGTGGGCCAAAAAACAGGGATGTTGGGATGGGTTTATTAAGGAGTCTTCTGCTGTTTTGCGGGCGCTGGTTTAGTTATTTTATTTATGAGTCTTCCCGTAATAGGAAGGCTTTTTGTTTTAGTATTTTTAAAAGTTATTTTTTGTATGTGTTAAATAATGGTAGTATTATTTATGACAATAATTAATTTTAAGAATGGTGATTTCATGACAGAATCAAATCAAAGGAAAGTACTTATAGTTGCTTATTTCTTATCAAAATATGATAGAAGAGCATTAGAGGTTTTAAATTATAATACTTTTACTTCTGCGTTTAAAGATGTTGGAACTAGGCTAGGAATCAAACCGAATACAGTGAAAAACAGGAGAGACGATTTTGATTCACTTCACGATAATGGTAGAAGTGGTTGGTACCAAAAGGAATTATCCAAAAGTAGCTTAGAGATAGTTGACGAATTTAAGGACACTAGCGAAGCTGAGCTAGCTGCTATTGTTAAAGAGATAATATATGGACCCATTGAAAATAATTATGTAAGAGAAAAAGAATTAAGACATGATATTAATAAACAGGATATTAATAAGGAAGATTTATTAAAGTTACTTTTAAGCAATATAACTAGAAAACTTAATGTGTTTAAATTGTTATCAACAGAAGAGTCAATTTTGGTGACGAAAGTCGATGAGAAGGGCCTTTATGTTGAAACAGAAACATTTAGACAGAATTATGAATTAGGAGAATCGGAATATCCCTGGGAGCTGTTGAGCTTTGAATTATTATATTTATCTTGGGATCAGTTTATTAAGAATAGGGCTATTACAACAAATGATCTTACATCAAAAGACCAAATAGCTTCAATTATCTTGTCCTTCTTTGCGGTTTTACCTTTTGTAATTGTGAAGGAAAAACCTTCAATTATGCTTTCCTTTAAACGATTTAAAACTAATGAATTGCCAACTGAGCAAATAAATAAAGTTATATTCTTCTTAGAAGAAATTGTTAATGAAACATACCTTCCTGAAAAATTAAGTAATGAAATAGAAGGTAACCAATATCGAATAAAATCAAGGTCTCGACAAGATCTACGACTATTAGGTTTTTTAGATGAATCTAATAAGAGGAACGAATCGGCAATCCAAAAATACATTCAATCAACTAATAAATTAGCTGTATTAAAGGAATTGATGCTCCAAAAAGACTATTTTAAGATGTGTTTAACTGTCTTAGAAGTTTTACACAGAGAATCTAAAAGAACTAAAAAAAATGTATTAGTTAAATTGGGTATGTTAATAGTTGAAAATTCACGTGGTGAAAACTATATGGTTGAATCTGTTGCAACAGAACGAACTCAAAATCTATTAATGTGGTTACACCATGTCAATTTAATTGATGACTCTTGGGATCTTATTAATCAAAATAACAATGCTTATAAGATTTCAAAAAAGGATGTTGAAATTGTGGTTGAAGAAAAAGGAATATTTTTATCCAGCCCTGAAGTAATAAATCACATCCATTCCTACATAACCAGCAAAGGCTTCTACTACGAAAAAGAAGAAGTGACAAACTTCTTTTACTCTTTAAAAACAAAACCATTCGTCATCCTCTCAGGTATCTCTGGTACAGGGAAAACGAAAATCGTCCAGTGGTTTGCTGAGAGTGTAGGGGCAACGGAGGAGAATGGCCAGTTTGCACTGATTCCGGTCCGTCCTGATTGGAGCGATGGTTCGGATTTGCTTGGGTATACGGATATTAAAGGGGAGTTTAAAGAAGGACCGCTTACGACTGTGTTGAAAAAAGCAATTGATGAGCCAGAGCGCCCTTATTTTGTTTTGTTAGATGAGATGAATTTAGCGCGTGTTGAGCATTACTTTAGTGATTTGTTAAGTGTGATGGAGAGTCGGAAATGGGAAGAGGATCGATTAGTTACGTCGACGGTTTTAACTGAAGAATTGGCGGGGAAGGATATTTATTTGCCTGCGAATGTGTACATCATTGGAACCGTGAATATGGATGAAACGACTCACCCTTTTAGTAAAAAGGTGTTGGACCGGGCGAATACGCTTGAGTTTAATCGAGTGAAGCTTGATAACCTTCAATTTTTACTGGATAGAGAAGAAATGGACCCTGTTGTTTTACATAACAATGTGTTTGCGACAAAGTATCTTCATTTAAAAGATGTGTATTCAGCTTATCCAAAGCTCGTTGAAGAGGTGACGAGTGTACTAGTAGAGATTAATAACGTCTTGCAAATCAATGGATCGCATGTAGGATACCGGGTGCGGGATGAGATATGCTTTTACCTTGCTTATAATGAAGAAAGCAACTTAATGGAACAAAAAACAGCACTTGATCATTGCATTTTGCAAAAGATCTTGCCACGGTTAGCTGGCAGTGATACGAGAATTGAAAGGGTGTTAAAGGCTTTGTTCAAGCTGTTTACGAATAAAGAGATTGAATATGCACAAGATGCGACGTTGGAGGATGTGACGTATGCGGTGTATCCAAAGAGTGCGGAGAAAGTGTTAGAGATGATAAGGAGGTTAGAAGACGATGGCTTTACTTCCTTCTGGATCAGCTCCTAAGGAAGTTGAGCTGGTTGTAATTGAGACAACGGCGTTTTCACTTGTAATAAAAGGAAGACCTTATCATGAGCGGTATGAGGGGCTGCAACAGTATCGAACATTGGATTTCCATGATGTGATGCAATTTGATTGGAGCGGGAACGCTGTTGAGAAAATCCTTGTGTATGATGTGGAACAACAACAACTCGTTCCTTCTACTAAGTTACGGCCGATTTTCTTTGAGAATAGTGTCTATCAAGTGATTGTCCATCCTAAGGGAGAGTCGGAGCTTTCGTTTTATCATGAGCATCCTAGCCTCCGAAAGGCGATTAGCCGAGTGAAGCTTGGCTCGTCGTATTTGTTAATGGGAAATTTGCAATTTCAAAATGAGGTGGGGCTCTCGACGTTTGAGGTTCGGACTGAGCGAGAGACGTTGCTGAAGGTAACGTTGGAGATCTTCCCGTCAAAGCTTGATTATAAGCGGGATTATCAAAAGCTGTTAGAAGAAGTGAATGATGAAATCTACAATCTTGCGTATCATTTTTTGAAAAAGACGTATTTAGGAGCAAAGGTGAAACTTGATGGACAGCCTTCTTTAGCAGAGTTTTACCGCTTGATCACGGTGCATTTTCAAACGTTTTTACGGGCAATTGAACGGATCGAGCGGCAACCTCATCATAAACTCGTGAAACAGCATGAAAAAGCAAGAGGTGATCAGCTGCAGCGCTTGGATTCGAAGGCGCGAAGTTATTTAAGAAAGAATCCACATGTCTTTGTGAAAGTGAAAAATGGGGTCGAGCTAGCCAATCGAAACGTGATGCCAAAAGAAGGACTGCGCATTCGGAAAGAACTAACGTATGATACGCTTGAAAATCGCTATGTTAAATGGATGATCGTACGATTAATTGAGAAGCTTGAATTTTTATATGAGAAGCTAACGGTTCAGAAGTGGCGAAAGTCGGAAGCAGATGAGGATCTTTTAGGGAAAGTAAAAGACATGATCCGTAAGCTAACGTTGAAGAAGAAAAATCGGTTTTGGAACGAAGTTGGTTTGTTGGACCGATCCGTTATGAGTCTTGTTTTGCAAATGGCACCAGGCTACCGAGACGCTTTTCAAATTTATTTAACGGTTTCAAAAGGGTTGGCGTTGCAAGGGAAGCTGTATCAAATGTCGGTAAAAGATGTTGCTGAGTTATATGAGGTATGGACCTTCTTAAAGCTTGGACAGTTGTTACGAAAAAAATATCTTCAAGTAAGTCAAGATGTCATCAAAGTCAACCGAGACGGATTATTTGTGCGACTAGACACGAATCAATCTGCTAAGAGTGTGTTCAAGCACCCTGTGACAGACGAGAAGATTGTTTTAACGTATCAGCATACGGAACGAAATCCAACAACGACACAAAAGCCGGATAGTGTCTTAAGCATCGCGAAAAAAGGTAAGGATTATTCGTATGATTATGTGTTTGATGCGAAATACCGAATTGATTTTGCTGTAAAAGATAGCTATTACGGAAAGCGATACCAAACTCCTGGTCCATTAGAAGAAGACATCAATACAATGCACCGCTATCGTGATTCAATTGTTGCCAAGCAGAAAGGGCCCTATGAGCGCACGGCTTTTGGGGCATATGTGCTTTTTCCTTGGGAGGATGAGGCAGGGTATTCGGACCATCATTTTTATAAAAGCATTGATGAAGTGAATATTGGTGGGTTGCCATTTTTACCTTCCGCTACGGAGATGGTTGAACAATTTGTGGAGCATTTGATCGAAAAGAGTCCTGAAGAGATACAAGAGGAAGGAATTTTGCCAAGAGGAACGAAAGGGGACTGGTTCTCCTCGTTGGATGAGCATGTGTTGGTTGGACTTGTTTCGAGTGAAGATCAGTATAGACGCTGCATGCAGGAAGCGGAGTACGTATTGGATGCCGGTGCGTTAAAACGGGGCTGGCAGGAAGCCTCTTATGTAGCGCTTTATGTTAGCAAAGAAGCGAAGATGACTCGAAATGGTGTGTGGAGTTACGGGAAAGTGAAAGACGTGTCAGTTGGGGAAGATGGCTTAGTTCGGTTTGTTGTTGATTCTTGGACGAATCTAGATGCGGTGATTAAGCCTGTTCACTATGGAATAGCTGGATATGCGATGACAACACTCACTCACTTGAAGGAAGCGAAGGAACTACCAGAGTTGTTTGTGAAATCAAAGGACGAGTTAGCCATTTGGCGGATGCTGCGGCGAGTATCGGACGAGGTTAGGGTTGAACTTGATGCAGAGCAATTAGATGAAGCAAGTGGTATAGAGCGGTATCGGTTTAAGGATCTGGAAGTGCGGTTGGATCGGTTGGAGAGTAGGATGGAGATTGTGAAAGGCGAGTTTGTGAAAGTGGTTGAATATGAGGAATTGAGGAAAAAGCCGAGTGGGGTGTTTCGTGAGGTGTTGAAGGTGATGGGGGAGTAAGGTGCAATGGTGGTGATAGCCACTATTCCACTTTATACTTACTATTAGATAGCAGTTTTATCCAAATAAATGACAAGTAATCAAAATTACAGTTACAATAAATACCAACTAATCATCCGAAAGAGGGGAAGCCTAATGCATACATTGCTCAAAGAAAAAGGAATCATCTATGATTTTAACAAGAACCATGAACCCGTTTTAACCATTGCATCTGGTTCTACCATTGAAATCGAAACGTACGATTGTTTTCAGAATCAGATTCAATCAGCTGCGACTCCAATCTCAGAGCTAGATTGGAATCAAATCAATCCTGCAACTGGGCCAATCTATGTGGAAGGCGCCATGCCTGGAGATGTTTTAAAGGTCAGAATTAAAAAACTTGAAATAGCTGACCAGGGGGTAATGCTAGTTGGCCCTAATTTAGGAGTGATGGGAGATCGGATTTCAGAGATGAAAGCGAAAATCATTCCAATCAAAGATGGAAATGCGATGTTCAATGACATCCCAATTCCGTTAAATCCAATGAACGGTGTCATTGGGGTTGCACCAGAAGGAGAAGGAGTCAATTGCGGAACACCTGGTGCGCACGGTGGGAACATGGATAATAAGATGGTAACAGAGGGAGCGACTCTTTATTTTCCAGTGTTTACAGAAGGGGCTTTATTTGGTCTTGGAGATTTTCATGCGGCAATGGGAGATGGGGAGATCAGTGTATCGGGCATTGAGATCCCTGGAAAAGCGACTGTCACGCTAGATGTTTTAAAAGGAGTTCAGCTATCCCATCCTATGCTTGAAAATGCTGAGGTCTTCACACAAATTGCTTCAGCACCGACTCTTGATGAAGCCTGCAAGCTAGCAACAGCAGAAATGATTGATCGCATTGTGGAAAAAACAAGCCTTCCGATAAGTGAGGTCACAATGCTCATGAGTGCAGCGGGGCAAGCTGAAATTTGCCAAGTAGTGGACCCGCTTATGACAGCTCGTTTCGTTGTTCCAAAATGGCTATTAAATAGGTTGAATATAGACTTTATTTAGGAATTTGGTGGGTCACGGGGACAGGTTCCTCGACCCACTTGCCCTTTTAGGCTTACTGAAACTAGAATAAAAAGTGGACACAAAAAGAACCAAGAACCATCTCGGTTCTTTTTGTATTAAGATTCTCCTAAACTTAGAACCTACCATCACCGCTCATCTTTGAGAGAGGAGGAACAAAAGATGGTACTATTTTTATCTCTTTTATACATTGGCTTATTAGGTATTGTTGGTGTTCTGATAGGGAGATACCTACGAGCGAAATTTAACATCAAACCAATAAAGTATGAAGAAAAAACGTCACTACATAGATTTGTTCCACCCTTTCTGATTTTCGTGTACCTTGCTTCAGGGGACTTTTTTGAACGAACTAGTTATCTAAGTTGGAGAACCTTTACGTTTGTGGCTCTTTTATTTGGATTTTCAGCCTTTCTTTACTGGAAACATCACAGACATTCGAACGAGTATCTGATTCAACTATTTTATGGGCTCTTTTTTCTAGTTGTGCTTACATTAAACTTATTGTTTGCTTTTCCATCTTTTATTGTCAGTCCGTAATGGTCAGAGGGACAGGAACCTTGACCCACTTTTTCGCAAGAGGGGTGCCAGTGTCTTGGGCGGACTCACTGGTGTCCGGTAAAACTTCAAGGGTTTTTCATTATTTCATAACTGATTGTATACGACATATTTACATCTACATATAAAAATTAGAAAATTGAATAAATGACTTTAAATTGACGTTAACGTCAATGGTATACTTGCGAAAATGGAGGGATACGCAAATGAAATCTATTAACGTAATAGCAAAAGAATATGGGCTTTCAACACGCACGTTACGCTATTATGAGGAGCTCGGTATATTAAATTCGCACCGAGTAGATAAGGGTATCCGACATTTTTCAAAAAGGGAGGAGGCAAAGCTGAAACTGGTTCTTAGGGGGAAAACGTATGGATTTTCCCTTGAGGAAATCAAAGAGATGGTATTGCTGTTTGATCACGACCGTTCCGGAAAGAAGCAGCTAGAGAAGACGATTGAATTCGGTCAGCAAAAGTTGAGGGAAATTGACAAGAAGATGGAAGAACTTTTAGAGATTCGTGAGGCCATTGTGAAAACGGACCGTTTGTTTCGTGAAAAATTACAATTGTTAATGGAGGATGAAAAATGAATATTTCCAATTTATTATCTCGACATGCGAGAAAGTATCCACATAACATTGCTGTGATTAGTATGGGACATGAAACAACCTATCAAGCGTTAGATGAAGAAGCGAATCGATTAGCGAATGTGTTACGCGAAGCTCATATTACAAAAGGTGATAAAGTAGCCATTTATATGCCAAACGTCCGTGAGTTTACGGCACTTTATTTTGCCATTCAACGAGTTGGCGCCATTGTAGTACCGGTAAATGCAAAGTTAGGAACAAGTGAACTTGAGTATGTTCTTTCACATAGTGATGCGAAAGCCCTTTTCGTTCATGAGTTGTTAATGGAACAAGCAAAAAAGGTTCAATTTAAAGGATTAAAAGTGAAAACAGGGAAGGAAATGGCTGACTGGAAAAGCTATGGTGAACTTGTAGAAAGGGCAAATAATGATGAAGTGAGATGCGATCTTGTAGAGGACGATGATTCCACATTGCTTTATACATCTGGCACGACAGGCAATCCAAAAGGTGTGTTACTGACAAATCGTAATGTGTTAACGGTGTCACATATGATGGCGATTGAGATGGAAGTCAAACCTGAGAGTCGCTTACTCATTATGATGCCACTTACGCATTCAGCTCCATTGAATTTATTTTTCGTGACGGCCGTTTTGGTGGGCGCAACGGCTGTTCTTACACCGACCTTTACGCCAGATTTATTCATTGACACGGTTGAAACCTATCGTACAACGCATTTCTTCGGAGCGCCAGTTGCTTATTTATTAACGGCTTCTAATGAAAAAATACAAACAGCAGACTTATCCTCAATGAAATATTGGGTGTATGGTGGAGCACCGTTATCCAAGCAAGAGGTTACCTATATTCAAAACCGTTTCCAAACAGATCGACTCGTTTGTGTTTATGGCCTAACGGAAGCAGGACCAAGCGGGACGATTTTACATGCAGAAGAGCATGTAGAAAAGCCAGGTTCGATTGGACGTCGTGCGCCATTTGGTACCGAAATCCGAATTGTTAACAAGGACAATGAAGATGTGGCACCAGGTGAAGTGGGGGAAATCCTGTTATATGGTGAAGGCAATATGAAAGAATACTATAAAAACCCAGAGGAAACGAGTAAGGTTTTTATTGATGGGTGGGTGCGTTCAGGTGATTTAGCACGTATGGATGAGGATGGTTATTTCTATATTGTGGACCGGAAAAAAGACGTTATTATTTCAGGTGGCGTCAATATCTACCCAAAAGAAATTGAGGATGTAGTTGTTCAGCACCCGGATATTTTTGAAACCGCTGTCATCGGCGTACCACATCCAGTATGGGGTGAAACGGTAAAAGTGATTTATGCTTCGAAAGCGGATTTACCCGAACAAGAGTTACGCAGCTTTTTACAAGATAAATTAGCAGCTTTTAAAATTCCTAAAATTTACAAGCAGGTAGAAGCCTTACCACGGAACGCATCGGGTAAAATTTTAAAGCAGCAACTAAGGGAGGAACAACCAAATGCAAGTGTTGGTGAATAAACAGCAAAAGAAACATAACTTCTATGAGGGCGATCTAACGCTTCATCAGATTTTACAGCAAAAGCTTGCTCCAGAATTTTTTCAGTTTGCTGATAAAGAACTACACAAATTTGGTGAACATTGCGCAGGTCCCATCGATCAACGTGCGAAAGTGACAGATAGAGAAGGCGAACCAAGGCTGCAGCGCTATGATGCATACGGGGAAGAAGTGAGCCGTGTCATTGTAAATGAAGGCTATTTGCAAACGGTCAAAGAAACGTATGAAACAGGCATTGTTGGGTATGTGCATAAAGACATTCCAGCTCTTAATCAGAAGGGAAATTATGTGTATAGCTTTGCACAAGGCTATCTCTTATCGCAAGCAGAACCTGGTTTTTATTGTCCAGTAACCTTAACAATGGCAACAGCATTTTTGTTGGATCATTATGCAAGTGACGAGCTCAAGCAACGGTTTTTACCACATGTCATTGCAACAGGAGAGGTAGAGCTTTATGAAGGGGCAACCTTTTTAACGGAACGTCAAGGAGGTTCAGACGTTGGAGCGAACACGTTAGAGGCAAGATGGGAAGATGGTCAGTGGCGTCTATATGGGGAAAAATATTTTGCTTCCAATGCAGGAATGTGCGGGGTGGCAATGGTGCTCGCTCGAAAACAAGGTGCACCAAGCGGCTCAAAAGGGCTGACACTATTTGCGGTACCGTGGCATACAGAAGATGGCGCACTTAATCATTTACGCATTCGTCGGTTAAAAGATAAGTTAGGGGTAAAGGCCGTTCCATCAGGAGAAGTGGAATTTGAAGGGGCGATGGCTTACGTCGTGGGTGATCCAGATAAGGGGATTTACTATATGCTTGAAGCATTAAATTTATCTCGTATTTGCAATGCTGCTGCGTCTTTAGGCATTATGAAGCGTACCTTAGATGAAGCACTTCATTATACAAGTGGTCGCACGGCATTTGGTCATACACTAACAGAATATCCGATGGTGCAAGAAACACTCTCCACCCTAAAGGCAAAGTGGCATGCATCTCTCGTTGGTTTGTTTGATTTGATTGAACGATATGACCGAGTTACTGCTGGTTCAGCTTGCCAAGACGAACAGCTTATGGTGAGGCTATTAATTGCGCTACTGAAAAAGGAAACAGCAGAATACGCCATTCATTTCGCGCATGAATCGATTGAGCTACACGGTGGAAATGGATTTATCGAGGATTTTGTATTAGCACGAATGCTTCGTGATGCACAAGTATTAACAGTGTGGGAAGGGCCAGCAAATATATTGGCACATGAGCTAATCCGATTATCGAAAAAAAATGCACATCAAACATTACTCTTGCAGCTCAGTAGTACAGCCCATCCTTTATTAAAGCAACGAGTGGCTCATTTACAACAAAAGTTTGACGCATTTGTAAACTTACCAGAGGCAATTCAAACACTAGAAGCCAAACCTCTAATGGTCGAGCTGACTCAGTTATTTGAAGCCGTATGTGCAGTTAGACACGGCGAACGACATGGTGATCGTGAGCGCAAGTTAGCTGAAATTTATATTGAACAGTTTTTAGAAAAGCATCCGTTCGGCGAAGCGCCACTAGCTGTAAAGTATTATTCACAAGTTTAATATCAGTGGGTCAGGGGGACATGGGTCAGGGGACAGGTACCTTGACCCATTTTTTCTTCAGAGGAGTGCCGGTGTCTTAGGCGGACTCACGTTCCGTTATGTGTGACAAAAACAGTGATTTTCGGGTGTTGGCGGACTGTGGTTCCGCTATTTCATGTTTGAGAGGTGTCAGGAAGGCGAATTTTAGCAAATAGCGGATTCTGTGTCCGTGAAACCTTTCAAAATGCTAGTTTTTGCTGAAATAGCGGAACTGGTGTCCGCTTACTTAGCATAGAAAGTTTAAGTGCCTGTCACTAAATCAGTACGAGTAGTGACAGGCACTATCATTAACACACTATTTCAGTTCATTCTAATCCCGTTGATAACAGTGTCTATGGCCTTTTTAAAAAGAGCTCTTTAGATTCTTGGGTGTTGAACGCTAAAAATGCTGTATCGTATAACCCGTAAATCACTGCTAATAAAATGACGCTGATCTCTTTAACATCTAAGTCTGGATTAAACTCTTTTTGATGAATTCCTTCTTTCATTACCTCTGAAATGACATCCAATTCAGGTTTGAACAAATCGGCGACAAAAGACTTTTCTTTTTTTGTTGATATCATATACTCTGATAATGATTTGAGTAACGGATTGTGAAACTCTAAACTACATAAACGTGCCCACAAGTATAACTTCTCCGTAGCTGTCTCTTCTTTTACCATCTCGTTTTCCCACTCGTGAATAAATCTGTTTAATGCTTGTTTGATACAAAATAAATAAAGCTCTTCCTTATTCTTAAAGTGGTAGTAAATCGTTCCTTTGCTTAATTGCGTTTCAGTTTTGATATCTGACATAGACGTCGCTGCGTAGCCTTTTCCTTCAAACAATTTAACGGCTTTCTCTTCAATTAACTTTTTCGTATCTTCACTATTAACTCCAATTGGTCTACTCATGAATCCTCCCACGCATTTAGAAAAAGTATTTTAAAAAAATATGGTCAAGTATCGTTTAGCAATCATTTTATACGAATTTCCAATTTCAACAAGTACAGCGAAAAATAATTGACCGATCGTCCGAATAAGTCGTAACCATGATACATAAGGTTTATAGATTGTATTTTACCATTTTCAATGTCCTCGAAGAAAAGGAGTGTGTGATGTGTTAGAAAAAGAAAAAGTAATCATTATTGGGGCTGGTGTTGGTGGTCTTGCTACGGCTTTGTTTTTAAAAAAAGCTGGAATCGAAAGCATCGTTTTTGAAGGTGCTTCAGTTGAAAGAGAAAGCGGGGCAGGATTTGTGCTGACGCCAAATGGCCTGAATGTCCTTGAAACACTGGGCATAACTCAAATTGCAGACCATAGTTATCCCGTGAAATCGGAGACGACCTATACGAGTAACAATAAAGAACTAGGCAGCATGAATGTTTCGGGAAATGACTTATTTAGTAAAACATTTATTACGATTAGTCGACATAACTTAATAACACTTCTTTTAGAAAAAGCTAAGGAATACCATATACCCGTACACTACAATAAAAAACTCGTAAATTTCGAACAACACTCTGATAGTGTTACAGCTATTTTCTCTGACGATACAAAGATAAAGGGAGAGATATTAGTCGGGGCAGATGGCATTCATTCAAGAACAAGAGAGATCATATTTCCTCAAGTGAAACCTATTTATACTGGTTACTATGGCATTCATGGGCTGGTATCTTCTTCAAATGTGGACCAAACGATGAATACGAATGCTAGTGTTTATGCAGATTTTGATCAGTATTTAGGCGCTTTTGTAAGTAAATGTTCACCAACTTCAAAAACAGATATATTATGGCAATTTGTAGGGAAAGCAGAAAGGAAAATTCCAGCAACAGAATTAGAGTTGGCAGATACTCAATATATAAAAGAGTGGCTATCAGAAAAAATTAGTGAGTGGGATAATCCATTTATTGAACTTCTGAGCAATACAGAAAAAATAACCGCAAGAAACATCTTTGAGTTGGAAGAACTACCGCATTGGTACCATGGCCGAGTTACCTTTGTTGGTGATGCCCTTCATGCCACCAACCCAATGCTAGGAATTGGTGCATCGTGGGCTTTAGAAGATGGGATGTATTTAGCAAAAATGTTAAAGGAGCATGGATATAGAGACGCCTTCTATTATTTTGAAAATGACCGTAAACCAATCATCGATCCTGTCAGAAAGGCAGCCGCCAATGTGCTTGATAAAATATTTGAACTAAAAAAAATGACAAGTACAATCTATGATAATCGTATTGAATGGTAATAGATAAAAGCAAGAAGTGGGTCAGGGGGACAGGTACCTTGACCCACTTCTTTGCGGGTAAGTGCCAAAGTGGATTCGCGTTCCGTTACCTATGATAAAAACAGTGGTTTTCGATTGTTCGCGGACTGTGTCCGCCAAACGCTGCAGAATATTTTTTGAGGGTTAATGGGGAGAAGGGGTTTAGTAAGAAGCAAGTTTTCTTCCTTCTTGCAAGCCGTCTGTAACCAGATTGAATGGATATTTAAATAGGAAGAGACGTGGGGGAAACATAAGTTTTTTCATAGGTGCGGAAAAATGATGAAAAGCGGTTGGGAGTAATATATAAAAACGCACTTTTCTCGTATGAATTGATTCTATTATTCCTCAATATGTGTTTTGAGTGGCCGCTTATGAGTAGATGATCAGCATCATCTATTAAATATTGAGAGCAAATCGTTATCTCCTTGAACGTGTAAAGTCGATGGATAAGTTTAATTATGTATAGGGGCTATGTTTTTCTTTTGTGGTTCTCTAGGAACAAGTTTAATTTAAAAGAGCTGTGGTAAAAGTAAAGTAGATGAACTGATTGTTGCTATTCATGTCGAATCATGATATATTATTAAACCTAGCGCAAAAACATTTTTAATATTACTTGCGTAGAATTTTTATTCGTGATATATTGTTACTTGTCGCCACGAACAATTGATTGTTTCGTTGGTGATCGTGAAAATAACTTTTAAAAAGTTATTGCGCGGAATGAAATGATATGTTATGATAGTAAATGTCGCTGAGG
>NZ_BAUT01000065.1 GCF_000513095.1 Halalkalibacter wakoensis JCM 9140
TTCATTAGAAGATTAAAATAATACAAGAATAACAAAATAAATTAAATTTAGGTAGGATCATTTTTATTGAATAAAATTTAATTTTTTCTTATTAACATTCCTAGCAGCTCTATTCTTTGCTGCTCCAGTTTTTGGATATACCGTGCAAGAAGGAGATACGATGAGCAAGATCGCAAAAAATAACGGTTTAACCTTACAAGACTTAGCGAAAGCCAACCCACAAATTACAAACCTCGATCTCATTTATGTTGGACAAGACATCAATTTACATAAAGATAGTTCGTCACCAAAACCACAAGTTAATCAGAGTAGCGCTCAGGAAGTACATTTAACGGATCAGGAATTTGATTTATTAGCTAGAATTGTACGAGCTGAAGCGCAAACAGAACCTTTTGAAGGAAAAGTGGCCGTTGCTGATGTAGTATTGAATAGAGTAGAAAGTTCTCATTTTCCAGACACCGTAAAAGAAGTCATATACGAACCTAGGCAATTTCAACCAGTTTCGAACGGTCAATATAAAAGACCGGCTGATCAAGAGTCTATTGAGGCTGTAGAAGCAGCACTCTCCGATATGAGAAATATATCAGAAGACTCCTTATTCTTTTATAATCCCGATATAGCAACAAATCGATGGCTCGACACTAGAAAAACGGCTGTTGTGATCGGACAACATGTATTTAAATACTAAAGACTGTGAATGCTCTTTGAGTTTCAACTTTCTAACATAGATTAGATTATACTAGCAATTGTCTGCTCCATTTCACAAGAGAATTTACATGTTTCTGAGAGATGCATGTTCAGAAAAAACCAACTTAAAAAGATAAAAAGAAACCTTCATATTGAGGGTTTCTTTTTCATTCTACCAATGTAAAGCTAAATTCTCTCTTCTTACAGTGCCATCATTATACGTAACCTCCACATCTATTCGTGTAGCATTTTCTTCTTCAATATTGATGTACCACAGGTCTAAAATAGGGTCATGCAACTGTTCATCATTCAATTGTTCAAAATATGGGTGTGGTTCATTAATAAAGCTTTTTGCCACTTCTGTTCCGTCATCTAAATGAATAATCGCATCAACTTGCTTAATTTGATAGAAGTCAAATACTACTTCACTCTGTTCAAGAGAAATCTCAATGGAAGCTGGCTCATGATTACTATGAGAAGTTGTATATCCTAGATTCAACGGTGTTGGCTGATAAAGATGGCTTGGAATAAACTCTCCTTCCATTCCTTTGTTTATGGCTCCTTCAGCAAAGATTTTATAACGATAATCGTTTTTAGGATCGACGACAATGGTATTTTGATAGGTTGTTCCTGATTGATCATGTTCCGTTACTTCGATCCAGTCTTGACTTTGTTCTGCTTTGTACATAAAGATCACATTGGAATCTTGTTCTACGTCTCTTAGCGTCCACTCCACATCTAGATAAATTTCACCTGGGATAGATCTACGTACGTTCGGTTGAAAGTGAATTGCCGTAACCCATTTTTCAGCCTGTTTCAATTCAGACAGATCATGTTGAATGGAATGTAAAAAATTATCCAAATGTCTTTCAGTTTGAGAAATTTGTTCGTTTAAATTCCATACTTCATGACTCAATTGACTAGTTTGGTAAATTAAATAAAGGTTCAAGATGACCAATGTGACTATGGTCGATACGATTAGTTTAAAGCGTTTCTTCATCGGAACCTCCTTCTATTCTATTTAGTAATGAAATGCCAAAGTGGAAAACCGTATTTAAAATTTTCTTACTAAATTTTAAATTTTAATTTATATTAACATTTTTTCTATATAGAAAATGCGAGATTATTATTTTTACAAAAAAAAAAAGACCATCAATGATAATCATGGTCATTTTTCAAATAAGATTTCCGAGCCTTTTATTCATTTTCAATAGTTGGTGTGAAATTCTTAAGTCTTAATGTATTTAAAACAACGGAAACAGAGCTAAAGGCCATCGCTGCTCCTGCTAGCATGGGATTTAAAAGTATTCCGAAGAATGGATAAAGTAAGCCTGCTGCTACAGGAATGAGAACAATATTGTATCCAAACGCCCAACTAAGATTTTGCCAAATCATTCTCATTGTTGATTTAGATAATCTTAAGGCTGTAACAACACCCATAATATCGCCACGCATTAGGGTGATATCAGCCGTTTCCATTGCTACATCGGTCCCTGTTCCAATCGCTATCCCTACATCGGCTTGAGCAAGTGCAGGAGCATCATTAATTCCATCCCCTACCATCGCAACCACTTTTCCTTCATCTTGTAATTTTTTCACTTCTTCAGCTTTATGTTCGGGCAGTACCTCAGCAATATAATGATCAATGCCAGCTTCCTTGGCAATGGCTTGAGCTGTGCCTTCGTGGTCCCCTGTTAACATAATAACTTCAATGCCTAACTTTTTTAAAGATTTTACGGCTACAACGGTTTCTTTTTTTAACGTATCAGCAACCCCTAAAATTCCGGCAAATTGTCCGGAAATCGCAACATACATCGGCGTTTTTCCTTGATCAGCTAATGAGGTCGCTTGCTCTTCATGTGATGTTACATCGATATGATATTGTTTCATTAGTTTTTCATTTCCAATTACTACTTCCTTACTGTTGAATGTTGCAACAATTCCGTGTCCAATAATGGCTTCAAAAGAATCTGGTTCAGTTATGGCTAGTCCTTCTTCCTTAGCAGCCTTTACGATCGCTTCCCCTAGTGGGTGCTCTGATGCTGTTTCAACAGATGCGGCTACTTGAAGCAATTGTTGTTCCGTAACGATTTTGGTTGGAAGTAAATCTGTTAATGTTGGCTTTCCTTCCGTTATCGTACCCGTTTTGTCTAATACCACTGTTTGAATTTTATGAGCTCGTTCTAGGCTTGTTGCATTTTTTATTAATATGCCGTTCTCTGCTCCTTTTTCGGTCCCAACCATAATCGCTGTTGGTGTTGCCAGTCCTAGTGCACAAGGACAAGCAATGATTAGTATGGCAATAAAGGTCGTCAACGCAAAAATAAGACTAGGATCAGGACCTGCAAAATACCAGAAGATAAACGAGAAAACCGCAATAACAAGAACTGCTGGAACAAAATAGGCTGATATCAAGTCGACTACTCGTTGGATAGGTGCTTTTGAACCTTGAGCTTCATTTACCATTCGAATGATTTGAGCAAGAGCGGTATCTTTGCCAACCTTTGTTGCACGAAAGCGAAAACTACCAGATTTATTGATTGTTGCCCCGATGACATCATCGCCAGAGGCTTTTTCAACAGGAATGGATTCCCCTGTTAACATGGATTCATCAACAGCTGACCTTCCTTTTGTTACAACCCCATCGACTGGAATGCGTTCACCAGGTTTAACGAGAATCTCATCGTCTACTTTTACTTCTTCAATTGTCACTTTTAGTTCTTCCCCACCTCGAATGACAATCGCTGTTTTGGCCTGCAAGCTCATTAGTTTTTTAATAGCCGTTGATGTTTGTCCTTTTGCTTTCGCTTCAAAATACCGACCCAGAAGAATAAGTGTGGTAATGACAGTAGTCACATCATAATAAAGTTGATATGGAAATCCAATCGCTGTAAGCTGATTCGGAAATAACGTCATGGCACCACTATACAGCCATGCGGCTGAAGTTCCCATAGCAACAAGTACATTCATATCAGCAGACCCGTTTTTTAATACTTTATAACTGTTCTTATAAAACCTCCAACCAGGGACAAGTTGAATATATGTTGTTAAAAAAAGCAAAAACAACGGAGCAGATATTAAAGCAGGTACCCACGTTCCCCAACCATCCATCATATGAGGAATGCTGCCAATTAAGACAATCGTTGTCAGCACAGCAGCTACTCTAAAATCTTTCATTAATTTTTTTATTTCTTGTTCTTGATCATCAGTCTCTTCTTGTTTTTGATCCGTGTTAAGTTTGGATGCTTCGAATCCTATTTTCTCAATGCGTTTCAAAATAGCATCTGAGTCAAGTAACCCTTTTTGACCCTCTACTTGTGCTTGATTCGCTGCAAGATTGACGGTAACGGACTTAACCCCATCTATTCTTGAAATGGTTTTCTCTACACGATTTACACAAGATGCACACGTCATTCCTTTTATGGAGAACAACACTTTATCGTTCTCTTCCTCATCAAGTCGTTTTGCTTCATATCCCGCTTTTTCAATTGCTTTCAAAATTGCTTCAGAAGAAGATAATGATTCATTTGCTTCAACTTGTGCTTGATGTGTTGCAAGATTGACAGCAACTTCTTTCACTCCATCAACTTTTAAAATCATCTTTTCAACACGATTTACACAAGACGCACATGTCATTCCTTTAATAGAGAAAATCATTTTACTCATGTCTTTTCCCTCCTATCCGACCAATTAAAGTTCTCTACATGATATTGTTATAAAAATATGATCAATAATTGGGACGTTTTTATGTGACTAACCTCACCAATTCTATTTCGAACCTTTAGTAGGGTGTTTTATTTTATCATTACTGTTCTACCAAGAGTAGACCAATTGTAAACTAAATCTTTTGTTATCTTTACAATCCCCAATACGTCATCGTATCTAAGATACCTAATATGATCAAAAAGCCACCAGCTATTTGTTGTATTCTTTTTCCGATGTTTCTGCCTTTTTTCATAAACGTTCCGTTAAGTCCAAATGTCCAGATCAGATACATAGTCAGAAACAAAGGAACAGAAGTACCAAAGGAGAAAACAGTTGGTAAAATAAAACCATATGATGTAGAAAGAGTTAATGGCATTAACAAAAAGAAAAAGATTGAAAACATTGTTGGACAAAATCCTAATGAAAAACTGCTTCCTAACAAAAAGGCACTCCATATTCCTTTTCTTTTATCGTTTGTTGAACCACGCCTCAGACCGAAAGTCCAATTCCATTTAATCAACCCGATTAAATACAAGCCAATAACAATAAAAATAGGTCCTAATACTTTACGTAACCAAGGAAGGTAACCAATTATTTCTTGTTGAAATTCTGATCCTAATAACCAAACGAACAATCCGAGTCCAGAAAAGACAACGACCTTCCCTAATTGAAAAAACATGATCTCCAACCATGGAATCGATTTTTGAATAGATCGATTTCCGTAAAGAGTTATAGCCCCAATGTTTCCAGTGAATTGACAAGGTGCTGCTGCAGCTAATATACCTATTACAAGCGCAGCTAATATTGGTATATGCTCGTACCCATACGTTAATTGAAGCAATGGATCATACAACATTCGACTAATCGAATTAAAAAATCATACATATTCATAGCTCCTTCAGAGAGTCTACATATTTTCTATAGTTTATCATCATATTTAGTAGAAAGTATGAAGATTCAACAAGATGACAATGAATTGTAACCTTAAAATAATTGGGATTTTATGTTAGATTAACTATATGTAAATCTTTCAAACTGAAAAATAAAGCTGAATGTATCCTTATTACTGAAATGGGTGATAGCTTGGTTAAAAAAGGAATTGAATTCTTAGTCGTTTTATTTTTTTTAGGAGCTTGTGGGGATTCATCTAATGAAAATCAACATTATTACTTTTCCGCTACATCTGCTCATTGGAAAGCCAATATGTCAGTTCTTTTGCCTCCACCTCCCGATCATAACTTTGAATTAGAAATCACTTTTGTATACACTGGAAAAGAAAAAGAATCGGGTCAAGTAGTTACATACAACCATATTCTTGAGTGGCATGATCTAAAACATGCATCTATTTCTTCAGAATCAGATTTCCTCCCTGATGCAGAAAACCCAAAACAAGTGACACTCTATGATACTCACTTCCTTGGTGCTTATGAGATTGGTCAAAGATGGATTACTGAGGTTGTTTGGTATGAAGAAGGAGAGGAACGGAAAGAAGAATTGATATTTGAACAGGTAGATTAACCTAAAATGAAGGAAAAGCGCCTAGCAATAGTAGACATTTAAATACCCAAAATGCCCCTATCTAACGATTAGGGGCATTTTGGAACGAACATGGAAGAGGTCTAACGAGAAATAAACAAAGGATCGAAATCAGCCTTTACTGTTTAGCGTTGGCAATCAGGTCCTTAAGCTCTGGTGTAAACCCTTTAACAGCTTGCTCCCCTACAACCGTAACAGGAACACCCATAAATCCGAATTTTTCTACTTCTTTTTGATGTTCTTCACTAGCCATTACGTCTCTTACTTCAAATGGCACGCCTTCTTCTTCTAACATTTGTTTCACAAAAGTACACTCGACACACCCATCTGTTGAATAGACAATCACTTGTTTGCTCATTTGCTGATTGCCTCCTTAATTGCTTCTTTTGTAATCTTCCAATGAGATGTGTTCCAACGAACTTCACCATCTTCAAGCAAGAAAATTTGAGGAGATTCATGCTTGATACCAAAATCTTCAGCAATCTGGTTGGATACTGGGCGATCTTCAATAACGAAAACAGTGGCAGCTGACGTATTCGTCTCCGCAACAAATGCTTGAAATTCATCATTGGCTTTTGCACTTATTGGACAGGTTGTACTGTGCTTAAAAAGCAAGTGTTTGCCAGGTTGTTTTACAAATTGCTTCATTTCCTCAATACTTTTTAATTGTTTCTCCATATGTAACACCATCCTAATGATTTAGTTCTTAACAATAAGATTATCATAAATGAGGAAAAACTTACTAAAAAATTGACTTTTGAAACGAAATAAATTTGTTACCTTTAACTCAAATGTGATCAACATCACACCCCTCACTTCCTTTACGTACTAAACTAACAAGAGACGCAAGTTTGATGAAGGGGGTCAGAGAAATGACAAAAATAACAAAAAAATTAGGAATTATCATTATATCAATGATGTTAATATGCATTGCGGCTATTTCTTTTTCTAATTACAAAATTACGTACGACAAAGTATTAGAAGCTGCTGGAATTGAGCTTTATGGATGCGCTAATATTACAACGGGGTTACTTGATACTTTGATTATTGAACAGTTAGCCAGTGGTGATTTTTCACAAGCTGTCCAAACAGGTGAGCTTATTAGTTGGACCGTTGATCATAAGGATATATTTAGTTCTCAATACATATTATCTTTGGACGGAACATTATTAGCTGTTGATGAAACTATGCAAGAGCAAGGATTTTCTTATAATGAACCCTTTTTCATTGATGAAGAGGTCCTATTTCATTTAACCGAAATGAAACACCCTACCTACTCTGATGTTTACGAATATGGTGGGATGAAGCGTCTAACTGGTTATGCACCTATTTTTAAAGACCATGATCCTACAAAAGAAGTGATCGCGATAAGTGCGATTGATTTTGATGCACAAATTATTAGCGAACGTACGTGGTCAATGATTGGCGGAGGCATTCTAGTTGGAATGATCCCTGTTTTGCTTGTCGGTGTGATTACAGTCTGGTTAATCGGTAGGACAATTAGACCTTTAATCCGATTGAATCAATATGCGCAACAAATAGCAGATGGAGATCTAACGGTTCCTCCATTAACCATTAAAAATGAAGATAGAAAAGATGAAATTGATGAATTAACGACGAATTTCAATGGTTTAGTGGCAAACTTTAAAACCATATTAAAAGAAGTTGGACATAATTCAGATCGTGTTTTTGAATCTTCGAAAATTATTTCACAAGGTTCCGAGCAAGTGAGTGATTCAGTTGAAAAGATCTCTCTTCACTTACAAGATGTAGCCAATGGAAACAAAATGCAAGCTGATCGTACCGTTAACATTGATACATCCATCTCGACGATCACAAATGACTTTTCCAATATAGGAGAAAAAATCAAAAGAGTATCTGAACTTTCAAGTGTTACGACAAGTCAAGCAAGTGAGGGGAATATCATTGTAGAGAAAGCGATTGGACAAATGCATTCCATTGACGAACAAACAAATGTTACGGTTGAAGTCATTTCAAATCTAAATAATAAAGCGAATGAAATTCAAGAGATTTTAACACTAATAACAGGCTTTGCAGAGCAAACGAATTTACTAGCTTTAAATGCTTCTATAGAAGCCGCTCGTGCAGGAAGTCATGGTGCTGGATTTTCAGTTGTTGCTCAGGAAGTTAGAAAGTTAGCAGAAGAATCTGGGAAAGCAACTACTCAAATAGCCACGCTGATTAACCAGATAAAAAGCGAATCAAGCTCAGCCGTTTCTGTTGCAGAAAAAGGCAGTAAATCTGTAAAAGAAGGTTTATCACTTGTAAGAGATGCAAGCCATTCTTTCAAAGAAATCGCTGCTTCTATTTACGAGATTACGAATGATACGAGCGAAGTCGATCAATTATCAACCATGATTAATCAAAATATAAGAGAAATCGCTGGTACGATAGAAGAAATAAAAAACATCTCCATTCAGAACTCTGACAATGTTCAACAGGTGGCCGAATCTACTGAAATCCAATCTGCCACTATGCAAGAAATTGTATCATCGATTAATACACTAGTTCACACAGCAGAAACCCTCCTTTCTGAGGTAAGTCAGTTTAAAACAAACTAACCAAACGTTCATATGCTTAAGAAACTACAAAAGATTTCAAAAAAAGAAGAGACTTGCTCTCTTCTTTTTTCATTGTAATGAATTTGATTTTTAGTATTCAGAATAATGTATACGATTTGTATACAATTTTTCGGTCATTTTTCATTTCAGTTCAATTAAAACCACCAATTTCAAAAAATGGATTTTAATGATAAATTCATATTTCCCTCATAGGATGAATTAAGAAAAAGCATTTATCGAGGTGAACTAAATGAAACTAGTAGCTGCGTTCATAAGTTTTACCTTATTTTCCTACTTAACAACTAAAGTTAAAGGCAATTTTCCAGAAACTTATACATTTGGTCAATTTCTAAAAAATGATCAATCAAAATCAACACATAGCCAGTTTAAATTGGATGAAACACATGATGGTTCGGATCATTTTGATGACGGTGGAGAATAATTAATCTCCTCGCCATTTATTAATCGAACGGTTTTATAGGGTCTATTTAGTTCAGAAAAAAGATTGGAGCATCATCAATGTTCGTAAGCCAAATAGATTCTTGACCACTTAAACCAGCCTTGAGCCATACATCACCTTGAACATTATTTTTCGTTTTACGAAACCATGTGAGATAAGATCCAATTATTTGAGGATTTTTATCCATTGCATTCATTGCTGGAAAGGTTATTTGATGCTGTTCTTCTGTTTTAACATTAATGTTATACAGTGCTGTAAACATGGTTGGAACAGGTCCCTCCTCCCACTCTTTATTTTCTTCTGCTCGAGCCACAATCACATTATCTTGTGAGAACCATGCCAAATCCAAATCAACATAGCCTTTAGGAGTATATTGCTTTTGGTGCTGTTTAAAAATTGGTATATCAACAATGGAGGTTCTTTTGTTTTCAACGAAAAATCTTCCTTCCCCTGATATATAGGCAAGTTGATTAGTTGATGGAGCCCATTCAATCCATTTTTCGAATCCCAACATGTTATCTATAACCTGAAACTTTTCTCCTTTTGAAGAGAGGACACACAACGTATTGCTGTCCATGGACCAGGAGGCAGTAGGAATAGCTAGAAAGCTCATCCACTTTCCATCAGAACTAAATGTAAAATAATCCGCAGTAATGGCAAATAAATCAGGCTCATTTGTTTGAATCATATAAAAGTCTTCAATCTTCTCCTGCGCAAGATTGGCATGAACAGGCACTTTATAAAGTGGTACTGGCCCCCATCCCGTAGGCCGTAAGCTTGCCTCAGAGGATACGATAAATTCGTTTCCATCTGGAAACCATTCAAACCCACTGACTCCTAATGCGACATTCTCAAATCCCTCTGGTCGACCATTCTTTGTTTTCGTAACATTCAACAAGCCTTGGTCCGTATAGGCTAACTGGTTTTGGTTAGGGGCCCATTTAAAATCAGATGTCACAACTCTCATGTACGGTTGGTAGCTTTCTTTTTCCACTGTATCAAAGATATATAAATCTGATTTTTTACCATGCTCATCCCCATCAAGATAAGCAAGAAAACGGCCATCATATGACCATTTGGGTGAATACACATAACGACCCTTCGTAATTTGTGTTTCGTCCTCCCCCTTCTTGATCCATAATTGATGGTCGCGAATAAAGGCAGCAGTAAGTGGTTCTTCTGCATTCACCATTATTGATGATGGAAAGCTTAAGAAAATAAGAAGTAAAAGTATCCGAAATCCCACAGAACATCCCTCCCTATTAATAGAATGTCCTACGATTTGATTTTTCCACTTTGCTTTTCGTATGATGTACGAGCAATTAGGTTGTTTATTGAGTTCCTATCTTGGTTAGCACTCCTAGTTTAAAAACAACTTAAAGGACCTGAACATTTAGTTCTAGGTCCTATTCTAGAGGATTTTTCTTTTCACTTGGATAATCAATCGAATTAGCTATCTGAACTAAAACTTCCGGAGTAGCCTTTTTTAAAACACTTTTAGGGATACACAGCATGTATTGCCAATGATCTCTCTCAAAGACGAGGGCTTGGATTGAAACAGAAACATGAATGAATTTGGCTTCTTGACCGTTTTTTAGTTTATATCGTTTGACAATGCGTTTATCTTTGATTGGTATTTTATGCTCGATCGGACGAACGAAAAGAGTATAGTGATTTTGGGGCTCTATATCACTTATAAATTCCAATTCAAGATGATCATTTATCGTACCTTCTGCGTCCGTAAACCTTCCGAAATGATGTGTGAAGCTTAATGACGGAAGTCTAAGTGGAAGTTTTAAATCTCGTTTGAAATGATGCTCAAACTCTTTTACAGCTTCCTCCACCGTTTTATATCCTATTTCAGGATAGATTTCCTCAAGAGGTCGATTCACATTATTTGCATTTGCAAAAACTTTTTCACTAGTTCCTTGATTAGCTAAAATACAAATAATAGCCATTGTCAGCACCAGGATTTTCTTCATTAAATCACCCTAAATTGTTATCTTTAGTGGTAGTTTTACCAACCTATGAACGACTATCCTCTTTTTAACTTAAGATTGTTGTCCCAGGTCTACACTTTTTTGTGCTTTAAGCTCTTTCCTGTACTTTGCATAAGAAGTAAGTAGCCCTAATAAATAGAGTCCCCATAAGATTGGATTATAGAAACCGATTCCGCTCTGTGAAACCCCACCTAGTAAACTCAATACAAGAAGTAAAGTGAACAAATAGATACCTGAAAAGATAGTAAAACGGAATTCCTGTTTACTTGATGTGAAGACCGGCTCTCCTTTTTCTCGAGTCATAACAGCTAATCCAATAGTAGCAATGAACCCAAATGTCCCGACTGACATACTCATACCAATAGTAGGGAAAAAATCAATGATAGCCATTAAAGTAAAAAATCCAACTACTAATACATGCGCTAATAAATGAACTCTTTTTTTCATACGTCCACTCCGTTTTCCTTTCTCCAACTATTCCTTTTTTAATCATTAATCAAATAAACAACGTTATTTTGTATTTTTACTTGAAAGATCAACCGGTCATCTGGCTCAAGCTTCTCAGCAAATTCGCTAATTGATTCACCTGAAAAATACAAACCATACCCATTACTTTCAGGGTACCCATATAAATAACAAACGACCTTTTCATCTTTTATAAACACAATTTGATTCATTCCCTCACTAACTGTTTCACTAATTTTTGCCCATTCATATCCGACTATTTCATAGATTTTCTCCTTTGGAGTATAGGGAGTAAAAGAATAGACCAGATCCCACTCAAAAGGTGTGACTTCAAGCAAATCAATGGTTTCAACTGATTGTTCAATTGACAATATTTCATTTTTTAACAACGATTCGTTTACTTCCCATAAATCCTTGTGAAAAAAGTTATTCATGAAAACAACAAACAATAAACCAATTGCAATAAAGGTTAGCCCTTTTCTTGATCTCATTCAGGTTTTCTCCTAACACCGTTACTAGAATTTTTGTGGAGATTCTATAATTAGGATTTCTTCTACTATCATCATAATTATTTCTTCCCCTTGAAAGTCTTAAATCCGTAAAGACATACTGAATATTCCAATGTCAGTTTATTTTTATCCTAATGACGCATGTTAAGAATAATAAAGTCTTTAAATAAGGGGATCAAAAGAATGACATTCAAAACTAAGCTACAGTCAATTAAACTTTTCTTCTGTATCATGTTGTTTCTATTAACGATCATTCCTATAAATGTCGAAGCTCAAGAATCAAGGCTCCCGGCAGCGCGATATTTATTGATGATGAACCTATTCAAACACGTTACATGATGAGAGATGGGCACATGCTTGTTCCTGCTTTGTTCTTCAAACATACGGGTACACTTGTTGATTGGAACGACGAATATAGATCTGTTGTCTTTCAAGCTAACAATAGAAAGTTTGCAGTTCCTATTAACAAGACGTTCACTGATGATTTTGACAGATCAACAGGAACTTGGAAGCGTGGGGCTCTTTCTACTGAAGCGATTGAATTCCAAGGCGAAATATTCGTTCCCGTTGTCGATGTTGCAAAAAAATTACAAATGGATGTAACGTATAACTCACAACAAAACCGTACGTTTATCACGACAAATATTTCAGTCAAACCTAATGTGTTTGCAAAGGGTCAATCTACTGAAAAGTTAGTAGCACTTACGTTTGATGATGGCCCAGAAAATCATTATACACCTATGATACTGGATGTCCTTAAAGAAAAAGGCGTTCCAGCTACGTTTTTCGTTGTTGGTCAAGAGGTCAAAACCTATCCCAATATGATGAGGAGAATTGTCAATGAAGGTCATGGGATTGCAAATCACACTTGGAGTCATCCTGACCTTAGAAAGAAATGGTCTTCAGAGGTAAGAAAAGAGATTGAATTGACTCAACAAGAAACACAGATCACGGTCGGACGAAGATCAGATTTATTTCGACCTCCATACGGGGCATACACAAAAGCAGACATGCTTATAATGAATCAACTGGGAATGAGAAATATCATGTGGTCCGTTGACACATTAGATTGGAGTGGATTATCTGCAGATCAAATTTTGGAGATTGTGAACAGAGATGTCTCTCCAGGTGGGATCATTCTCCAGCACAATTTCCAATACGGTCGGTTATTAGACGGTTCAGTCGAAGCCCTTCCGAGAATCATTGATGATTTGCAAAAGCGAGGATATAGATTTGTGACAATCCAGACTTTATTAGAAAAACAAAATACGGAAAGATAAACAATACAACAACAGAGTGCCCTTAGTGCGCTCTGTTGTTTTACTTAAAATATGTAAATTCAACTATGAGCTTTTCTTATCGTGTATGTTTGTTAAAAGCTTAATGATTTCTTCATTTTGCTCATTTGTTTTCTTCAAGCTGCGCTCGATGGAAAATAATGTGAATAAAATAATGCACAAACCAATTAAAATTAGGAACATTTCAACACCCTTTCATCTATAGTCTCTAAAGAGTAGCTACATAAATTTATACATACCTGGCCCATCAACGGGCCTTTCTTGAAAGTCAAATTTTTTATAAAAATCTACCTTCCCTTTTGCACATGATAATTGAATCCAATTAATCCCGCTCTCCTGACATTTTTCCGTAAGTAATGTTAAGATCTTGCTGCCAATTCCTCTATTTTGATAATCGGGATGGACAATCATATCGCAAATAAACGTTTGATAGACCCCGTCAGAAATCACACGCCCAAAACCAATTAAATCTTCATGGTTATAGCAACTAATAAAGTACCAGCTATTTTTTATCGCTTTATGTAAAACATCTTCAGTATATATACCATTAGAATTCCATCCTGTTGTTGAATACAATTGAAAAAATGATTCCTTCTTAGGCAAAGTAGTTTTATATATTATCGTCATAGGTATCTCCTTTAAGAAATAGTACAAATTATACAATGTTTATTTTCGACAAAAGAAAGAAGAGGATGCATCCAAAGATGCGCTCATCCCTTACTACATCATAGACGGATACAAATATTTACTTATTTCATTTTTGAAATTTCGTATTCCATTACTTCTGTATCAAAAAAAAATCTCTGTTTTTATCAAAAACACGACTAATTGAACCGCTACTACTTTCTTCTCAAATTACTTTCTCATTTTTAGCGTTTGAAACTCTCCGTATGTTATTGACCGCCATAACCATTCTAAAGGCCCATATTTATAATATTTCAACCATAAATAACTAAATAATATTTGTATAGGGAAGATTATTAGACTTAGTATAATACCTAATGTTAAATTCACATCTCCAAACAAACCTAATCCTGTAAATATTCCAACGCCAATAAACGTTTGCATGATATAATTTGTTAACGCCATTCTCCCTATATAACTAAATGGGTTAAGTCGTTTTCTCCACTTATCTTTTTGCAATAAAAATAAAATTGTAGAAAGATAAAACAATGAAAGACTAAGACCACTAAAGGTTACAAACACTTGTATGAATATCTCATTATGGATCCCAAATTTTAAAAAATTCAAATGAAGAGCGATTATTAAGATGCTAATAGGGATACTACATAATAAACTAATCCACCATACACGTTTAACTAGATTCCTATGCGAATGAAAATGACTGATTATGTTCCGCTTGCCTGTATATAGACCTATCAAAAACATATACCAGGCCGTTAACATAGAAAACGGTAAATCCTTTAAAACGGGGATGACTTCATTAGAAAAACGATAGGACATTAACTCTAAATAGCTACTATTTTGATATTGTTCAACTGCCTCCTCCATTTTTCCGGCACCTTCAACTTGCAACATCTGAATTTCAAGTTTCAGTTCTTCAGGGGATGAAAAGAAATTCAGTGATAGTAATATAATTAAAGCTAACGTAAAAGTTATAATGACTATGAGGATGGTTTGTGCCTTTCTTTTATAAAAGAAGAGTAAGAGAAAGCCGGCTAAAGCATAGTTAAGTAGGATATCTCCATACCACAAAAACACTAGATGCATAAGTCCAAATAATGCTAATAAAGTTAACCTACGTATATACAAACGATAAAAACGCTTCCCTTTCCCTTCAGCTCGATTCATAAAAATATAAAAGCCTAGTCCGAATAAAAAAGAGAATATGGTGAAAAATTTATTTTCTATAAATACGTCTAGAAAGATCCGTATCCACTTATCGCTTTCGGACAATTGTTGGGGAATCATATACATATCAGCTATTAATTGCGGCGACTGGAATAAAGGCATGTTCACTAGTAATATCCCAAATAAGGCAAAACCTCTAATAATATCTAATGATACTAGCCTTTCATTTACAGCAATTGGTTTTGACTTCACTAAATGATTTATGACTGTCCTTCCCCCTTCTTCTTAATGCTATATTCACACTATTTGACAGATTAATTTTAACATTATTTTCCTTATAAGTGTTACTACGAAAAGAAAATCTCTGCCAAATACACGACGCTTGTCACAGTCACCATACTCAAGACAGTTGATACCAAAACCGTTTGCGCTGCATATTCGGGATAATTGCCGTATTCCAGTGCAAATATGGAGCTATTTCTTGATGTTGGAAACGCACTCGCGATAAATAACGCTTGTGCAAGCGTTCCATCTAGATTTAAAAGAAGGATCACGATTAGACCTATACAAGATGAGAGAACCAACCTTCCTATTAAACTAAGGATCAATGGCTTTGAAAATCGGTAAAGCTTGATAAAAGCACTTTGTGCCCCAAGAGTGACAAGCGCAATTGCCATAAATGCACTGGCTGTATTTTCGATTGGAGTCCAGAGGTAATGTGGAATTGGAACCGAAAGTGCTTTTAGGATTATGGCTAACACTAGTGCATAAATAACAGGATTTTTCAAGAACAACAACAGTGCTTGGAATCCTTTTTTCTCAACTGAAACGGAATTAAACAATCCATATGTAAACGTAAGCAGATTTTGAAAAATAAGGACAACGATTTGAATCGTAACCCCAATCGGATGTTGAGAAAAGACGAGCTGACTGACAGGCAATCCAAAGTTACCATTATTACTAAGAACGACACTATTTTTAAATGTTGCAGATAATCGATTATCAAATCCTGCCATCTTCGCAACTACGGAACTAATAACAATTAAACTACTATTTTGTAAAACGAGAAAACCAATAATCAAGATAAGGGTATCCCCTGCCATTTGACTTTGATATACATTCACAAAACACACAGCAGGAATCAATAAAAACGTATTTAACTTTGAAAGTGTCCCCATATCAAAAGCAAAGATCCGATGAAGAAAAGCTCCAATCGCAATCAAAGAAAAGATCGGAACCATTACATTCACAACGATGAGAAAAAATACATCCATTCACAACCACCCCTTCCCCTTCTAAGCATACTCAATAACTAAGCTTAACGTAAAATTCAAAATAGTTATGTCGTTGTATTCAAAAAATGAATAGAAAAGAGTGATTAAGGTAGTTTATTACCTTTATAATAGCTAAACTTTTAAATAAACGAAGAGTCTATCTTTATTATTGGATATGAAAGATTGTATGTACTGAATTAATCTTTTTTTGCAAGGTTTGTTCCTCATTAAAAGTTAAAAATTAAAGTGAAATGGAGCGGAAGCCACTCAACTCCTGCGGGAATTAGAGGGAGGTCACTGAAAAAGTGTCTAACTGCCGCAGGGGAATGACACTACGCTTTCCGCGGGGTGCCCGGTGAGCCTCCTCGGCTGTCGCCTACGGGGTCTCACACGTGGGTCACTGCTCCCGCAGGAGTCTCCGTGTCATTCCCCTGCTAGGGTTACTTTTACTAACCATTTTACTTGTTACTCTTTTTCGTTTAAAAGCTTTCTTATTTTTTTGTGTGTAGCCATATGTCCAGTTTTACAAACATACATTCCTACATCTTTATTGAATTCGAATTTATCAATTTTTCGTGTTCCGTGTATAATGATAGGATATTGTTTGGAAACAAGGTTCATGTTATTTGTTTTTGGCGATAACTCCAAAGTGTATAATTTCCAAACTTTAGACCAAAGGCCTTTGAGCTTCATTTCTCAAAGGCCTCTTTTGCTATTTCACATCTTTCTTATGACCGTTGAAAAATTTCTATCTTACCTCTCAACAAAGCGTGCCCCCCATCCCGGGAGCGAGAGCAAAGCTCCCTTTCAAGTCCAATGTAAACGAGCACTTTTTCATTGGACTCAATTAGATGTAGGGGCAAGACCCCGCAGGCGTAGCCGAGGAGGCTCGCCACCTCCTTGGGGGTGCGAGGGCTGCAGCGCAATGGAACGAACAAGTAGAACACGTAACCCTAAAACCAGCAAAGTATGCGAAAAGAGTCTTTTTTACTAAATTTTTTTAAAATCCAAACTCTCAGTGAATCGAACAAACTCTCTGACCATTTTGACTTCAGTCGTGTCTTCGTGATAGAACATCCATGTTTTTCTGATCAGTGGCTCACCTTTTTCATCTTTTAGCGGAATACTATGTAATTCATCATGCCCCTCCGTTAACGCGCTAGGTAAAATCCCATAACCTAGGTCATTTATCACCATTTCTTTACAAGTGACGCCCTTATCCACTTCCATTCCGATCAAAGGAGACTGCGAAAATGTACGATTCCACCAATGGTCTATAACCGTTTTAAGCAACGAGTCGGTTTCATAGTCAATTCTAGGCATACTAGGCAGTTCTTTTAGATCAAATGGTTTTTTTGATGTCACGTTGATGTTTTCTTCAAAAAGAAGTTGTTTTGAACCAGCCCATTGATAGTCGCCACGGACGATTCCGATATGAATATCGCGGTGATAGACCATGTTTACAATATCATGGCTCCATCCCGTTGTTACTTTGTAGTTCACTTTTGGAAACTGTTGTTGGAACATTTTTAGCAAACATGGTAGCTTGTACCTTGCAAAATAATTTGATACCCCTAACCTCAACGTTCCACTCACTTCTTGCTCCATATTTAAGGCGGTTTCTTTCATCTTTTGGAGACGAGATAACATGTCTTCCGCACATTTAACTAAATAGTCCCCTTGTGGTGTAAACTGAATCCCTTTTGTGCCCCGATGGATGATTGGAACTTGAAACGTATTTTCGATTTGTTGAATTCTTTTTGTTAAGGAAGGTTGTGAGATATAGAGACTTTGAGCGGTCTTTGTGATGTTCTTTTTTTCATTAAGTACCTTTAAAATAAGCCAATCACGTTCATCCATTTTTTCTCCTCCAGTGGTATTCATTACTCATACATAAAGGACTCATGTCCCTCTCCATCAAGGTATCTACTTACCCGTTATTCCCGATTTACATATACATTACTATAAAAAACCAATTAAGATACAGAAAAAATTAAATTACCATTATCGTCTCAATCATGCTCATTGCACACAAATCTCCTGAAAAGACTAGTCTTTATTTCAGAACGTTTGTTTCTTATAGTTATACATAGAATCAAAAACCACAATAACGTTCCGAATAGTGTATGAAAACGAAAAGAGGTACAAGGCATGAAAATTGATCAACCTAAAATACCAAAGGACTTACCTACAAAGTCATTCCAGGATATTTTTTACGAGGAAGATCCTGAACTAGAGTTGTGTACCGTTATGGACTCTGATTTTACTGGTGAAACGATGGAAAAAGTACGATTATCAAACATGATTATAAAGAATTGTCGTTTTAATGATACGGATTTCAGTCGAATCGATTTAACGGATATATTATTTGAAAATTGCGATTTGTCTAATGCTAATTTGAGTCAGTCCTCCATTCATAGAGCCCATTTTAAAAATTGCAAATTGATCGGTGTAGATTTGACAGAATCTCGGTTTGGAAATGTCCGGTTTGATCAAACCTTGTTGGATATGGCATCATTCGGACATTCTAAGTTTGAAAAAGTGATTTTTCATGGCAGTTCACTTATTAGTGCTGATTTTTATGAGTGTAAATGGAAAAAAGTCGAATTTGATTTATGTAATTTAACCGAAACAAATTTTGAGCAAACCCCTTTGAAAGGAATTGATATTAGCTCTTCCAGCTTTGAGACGATCACTGTTTCTTTGGCAGATCTAAAAGGGTGTAAAGTTTCTAGTTATCAAGCCCTTCAGTTTGCCTCTTTACTAGGACTGGTCATAAAGAATTAACTAAAAAAGTCGGTTTGCATACATGAAGGGAATGAGTGAAGCAGACAAAAGCAAGCAATTAGGTTAGAACCTTTGTATAAATCAAGCTCTCTTTAGGAACATGAATACAAACGGCAAGGGTAGAATAGTTCTACTATCCTTGTCGTTTTTATTTAGCGCTGGTAATGATGCGCTAACTATTAAACGTTTGTCTTCTTCATAGTAACAACGCTTACTTGTTGTCCATTTGGCTTATGTACGATTTCTTCATCAGAAATTTCGTAGCCGATCGAACGATACAATTGTATATTTTTAGGTACAGTCATACGAACTTTGCAAAGAATGGTCGACAGCTGTTCCTTTTTTACAAGGTCCTCTAAACCATACAACATCTTTTTAGCAATGCCCTGTCCCTGTTTTTCGGGAATAACGGAGAGTCGATAAAAATATAGTCCCTCTTTTGTTACCTGAAATCGTACCATCCCGACTGGTTCTTTTCCTTCAAAAACCATTAAAGCTCTTTCTCCCTTTTGTAGAGATTCTGCAACAGATTGAACTGTTTCTTCTAAGGCACTTGACGGAGGGGTTTCATCTTTATATTCCGTAAATGCTTGTATCATTACATGGTGGATAACGGCAGCATCATGAGCGTCAGCAAAATTCATCATCAATTTTTCCACTATAACTCCCGTCCTTTCATTACAGACATTCTGGCAAATAATACGTATACATTTCAACAGCATTTGAATGCTCTCTTAAGACAGCCATCGTTTTAGGATGAGGCTCTGAGTAAATGATTGGGTAATCTATCTCATCAAATTCCTCTTGCGTATGAAAGGCAATTTTTTCTTCATTAACTGAAAATTGAGCATCAATCCCCTCTTTATTACCACGAGCATCCAATCGAATCCATTTATTGAGTGTTTTAAAAAATACGGCATTTAAAGCATGAATACAATACCCTTTCTCGGGGGTATCAAATAACATCAATCGTTGATAACAAAAACCTGTAGGAATGCCTTGTGAACGTAGCAAAGCAGCCAGTAAATTGGACTTGGCATAGCATATTCCTTCTTTAGCTTCTAATACATCAGAGGCAATTCTAGTAACCAACTCTCCCTGAACATCCCAAGAATGTGAGATTTCGTCACGGACAAATTCAAAAGCAAGATTTACCTTCTCGACATCAGATTGATTCGGATTGAATAGCTCTGCAGCTTTTCCTTGTATCGTTGCATGTGAATAATTAACTTCCTGTAACTCTCGTAAATAATCACTTAGTTCATTAGATTCACATAAGAAATTCATGATTATCCACCTCACTTCTGTATAAGTATAAAAATATTAGTATCATTATTCATTTAATGATAAGTAATTTACAGGACTTTTATCAATTCTATATTAT
>NZ_BAUT01000064.1 GCF_000513095.1 Halalkalibacter wakoensis JCM 9140
GGACAGGTTCCTTGACCCTCTTCCGTTTAGAAAAGATGAAAGCATGGTGACTCTGTTGCTGAGAAAAATAAGAAAGTAATCCTTTTCTTTCTTACAGAATACCGGTTAACAGAAAATGAGTTCCGTGCCTCGTCGCATAGCCGATTCGGTTAGGGTATTCTGGGTGATGTTTCGCCACCTGAACCCAATCCCCTTTATCCACATCCATTTTCAATAATCTCATCACTATTCCTCCTCCCATAATGTTGACTTAAACATCCACCTGCTACACCGAAAGCAAGAAAAAGCCCCCATTGAATAACCTGAATTCCTGTTGGGAACTCATGATAGCCAAACAGTTGGATCAAAAACGTAATTCCAATAACCCCGGTAGCCGCCAGTACACCAACTAGCACAGAATGAACTTGTGCCTTACTAGCCGCAACGAACCCACCAAGAAAATAAGCCAAAAACGAAACGATGAACATGTAAGGTTGTATGACCAAAATAGGTAGAAATTCCATCAATAAAGAAGCTATAAGACTGTTGGTTAAGAAAACAAGCAGAATGGTAATAATCCCATATAGAGCTGAAACCCCAACACTTCTACTCTCCACGTTTATCCTCCCCATAAAACATTTTCAAAACAAGCTCCTTTGTTTCGTCTGAAGATAAAGTTGTAAATGGGTTAACATGGAGCTTTTGACCACATGGCTGACAAATTAAAAGCTATTCCCAGCTTTCTTGAACAAAGTAATAGGTTATTTTCCAAACGAGAAAAAGAGCAACGATTCCGGTTACAACAGAGGACCAAAGTAGTACCGCGTCGAAATACCCATTCCAAAACAATCGAGTCATCAGCAATAAGAGAGCCAAACTCCATAAAGATAGAACGAACAAACGAAAAAAAAGCCAACAGCGGTGAACCCGAATTAACTCACTCGATTGACAATGAGGACACTCAACAAGGCTGTCAGTAACAGAAGAAAAGCATTTCAAACGACCACCTACTTTCTAATCAGTTAATTGAAGTTGACAAATACAGGTAAATAATTTATCTTCAGTATATAACGTTTGTAACGAATTGAGCAAATAAAAAATGGTTAAATAAACGAATTAACTACAAAGGAGGTTGGTGTAATGGCTGAATTATTCGCTGTGTACAACCGAAAACACTATAAAACCTGGCCTGTTACGTTATATGGAATGGATGAAGAGTACCAATATTTTTCATTAAACACAAAAGAGGAAGTGAGAACATGGCTACAAACATCGAATAAAATCTATTATCGTGATCACGAAAATGAAAAAGAAGCTGCCACAAAGGAGCTACTAAAATCGCAAATCGATACGATTGTCGGCCCTGTTCAACTGGAAAGTCCAGACAAAGTTTCTCTGAAGGAAGTCTACTCATTAAAAGAAGCAGCAAACATTTGGAAATTAGCGAACGGCGGTACTGTTAGACAAGCCGCACTCAGAGGGAAGTTCAAAGAAAACGAAGCAAAGAAATCAGAAGGAACATGGTTTGTGACCCATCACGGCATGCTGCGCGTGTTCGGTCCAATTGAAGATGAAAAAATGGACGGGCTGATTGTTAATTTATTTGTTTTGGATGAAAGCGGCAAATTCAAGACCCACCCACAGCTTTAAAAAGAAGGGTATTGAACAAAAGTCAGAAGCGGCTACCGTTTATTGCTGCTAGCCAACTTCTCTCTAGAAGGAGGTTCGATGATGACAGATTATCGTCATATACCAACAAGCCTGCTACCGGTTTTTTACCGCGAGATCAAACGAAATGTTGAAGCAGGAGTAAAAACGATGATGGATTTGAAAAAAATTGAAAACGAAGCAAAGAAGAGAGGGGTGTATTTAGGGAAGTTTTAGGATGAATTCTAAGCATTATTGGATGAAAAATGAAAAAAGAAGGTGATCGGTTTGTTCGTTTTTTTTAGTTGGAAGATAGGGCTGATTTTTTTAGGAATGGGTTTGATTGGTAGTTTCTTTTTGAAAGATAAAAGGAGGCTGGCTGTTGTGATGGATATACTTTCCGTTGGAGCAGGACGCGCCCTGAGAGGTGAAAGATTTATTGGGTTCCTAGCGTTGTTAGCTGGAGTGGCTTTAGCTGCCTTATTGCAATTTTTTACGGGTCTTTACAATATGGATAGCCTTGGGGTTGTTGTCAGTCTGATCGTGTTTCTTATTTTCACGGTTCAAATTGCGTTGAAATATGATCAACGTCATCAACTAATTAAGGAAGGTGAAACCAATACCCCATCACCTGTGCAAGAGCCAACTTCCATTTTCAATAGTAAAGAGTATCTGCTTTATAAAGAAGAACGGAAACAACGTAAACATATGAGCATTGAAGAGATACTTGAATCTAAAAGGAAGCATCAAGCAAGTCAAAGGGGCTTGGTCACGGGATATGGAAGGAAAGAAGTAGTGCTGGGCGCTGATTCCCTCTATGGGGATGAGTTAGAAGAGGATCAAACAGAAAGCGAGGGAATAAGGGGACAACTGGAGGAACGTGAAAATCAAATTGAGGAAGAAGGTTGGGAATGGCTAGAAGAGAGCACTAAGGTCATGATTGATGATCAAGAAAATTACGATCGAATTGGGTCATAGGGACAGGTTCCTTGACCCAATTTTTTATAGTGAAAAAGCTCTTGGAAAATAAAGTTTACTTTGCGCAATAAGCTATGAGAGATCGACCACATATCAGAGCGATTTTATAATACCTTGTGTTACAAAGGTTTATCCACCTTATACATAACAGTCTGATGAAATAATAAGTGATATGCATAGCTAGCCATATTTCATACGGTTGAAAAAAGAAAATGGGTCAAGGAACCTGTCCCCGTGGCCCTGACAAATATTTAAATTTATCGACATGAAACGACAATATTTTCTCTAGTTCTTTTGATATAGTTATTGTAAAACATTGCACAAAATGCAGGATAAAAGTTACAACTGATGTCGTTTGAATCTCTAATTATATATTGGCAAACTATTTGAAAGAATAGGGCGCAAAACTAGAGGGGCTAATTCTATTTTGTAGAGATGCCAGCCAGTTGCACGATTGTATCGACAACACTCTTAGCTTATATAGGGGTGTTTTTTCGAATACTAGGAGATTTGGTAGACAAATTCAGTTACCTTTTATCACTAATTCTTAAAGGATGGTTAACATGGAGAAAACGGTTTATAAGACAGCCAATAATGATATCAAACAGACATTAGATCAGCTGGATCAGGAACGTAGGGAAATTTTATGGAATCCCCTTGCGAATCGCTATGCTCGGACACTTGAGCGTGTAACGAGAATTTTTCAAGAAGATTCATTGAGTAAGTCGTTCGATGGTCGTTTCTTTTCAAAAATTGATTCCTTTATTCAGCAATGCCGTGAACCTGAGTTTCATATTGCGATTATTGGCGTCGTGAAAGCTGGGAAGTCGACTCTTATTAATGCGTTAATCGGTAAAGAGCTTGCTTCAACTGCTGTAACACCAGAGACCGCTGTGTTAACAAAAATTCGTTCTGGTAAGGGAAGAAACGCTGTTACGATTCGCTTTTATAATAAATTGGAATGGGGAGAATTGTGGAATAGTGCAAGTGAAAACCCTCATTCCACTTTCTTCAAAGAATATGAAGCTTTAAATGCTGAAACAAGCAAAAATGAGTGGGTAGAACATCATCCAATTACGTTGAATCCGACCTCTGATGAGGAATTAAAAAGAGTTGTGAAAGAATGGACGTCATCGAAAGATCCGAAACACTATTTTGTCAAGGAAGTAGAAATTGGTTTAGCCGATTTTGATTTGCCAGAGCAAGTTGTTTTTGTTGATACTCCAGGATTAAATGATGCTGTTCGCTATCGTTCTGATGTTACACGTAATTACATAGATCGAGCAAATGCCGTTATTTTATGTGCGCTGTCTAAAACGTTAAATACAGGTGATTTACAAACGATGTACAATGTATTTGCTAATTGTCGTGAAAACCCTGAGAAAGTCTACACAATCGGTACTCAGTTGGACCTTCTAAATGAACCCATAACAGAATGGCCGCAACTGAAAAATCAATGGATCTCCTATCTAGAAGGAGAGGATTGCTATGGGTCTCCGCAAAAAGCGTCGAAAAATATTTTCGGGCTTTCGGCTCACATGTACAACCAAGCCATTCAATACGATTGTTTAGGGAGGAAAGATCAAAGGAAATTAGAAAATGCGTTATTTAATTACAATGAAGACTATACGGAGATTGTCGAAGAAGCTATTAAGTACTCTGACATCCTTACTTTTAAAGATAGTTTATTCATGGAAATCGTTCGAAATCATGAATCATTGCTTATTGAAGAATTGAAAGCAAGATTTACAGAGTTGCAGCAAGAGTTGCTAGAACGAATTGTATATATTAAGTCTTCACAAACAGAGTTGTTACAATCAGCTGATGAAAATTTGGAAGTCATTACAGAAAAGGCAAAACAAAAAGAAAAAGAAGTAAAAGAAATGAAAGTAAATCAACAAACACTGCAAGGGATTTTACAAAAAGTGCAAAAGAACAATTCCGAGTATTTAAGAGAACTAAAAAAAGCAGCACAGAAAATAGTGTAGGGGGAAATAAGGATGGGATTTCTAGGATCATTTGTTAGTGGTATTTCAAGTGCTGTTTCAAAAGTGGTAGGTGGAATAAGTTCGGTCATTTCTAAGCCACTTCCGCCAATTATTGGTGGCGGGGGCGGAGGGCTTGGCAAATTGATTAAAAAGGTTGTTGATTTCTTTCTTGGAACGAAATATGACTCTGACACGGCTTCGACGGACGAAACAAAAAACATTAACCGTGATTTATCTCAATATGCAAAGACGTTTCATTCAGAAGCGAACCGTGTAGAAGAGGAATTGCTCGAAAAGGCAAATGACTACTTCGATAAAGTCATTCTTCAACTGGAAGAAATGCAAGAAGATGATGCGTTCCTTAAGGAGCTGCCTATTAAGAAGGTCAAAAAGGAAATACGAGAGCTGAGAAAAGAATTACGAGGACAAATGAAAAATAGAGTCTCTCGTGCTTATTCGTTGGATAACCATGAGCTGTTAGGGATATTAAAGGTAGATTCGGATAATGAACGTGTAAGTGAAATGGAGAAATACGCAAAAAGAGTGATGAAAATAGCGGTAGATGAGTTTTTAGAAAGAATCGATGAGCTAAGTGAGGATCAACTTAATCTTGTTGAAGATTTAATTTTATCAAAAATTGATCAAATTTCAATTGTGATGCAGTCCGAACAAGACCTTTTAGAAGAGTTGAGAAACGCTTTACAGAAAAATGAGGATGAGGTTGATCAACTTAAAGCGAAAATCTCTTCAACTATTGATTTATGTGATACATCAATTCAAGAGCTTAAAACCGTATAGAAGGCAGGAGAGCAGAAATGAGTTTTTGGTCGAAAATCGGGTTAGCCAGTCATAAAGAATTAGTAGAAACGAAGAGAGAGATGGCGGAATCTCAAGATTTACTTAAGAAAGAAATTCAACTTCTCTTCCATAAACAGACCATTACTCAAGAGGAAATGGTCGAGAGTCTGAAAGAAACATTTCTAGAGGCCACAAGCCAACTCGAAAAGAAACAAAAGGAAGACGCAGATGCACTTAGTGCACAAGTACTGGGAATGAAAACAAGAATCTCGAAGCAATTAACGGACCTTACTGAACAAGGCCAAGATCTCCAAACGAAAATCGATATGGTCCAAGAAATTGCTAAAATTCAATGGGCGAGCTCCCTTATTGATTATGTTGAAGAGCTTTTGGATGAAACGGAAGAAAAAACGAAGTCAGCTCGTAACGAAGAGGATTCGTCTCATCCTTATCATTATGACTTTGGTGAAGTGACAACATTATTTAAATTTATTTGTCGTTCAATGGAAAGAGCAGGATTTCACATTGGTTGGAGAAATACAAAACAAACGGTTCAAATTTATTTGCGGAAAGAAGACGGTGAAAAATTCGAGAATCAAATCGGAGCTATTCAGTATGAGGGGAGTAATGATTTTGACAAAAAAGCTCCTAGCACAATCACTTTGCGCTTTATCATTAAAAACATGCCAGATATGTTAGTACAAGAGCTGTCCTCTCTCCTTCCAAAACAGCAAGCTGATTTATTGCTAAATAGGCAAAAGGATATTGTTTCTTTTAGGTTTTATCAATTAGATGCGGAGACAAAACAAAAAATGAATCGGATATCAGAGACGATTTCTCTTTCAGTGGTTAAATGAAAAATAGGTAATGAGGAGGATGATTCTTCCCAATGTTTCTGAGAAGAGGGTTGTGTATGAAGCAGCGGTTTGGTGACTTTCAAAAAAGTATGGTCACAGGTGGGCATGTGTTGAAGTTTGACTGACGAGATGAAATACGAAAATGCGTTGGGCTCGATGCCAGTCCACACCCAAAACTTTTTAATATTTGTCAAAAATTGTTAAGTTAGTAGGGTAAGAGATTTATATAATCTATAAGCGCAAACCTAGCCTGTGGAAAAGTAGAACTAGATTTCACGCAAAACAAATGATCATTACATATCGGTAAATACAATGGGGGTTAAAAGAATGTCCAAAAAAATCTATAAAGATGAAAAAAGCTTAGAACAGGTTGATGCGATTCTAAAGTTTGCTGACAGATCACTAGGGACAATTAGCATTGTGAGTAAGGATCCGAAATCGGTCCCACCTTTAGTTGGTATGGCGCTTGGTAGTAGTTTAGGGGCTGCAGGATTAGGAAAAGTCGGCTTAGGATTAGGTGCTGCAAAGCTAGGTACTGCTAGTTTTGCTGGTGGAGCAGCCATAGGCGGAGTGGCTCTGCTACCTTTTGTTGCGCCGGCTTTAGTGTTAGGAGGAATTGGTTATCTTCTTTTCAAGAATAAAAAGGATAAAGAATTTCATAACAAAAAGCTCTCAAGGTATAAGGAAGCTATCAAAAAACAAAATGATGTTATTCAAAAATATCAAATCATGGATCAAGAGAGGCAGGCTTCTGAAAGTAGACTAAAGCGAGTCAATATGGAGTTAAGAGAGAAGATAGATGAGCTTCTAGCAGTTAATGAAGCGTTGCTTAAAGTAATCGATGAATTAGGAAATGACTTGCAGGCTGCATCATAGGGGGGAGGATTTAATGGGAACTGACAAAGATCAAGAAATCCTCAATGTCTTAAAATATAATCAAGTTCGTATGAACAAATTAAAGGAGAATCAGCAAAAGAGGAAAGATGAACTGGACCAAGCGATTGGTAGATCCAATGTTACTAGCAACCAAATTAATGACAATCTCTCACGTTCAATGAACGTGTTAAAGAAATATGGAGTTGAAGTAAAGCGATCATCGATACACGCGACAATTCCTGAAGAGGAAGGCGCGTTGCACAATAACGTAAAATCAGGTCCTTCGACTTCTTGGGAAGATTTAGTTAGAGAAGCAGGGCAAGCAGGTTTTAGTGAGGTCACAATTGAAGACATTCTCACTAAAGAAGAAGTAGATAGAGCAGATGACCGTTATGATCAAATTGCAAAAGAATTTAAGGAAAAGGTGAAGCTTGATAAAGTAGATATCGCATTTTTACTTCTGGCTACGGCCTTACAATGCGCTCGGCAGTATATTTTATCTTCAGACAAGTTTCGTTTTAAAACAGCTGATGAGGCTGATAAAGTCATAAAAGGAAGACTGAAGAAAAGAGTGCCAAAAGAATGGCATGAGATTCTACTAGGAAGTGTACCTTATGATGCCGTCTCGAGACTTGACCCAAGTTCAGAATCGACAGGGATTAGTGCGAATACCCATCGTTACCGTACTTTAGGTCATGATCCAATCATGGGCTGGATATTTGGACCTGTTAACATATTGTCTGACTCATTGACGAAAAGCGATTTTATTACTACATACGAAATCATTAATCATAAAATTGCCAATCGCTATGAGAAGGGTACGTTAGGGGCAATTCATACAGCTATCGAGGTAGCACAAGAAAATAATTACAACCTACCTGCTGCCATTATGAAACAAGCAATTCACGTTGGTACAGATTACTTCACGCAGCAAGGTCTGCCCGTACCGTTTATAAGTTCTATTGATAATGATCTTTCCAAAACATTGATCAATAAATTTGGTATTAATAGTTATAGTATAACAGCAGGAGCAAGTCTTTCTATTTTTATAAATGAAATTATTAAATTGACACATAAGTTGTTTTACGATGAGAAGAAATATGGCAGTCCTGACATGTATGAAGTGAAAACAAGAAAAATCTTAATGCTATCCAATAGCATTGCAACAAGTAGCAATGTCATTTATGTTGCTCTTTCCAAAGATCTGAAAAAATTAGATGCAGGTGGAATGCTTGTAACTCTGTATCGCTTGGTTAGTGATACCCAATTTATTAGCAAGGTAAAGGAAGAGTTTATCCATTCGAAATTAGAAGAAGAGCTTCAACAAGAGTTAGATAGGATTGATCAACTGTTGAGTAAGTTTAATGGATAAAGAGAAGGGCGGGGTTTGGTCCCTCCCTTTGTTTCTTGATTAGGTTGGGCCACGGGGACAGGTTCCGTGGCCCACTTTTGGTTGATAGGAAAATAAAATGGTTAATAATAATGTAGTATAAAAAGTGGACATGATATGTGGCGTAATGCTTTAATCAAAAGAACATACAAAGGACGTGTTCATCTGGATAAAAAGCAAAAGAAAATATACGGCAGATTTTAGAGAATTGGTTGCTAAGATGGTCATTAAGGATGGCGAGAAGATTTAGATGTTAGTAATGAGCTTGATGTGTCGGTGAAATGTCTGGATAGAGAAGAGACGGAACGAGAGAAACAGAATCGCAAATTGGGTGAACGGCTCAAGTAGTTTAGCCGAGGATCTAGATGTTTTAAAAGAATCTGTCATGAATTCTAATATATGAAGATGGGTCAAGGAACCTGTCCCCATGACCCACTCTGGATTACTCGTCTTCCATGATTTCATCAAAAGCTACGGAGACTTTATCGAATTCCTCGTCACTAATCGTAAAAACTTCACCTGTTTCAATTTTATCCATGAGAAATCCCCTTTTCTTTCAAAAGTTAAACGGTTAAAAACGTACATAGTCATTTTATTCCCCAAGAGCCCTAAATTCATGCATGCAGGTGGGTCATGGGGACAGGTTCCTTGGCCCAGAGGAGCTTTCTTTTTATTCTGTCGACTTATGTACAAAACACCAAACCATTACCTGAATTTGGATGCAGTGTATCGATAGTGAACCAGTTCCTCTCGTTTTTTTTATGATAATATAGAAGTAATAGTAAGGATAATATTTAACAACCGACAATAGAAAAAGGCAAACCTTTCGAAAGAGAGTGACGCAAAGCTACGGGCCTAACTCTTAAGACATGGTCGCCGGGCTGCCAAAGGGATAATCGAAACCAATTGGCAAACGGGTTTCTTTTTTTATGGACAAAAATGAATGAACATACCACGAATACGGTTAATAGAGGAGTAATCAGAATGAGCCATATTAGCGCGCTGTCAAAAATCATCAACCAAGAAGCTGCATTAGAAGCACTCAATCGATCGTATGCGATGATTACGTTTAACTTAAAAAAAGAAGTTCTTTGGGCAAACGAGAACTTTGCTAAAGGAATGGGGTATGCTCCAGAAGAGCTAATTGGGTTGAGCCATAAACGTTTTTGTGTTCCCGAATTTGCCAATAGTAGCGAGTATGAGAAGTTCTGGGCGAAATTAAAAAGCGGACAAGACTTTAATGAGAAAATTCTACGAGTCAAAAAAGATAGAGAGCCGATTTGGCTGCATGCCTCTTATTCGCCTGTACGAAACGCAGAAGGAGCTGTCGTCGCCGTCTTAAAATTGGCTAGCGATATCACGGATCGAGAAGAAACCGTCAATGAGCTCGTAGAAAAGCTGCAGCATATTTCCGATAACCTTCAAGAGAGTTCCAAAAAAGGAATCGAAACGATTATGAGTGTTTCTTCAAATACAGATATAGTCACAAATGACTCAAAGAAAAACATTGAAATTCTCGAAAACCTAAGTGATCAAATTGCATTAGTTAAAAACAACTTAAAAAACATTCGTGACATCTCTTCCCAGACGACCGTTTTATCCCTCAATGCCGGGATAGAAGCTGCAAGAGCAGGGGAACATGGCAGAGGATTTAATATAGTTGCTATTGAAGTGAAGAAGCTATCGGATCGAGTCAAATCAGTGGTAGAAGAGATTCATTCCAATATCGAAGCCATGACAACAGAGATCGAAAAAATCGGCAAGGCCCAAACCAATATCCAGAAAAATCAAATGCTCATCAACGAAGCGGTTGAAGAGTTTAACAATATGAAAGAAACCTCAAGCCGCCTAAAAGAAGGAGCCGAGGCTTTTAAGAGGATTCTTTAGTGGGCCATGGTGGGTCATGGGGACAGGTTCCTTGACCCACTTTCGTTTGGGAAGAAGGTAGCACGGCGAACCTGCGGGTGGCAATTAGCATAGTAATTCAACGGGTCTTACTTATTATGAGGCTATGCACTCTAAAGCGATTGAGAGTTTTATTTACTATAGGAGTAAGGAAAATGAAGTAGCCTCCGGAAGAAATTTCGAGAGGCGTATTTTTGTTTGAAAACAGCTTTGTTCGAGGAAGCAGATGAACCTCGATGTTGATCTGATCTGGACAGTAAAAGGGTATGATTGACAATAAATAGGCCGATCTGGACAATAAAAGGCTTCGATTGACAATAAACAAGCCAAACTGGACAATAAATGGTCCTTAATGGAGTAGAAGTTCTGTATTTTTAGTTGTCTGTGGAGAAATAAAAGAATCAGAAAGCAAAAAACATCTTATTTAAACCGAAAAGGTGGATAACCTCCTGTTTATACAGAGGGTTATCCATCTTTTCGTAGATATACACAGGTGCGTCTCGAGATGATTGGCGGAATGTGTAGATATCAACATCTTGTTCTTTCACTATTTAAGGAGAGTGGGTCAAGGAACCTGTCCCCATGACCCACCCACCTTCCAGGAATATCCTGAAAATATTTCAAAGAAATATAAAAAAATATGTATTTTTGTATTAAAATAGTAATAGGTAGAAATGAGTAGAATCCTGTCATAAATGTACATATCTTTACTGAGGGATTAGAGAGGGTTTTTGACTATGGGGTGGAAGAAGAATCTCGATTTGGCCTTATCGAAGTGGAAAGAGCTTATGAGTGGTCATGAAGAATATAAATTGATTTTAAAGGATATTTCGGCGATTCAACAAGATTTGCAGGAACCTCCTATTGTGATGATTGCAGGGGAGTTTAAGGCGGGAAAGTCGACCTTTATTAATGCTTGGTTAGGAGAGAAAATCTTAACAGCGGATGTGACTCCTGCAACGGCGGTTGTTACAAAATTAACATATGGTAAGACAAAGAAAGTGATCGGTCATTTTAAAAATGGTGAGACAAAAGAATACGATGAACAATGGTTGGAGCAATTAACAGCGGAACGTGAGGGTCGCTTTGGCTTTGTTCGCAAGCAGCTTTCTCACATTGAGTTGAAACTGCCTGTTGAGAAACTACAACACGTGACCATTGTTGATTCACCAGGGCTAAATGCGACGATCGACCACCATACAGATGCAACGGAAATGTTCTTGCATCGTGCTGATAAAATGATTTGGCTGTTCAATTATCAGTTTTTTGGGACAAGTACGGAAGTGGCGGAACTGAAGAAAATTAACGAGTTAGGAATTACACCGGTGGGCGTCGTCAATCGGATTGATCTTCATGACGAAGAGGAAGAAGAGTTGAGTGAGTTCTTAGATGGAGAAAGAAGAAAGTTTCGTAGTTTGATCAGTGGTCTGACTGGTGTCTCTGCTCTTGAAGCATTAGAAGGAAAGCTTGAGAACAATGACACAAAATTAAAATGGAGCAATTGGGCTGAAGTGGAGAAAATCTTTGAAACGTTGAAAGCGGAGGACAACAAGCCTCAACGGATGTTTGAACGGCTTAAGAAACCGCTGCAACAACTTGATCAATTATGGATTAATAAGAAGGCTGACGCAGGCTTTTACGAATTGCAACCACTGGTTTATTCCTTTTTCGATCATGATTTACCGCGTGTTCTGAAAGATCGGGAGCAAATAGAAGAGAAGCTCCTTCAAATGGACCAACAATTTAGCATCGTTGAAGAGGCTATATCTTCCCTGTCTAACACCGAATCCTTTGAAGAGTTGACCCAATCCTCTCATAGCCATGGAATTGATCTTAGTAAGAAAAATTGGGAGGACAAAGTTCAATTCAAGGTCGAAGATATCAGCGGATGTTATCAGAGTATAATGACAGCCTCAGAGAACTAGAAGTTGAGGAGAGACGCTTGAATGACAGTTGGGCGACGCTTAAGGATGCGAAATTCTTTGGAAAGAAAAAGGTGGGCCAATTCGAGCAGGAGCAATTTACTTATAATGTTGCCGTAAAAGAGGCAAAAGAGAAGGAAAAAGCTCTTTCAAAGCAACAGGATTCATTGACTCGTTTGTTAAAAGAATGGGCAAACATTCATGAGCTTGGTCTGCGAAAGCCACTAGAAAAGCAGGTTAACGAAATGCGTGCGCTTTGTAAAAATTGGAATGCTACGTATACAAAATTGAGTCAAACGTATCAAGAATTGGGTCAAGAACAGATCATTCGTTTACAAGATTATCTGTCTGTTTTAGAGCAGTGGATAGAGGCGTTTGAGCCGTTGTTTGAAGAAGTAGAAGAAGAAGTAAGCTTCCTCAAACCGTTTCAAGAATGCCAGTATTTGTTTGAAAATATCGAGGGATTACATGAGTTTTTGCCACTTGAGCAAGTGATGGAAGAATACGAAAGTCTAAGGAAGTTAGATGCGTATTCTTTTGGAAAACTTACAAGTAAACGCGCGGAAGCACATATAGATGTCTCTCACTTGGCTTGTCTTCAACTAGAGCAGGCTCCAACTGAGATGCGGTTTCCTAGTGCAGAAAAATTATATGAATTATCGAGCAAGCAAGCTTGGACAAATGGGCTAACGGTCGTGGCTGCGATTGTCTTCGTTATCGTTTTATACAATCAGGATAAAGGTTTTGTCGAGCAAGAGGCTTTTGTGTTATCGGAAGTAGAAGAGGTAGCGGCTGAAGAAGTAGAAGTAGAAGAACGAATTCTGGAAGAGTATTGGCCGAGAGAAGATGTTGAACGTTTTATGATGGCGATGGCGGATGAACTTTCCCGTTTTATATCAGGTACGAGCAATTCAATATGTCGAAATGGTTTGTGGAAGACAGTTGGAACGGGTATCGGCCTCATGTTGAATCCATTTATGACTCGCAGTTCGAGTACTTTGACGTTACTGAAATCGAGTATAGTGGAGACGATGAGATTCTCGTTCGAACAATCGAGCACATCAACCAAAATGAATTCGTAACGATCTATCATGGACAGTATACGTTAATGGAAGTAGACAATGGCGAAATGAGGATAGTGGCATCGAGTCATGATGTTATGGAAGTGATTGAGCCAGATTACCACATTTACAACGAAGATTTGAGCGCGTTTTTGCGCCAGTTCCGCGCTGACTATATGGTTGCGTTAAATGAGGGCTATTTTTCCTATATTGAATCCTATCTATCTGAGAGTGGGAGAGCGTATAGTGGCTTGAGGGATTATGTCCAATCCATATCTGGACAAGGTCATTATTTTGATTTTCAAGTGTTTGATGTTCAGTCGATCGAAAAGCTAGGGAGCAATCAATATCGAGTTAAGACATATGAGGAATTTGTTTTCACTAGTAATGAAGGGAAACAAACGGCGTATCAAAAAGAAAAAGAATACTTGGTTCAAGCGTTAAGTGAGACGACTTTTAGCATCCTGCAAATTGAGGATCTCCATACAGTGCGTGAGGAAATCATCGTGCGAACGATTGACAATGTTAGTTCGTGGCAAGTGGAAGACTTTATCGAACGTTATTATCGTGACTTTATTTATGCCTTTAATGGTGCTGGTTTTTCTTATGTAGAGGAATATTTTATACAAGGGAACAGTGAGTATAACGCCACGGTAAATTACATTGCCAATGCGAATGAAAAGGAGATGCATGTCCAAAATCAATTTCTACGTGTAGATGGCATTTGGGAACATGACGATACACGTTTGCTCGTTGAAGTAGAAGTGGTCGATGCTTATTCTTACCGCGATGGAAGCGGAGATGAGAAACGCGTTTCGGTTGATTATTTGATTCATGTTTCAGAATACGGGACGATGCGAATCGAGGAGATTCCGAGATTGGATATTTTAGAGGAATACAGATATGACGCTGTAGAGAATGAGGGGGAATAGGACATGAGTTTTTCTTTGGATTCATTTAAACAAACAAGAGCCAACATCGTACTGTCCTTTACTCAGCTTTCATTTTTGTTAAAAGAAATGAATCTTGAGAAGGAATATGAAAAAATCAGCGGTTTAAAACAACAGCTGCAAGACGAAGAATTTACGGTTGTGGTCGTAGGGGAATTTTCGCGTGGAAAGTCTACGTTTATTAATGGATTATTAGGGACGCGCGTGCTGCCATCCCTCGTTCGTCCGACGACTGCTGTTTTAAATGTGATTACGCACAACCCGACACCGTCTATTCACTTGCATTTCCAAGAAACAAACACAAGTAAGTCCATTAGTGAAGAACAATTTAAAAAGTTGATTGCGCCAAAAGAACCGCTTGAAGGAGACGAAGAATCGGAACAAGAGTACAAACAGCAAGTCGAGTTCATCAGCCAAATTAAATACGCCGAGATTGGCTACCCTCTTCCTTTTTGTGAAAATGGAGTGAGGATCATCGACACGCCAGGGGTCAATGATCTTGATCCTGCACGTGAGCAGATTACCAATACGATTATTCCCACTTCAGATGCGGCTATTTTTATTTTAGCAGCAACGAAAATTTTGTCCGAGTCCGAAAGAAGTTTTTTGCGCGACCGCTTATTAGCAAATGATATTCACAAAATTTTTATCGTTATTAACTTTAAAGACCTTTTGAAAAGCGAAGAAGAGATTGAAAAAGTCATGACATATGCCCGCACAGAGCTAGAAGAACTTCTTCCTAACACAAAAATTTTCATGGTCGCAGCAAAGGAAGCGCTGAATGCAAGAAGAATCGCCAATGGAGAAGAACTCACGTTTCGAGGTCAGCCGGTTGAGCCGTGGCCAATTGCAAATACGGGATTTATTGAACTGGAGAGAGCGTTAGCGGAATTCCTCCAATTTGATCGCGGTGCGGTCAAAATGCAAAAGCCAATCCAACAAGCAACCAAGTTGATTGATCAAATATTAAAAAAGCAAATAGCATTTGAAAAGAAAACGTTAATGAACCAAGTAGAAGGTGTTCAAGCCAAGGTTGATGCGTTTATCCCGAAAATTGACCATGTCAGAAAAGTTGGACAAGAAGCTGATAAAAATTTAAACTTCGCATTAAAAAAAGAGGCTCTTTCGCTTGAAAATTGGTACCAAAGTGAATTGAAAAAGATTACGGCAACGGCATTCGATGTATTTGAGGAAAATCGGTACCGCTCAACCGAACAAATCAACCGAGAAATTGAAGATACCATTGCTCCACTTGAACGCAAGCTGCACCAACAAAAATCGGAAAAAATGAAAGCAACCGTAAAAATGGCGATTGAAAAGTCGAGTTCAAATGTCAATGACGAGTGGTTAAAGCTTGACTATAATTTGCAACAGATTTGGTCAGAACCAGAAGAGAATTTAGTGCCATCAACACTTTCTTATCAGAAAGAATCCAAGCCAAGTATATTTGATGATTTGTATGAAGAGCTGGATGACGCCTGGGATAATAGCACAAGTTTTCTCGGTAAAGTGGCGATTGGAGCTGGATATGCAGCGACGGTTGTAGCCAATGGGGTTTCGTGGCTTTGGGGATTGTTTACGTCTGGAGAAGATGAAAAAACGAAGCTTCGTAGAGATTTAACGAACCAATTCAGTCAAACGGAAAAGAAAAAACTAGGCGATTTTCAGAAGCAATGGAAGGCGATTTCAAAATCAGCGAGTGAGCAATTCAAGCAAACGGTCCAAAGTCACGTTCAGCAGGCGGAAGATCAATTGCGAACATTAAAACAAAATGCCAGTTTAGAAAAAACGGAAGTATTAAAGAAAGTAGAAGTCGTCCAACGTCAAGAAAAGAAATTAATCGGAACGAAAGAGCAACTGCAATCACACTATCATGGTCTGAGTAGGAAGACAGAAAAGGTAGAGGTATAAAACGTGAATTATTCAGAGCAGAAAGCCAAATTATTATATCATGTAGAAGAGTTACGTGATCAAGTAGCAGACGTGTTAGCTGGTAGCCCCCAAGAACAGGTAATGGCCGAATTGATCGAAGACATCAAGCAAGATTTTTATACGATTGTCGTAGTAGGTGAATTCAAACACGGGAAATCGACCTTTGTTAATGCGCTTCTTGAGCAAGAAATCATGCCAGTCGATGTCACGCCTACAACCGCTACAATTAACGCGGTCTTTTACGGAGATGAGCCAGAAGTTCATATTATGAAATCAGATGGTGATGAGGTTAAGCACACGCTCTCTCAAGAGGTGCTAAGTCAATATACGGCTTCAGCGGACTTTAATCCAGATGAGATCAAGTATTTAAAAATCTTTACCCCAGCGCCTTTGTTAAAAGAACGCGTCGTGCTTGTTGATACACCTGGGGTGAATGATTTAAATCAGCACCGCTCAGATGTGACGCATCAATTTATTCCGCGAGCGGATGTTATTTTGTTTATGCTTGATATGACGTCGCCTGTAAAGCATACAGAGAAGAAGTTTTTAGAAGAACGTTTGCTAAAAACAGGATCAGACCGCATCATGTATGTAGCCAATTTTCTTGACCGAGTCGATGAAGAAGAGGTCGAAGAGACAATCGAACATATCGAGCACCGAGTGCAGCAAATTACAAAGGGTAACCAACCGAAGATTTATCCGATTTCAGCGTTAGAAGCGCTGCAAGGAAAAATGAGTGGCAATGACGATCTAGTAACCTATTCAGGCTTACTTGATGTTGAGAAACAGATCACTCGTCTCGTTGAAAATGGCTCACGTAGTCACGAAAAGGTTGAACGCTTTAATGAACGTCTTGAGGACATTCACGATCACTTGCTTCTTGAAATCAAGACGGTCGAACAATTATCGAATGACTCGTTAGATAAGTTGAAAGCACAACTTTTAGCAGTAGAAGAGTGGCTTACCGAGCAGGAGGAGTGGCAAGTGTCGATCGAGCACTATTTGGTTGATCGAGAGGAAGAAATTCAATTTATGGTTCAAAAATCGGCTAAATACTTTGGAAACAAACTACACTCTGACTTACAGACGAAAATTGACCTTTTTCAAGGAAATGATATTAAATCCCTTGTGGAAACACAACTGCCGATTACGATCAGAACCCAATTTGATCAATGGGTCGATCAATATAGTGACTATATGCAGGAATTGCTAAGAAAATTGCAAAAGGAAGTATCAGAAGGTTTATCAAAGACGTTTCAACAATCGGTCCAAATTCACTTGAACCAAGAACAATATCAATACGAAGCAGCCCTTCCGATCATTAGTCAAAGTACTGGAAATGCGTCCATAAAAGCTGGGGTAGCCGTTGGAGGGGCCAGTACACTCGCCCTTTTATTAGGAGGTCCTTTCTTAATACCGATTGTCGGGATGGCTGGTTTGCCTTATCTTCAACAAAAAATAGCCGAGAAACAGTTAGAAAAGGTCAGACCAGAATTGAAATACAATGTTGAACAACATGTAGAAGCTATTATGCAAGACTTCCAATCACAATTACAATACTACATCTCTTCAGCCATTCAAGAGATTAAACGAAATTCAATGGATGAATTCGCAAAACGAATGCATTATTTGAAAAAGAAAATTGATCAAGAAATGGAAGCAAAAAGAGGAGAAGAGCACGAGGAAAGACAGTACCAAAGAAAAGTAACCGAATTAAAAGAACGACTAGAGTTAGCTCGTGTCGAAAAGGTTTGACCTGTTTATTAGGACAAGTTTTATAAACGAAAGGAATGTTTATTTATGAGCGAGTTTACGAGTTTAAATGTGTTAGACACATCATCAAGCTTTGATAAGGAATACTCAGCTTTTAACGAATGGGATAAAGTACCACCAACTGTACCTATGCTAGAGATTAATTCATTCAGTCATTACAATGATATTTTTCAATCACAAGATCCTTTGAAGCAAGCCTATAAATTTCAATTTGAGCCGATGAAAATTAATCAAAGCAACGTCCACTTTGTGAACCTCACTATGTTGATGCTATTTTCGCCAAGATGGAACCTACGTTGAAGGCTATTACAGAGACGGCGACGGAAATACAGCCATCAACCGCACGGCAGAACAGGGCGGTGGCTATCTAAGATCGAACCCAGATGGAATACCGTGGAATAATTTAGGTTAACTCATGCAGGGGAGCCAGAGGGACAAGTTTGCTCTACCTAATGATCCTTTCCAAGAGAAGCGAGATTCATAGCATACTGTTTTTGAAAAAAATATTTATTTAAATGGGAAGGTGTCTGGGAGCCAACTTGTAGGGGGATAGCCTGCCATGTGAAGAGGTATATTTCTATGAAGTGTGCCTCTTTTTATTTTGTTTTTGTACTAGGAAGAGAAGGGAGGAAAAGTTTTGCGTTTTTCTGATCGGTTGAAAGAGGGTTCAAAAAAGGTTGTCGAAAAAACAGTAAAAGGTACTCGTGATTGGTCTCATAAGATCAATGAGAAAGACCGAAGCCTAAAAGAAAATACCGGAAAAGGCTTAGTACATACAACGGGCGACCGTATTGGTGATCTAACAGGAAAGGTTGTTGGAAAGCCTATTGAAGCATTAGGCGATAAGGTCAACAGCCATTTTGTGAGTGATTTAGGAAAGGGATTTCATAGATCGATTCATTTTACGGGTGATCTTGGAGGCCAAGTTGGACAAGGTACGTTTAAAACGGTACAGGGTATGGTTCAAAGAAACGGAAGAGAAACAAAGGAAGGCTTAAGTGAGATTGGCAATGCTACTGGAAGAACGCTTAAAGGGATTGGAAAAACGGCAGTCTATACCGTCTCTAATAGTGGGAAAATTATTAGTGGTTTATACCGAAAAGACTACGAACAAGTTAAAGTAAGTGCAGGAGCTGTTGCAAAAGTGGTGATCATTGGTGGTGCTACTTTTACTGTGATTGATTTACTTGATGGAGGCGACATTGCCAATGCAGAAGATGGAGCGTTCATTCATACACATAATAGCCATCTAATTGATCAAACCCATCCAGAAACAGGTGTTTCTTTTGAAGCTCAGACGGTTCAACTGGAGGATGGGACCGAGGTGGTAGGGGTTTTTCCTCAATTTGAGCCAGTAGCTACAGTAGACCTCCCATCTGATTTGTATGAAAGCAGTGATTATCTTCATTTTTCTTATGCGAACGTTGAACTTGTAGAGGCTGTAAGTCAAAACCCTGAGTTAGCTATGCAGTTTTCAATAGATCAGTTGGAGCAGATTTATGCAGGTGAAACACCAGATGGATATACATGGCATCATCATGAGCAGTTGGGGAGACTAGAACTCGTAGACGAAGAAATTCACGCCAAAACTGGACATAGTGGTGGAAGATCGATCTGGGGAGGAGGTTCCGATGCACGATAAAATAGAATGGCGATTTGCCAAGAACCCCGCAACGGAAAGAGTATTGAATGAGGTAGAAAAGGAATTAAATATTCGTTTACCCATAGCTTACCGAGAGCTATTGACTCGATATAATGGAGCTAGACCCAAACCGAATGTTATACATAGTAAAGGGAAATCGAATGGTAAGGTCGTTAAAACATTTTTAAATATTTATCCTATTAAAGGTGGGATAAGAGATGTCATGAGTTGGCTAAAAGCAAACATCCCCCAAAACGTGATCCCGTTTGCGAATGATCCATTTGGCAACTATATTTGCTTTGATTATCGTAGCGGAAAAACAACTGAACCCACGATCGTCTTCTGGGATCACGAGTCACGTAATACCGTATATATCAGCGGCTCATTTAGCCATTTTTTGGATGAGTTGTGTGGGTCATGGGGACAGGTTCCTTGACCCACTTCCGTTTGCGGAAAGAGAAGTACTGGCGACTTTGCTGTTCTCCCAAAATAAAAAAGTAATCCTCTCCTCCTCCTCAGAATACCCTATATAAAGGAGGAGAGGTTATGAGTCTGCTTATACGAATACAATCTTGGTTCAAAAAGCACAGCAATTCAACCGATCTTACTTATTATGAAGTTATGCACTTTAAAGCGATAGGGTATATGGAGATATGTAAAAAGAGTTCTCGTTACTATAGGAGTAAGGATTAATGTTTAGTGACTAGGCCTCCCGGATAAGACTTCGGGAGGTCTGTTTTGTTTGAGGGTGGCTGAACATCAGATGGTGGGTGATCGGAACGGGACAATAAAACCCTCTGATCGGACAATAAATAGGCGGAAC
>NZ_BAUT01000063.1 GCF_000513095.1 Halalkalibacter wakoensis JCM 9140
ACTAGTGGGGTAATATAGTAGAATTGAAAATGCAATGACTAGCAGAATTTTATGATGCAAGTCGTGAGATATACAACGAACTCGAAAAAACTTCAAACAGTGAAACTTGGAGGAATGAACATGTCAAAAGAGACAAAAACATTATCAGGACTGAACGTAAACATTTGGAAGCAAGACGAAAATACGATTCACCTGTCCATCAAAAATCCACACGAAGGAAAAGAAGCTTGGCTAACAAGCATTGAACATACGGATAAACATGATGGCAAGCAAATGGCTAGAACCCATAACAACTTGTTTCGGGATTTAAAGTCGATCTTAGAGACGAATGGCAAATGGTAATAAAACATTCATTATAAAAAAGAAATGAAAAAAACCTTCTAATGGATTAACTAAACCATTAGAAGGTTTTTCTTATGTTTGGAAGAAGTTCTTTGGACCAAAGAGGAAGGAGAAGGAATGGAACTATAAATGTACCACTAGTGTCGCGTAAAATTAGAGATGATATAATAATGAAAAGCAACGTTAATTATGAATGAAAGACTCACAGTCGTACTTCGAATTGCGACAAGGTACATGAGGGAGGTTCCAACATGCCTTACGAAAACTTAAAAGACCTTTCACTTGAAGATCAACTAGAATGGTTCAAAGCTGCCATCCATTCCATTCATGACGGGGTACTTGTAATCGATTCAGGTGAAATTGTAAGGTTAATTAACCCAGAATACACCCGTATTACGGGAGTAAAGCCTGAAGATATCATCGGCAAACCCCTTCGTACGGTTAGGCCTAAAGCTCAACTGGTGGAGACGCTAAAAGACGGAAAGGAACGGATCGGTGTCTATCGACAAGAAGGCAATGTTGAATATGTTGTCGATATGGCTCCTATTCTCTTAAATGAAGAAATCATTGGTGCCGTTTCAATCTGTAAAGGGTTAACAGAAGTACATAAGCTGTCTAAAGAGTTAGAGAAAAATAAGCAGAAGCTGTCACAACTAAAAGAGCAGATGGGATCTTTGTATCAAGCTAAATACACGTTTGATCAGATTATTGGGACAGAAGGTGGCTTAAAAGAAGTGGCCTACTTAGGGAAAAAAGCGGCGGAATCTCATTTGCCGGTGTTAATCATTGGAGAAAGTGGAACGGGTAAAGAGCTGTTTGCTCAAGCGATTCATAATGCGAGCTCTCGTGCTGGTCAGCCGTTTATTCCCGTAAATTGTGCAACAATTCCTGCAGCACTAATTGAAAGTGAGTTGTTTGGTTATGCAGAAGGAACGTTTACAAATGCGAAAAAAGGCGGCAAGCTAGGCTTGTTTGAAATAGCTCATACAGGAACGATTTTTTTAGATGAAATAGGCGAATTATCTTACGAGTTGCAGGCAAAGTTGTTACGTGTCTTACAGGAAAATACAATTAGAAAAGTGGGAGAAGCAAGAGAAAGACAAATTGATGTTCGGGTCATTACCGCAACGAACCGTGATCTTCAACAACTCATTGAGAAAAACCTATTTCGTGAAGATTTATTTTATCGTTTGAATGTGTTGCAGCTTGACATTCTTCCGCTTCGTGAGCGAAAGCAGGATATACCTAAAATTGTTGATTTTATTCTTAACAAGCATGACAGTCATCTAGATAGAGGATCTTTCTACCGGTTACACGATTCAACCATGAGTATTCTCCAAGCTTATGACTGGGTTGGTAATGTGAGAGAATTGAAAAATACGATTGAATATGCGATCTGTATGACAGACGGTAAAGAGATTTTACCTGAACATTTACCAAGTACGTTTCATCATGAGAATCTGACTGTGTCTCACAACAAGACGAATAGCTATTCGTTAAAAGAAGCTGTTGATGAGACGGAACGAAGAGTGATCACAGATGCTTTAACAAACTACGGGCCGGGACTAGAAAACAAAAAAAGAGCAGCGAAAGCACTAGGGGTGTCGTTAGCCACACTTTATAACAAAATGAAAAAGTATGATATTGCTGATTTCTAAGAAATTAGAATACTGCTTTGAGATTTCTAATTTTTTAGAAATGTAGGTTCAACCAGTGTTTAAAAAGTGAAAATGACGTCATACCTAATTTCGAATTCTAAAAAATTAGAAACCCCTCAGATAAAAACGCTTACACAAAGCGTTTTTTATTTTGGCACAGTTGTTGCATTTAGATTAGCAAGCGTTAGTTACAAAAGGGGAGGTAAAAGGACTAGGATTTTGTTAAAAAGAAAAGCAGATGAAGATATCGCAGTAGAAGAGACTGTAGTTAAGTAAATGAGGTGAATGTCCATGTTGAAAATAGGCAGTGGAGCTGGTTTTTCAGGGGATCGCCTGGAGCCAGCAGTAGAGTTAGCGCAAAAAGTAGATTTAGATTACTTAGTGTTAGAATGCTTAGCCGAACGCACGATTGCGATTGCTCAAAAAGATAAGAAAAAAGATCCTAAAAAAGGGTATGACCCATTACTGAGTGAACGTATGCATGCATTGCTTCCGGTACTGAATGAAAAACGTTTCCGAATCATTACCAATATGGGTGCAGCTAATCCAACAGCAGCCGCAAACAAAATAATTGAAATTGCAAAAGAACTAAATATTTCATGCAAGGTTGCTGTCGTGACCGGCGATGATGTCGTAAAAGAACTACACACGGATCAAGAGATTTTAGAAAACAAAAACACAGTAAAAGACTATCAAACCATTTCAGCAAATGCCTACTTAGGAGTGGAGGCGTTACTCCCAGCTTTAACGACTGGTGCCGATATTATCATCACAGGTCGAGTGGCTGATCCATCGCTCTTTCTTGCTCCGATGATCGACTACTACAATTGGTCAGTCGATGACTATGAAAGGTTAGGTCAAGGAACAGTCATTGGTCACTTGTTAGAATGCGCTGGACAAATTACCGGGGGGTACTTTGCGGACTCTGGGATGAAGGAAGTACCGAACTTAGCTGAATTAGGGTTCCCATACGCAACCATTCAGGAAGATGGCACAGCTGTCATTTCTAAGACACCAGACTCGGGTGGAGCTGTCAATCTGATGACTGTGAAAGAACAATTATTATATGAAGTACATGATCCTGCTCACTATTTAACTCCAGATGTTACAGCAGATTTTTCGAATGTAAAACTCATTGAAGTCGGTGAAAACGAAGTAAAGGTTTCTGGAGGGTCAGGGAAAGAGAAACCAAGCAGTTATAAGGTGTCGATTGGTTATCATGCAGGTTATTTAAGTGAAGGCGAGATCTCTTATGCAGGAACAACGGCTGTAGAAAGAGGAAAGATGGCTGAAGAGATTTTACGAAGACGGTTATCTAAAGAGATCCCTAATATGCGGGTTGATTTGATCGGATGTTCTTCGGTACATCGAACAAGTTTTGGTGCACATTACCCATATGAGGTTAGGCTCCGGGCTGCGGCATTATGTGAAGATCAGAAACTCGCAAAACAATTAGGAAATGAAGTAGAAGCTCTCTATACGAATGGACCGTACGGAGGCGGAGGAGCAAGGAAGAAAGTTTCTGAATGTGTAGGTGTTGTATCAACGTTGCTTGAAAGGGAAGTCGTTGATAAACAGGTAAACGTGGAGGTGTTTCAACATGAACAGTAAGTCCATAAAACTATATGAAATTGCACATAGCAGGGCAGGAGATAAAGGAAACACTTCTAACTTATCACTTATTCCATATAAAGAAGAAGATTATGAATGGCTCGGCAAAGTCGTAACGGCTGAAAAAGTGAAAGAGCATTTAAAAGATATTATCGATGGGGATGTTATACGCTATGATGTGGAATCGATTAAAGCATACAACTTTGTTTGCAAGAATAGTTTGCTAGGAGGGGTCACGACATCGCTTGCGTTAGATACTCATGGAAAGAGCTTAAGCAGTGCGTTATTAGAAATGGAAGTTCATCTACCTTCTTAATTGCTAGGTAGGTTATCCATAAAATGTAAGCGCTTAAAAACAACTTTGTAAGGAGGAATCATATGTTAGCGACGTTGGGGTTTTTAACGATTGCAGTGTTCTTATTCTTAATTTTAACAAAAAAGGTCTCGGTTATTGTTGCATTAATTATTGTTCCGTTAGTATTTGCGTTAATCGGAGGTTTTGGTGCAGAAATTGGTCCTCTGATGCTTGATGGGATTCAAAGTGTAGCGCCAACGGGAATTATGCTAGGGTTCGCCATTCTATTTTTCGGAGTGATGAACAATGCAGGATTATTTGACCCAATCATATCTAGAGTTTTAAAGATGGTCAAAGGTGATCCGTTGAAAATTGTAGTTGGAACAGCAGTTATTGCAATGGTTACACACTTAGACGGTTCTGGGGCATCAACGTTTTTAATTACGATCCCAGCTCTTTTGCCTTTATATGAAAAATTGAAAATGAGTCGTTTAGTTTTAGCTGGTGTTGTGGCTTTAGGTGCAGGGATTATGAACATGATGCCATGGGGAGGACCGGCTGCACGGGCAGGAAGTGCGTTAGGATTAGACCCAAGCGCGATTTTCTCTCCTCTTATTCCAGCCATGATTGCCGGAATCATTTGGGTATTAGTTGTCGCATATATTCTTGGAAAACGCGAAAGAAAACGTTTAGGCGTGCACGACTTCGAATACAACTATCAACAAGAGCTATCCGACGAAGATCGCAACATGCGTAGACCAAAGCTATTTCTTGTTAACTTAGCGATTACCATTTTAGCGATTGTGGCGTTAATAAAAGTATGGCTGCCATTGCCGATTGTTTTTATGGTTGCATTTGCTGTCGCTTTGCTTATTAATTATCCAAAACCAGATGATCAACAAGAGCAAGTCAAAAGTCAGGCGCTTGGTATGGTAACAGTTGTTTCGATTATATTTGCAGCAGGAATTTTTACAGGAATTCTTGGTGGAACTGGGATGATTGAAGCAATGGCGTTAGCGATGGTTAACATTATTCCTGAAGGGGTAGGAGGATCAATGGCTCTTCTAGTAGCCGTGATTAGTATGCCAATCAGTTTGCTGTTTACGCCAGATGCGTACTATTTTGGAGTATTGCCGGTTTTAAGTCAATCGGCTGAAATGTATGGAGTCGCTTCGATTGAGATGGCGCGAGCTTCTATTTTAGGACAAATGACAACAGGGTTCCCACTAAGTCCGTTAACCGCAGCAACGTTCCTGTTAATTGGGTTAGCTAGGGTAGAACTAGGCGATCATCAGAAGTTTATCTTTAAGTGGGCGTTTGGAACAACGATTGTGATGGCGATTGTAGCGTGGATTACGGGTGCGATTTAATGATGGAATAGGAAGGAATAGAAGGTTTCGGGAAATGACCGAAATCTTCTTTTTTCATTCCTAAAAAAGAGATCAGCAAATTTAACAGAAAGCTTCTATTGTCAAAACAAGATGCGTTTGATTGTACGTACCAATTATAGTACGATGAAGGTGGAATTATATATATACGTACAAGATGTTTCGTATTTGGAAAAGGATTGCTGATAGTCATGAAGGTAATTCGATGTAGCATTACCTAAGTAGCATTCAACACAAAGAATTGTAAGCGATTACGAAACGGGGTTATTAAACTATTAAACTATTGGAGGAAAATTATATGAGTCTTGATGTGAAAAATGCCATTTCAAGCGGGGAAACAATACTAGGTATAGAACTTGGATCAACTCGAATTAAAGCAGTTCTTATTGGTGAAGATCATGCACCAATCGCAACCGGTAGCCATGACTGGGAAAATCGTTATGTGAATCATATGTGGACTTATAGCCTGGAGGAAGTTTGGAAAGGTGTACAGAACAGCTATCAACAGATGGCTAACGATGTGAAACAGCAGTATGGCATCACTTTGCAAAAAATTGGCGCAATTGGTTTTAGTGGAATGATGCATGGCTATATGGCTTTTGACAAAGATGAAGAGCTTTTAGTCCCGTTTCGTACGTGGCGTAACAATATTACCGATCAGGCTTCGAAAGAATTGACCGAACGGTTTAACTATCAAATTCCTCAAAGGTGGAGTATTGCTCACTTGTATCAAGCTATTTTAAATCAGGAAGAACATATTAGCGACGTTCGTTTCCTGACTACGCTAGCTGGTTATGTTCATTGGAAACTAACAGGACAGAAGGTTTTGGGAGTCGGGGAGGCATCTGGTGTATTTCCAATTGATTTGAACACGAAGAACTATAATCAAAGAATGATCAATCAATTTAATGATTTGATTGATCATAAGAACCTACCATGGAAATTGGAGGAGATTCTTCCTAACGTTTTGGTGGCGGGCGAAAACGCTGGTGTGCTTACGGAAGAAGGTGCAAAGCTTTTGGATGTTACCGGAGAGCTGCAGGCTGGTATTCCGCTTTGTCCGCCAGAAGGTGATGCGGGAACTGGTATGGTTGCCACAAACAGTGTAGCAAAACGTACTGGTAATGTTTCGGCCGGGACGTCTGCATTTGCAATGGTGGTGTTGGAGAAAGATTTGTCCAAAGTCTATCCTGAAATTGACTTGGTGACTACACCAGCAGGTAGTTTGGTAGCGATGGCTCACTCCAATAACTGTTCTTCTGATTTGAATGCATGGGTTGGATTATTTGGTGAATTTTTAGCTGCGATGGGTATTGAAAGTGACACGAATAAGTTATATGAAACTTTATTTAAGCAAGCCCTTCAAGGAGACCCGGATGCTGGTGGCCTATTATCTTATGGTTATCTTTCAGGTGAACATATGACCCACTTTGAAGAAGGTCGTCCATTGTTCGTTCGTTCTTCAGGAAGCAATTTTAATCTTGCTAATTTCATGCGTGTTCATTTATTTACAGCGTTTGGAGCCATGAAAATTGGTATGGATATTTTGCTTAAAGAAGAAAACGTAAAACTGGATGAAGTTTTAGGTCATGGAGGCTTATTTAAGACAGAAGGTGTCGGGCAAGGAATTTTGGCTGCTGCTTTTAATGTTCCTGTTTCTGTTATGGAAAATGCAGGTGAAGGTGGAGCGTGGGGGATTGCTCTGCTTGGATCGTATATGATCAACAAAAGGCAAGAAGAAACGTTAGAAGAGTATTTGAACAAGAACGTGTTTGTAGATCAAGCAGTGAAGACAGTTTCTCCAGACCCTAAAGATGTAGAAGGTTATGAGCAATTTATGAAACATTATAAGAGCGGACTTGCAATTGAAAGAGCGGCAGTAGAAAATTATCAATAAAGAAATGACAGCGCGACAGGGGATAAATTAGTCCCTGTCGTTTTTTTGCTGTTTTTACATTCGAATACTCTTTGCAGCTGGACTGTACAAACACTTTCGTTTTGCGGGTGGCCATGACTACGACAATATTGCTTTCCTTTTTTAAAAATACATATTGATTGTACGTACAAATTAAGTTAATATTTGGTTGTAGAAGAAAAATATACGTACAAGTTGTAAGTTGGTTGAAAGGAGAGTTGAACAACTAATGTTAGAAAGTTTGAAGATGCAGGTGTTAGAGGCGAATTTAGCTTTACCTAAATATGGGTTGGTGACTTTTACTTGGGGAAATGTAAGCGGTTTCGATAAAGAACAAGGTTTAGTGGTTATCAAACCAAGCGGAGTTCCTTATGAGGAGTTGACTGTAGAAAAGTTGGTTGTACTAGATTTAGAGGGCACTATTGTGGAAGGTGAGTTAAAGCCGTCATCTGATACTCCTACACATCTAGTTCTTTATCGAAATTTTCCTGACATTGGGGGAATCGTTCATACACATTCTCCTTGGGCAACAAGTTGGGCGCAAGCGGGCAAACCTATTCAAGCGTTAGGCACAACGCAAGCCGATTATTTTTACGGTACCGTACCTTGTACGAGAAGGATGACAGAAGAAGAGATACAAGGGGAGTATGAATTGGAAACTGGAAATGTCATAGTTGAAACATTTGAGGAGATTGATCCTATGCAGATTCCTAGTGTGCTCGTTCATAGTCATGCTCCATTCAATTGGGGGAAAGATCCCCATGAAGCAGTGCATAACGCGGTTGTTTTAGAAGAAGTGGCGAAAATGAATTTTCACACATATCAAATTAACCCCGAAATTCCAACGATGGATCAAACGTTATTAAATAAACATTATTTAAGGAAACATGGCGGAAATGCCTATTATGGCCAGCAGAATAAAAGAGAGTTAAGTAAGTAAATAGGCGCGTATATCTTACATGAAGTCTATCAGGCTATGAAATGATTGTACTTGAACTGTAATTTTATAATTAATTTTAGGAGGATTCAAATGTTACAAACAAGACCTTATGAATTTTGGTTTGTTACTGGAAGTCAGAACCTATACGGAGAAGAACCATTACGCGAGGTAGCTAACAACTCGAAGAGAGTTGTGGAAGGGTTAAATAAAGAAGGAGACCTTCCTTTTACTATCGTATACAAGTCTGTTGTTAAGACAGCAGATGAAATAAAGAAACTAGCCATTGAGGCAAATGCAGATGAAAATTGTGCAGGTGTCATTACTTGGATGCACACTTTCTCTCCTGCAAAAATGTGGATCGCAGGACTAACTGCTCTACAAAAACCATTGCTTCACCTGCATACCCAATATAACCGCGATATCCCATGGAACGAAATTGACATGGACTTCATGAACTTGAACCAAGCAGCTCATGGGGACAGAGAGTACGGATTTATTGGAACTCGTATGGATGTTTCAAGAAAAGTGATTGTTGGACATTGGCAAAGCAAAGATGTAACTACTAAATTAGCTAACTGGATGAAAACGGCTGTAGGTGTTACAGAAGGTCCGAACATTCGCGTGGCTCGTTTCGGTGATAACATGAGAAACGTTGCGGTAACGGATGGAGATAAAGTGGAAGCACAAATTAAATTTGGCTGGACAGTAGATTATTATGGTATTGGTGATTTAGTTGAAGAAATGAACAATGTAACAGATGAAGAGCTAGATTTACTTTTTAAAGAGTATAGTGAATTGTATAAGCTCCCAGCAGAAGCGAGTGAGCCAGGAGCTGTTAGAGACTCTATTCTTGAGCAAGGACGTATCGAGTTAGGGTTAAAAGCATTCTTGTCTCAAGGAAATTACAACGCATTCACTACAAATTTTGAAGATTTGCATGGAATGAAGCAACTTCCTGGATTAGCTGCGCAACGTTTAATGGCAGAAGGATATGGATTTGCCGGTGAAGGTGACTGGAGAACAGCTGCATTGCTACGTCTAATGAAAATTATTTCTGGTAATAAAGGAACTTCTTTCATGGAAGATTATACGTACCACTTAGAGCCTGGTAACGAAATGATTCTCGGTTCACATATGCTTGAAATTTGTCCGACTGTATCAGCTACTAAACCTGAAATTGTTGTTAACCCTCTAGGTATCGGTGGGAAAGAGGATCCGGCACGTCTAGTATTTGATGGTAGAGGTGGCGATGCTGTGAATGCTTCACTTATCGAACTAGGTGGTAGATTCCGTCTTGTAATTAATGAAGTGAAAGCTGAACAACCAACGATTGAGACGCCAAATTTACCAGTAGCTAAAGTATTGTGGAAACCGCAACCATCATTAAGCGAAGCTACAGAAGCTTGGATCTATGCTGGAGGTGCGCACCATACTGTGTTTTCTTTTGATGTAACGACAGAACAATTATACGACTTTGCTGATATGGCGAAAATAGAAGTGGTTGTCATCGATAAAGATACAAAAGTGAGACAATTCCGCAATGAATTAAAGTGGAATGAAGCAATTTGGAGAAGATAGTATCAATGAAGTAGAGGTTTAAGAGATTAAATCTCTACTTTCTTTTTATTCTATAAGGATTCCGTTTATAATGGATAGAGTCGCAGTGTGTTATGGGGGGTGAATCAAGATCGAAACAAAATACAATATTGTCAAACAAGCCATTATGTCTAAAATACTTGACGGAACATTCCAACCTCATCAAAAGATTTATACAGAGGCTGAATTGATGAAGCAATTTGACGTCAGTAGACATACAGTCCGTGTTGCTATTGGTGAGCTCGTCACTCAAGGGTGGTTATATCGAGAGCAAGGTGCGGGGACGTTTTGTGTAGACCGGTCAGAAATCGAAGTGAGTACGAATGTAAGCAATCAAAAAAATATAGCGATCATCACGACGTACATATCGGATTATATTTTTCCTTCTATTATTAGGGGAGCGGAATCTTATCTAAGTCAGCATGGGTATCATGTTAGTTTGTTTAATACTAATAATAATCATGAAAGTGAGCGAAGGGCCCTTAAAAAAATCTTAACACAGCGTTTTGATGGAGTTATTATTGAACCAACTAAAAGTGCATTATTTAATCCAAATATTAATGATTATCTAAACTTAGAAAGACAAACTATCCCATATATTATGATCAATGCTTATTATGATGAGTTAGATCCGCTTAGTATCACGATGAATGATGAGAAGGGTGGGTATATTCAAACAGATCATCTCATTGAATTGGGACATACCGATATTATCGGTTTTTTTAAAACGGATGATATACAAGGTAATAAGCGAATGAAGGGATATCTTAAAGCACACCGTGAGCACGAAATCTTCATTGAGCCGAGTAATATTGTCACCTACAGTTCTGAAGAGAAAGAAACGAAACCAGTTGAAATTTTGCGTGAAAAGTTATCCGAAGCTGAAGACGTACCAACGGCTATTGTTTGTTATAATGATGAACTAGCCATTAGGCTGCTTGATGTTATTCGAGAAAAAAACCTTCAAGTTCCTGAAGATATTTCAATTGTAGGATTTGATGATTCCTTTCTGGCCAATGTCACGGAAGTTAAATTGACGACAATTCAACACCCTAAGAGTAAGCTGGGTGAAAGTGCTGCAAGGATGATGTTAGATATCATCAAAGAAGGAAAGAGCTCGCAAAAATTAGCAAGGGACACAGTTGAATCGATCGTCATTGATCCCGAATTAATGATTCGAGATTCTACTAAACAAATAAATAAGTAGACTGTCTCAGAAGGGGCGGTCTACTTTTTATGTTAATGAAGTCAGGTCTGAGCCAAATGTTCTTCTTCTGTCTTAGCGATAAGTTCCTCATCAACCTGCTTTGTGTTGGAGGGGAGAGAGTCCCATATTTTTTCGTGAAGGCTTATAATGGCATTTCTACATTCTTACAATTTACAAGTAAAAGCGACTCAAAGCGTTATTTATGTTACGCTAATCTATGTGTTTATTGTTCAACTGGGAGAAAAATAGCTTATTTAGAAGTAGAAGGAGTTTTTTATGATTGGAACAGCAGTAAAAGATGCATTTCGTTTACGGAAATTGGTTGAAAATCACGGGAATGGTGCTATTAGTCTATATCATTAAAATGTTGTTAGGGACAATGCCTATTTCGGGTACGATGATTATTCGATTTGATCCACTTTCCGTCCTAACGTCAAGGACACTCATGTCATTACTTGCAGGAGCGTTAGTAAACAGCATTTTATTCTTTATCATGATTGACTATATAACTCGAAGCGAACAAACGATGAGCAAGAGATTTCAAAGAGCATGTACATATCCATTTCGACATCCTCAGTTACTATTTAAAGGGTTTTTCGTGTTATTCATAACGTACTTGTTCATTCAAATGATCAGTTTAATGAGTATTTATTCGGTGTTAGGAACTCTCTTTATGATAGCGGCAGATATAAATGTTCGTTTGATGATGGTGTTTGTTGCTTTTGTCAGTCTATTTGCGTTGTTCATTTGGTTGTTTTTAGGACTATCTCAAGTCTTATATATTTTATATGATGATCCGAAAAAAGGGACCTTCCGCAGCATGAAAGAGAGCTTTTCCATTATGAAGGGACACCGGTGGGCATTGTTCGGATTTTTCCTGTTAACAGGGGTGGCCTTCATACTCGGATTTGTCTTATTCCTAATCGGAGCGATCGTGAGTTTGGTTATCTTTGAAGTTGCGAGATTAGCATTCTACCGAGACCTCTTACGGAAGAAGAGACAAAAAGAGTGGTTGGAGAAAGTGTAGATTTTAATGAAGAAATCTAAAGGGACTTTTCTCGAACAGATATTATAAGGAACGGGCCTTCCGTTACATTTTAAGGCGAGAAAGTAGCGACGAATTTTTCGTACAAAAAGCAATTGGATGGGGATTGCGTGAATCTGCAAAAACTTGCCCCGAGAACGAGTAGTTATTTGTTGCTACAAATAACTTAAAGTCGCTTAGTAAACGAGAAGCTTTAAAAAACATCTTTGAGACGTATTTTGAATCATAATCAGCCATGGAAGAAGTGCCGGTGACGAGTTGCGGTGTTGCACTCTTTTTTATGCGAAAAATTGGAAAAATATGTTAAACTAACATAGTGAAGAAGAATAGCTTTCTATTTTTCATAAAAGGTAGGTGCTTAGATGGTTGATTTTGTTAGTGGGAATGAAGAGATCTTTATTATTATCTATTGCCTTATTTTATTATGGGTTAATATCAGCTATTTGATCGATTATAAAAAAATCCAAAAAGAGCTTCGTGAGATTTCCTCTGAAGATGAGATAGACATAAAACCAGAAGCACTCTCATTTTTAGTTTTCGTATTAGTATTTAATTTTTTCCGTCGTTGGTTGCTTTATTTACTTGCAATATCAATCACAGGTAGCATAGTTGTAATTATTGTTACGAGTGTTCTATTTATCATCGGATTGTACGATAGTATTTTTAATTACAGCTTAGCAAAAGTAAAAGAGTCAAAAATGCAACTGTACTTGGTAGTTATGGACACACTATTTATATCTGTTTTTGCCATCTATCTTTTTGCTTTTTAAGTTATTAGTAGAAATAAGGGGTAGGGGCAGACGAATATTCTATAAAAAATACTAGAGAGTGTGTGGCGCGAGTTTCTATTTTAGGATAAGTGACAACCGGTTCCCGCTAAGTTCATGAACCGCAGTAACGTTCCTGTTAATTGGATTAGCTAGGGTAGAATTAGGCGATCATCAGAAGTTTATCTTTAAGTGGGCGTTTGGAACATCAATTGTGATGGTGATTGTAGCGTGGATTACGGGTGCGATTTAATCATGGAAAAGAAGGTTTCGGGAAATGACCGAAACCTTCTTTTTTGCATTCCTATAAAAGAGATCAGCAAATGTAACTTATATTCTTCATTGCTAATTTTACGAAGATTATCTCTTGACGTTAAGGAGACCATCTAACTGATATCTAAAACAGAATTTTTAGAAGGGAAGAAACGAAATAAGGTGTTCAATGTTCACTTACAAAATGTAAGCAAAAGAATTGCACTTTTAACAAAGACTGTATATATTGAATGTATAACATAAGTTCATGTTTTGTATAACAAATGGGGAGAGGGTAGGATGATCCCAAAAAAAATAATTGTGATAGGAGCAGGTCCAGGTGGTCTAACATCTGCCATGCTTTTAGCTAGTAAAGGGTATGAAGTAGACGTGTTTGAAAAGCAGGGCTTTGTAGGGGGAAGAACATCTGGATTTACTTTGGATGAGTTTACATTTGATTTGGGCCCTACATTCTTAAGCATGCCGTACATTCTTGAGGAAATCTTTGAACTAGCTGGTAGAAAGCTAGAGGATTATATTGAATTACGGGAGATCGACCCGATGTATGAGTTAATCTTCTCTGATTTAAGTTTCTTTCCCACCCGAAATCAAGTGGAAATGAAAGAGCAAATTGAGCAACTGTTTCCTGGAAATGGAGAAGGTATATCCGTTTTATGAAAGAAACAGATAAAAAAATGAATGCGTTGCTGCCTGTTTTACAAAATCAACATCGTTCTCTTTTTGATTATTTGCGCCTGCGTGCACTAAAAGCTCTTCCACACTTGTCACTTGGTCAATCTCTTTATGAAGTGTTAAGTAACTATTTTACAGATGAACGGTTGAAGCTTGCATTTACGTTTCAGTCTAAATATTTAGGAATGTCTCCATGGGAGTGCCCTGGTGCCTTTAGTATCTTGTCTTTTATGGAGCACAAATATGGTGTGTATCACCCGATTGGGGGAATGCACAAAATCCCTGAAGCGATGGCTAACGTAGTGAAAGAGTACGGAGGCAGAATTCATCTTGGTTCAGGTGTGAAGCGTTTGCTTTTAGAAGGTCGCACAGTTGTCGGGGTTGAACTTGAAAATCATGAGAAGGTCTATGCGGATGAAGTGATTATCAATGCTGATTTTGCTCATGCGATGTCCACTTTTGTGGAAGAGCAACCTTTGAAGTTGTATTCAAAGGAAAAGTTGCTCAAGAAGGATTATTCTTGTTCGACATTTATGATGTACGTCGGGCTTGATAAACGTTATGATCTGCCTCATCATACCATCATTTTTTCTGATGATTATGAGAAAAATGTAAAAGAAATTACGAAAACGAAAGAGCTTTCAGCCGATCCTTCGATCTACATTCAAAATGCTTCTGTCTCAGATCCGACTTTAGCGCCAGAAGGTTCGTCGGGCTTATATATACTAGCACCGGTACCGAATAATTTTAGTGAAATAGATTGGGAGATGCACAAAGAAGATTTTAGAGAGCTTGTGCTTTCACAAATAGAGAGCAGAACAGAATTTAAGAATTTACGTAAGCATATTAAAGTGGAAAGAATGCTCACCCCACGAAATTGGGAGTCTGATTATTTTGTTTACAAAGGAGCTACATTTAATCTAGCTCATCACTTAAGGCAGATGATGTATTTTAGACCGCATAATAAATTTCAAGAGTTGAATCACTGCTGGCTAGTAGGTGGAGGCACACACCCTGGTAGTGGGTTGCCTACGATTTTTGAATCAGGACGGATCACAACAAATGGCATTGTGGAATCCCATCTGAAGAAAAGAGGTGTCAGATGAAGAATGTGATCGTTGGTGGTGGTGTTGGAGGCATGATCACGGCCCTTTATCTCAATAAAATGGGAGAAGAGGTGACCATCCTTGAAGAGAAAAGCCGTCTAGGAGGAAGGTTGGCCTTTGTTGAACAGGAAGGGTACAAAATTGATGAAGGACCTACGATTGTTTTACTTCCTCATATGATTAAGGAAATCTTATCGGAAGTCGATATTTCTGAGGATGAGTATGAGCTTGTGCGAGTTGATCCTCTTTATAAGCTTTCTTATCCGGACGGTAGTCATTTTATGAAATGGAGTGATACAAACAAGCAGCTAGCGGAAATCAGCCAAAAGTACTCAGGTGAAGAAGCTGGCTTCGAGCAGTATTTAACCGAAATGCATGAACGTTTTAACGAAGGAAAAAAGGCTTTCTTAGATAAATCATTTGTTCAGAAAAGGGAATTTTGGACGATGAAAAATGTCAAAACACTTTATAAGCTAAAAGCCTATCGTACGGTTAAACAACTAGCGAATGACTATTTTACTCATCAGCGCTTGATCGAAGCATTCTCATTTCAAACCCTTTATATTGGTGGCGCTCCTTTTCAATCACCTGCCTTGTACTCACTAGTTCCTTTTAGTGAGCACGTGCATGGAATCTGGTATGTAAAAGGTGGATATGCGAGTTTAGTAGAATTATTTGAACGGAAATTAAGAGAACGCGGCGTTGAGATTCTCTTAAACAAGAAAGTGGAGCAAATCAAAACAAGAGGACAAATTAGTACAGGTGTGATGCTAGAAGGCGAGCACATGCAAGCTGATCGGGTGATTTTCAATGGAGATTTCCCATTAATGAATCAGCTTGTTAAGGAGAAGAAAAAGGAGAAATACATTCCTTCTTCAGGTTGCCTCCTTATTTACCTTGGATTAAATCAAGTGTACAAAGAGGCGAATGTTCATCAATTTTTGATGAATGACGATTTAGAAGAGCATATGCGAGAAGTGTTTGTGTCCAAACAATTGCCAAAAAACCCTTCTATTTATGCGTTTCATCCGTCCATCATCGACCCAACTCTTGCTCCAGAAGGAAAAGGGGTTTTGTATCTATTAATACCTGTTCCAGCAGGAGAATCGGTTAAATGGGATCAAATCGATGATTATGTCGATCGTCTCATAGAGAAAGTAGAGAGTAGAGCTTTTCCTGGATTGAGAAATGCCATTGAGTGGAAGAAGATCAGAACGCCAGCTGATGCACAAGTTGATGGGTTGTATCAAGGTGGAAGCTTTGGAATTGCTCCGACTTTAACGCAATCAGGAGTTTTTAGACCGCAGCTGAAGCCTTATCCTTATGAAAATGTGTATGCAGTGGGAGCGAGTATCCATCCAGGTGGGGGAGTACCTATTGTTATGCAAGGAGCAAAGCTTCTAGCCAATCATATCAAACAAACTTCAGTTCGAAAGGGTGGGGACATTGAATTACATCGATCTAGCATATGAGAAGTGTCGAGAGGTTATTGAGCAAAATTCAAAATCTTTCGCGAAAGCGTTTAGTATTCTTCCAGCTCCAAAACGAAAAGCCGTTTGGGCCGTTTATGCATTTTGTCGGCGAGTTGATGATATCGTGGATGAAAATGGCGGATCTGTGAGTGAACTCTATGAGTTTGAAAAGCAATTTAAGAATTTTCTAGAACATACGACACCGATGAATGATTTTATGTGGATTGCTTTAAGAGATGTCTTCTCTCGTTATGACATGAATACGCAACCATTTTTTGACATGATCAAAGGTCAAAAGCTAGATTTTGAGAAAACAACGTATGACACGATCAATGAGTTAGAAATGTACGCTTATCATGTAGCGAGCACAGTAGGTCTGATGCTTCTGCCGATCTTAGCTCCTGCTACTCATAACCAATTAAAAGAGGGGGCTGTGTCATTAGGGCTTGCCATGCAATTAACAAATATTCTTCGAGATGTAGGAGAAGATTTGCACAAAGGACGAATTTATCTTCCAAAAGAAATCATGGATCTTTATGATTACAAGAAGGAAGATTTACAAAATCACGTATTGAATGACAACTTCATCAAATTGTGGGAAGACATTGCAAATCGTGCGGAAGGGTATTATGAAGAAGCGTTACAATCTATGGAGTTATATCCAGAGGATTCAAGACTACCGGTGCAATCTTCGCTCTTTATATATAGAGGAATTTTACAAGCGGTGAGGGAGAATGATTATGAAGTGTTTACGAAGAGGGCCTTCGTTTCAAAAGACCAAATGCAACAGATCGTAACGCTTCTTCTTACAAGAAAAGAAGGATCTGCCTAAATAGGGTGTTCAAAAAGGTCAAGAATCAGACCTTTTGAACACCCTTTGTTTGTTTAATGAGTAAATTCGCAACATTTTGCCCGCTAATCACTACCATTGGCGAACCTCCACCTGGGTGGGTCGAGCCACCTGCAAAGTACAGGTTGGAAAGATCTTGTGAGCGATTGGAAGGTCGTAAAAAGGCATCCATTTTCTTATTGGCGGATAACCCGTATAAAGCACCGCGGAACGAATAAAAGTCTTTTTCAATATCCTTAGGTGTGACGACTTGCTCGTGAATGAGATGTTTGCGGATGGGAAGTCCTTGTTGTTCAAGTTTCGTATAAATCAATTCTTTATAGTGAGCAACGTCGATATCATCTCTGTGTTTGGAAAGAGCAGGAGCATTCACTAAAATAAATAAATTATCTCCAGTTGGTGAAAGAGATGGATCTGTATAAGAAGAATTGCACACATAAATGGTTGGGTCGGTTGAATATTGACCATGAAACAATTCGACGAATTCATTTTCATAATCATTACTAAAATAAACCTGATGATGAATCAAGTTAGGAAGACGTGTATCAAGAGCTGCTAAAATGACAAAAGCAGAAATCGACGGCTGAACCGTAGAGATCTTTTTATCTGTGAAATGAGGACGTTTGCTCTCACCAATTAATTTTGGGTACACGGATAATAGGTCGCCGTTTAATATAATATGATCGGCTTCAATGACTTCTTTGTTTTTTAGTTTGATTGCTGTTGCTTTGTTTTGTTCTGTGATGATTTCAACAACTTCTTCCTTTACATGAAGAGTAGCACCGAGTTCAGTGGCGCGTTTTGCAAAGCTTCTGCGATTGTTGTGTTCCCACCTTTTGCGAAAAAAACAGACTGAACCAGTTCTAAGTATGCGATCATTCCAAAGGTTGCGGGACATGAATAAGGTGAGGAACCAATGTATGTAGCATACCGATTCAAAGCTTGAATGATTTTTTCATTTTCAAAAAAACGACGATGGAAATGGTCCAGTGATTCAAACGGTCGTACGTTCATGAGAGCCCAAGATAAGGTCGGTGATAGATAATCTTTTATCCCTGTAAAAGTCCGAGGCAAAAAGTGTTTTTCTGATAAGGTATATAGTTTTTCGATTTCTTTTAGATACCGATCATAGTGCATCGCTCCTTTAGGATCGAGTCTCTCTAGTTGAGTAACCATGTCGTTTCGGTTACTAGTAAAAAGAAACTCTGTTCCATCTGGAAAGACGTTGTTGGTATGTGTACGTAATTTCATAAAGGTGAAATAATCACTTGGGTTAACACCTGTATTTGCAAGTACATCATTAAAGACATGTGGCATTGTAATCGTGTTTGGTCCATAATCAAAGGTCGCATCTCCAAGTGTGATTTTTTTCAATTTACCGCCGAAATGACTATTTTTCTCATAAAGTTGAACATCATATCCTGCATTAGCTAACGTTACAGCAGCCGATAATCCTCCTAAACCTCCACCAATAATAATGACACGATTCATGAATAACGTCGTCCTTTCCATTCATATCCTTTTTTTCGTAAAGCTAGAAATATCGAATAATGCAACATGATGACAAGCATAAGGGCAGAAAAAGGCATTAGGAAAAACAATCCGTTTTTTTGGTTTGTTGTCCAATCGATATAGGCTTTTAGTGTCCAAATCAAAAGCAAAGGGATAACGTATAACAGTTGCGATGTGAACAAACCAATAAAGGCTAAAGCGAGCGGTGAAACAAACGTTGTGATGTAGAACATGGAAATTCCTAGTGCGAGAAGGTAAGAGCGACCGATCCCTGGAAAGGCATTTTTCGCGAAGCCATTCCAAACCTCTTTGTTTGTCTCGTACATATAGCAACTCACTTCATGCGTAATGTTGGCTAGAATGACTGTTTCTTTCGATCGTTTCATTTCTTTTGCAAGAGCAACATCTTCCACTAAAGACGATTGAACTGCCTTATGACCGCCTATTTTTTTATAAGCGTCATGATGGAAAAACATAAAGGCACCGTGAGCAGCTGTAAACGCAGGGCGTCTAGTGAGGTTTGCCATCACTAACGGGAGATGAAAAAGAACAAGGAAATGCTGCATCGGCACAAGTAATTTGCTTAAGACAGATGTTGTCGGGAAGTGAGGAAACCCCGTCAGTAGACTAGCGTTTCGTTTCTTAACCAAACTTAGTGTATGTTCAATGGTAGTTGGTTGTAGCCTAATATCTGCATCTATAAAAAAAGATAGTCTCCTTTTGCAAGGGCACTCAATTGGTGGCAAGCATGAACTTTTCCGACCCAATTTGCAGGCAAAGGTTTTCCTTTCCTAACGTGAAAGTTTTTTCTATCTTTCGTGAGTTCTGTTAATAAGTTGTAAGTCTGGTCAGAGGAATGATCGTCTAAAAATAGCACTTCAATGTTTTGATCATGTAATTCTTTTAAACTTTGAACTAATCCAGGTACATTGCGTTCCTCATTTCTAAGAGGAATTAAAATGGAGATGAGATCATCATGTTGGGCTAGACCTTCATCGATCTTAGGCATAAACCTCGAATTGAATATCGTCCATCCTATAAATAAACAGTAGATCAAGATAAAGTAAGTCATATATGTACCTACTTTCTAAATGGTAGATTGTTTTTGATGGAGGTGAAGCGTTCACTGATTGTTGGCTTTCCGTGAAGGATCACTGAATAATGTCCAATTTTTTTATCAATAATGCACCCGCGTTGCTTGTTTAATTGATTGGTAACAGTAGTTTCAAAGACAGAGGTAAGTTGCTTGCGACTGCTGTCTTGAGAATAGCGAATAGCAGAACCAATTTGAATATAAAGATCGGGTTGTTGTTCGTGACCGAAACTATAGTAATAAGTGATGGGCACAACGGTAAGGTCAGTTAGTCGCTTGGCTAAAAAGGCCGCACCTTCTTGAAAGTGCAATGGGCGCTTTTCAAGGTGCTGTTCTTCTCCTTGAGGAAACATCCAAATCGATTTGTTTCCTTTTAGCAAAGTCTCGGTATACGTTAACGATTGTTTCAGTCCACTTATCGTTTGACGAGTAACAGAATAAGCTCCTAGTTTACGAAAAAAAGGATATTTTGTTAGTCCTTCTTCACTCATCATGACGTAGCTATCTGAAGAGATAATGGACTGTGAAAGAAAGTAAGATACTAATCCATCCCACCAAGAGCTATGATTCAACAAGAATAGAACAGGTCGGTCTGGTTGAAATCTCTCTTGCTCATACAAATAGATAGAGTAAAAAGATTTTTTTAACAACCTTACATTGTACAGGTGAAAGGCTTTCTGAAAGATGATACTCTTCTTAGCGATAATCATCTCCATACTCTCCTTTTACATGAGATGTATAGACCGATCAAACCTCCTGCTACACTTACCGTTAGAAAAGCAGCTAACCATAAACCGGCGGTAATCGCTAGAATTGTAAACATCAGAATCATAAGGGCATATAAGATAACCAATTGCTTTTCCCAATACAGATCAATTTCGACTTCCTTGTTCGAGACAAGGAAATAAATGAGTAGATGAAGGAAAAAAGCTAAAATAAACCATCCAATAAAATTAGAAAAGGGAATGCCGTAATACAATCCTTCCCCATGCCAAATCCAATACCCTTTTACCAAATAAGCGACTGGATCAAGAATTAAGTCCATCACAACAGCTGCAAAAGCTCCGACAAGTGGAAAGGCAAACCACCTTACTACAGCAGGAAGATGGAGAGTGATTCCTTTTGCTAAGACATGAGTGGTCGCAATCACCATAAGCCAAGCAAATCCAATTGTAATAGGGACTCCAAAAAGGCTAACTCCAAAATCAGGATTATAATAATAATGACCGAAGAAAAGACCAAATCGAACACCGATCCATTCAACAAAAATAGTAAAAACAACAACAAAGCTATTGATTCCCCATCCTAAAGAGGGTCCATATTGTCTAATAAAATAAATGCCACCGACTGTACCGGCTAAAATCAGAAAAACGGCATTCGCCACTCTAAAAAAGGCGGAAGTAAATCAAATGTTAGAAGAATGACTACCGATCACATACCAAAAAGAAATAACCGGTAAATGAATGTATCAATAGATGCGCTCATGTTTACCTCCCAATAACGATAATGAATGTATAGATATTTTATAACATTTGTAGATAGTATGTATAGTTTTGTTGCTTATACCTTTTTGGAATCATTATGTTTTACCTAACTTTTGTGTGAAGGGGGAAGGAAGGGAATTTATTTATGAAAAAC
>NZ_BAUT01000062.1 GCF_000513095.1 Halalkalibacter wakoensis JCM 9140
CCCTTACTTCCTACCAATAACTCAAACAACAAAAAGATAGATTGAAAAAGCAGATATAAACCAATTATGAAAAATAGAAAGCTATTCTTCTTCACTAACATGTTTTTCGCATAAAAATAGAGCTGCAATACAGCAACTCATAACCGGTACTCCCTCCATGGCTGAATATGATTCAAAGTACGTTTTTAAAGCTTCTCGTTTACTAAGTGGCTTTAAATTATTTGTAGCAACAAATAATTTTACGTTCTCTGGTTGAGTTTTTGCATATTCACGCAATACCCATCCAATTGCTTTTTGTACGAAAAATTCATTGCTACTTTCTCGCCTTAAAATGTATCGGAATAGTCTTTCTTCATCTGTTTCCTGTTTGTAATATAGTTGATACAATATCGCTGATCTTTGTAACCAGATGTTATCATCCTCAATCCATTTATCAGCAAATGCAGGTATAAGTTCCTTATGATTTGAAAACAGATAACCCATGATATGAGGAGACAGTACATCCACCGTATCCCACCACGATTTTTTTACTATTAGATTTGATAACCATAACAGATCCTCGCTGCTTAAGTCTTTTTTGGCTATTTGCAGAATATCCAGTGCTGCTTTCTGATATTCTCTCTCCGGAAGACTCCAAAGCGTAAAAATGACATCCTTTAGTTCCTCTTTTGGAGGTAACCCATTTTCTTTTATAAATTGTTTAGTGATTCTTCGGCGGAGAGGTGTTCGAATACCTATGAAATCAAATTGGTTTCTCAGATAATTCTTAGACCATTCGGCATATTGATCATCACTGTAGACCGAATAGATCTTCACTAGTTTTTCAACGTATGAATGTAGCATGTTAGTCATAAATGGTCACCTTTTTTTATTTAGTTTCCCTTATAGATTAGCGTAACAAAAATAACGCTTTGAGTCGCTTTTACTAGTGAATTGTAAGGATGTAGAAATGCCATTAAAAAATATCTTTCCTTTTCCAAACCAAAAGACCTGCTGGTTCGTCTAAAATGTAGAGAAAGAGGTGATACATAGATGACGAAACTTGAGCAAACAGCCATACACGATGAAAGCATAGAGGAAGATCGAGAGCACCTCATCAATCTTCTGATGGATGAACATAGCGACGAGATCCTCCATCTCGTTTTTACATATGTAAACAACCAAACAACGGCGGAAGATTTAACACAGGAGATTTTTATTAAATGTTATGAGAAGTTACATCAATTTAACGAGCAGTCTTCAATAAAAACGTGGCTTTTTCGGATTGCGATTAATCATTGTAAGGATTATTTAAAAAGCTGGCATTATCGAAAAATAAGCCTTCACGAAAAAATATGGGACTCTCTCCCCTCCAACACAAAGCAGGTTGATGAGGAACTTATCGCTAAGACAGAAGAAGAACGTTTGGCTCACGCCGTAATTGCTTTGCCCGTAAAATATAGAGAAGTGATTTACCTTCATTATTACCAAGAGCTTTCATTAGTTGAAATAAGCAAAGTGACTGCTGTTAATCTAAATACGATCAAAACGAGAATGAAACGAGCAAAAGAATTAGTAAAAGACCAAATCATTGAGGAGGTTGAATGATGAGCGATCCATTCATAAACCTGAAGAATTCCATGAAGAACACGGTTTTTCATAACCTAACCTTTTCCGATGCGCGAAAAAAAATAGTAAAAGAGATAATTCAAGCAAAAAATCCCCAATCACAACTCGATCTTTGGAAGGATGAAACATTGCTAGCTGTTTTAGAGGCAACCCAACTAGAAGCAAAGCATGGCTTCGCTATCTCCACTCAGCTTTTTCAAAAAGGAGATCAAAGTTTTCATCAAAACGAGGGACAGCTTTATACTCTTTTACACTTATTAGAAAATAAACAACTCCTTCAATCCAAGTGGGTTGACGAAAAAAAGTATTATTCGCTCACAAAAAAAGGAAAAAAACTCGTCATTCGTTATAGACAAGAACCATCTAAACAACGGACTTTACTTAAAGTACTGCTACAGGAGGCATCTTTATGACTTCTTCCCCTTTTGAACCATTCGTAAAGAAAGTGACATCAAAAGTAAAATCTAAGGAAGCACACGAAATGATCAAAAAAGAACTCACACACCACCTGCAGGAGTTGAGTCATTCCTATCAGAAGATCGAATTAACAAAAGAGGAGGCTGATGAGAAAGCTGTACAAGCTATGGGAAACCCTTTTTCCATTGGTACAAACTTAAACCGCCTTCACAAACCGAAAATGGATTGGATTGTCCTCGCATTATTTGTTGCCATTGTTGCGGTTAGTTTTCTTCAGCTTCTTGGTCTTGAGTACGAAGTTTATGTAGGACGCCATGCACTCTTCTATTCGATAGCCATTCTTGCTTTAGTTGGCTTTCTATTTTTTGATTACAGAAAATTGAAGAACTTGTGGATGTTTTTTTACGGGGCTGGCTTCACTCTTCTTGTAAGCACTTATTTATTTGGTAATATGATGAATGGTGCGACAAGATGGTTAACCATTGGAGGCTTCACGCTTGATGTCACCCTTACATTATTTCTGTTTTTTCTAGCGTGGGCGGGACTTTTGGACAGGATTAATGTCTGGAACAGCGTCAACAAACAGGTGTTACTAATCGTTTTGTTTTGGGCACCTATATTTGTATATTTACAACTTCCACACGTGATGTTAAGTATCATTTACTTTTTTTCTGTAGGCATAATGTTTGCTGTTTCTCGTGTTCATAAAAAAATAGCGATAAATATCGTCGGTTTTACGTTGGGGATGGGTTTCATTTTTATTGGGTTCATGATCTTCACTGGTCGCGGCAGCTATTTTTTTGCAAGAATGTCTAGCTTTCTTTATCCAGAAAGAGATCCGTACGGGGCAGGATATATGTATTTTCTTGTGAAGGATTTACTTTCGCAAGCTGGCTGGTTCGGTAACGGATTTATCAATGATGGCAATAGACAAGCTCTCCCAGGTGCACATACTGATATGGCTTTTCCAAATGTTGTCTACTCTCTTGGTTGGGTATTTGGTATTTTTCTTTGTATCATGCTGTTAATTTTTATTTGGCGTATTTCATCCAATGCCTTTAAAACGAAAGATCTATTTGGAAGGTTAATCGTCATTGGTGGTGCAACGTTTATTGCCGTTCCTACTCTCTGGAACATATTAATGGGCTTAGGATTTGCGCCTATCATGGAAGTCTCCCTCCCGTTTATCAGCTATGGCGGAAGCATGCTTCTTTTTTACAATGCTGTCTTAGGCCTTATATTAAATGTCTATCGGCGAAAGGATTTGGTTGAACCGACGATTTAGAAAAACAGAGAACAGTGGGACGGTCTCGTGAGAAATGTCCTCTGTTCCTCTGAAACAGCTTTTTCAGTACCTCGTGTAATCTATTTGTACAGACTAAGACAATCCATTGGATTATCTTTTATCTACCTGATAGCGCCTGGCTCAGCCTTTCTCTTTTACGGGGAAGATGTCTATGTAGCTTACTCTTAGAAGCATCTCATGTCGGATAAAGATGAAACAGGTTTCACCTCACAGGGGGACATGATGTTTTCTCGAAGCTAAAAGGAGTCCAATTAGTTTGTCCGTTGAACTCCTTTCCCTGTTACGTTTTTAGTTTTTCACCTTTAAACTAATACACACTCTTAAGTAATGACTCTCTTTGCTTCAAAACTTAATTTATAAACTTTCATTAAATTTTCTAATGTAATCTGAATCAACTGGTCAGTGTTTGCCATCGCTTCTTCTAATGTTTGTGGCTGGTTGAGGATACTAAATGCCGCATTGATTCCGTGGCGCTCTAAAGCTTCAATTCCTGGGTCGACACTTCCAGAAACACAAATGACTGGCACGCCATGTTTTTGTGCTCTAATGCCTACACCCATTGGCGCTTTTCCAAAGCTTGTTTGGATATCGGTTTTACCTTCACCGGTAATCACTAGGTCAGCGTTTATCACATCTTTCTCGAATTCAAGCAGATCAAGAATAATCTCAATTCCTGGTTTAATCGAGGCATTTAAGAATGTAATTAAGCCCGCTCCAAGTCCTCCGGCTGCTCCTGCACCAGGTTCATTTAGTATATCCTTGGATAAATACTGTTTAATTTTTTCTGCGTACTGTTTGAGACCTTGATCCAATGTTGTCACCATTTCAGGTGTTGCTCCTTTTTGAGGACCGAAGATATAGGAAGCTCCTTCCGGTCCACAAAGAGGATTAGAAACGTCACTTGCTACTATGAATTCTGTTTGATAGATTCTTTGATCAAGTTGATCGATAGATATGCGATCTAATTGGCTGAGACTCCCGCCACCTGGCTTTAATTCCTGTCCTTGCGAATCCAAAAGTTTCACACCTAAGGCTGCAACCATTCCGGATCCACCATCATTTGTTGCACTTCCACCTATTCCTAAGATTATTTTTTTACAGCCTTTGTTAAGGGCGCTCTTAATTAATTGACCAGTACCATAGGTAGATGCTTCTAGTGGGTTTAATTTTTCTTTTGGAATTAATGTCAACCCAGATGCTTCTGCCATTTCAATGATAGCTGTTCTTCCACTATCTAATAATCCCCACCTCGCTATTACGGCATCGCCTAATGGGCCTTGCACTTCTTCTGATATAAATTCACCATTCGTGCTGGTAACAAGAGTATCTAGTGTTCCCTCTCCGCCATCAGCAAGAGGCATTAGCTTAATCTCTGCATTTGAAATTGCTTTTTGAATCCCTTTTTTCATCGACTTTGATACTTCGATTGAGGAAAGACTGCCTTTATATGAATCAGGAGAAACAACAATTTTCATATTTTCACCTTCTTATTTAATTAAACCTTGAACTGTATAAATGAAAAATGTCAGTGTAAAAAACTATGAAAAGTTGAAATGAGGACTATATCTAATTAGTACTCTATCATAATTAGTAACTAATAAGACCAAATTCCAGCCGTTGGAACCAAACTGATCATAATTAATAGTGTGTGTTTAAATAGAGACTACGAAAAAAATACTAAATCGTAGTCTCCTTATAAAAACAATGAATTAAATAGTATAATTCTCTGTTATTTTACTCCAGTAATTTCATTGATAAGATGAGTTGGTCGCTCTCCTTGCAAAGCTTGTGATAAATGGTCTGCAGCCATAATTGCCATTTTTATTCTTGTCTTTTTACTTGCACTGCCGATATGAGGCAAGACAGTCACATTAGGTAAAGATAAGAGTCGATGGTTTAGTGAGATTGGTTCCTCTTCAAAGACATCTAGACCTGCTGCCCAGATCTGCCCCTCTTTTAATGCATGGTACAGAGCTGTTTCGTTAACGATTCCACCTCTAGAGGTGTTGATCAATACAGCCGTTTCTTTCATTAACGCCAATTCATGTTGATCAATAAGATCTTTCGTTTCAAGAGAGTATGGAGTAAGCACAACAACGTAATCTGACTTCTGCAAAAGGGTTTCTTTTTCAACATAGGTGATACCGAGTTCTTGTTCAACTTCTGATTTTCTACTCCTATTATGATATAGGATGTTCATATCAAATCCCTTAGCCCGTTTTGCAAAGGCTTCCCCAATTCGTCCTAGTCCGATAATCCCAACAGTTGCTCCGTAAATATCCTGGCCTGTTAGCTGCATAGGTGACCAAGTTTTCCACTTTCCTTCTTTTAAATACTCGGAGGATTCAACGATTCTGCGTGCTGTGGCCATCAGTAGAGCAAAGGTTAGATCCGCAGTTGTTTCCGTCAAGACACCTGGTGTATTTGTGACCATAACCCCTTTATTGGTTGCGGCCTCTACATCAATGTTATTAAAACCAACTGCCATATTGCTAATCACTTTTAATTTCTTTGCTCTGCTTAGTAATTCAGCATCAACATTCTCGGTTAATAGGCAGTATAATCCATCTATATCCACGATTTCTTTTTCTAGCACTTCTCTTGGAACAGGAGTATCTTCTTCGTCCCACATTTTCACTTCATATAATTCGTCCAATCTCGCTAACACTTCTGTCGGAATTTTCCTTGTGATATAAACCTTTTTTTTCAAACTCCTTCACACCCTTTTTTACGAAGAGCTTCGTCAACCCAAGACCGGTCCAGCGTACCAGAATCAATTCTTTCCATCTGTTCCTTTTCCATTCCCATCGTCGTTTGCACTTTTTCAGCTAACGATACAGCATACTCTAATGGCACTACTACTATTCCATCTGAGTCTCCAACGATAATATCACCTGGTCGAACGACGACTCCACCTAGTTGAATTGGCACATTAATTTCTCCAGGACCGTCTTTATATGGCCCACGGTTAATAACTCCTTTAGCAAACATTGGGTAATTCATTTCACGTATTTCTTTTGAATCACGGATCGCACCATTAATAACAAAACCTTCAATTCCTCGCTTTTTAGCAATCCTGACCATTATTTCACCCATAATGGCATTTGTTAAGTCCCCGCCTGCATCAACTACAATAACATCCCCTGGTCCTGCCATATCGATCGCTTTATGCACTAATAGATTGTCACCAGGTCTTGTTTTGACCGTGAAGGCCGCTCCTGCTAATGTTCCATGTTCATGAATTGGCCGAATAGATGAATCGACACTATTAAGGCGATTCATGTTATCTGAAATATTTGGCGTTACAAATGTTCGATACAACTTTAGTAATTCTCTTGAGGGCTTTTCTTCATTTTGTAAGATACGAAAACCTATATTTGTCAATATTCTCACTCCTTTTTCTAAAACCGGTTTCAGAAACCGGTTTTAGAAATGATTAAAAAAATTTATTTATGTTGAATATAGGCAACCTTTAATTCTGTGTAAAAATCTTTATTCGTTCCACCAATTGAATATGGTCCAACACCAGAGTTTTTCACTCCGCCAAATGGCATATGACCTTCACTAACAGTACCATTGTTAATATGAACCATTCCTGATTCTACATCTTCTAAATAACGATAAGCAAGATTCATGTTATCGGTAAATACCGAAGCTGTTAGACCGTACTCTGTATTATTACTCACTGTAATTGCTTCATCAAACGAAGACACTCTGATTAAAATAAGAACAGGTCCAAAAATCTCCTCTTTTGCAACTGCCATATCAGGAGAGACACCAGAGATTAGAGTTGGTTCGAAATAATAACCATTTTGATATTGTCCTTCTGTTAGGCTTCTCCCACCAACAACAATATGGGCACCTTCTTTTTTAGCTAATTCCATGTAATTCACTAGTGTTTGACGAGCACTTTCACTAACAACTGGTCCGATTTTTGTATCAGGGTCCATTCCATTTCCTACTTTAAAAGCTTGAATTTTTTCGACAAGCAGTTTTTCAAGTTCATCTGCTTGCTTATCAAGAACGATGACCCGACCAATAGCTGTACAACGTTGACCAGCGTTTCCATAGCACCCTGCCACAATTTGACTTGCTCCATCTTCTAAATCTTGGTATTCTGCTACAACGGCCGGATTATTTCCACCTAACTCTAATTGAACCTTTGTAAAGTTTTTCGCTGCTGTTTCATAAATATTACGACCTACTTGAGTTGAACCAGTAAATGAAACACCTTTTACTAATGGATGACCAACTAGTGCGTCGCCTACTTTTCTTCCACTTCCAATTACTAGGTTAATTGTTCCAGCTGGAAGCAGCGCTTTTTCTAAAAGCTCTGTAATGATTACAGATGTTAACGGAGTATTAGTCGCTGGCTTCAATACAACAGTACATCCGCAAATAAGAGCTGGAATCACTTTTCTAAGCGGTGTTAACACCGGGAAATTCCAAGGAGTAATAGCAGCCACTACGCCAATTGGAACACGAACAGCCATGTTGATGACCCCACGACGATCACTTGGCAACGTTAACCCTTCTAGACGAACTGCTTCTCCTGCAACAAAGCGCATTTCACTAACTCCGCGAGTGACTTCCGTTAACGCTTCATTTAATGGTTTGCCTTGCTCCCTGCATAATGCTTTTCCTAGTCGTTCTTTGTTCTCATCTAGTAACTCAATAAAGCGATAAATGAATTGTGCCCTCTCAGAAGCTGGAACCTTCTTCCATATTAAAAGTGCTTCATGCGCACTTTTTAACAGCTTTATCCACATCTTTTTCAGTAGATAATGGGAATCTCCCGACAACATCATTTTTGTCGGCCGGATTGGTTACTTCATAGACTTCTTCCACACCGCTTTCTACCCATTCGCCATTAATAAAATTTTTATAAACATCTTGTTCTGTTTTTACTGTCATTTTTCCCATCTCCTTTTAAAATTATAGTGATTTTCTAACGATTTCTTTCAGGTCAGCTAGTGAAGGTTTGCGTGGGTTGACAAGAACATTATCACTTCCAATAGCACCTTCAGCAATGTATCCTAAATCCATTTCCGTTACTCCAAATTCTCTAAAACCTGTTGGAATTCCGACATCCTGATTTAGTTTTTTAATCGCTTTAACGGCAAGTGCTGCTGCCTCATGTAGAGATAATCCATCAGTTTTTTCACCAAAAATTTCAGCAATGTCTTTAAATTTCTCTGGGTTCCCGACCAAATTAAACTCCATGACTTGAGGAAGTAAAATGGCGTTGGCAATTCCATGCGGTACGTTAAACTTTGCTCCTAAAGGCATACATAACGCATGAGCGAGTCCTAGTCTTGTAGGATTAAATGCAGTAGCTGCAATCGTACTCGCTAATAGCATGTCGTAGCGTGCTTCTAAATTATCTCCTTGATGAACAGCCTTACGTAAACTTTTTGAAATTAAACGCATACTTTCACGCGACAACGCTTCTGAAATCGGCTGTGTTGCTTTATTAACGAATGACTCAAGCGCGTGTGTAAGTGCATCAATTCCAGTTGCCGCTGTCATTGAACCTGGAAGTGATAGCGTGAGCGTTGGATCGCATAAAGCAATCGTCGGTGCGATTGTTTTCCCACCAATTCCAAACTTCCGGTTATTCTCTTTATCAGAGATTACGGTCCAAATAGTTACTTCACTACCTGTACCTGATGTAGTGGGAATACAAATGGTTGGAACACTTGGATTCGGCACTTTATTTAATCCTGCGTAATTGGAAATGTCCCCCTCATTTTCCACCATTACCGCTACAGCTTTAGCTGCATCTAGAGCACTTCCTCCACCAACTCCGATGATTAGGTCAGCACCAAATTCCTTTGCTTTTGCTGTCGCCTTCCATATCGTCTTGACATCTGGCTCTCTTTCAATATCCCAAAAAGTATCAAATGTAACTCCATCTTCGAGCTGCACTGTTACTTTATTTAAAATTCCTGCATCCTTCACACCAGGATCAGATATTACTAAAACTCTAGAACCATTTAAACGTCCTATAATTTGTGGCAGGTGTTGAATGGAATCTACCCCAAATACAATTTCTGTTGGAAGTTCATAGTTAAAAACTCGGTTTAATAAATTCATTAAATACCTCTCCTATAAAGTGATTTGATGGTAATTTTCAATTTTAACTCCTACTTCTTCACCCACTTGTTTGATAGACTCAAACACCTCCTTGCCAAGGTTAATTCCATTTTGAAGACGATCATTCTCTGTATTACTTTCAATTTCACCAGGTAAGAATATTTCTTCTGTTCCTTCTGCTTTCGGTGCTGATTTTATCTCATCAATCATTTGGTCAACTCTGCTCTTAAATTGATTAGCTGTCATAAAACGATTCACATCGATTAACTGGAAGAAGTGACCCACATTTTGAGGCTTATCAAAATCTCCATAGATATTATTAATATGAGGACCAAACCCTGCTCCCGTTAACACCCCACTCATGATGTCGATCATTAAAGAAATTGCATAACCTTTTGGTCCTGCAAAAGGAAGTACAGTCCCTTCTAAAGCATCTTTAGCGTTTGTTGTCGGGCGCCCCTCTTTATCAATTGCCCACCCCAAAGGAATACCTTCTCCACGCTGCTCTGAGGAAATGATCTTTCCTCTCGCAACTACACTTGTCGCCATATCAAATATAATTGGTTTGTTTTTTTCTGTAGGCACTCCGAAGGCATAAGGGTTCGTTCCTAAATAGGGTTGGATACCTCCCCAAGGAGCCATAGTTGATGGAGCATTCGACATAGCGTATGCCACCATATCATTCTTAATTGCTTGTTGAATAAAGAAAGCCCCAGTTCCAAAATGAGTTGAGTTTTTCACACCAATATAGACAGCGCCATTTTTCTTTGCCTTCTCTATTCCTAATTCAATCGCTTTGACTCCAACGATTTGACCCATGCCGTCATTTCCGTCGATTAAAAGAGATGCATCACTTTCTTCAATAACTCTTACCTCAGGATTCGGAGTAACCGCCCCTGACTTTAACCTTTTTACATATATGGGGAGCCTGGTTACACCATGGGAATCAACCCCACGCAAATTTGCAGATACTAAACTTGCAGCAACAATATTTCCATTTTCCTCTGTTAAACCAACAGCTTTTAATACATCACAAATATATGATTCTAAATATTTCGCGTCAAAATTCATATATTATTTCCTCCTATCTAAGTAAGTTAGGTAAAAACATTGAAACTTGCGGAACATATGTTACAAGCAACAGAACAAAAATCATAGCTGCTAACAAAGGAAGTACAGCCTTTGATATTCGACCAATTGACTCTTTTGCAATATTAGTAACTGCAAATAAACAAATACCGACAGGTGGAGTTACTAAGCCAATAGCTAAATTAACAATTAGCATTATTCCAAAATGTGTAGGATCCATCCCTACACTTAATGCAATCGGCAACATAACTGGAGTTAAAATAATAAGTGCAGCTGTTAAGTCAAGGAAAAGCCCTGTTATCAATAAAACAACGTTAATAATCAAGAGAATAATAATTGGATTCGTTGACACCCCTTGAATCCATTCGCTAATCATTAAAGGTAACTGTTCATATGCAACAATCCACCCAAAGAGTGAGGCTGTTGCTACTAATAGCATTACTGCTGCAGTTCCAGTTACGGTTTCATTTAAAATTGTCTTGAAATGGCTAAATTTAATCTCTTTGTAAACAAAACCGCCAACTATTAAGGAGTAAACAACGGCAATTACCGCGGCTTCTGTTGGTGTAACAATTCCCCCAATAATTCCACCAAGTACTAGAATCGGCATAAATAATGCTAGAGAAGCACTTTTAAATGAATCCCATATTACTTTTGGTGTTGGGAATTTTTCTTTCGGGAACTGTTCTGGATTTTTGGTTGCCATAATATAAGTTACAACCATTAAACTAACTCCAACTAGAATCCCAGGTATAGCACCAGCTAGAAATAGTTTACTAATTGATTCTCCAGCCATTACACCGTATATAATGATAGGTATACTGGGCGGTATAATAATTCCGATGGTTGATGAGGCAGCCGTTACAGCAGCTGCAAAGCTACCATCATAGCCTCTTTTTTTCATTGCAGGTATTAGTGCTGAACCAATCGCAACTGAATCAGCAACAGAAGATCCAGAAATCCCCCCAAAAAATTTACTAGCTACAATATTAACCATCGCTAATCCACCACGCACAAATCCTACAAGACAACTAGCGAAATCAATTAACCTCCGGGCAATTCCCCCGGTATTCATAAGACTACCTGCTAAAATAAAAAATGGGATCGCTAGTAGCGGGAAAGAGTTAACTCCATTTCCAAATCGTTGTGCAATTAAAGAGAGTGGGATATCGCCCATAAAATATACTGCCGCAATAGATGCTAGCCCAATTGAGATAGCTACTGGAACCCCTATTACTAACAATATAAAAAACACTCCTAGTAACACACCAATAATCATACGATCCCTCCTCTCACTCTGTTGAAATATCAATGGTTTTCGTTTTGATTTTCTCAACTATTTCAAATACAGTGTTAAAAATAATTAAAGCCATTGCTATAGGAATAGACATATAAACCCAACTCATAGAAATATTCAATGCAACAGAAGGCTGATTAGCTGTTGACTGAACAAGCTCCATCCCACTAAGAAAAACAATAATAGCAAACCCTATGACTACCAGATCAATAAAGAGACTTAAAAATAATTTAGCTTTCCCTTTTAGTTTTTGTAGTAATGAATCCAAAGCAATATGTGCCCTTTGCCTTAATGCTATAGCTGACCCTAGAAAGATAATCCATATGAATAAAAATCTAGATAACTCCTCAGACCACCCTAACGAATTAGAGAGAGCATATCTCCAAAAAACCTGAGCGGCTACTATAACTACCAGTACAACAACCAATCCAATTGTAAACAACTCTACCGATTTGTTTATGTTTATTCTGATCTTATTTAGTAGTTGTACCATATCCTCACCTCATTAATATTAAGGGGCTATAAAGATAGCCCCATTAGATTATCTTGTTGCTTCAAGTAACCTTTGATAGAACTCAGCACCATATTCAGGGTCAAATTCTTCATGTACACTTTTGGTTGCTTCAATAAATGCATCAAGATCTGGTTCAGTAACAGTTACTCCTTCTTCTTTTAATTTTTCAATATAATCAGCTTCTTGTTCAGCACTCAATTTTCTCTCGTAATCTTTTGCTTGATCAGCAGCCTGTTGTATAATCTCCTGTATTTCAGTTGATAAGCTAGACCACTTTCTTTCACTTATTGCTAAAACCATAGGAGAATACATATGCCCTGTTAAAGAAACATAATCTTGAACTTCAAATAATTTAGCTGTATAGATAAGCGCAGCTGGATTTTCTTGGCCATCTACAGTTCCTTGTTCAAGGCCTGTATATAATTCACCAAAAGACATAGGAGTTGGGTTTGCCCCTAATGCTCTAAATATGGCTAAGGAGACTGCACTTTCTGGGGTTCGAATTGCAAGCCCTTTCAAATCTTCCGGAGTATGGATTTCACCTTTTGAATTAGAGATATGCCTAAATCCATTTTCAAAAAAGCCTAACACTCTAACACCATGGTTACTGGGTAGGGATTCAACCATTTCTTGCCCCATTTCACCATCTAAAACAGAATACGTTGTTTCACGATCAGTAAACAAAAATGGTAGATTAACTGCTTTTAATTTTGGTTCTAGCGTTGTTAATGGTTCTACACCGATCATTCCCATTTCTATTGTTCCAAGGTTCATTCCCTCAGTTAAATCATTATCGTGTCCTAGTTGACCATCAGGAAATAATTCAACCCTTATTTGACCATCAGACTGTTCTTCTACCAACTCTTTAAACTTTTCTGAACCCGCATGATATAGAGAGTTAGTTGCTGTACCATGACCTAATCGAAGAACAATTTCGTCTCCGCTTTCTTCAATTGCTGTCTCTTGGTTTACTGCATCTGTACCTTCAGCATCTAATTCATTTTCTTGTGTGGCACTTTCTGAGCAAGCTGACATTATTAATAAAGTAATAAGAGTCATTAAAAGTAATAAAATTTTAGACCTGTGCATAATTGGCCCTCCTAGTGTAAAATTTAAATAAGTGTTTTTTGTTTTCGACTTGTTTTGGGTGTTAGCGGCACTCATAACAAGTCTTTTTTCACGAAACAGTTGACAAAACAACAAGACTGTTAAACTACTATATTTAACCTCTAAGTTCACCTCCTTAAATTAATCAACCTTTTTTGGAGCCATACAAGAACTACGAATCATTAATTCTGGTTCTAACTGTATGATTTTCGACTTTTGTACTTTTCCACTTTTCATTTTCTTTATTAACAAAGCCGTTGCCTTTTTCCCCATTTCATAAGCCGGCTGGGCTACTGTATTTAGTGGTGGATCTAAAAGCGGCACCCATGGATAATCATCATACCCAAAAACTGACACATCTTCTGGAACCTTAAATCCTAACTTCTTTGCTCCCATTAACACTTCCAAATTCAACAGCGTATTTGTGGAGAAAATAGCTGTTGCTCTTTGGGACAATTTTAAGACTTCTTTAGTTGCCTCAATTCCACTTCCATTAGTCTCATCACAAATTTTTATCAAGCTTTCATCAATTGGGAAATTATTCTCTAACAGTGCTTGCTTGTATCCTTCCAATCGATCAATTCTCGGACTTTTATTTTCTGTTGGATACAATAAAATAGCGATTCGATCGTGCCCTTGATCTATTAAGTATTGTATCGTTTTTTTCGCACCTAGTATGTTGTTTACAATCACCGTATCCGTTTGTAAGTCATTACTAAATCGATCAAAGAAAACAAATGGGTATTTTTCTTTTACTAGTTCATTAAACAAATCTGTATTTCTTCCAGTTGTATTCACAATTAATCCATCCACTTGTTTATTTCTTAAAGTCAAAATATTTTCTTCTTCAACACTTGGATCTTCAAATGAGCTACTTACCATTAACCCATAACCATTTCTCATACATTCACTTTGTACGCCTTTTAACACTCCAGACCAAAAGGGATTTGATATATCCGATAAAATAATACCTATTGTTTTAGTTGACTTCTTTTTTAAACTTTGAGCAACAGAGTTAGGCGTGTAGTTTAAATCTTTTACTGCTCTTAAGATTTTATTTTTCATTTCCTCAGACATATGTTCGAAGTTTCCATTCAAAACCCTAGATACAGAGCTTTTTGAAACCCCCGCCTTTTTTGCCACGTCATTTATAGTTACCATTCTATTCACCTCATTCTCTCTAAAACCGTTTTCTGAAACCGGTTTTAGGAACCGCTTACATTTATATTAACATATGTCAGAATATTTTCAATAACTTTTTTAAATAAATTAGTTCCGGTGTTTATCCTTCAATAGATAGAAAAGAACATGTTTATACAAATTATACATTAAAATAATTAACTAAGTTTACCTACCATTACGGTTAGAAACGCAAATTAATCCCTCTGCACTTTATGTGCCAGAGGGATTTGGTGGAAATTGAATGTGCTAATTAGTAAAAGCCAGGAACCAGCCTACTAAGATCGTTGTGTTTCGCTAAAGACTATTTTTCATGAATTAATTGATTTGATTTACAAGAAAAGCTTATATCAATTACTGTTTCTCTGCGTTATCCAAACTCCTAAGAACTAACCTTTTTGCTTCTTCTGATATTCATGAAATTCCACTTCCATAAGCTCCAGTTTTTGAACACGTCTTCTAAAATGTACCTCTGTACTAAATGTAGCCTGAAGGTAAGTTTCTAGTAAATCGATAGCTAATTTATTACCTACAATTTGTGCTCCGATACACATAACATTAACATTATCATGCTCAACACATTGATGGGCGCTGTAGACATCATGACAAACAGAAGCACGAATACCTGGTATTTTATTTGATGCTATCGCGGCACCTACACCCGTTCCACAAACCATTATTCCCCTTTCAGCATCCTTTTTAAGGATAGCCTTGCATACCCCTTTTGCTATGTCAGGAAAATCAACAGGATTATCGTCATAACAACCGTAATCAGTTACTTCGTGCCCCATTAACTCTAGTGCTTTCATGACTGTTTCTTTTAACGAAAAGCCAGCATGGTCAGACCCTATCGCAATTTTCACCGTTTATCCTCCTTCTCATTTTGTTATCGATTTAGCAATGTAGGTAGCCAAAGTGATATTTTCGGAAACATAATGACAAGTAATAATACAAATAAATTTGCAATAAAAAATGGAAATACTTCTTTCACGATTGCCCCAATCTTCTCTTTACTAATAGAGGATACAATGTAAAGGGCCATTCCGATTGGAGGAGTCAACAATCCTAAGATTAAATTTAATACAACAATAATTGTCATTTGAATCGGATCGACACCAATACTTGAACCTAGTAATAACAAAGTTGGAAGAACAATAATAAGCGCTGCCGTTGTCTCCATGACAGCTCCTATAACTAGTAAAACCAAATTAACCAACAGTAAAGCTAAAATGGGCACAACGGTAATAGCTAGAATCCACTCTGAGAATAATTCAGGAAACCTTTCCATTGCAATTATCCAACCAAAGGTAGAAGCAAACCCTACAATGATTAAAACAATTCCAGATAAAGCTGTTGTTTCTACACAGGCCCGGTACAGTTTTTTAAAAGTCAGTTCACGTCTTACTACAAATCCTAAGAACAAGGCATAAATTACTCCCATCGCTCCTGCTTCAGTTGCTGTGAAAACCCCTCCTAGAATCCCATAAAGAATGAAAATAATTAAGGAAATCTCCCATATACACCCTTTTAAACTAGCCCATACTTCCTTTGTTTCAAATCTGTTCGACCTTGGATACTTTCTTTTCAAAGCAATAATGTAAGCCGTAACCATCATTGCAAACCCCATCAATAAACCAGGTATAGCACCTGCTAAAAACAAATCATAAATAGATAGCCCCGCAATAACACCGGCTATGATGAGTGGAACACTTGGGGGAATGATTGGACCAACTGTAGATGAAGCTGCAGTTACAGCGGCTGCATACTTTGATGAATATCCTTGCTTTTTCATAGAAGGAATTAAGGTAGAACCCAGTCCCGACGTGTCTGCTAGGGCTGTTCCCGAAATCCCTGAGAACAACATACTAATCCCGACATTCGCAAGACCTAATCCTCCTCTAATGAACCCGACAATCGAAACCACTAATCTCATTAGCCTTTGAGTTGCACCTCCATGGTTTAGAACCTCCGCAAGAAGAATAAAAAACGGAATGGCTAACAAGGGAAAAGATAATAATGAAGTTGTAATTCTTTGACCTATTAACAAAGGGGGTATATCGTTTAAAAATAAATAAGCCAAGGATGAAATTCCTATAACAACCACAATAGGTATATTTAAAAGTAGAAGGATTAAAAATACTGAGAACAATAGAAGCATTATTTACCCTCCCTTACTATTAGATCGAAACGTTTGAACTAGATGCTTAAAATAGTAATAAAGCATAATGACTGCTCCTGTAAAAATGCTAATTTGTATCCAAAACATTGAGATTCCAAGTCTTGGAGTCCGAGATACTCTTCCTTCCCATGCTAATTGAAAACTCAAGTAAGCAAAGTATAGAAGGAATATACATATGATTACATATATCACTCTTGTAGCAACTAGCTTTATATTTTCAGGTAATTTTTCAATTAGAAAATCTACACTAATATGAGACATTCTCCCTGCAGCAATTCCTGCTCCGATAAAAGCTAGCCAAATAAGCAATAATGTTGTGACTTCTTCTCCGCTCCATGCCGGAATGCGTGGTAGCAAATAACGTGCAAAAACCTGAACTACCATGGTGAAAATGAGGGTAATCATTGTCAAAAAAGCAAGTACCTCTAACATATTTGTCAACGTGAGTTTCTTCCTCATATCACTCATCCTTTTTTGAAAAATGAGGGGAAAAACTTCCCCTCATTTTAAATATTTACTTTATCTCTTGAATTTTTTTAATCCATTCTTGCATTAATAAGTCGTATCCACTATATGCTCTTGATGCAGCATCAGAAAAATCATTCAGTTCAGGTTCAGTAAAAGTTACCCCTGCATTTTCTAGTTCTTCAACTGCACTTTCAATTCTCTCTGTTAATAATGCACTTTCAAAACCTTTTGTCTCTTCAGCAGCCTCCTCAATGGCCTCTCTTTCTTCAGGAGTTAGTGACTGATACGTATTTTCGCTAAGCAATAAATATGCCGCTTGGTATTGATGGTTTGTCATGGCTATATAGTCTTGAACTTCATAAAACTTATTGGCCGTGATTAGTGTAAGTGGGTTTTCTTGGGCATCAATGACATTTTGTTGAAGGGCAGAGTAAACTTCTCCAAATGGAAGAGTAACGACTCGTGCACCCATTTCTTCAAAGGCAGGAGGTGCTGTTGGGGTTTCTGGAACTCTTATTTGTAATCCATTTAAATCATCAACAGAATTAATAGGGGTATTACTAGAAATTTGTCTCGGTGCTCTCATAAAATATGTTAACGGTCTAAACCCAGCATCAATCATCTTTTGATCTAATTCTTGGCCATATTCGTTTTCAAGAAATGTTTCTAAATGGTTTTCACTCTCAAAAAGATAAGGAATTCCAAATAATCCAATATCCTCAACCCAGTAGGAGACTGGCTCAAGGCTTACTGTCCCATCAACTGTTCCTACAAGCATACCTTCTAATGCTTCTCTCTGAGAACCTAATGCTGCAGAATCAAATACTTCTACAACGATACTTCCGTTAGTTTTTTCTTCTACTAAGTCGGCAAATTCTTTTGTAGCTAGAGACCATGTGTCTGTCGGAGGTAGGTCGAGTGAGAATACAATTTTTTTAGCATCAGCTATATCTTCAGTTGTAGCCGCATCTTCATTAGTTGACTCTGTCGAAGGTTGGCTTGGGTCAGTTGAACTAGATTCGGATGAAGAGCCCCCGCATGCTGTTAGAAGTAACAATGTAAACAGACAGATCAAAGAAACCCATAACGACGTTTTTCTCATAACGTTCATCCCCCTTATATTTAAAAGAATTTAAGCTTCTAAAATAATCTTTACATGATCTTCATTCTCATGAAAATCCTTCATAGCCTCAGGAGTCTCACCAATTTTATATACTCCAGTGAGTAATGGGGCTATATCAATCTTCCCTCTAGAAACCATTTTCATCAGACGAGGTACCCAAATTTCTCGAAAAGCTGGACTATGATGCATTAGTGCAGGAAATTTAATAGTTATAGCATGGTGATGGATTCGGTGTAAACTAGCGTTAATAGGAGACATAAGATCTGGGACTGAGATCATTATTCCTTCGTCTCTTGTGAGCTCTTTTGTTAAATTGAAATACTCTTCTGCTCTAGGATTCCAATATCCGCAACTATGAAAGCCAATATCACATAGTTCTTTGTCCGTATATTCTTTAATTCGTTTTAATGGATCTTCTTTAGTTGTATTAATTGTTAAATCGGCACCAGTGTTCCGTGCAATTTCTAAATGTTTATCAGAATAATCTATTGCTATAACTTTACTTGCCCCCCGCTTCTTTAATGCTTGAACAGCTAACAAGCCTTGGAAATTTAAACCTACTACTGCAACAACATCGCCTAACTGTACGTTAGCTTCATAAACCGCATACATCCCAACTGCAATTGGTTCACCTAACGAGGCTACTTTCATATTTAAATCATCAGGAGCTTTATGAAGGTTTTTGACGTTCGCCACGAAGTAATTAGAAAAAGATGAATGTGGTCCAAACAACATCACGCGATCGCCTCGTTTGAATTCACGCACTTTACTCCCCGCTTCAATAACTGTTCCTCCTCCTTCATGCCCTAAATAGAGAAAAGGAGGTAAATCATTTGGCATATTTAATCCTCGATACGCTCTTAAATCAGCATCACATATAGAAGCTTGAAAAGTTTTTACGAGTACCTCATCTTCTTTTATTACCAAATTCTTCTCGACCATTGATAAATTACCTTTTCCTTCTAGCAAAGCACTCAACGTTTTCATCATACCCCTCCAGTTATAGTTCCTTAACCCGTTTTTCCTTTATTTGTGTTACAACACTATCTAAATGTTGGTTAATGACTTCAACAGCCTTCTCTTCATCCTTATTTTTTAGAGCTTCTATCATACATTTATGTTCAACAATTGCTCGCTCCGGTGAACCTGGTAAATACACAATAGAATCTTGAACTCCGGCAAAAAAACCACTAATATTTTGAAACATTTTGGGTAAAAACGGACTTTTAGAAAATACAGTAATTTTAACATGGAATTCACGGTCAATATCTGTAAACCGTTGTGGGTTATCTATACAATTTTCCATTTCCATTAATAAATTATTTAGCTCCTGTAACTGTGTAAATGTTATATATTTTACTGTTTTTTTAATTGAATGAACCTCAATCATTCTCCTTAAATCAATTATTTCTTCTAATAAATTGGTTCCGTTGTCCGTTTTTTCAAAATCTAGTATAAAAGTGCCTCTCCCATGTGTGGATTGAACAAAACCATATGATTCTATTTGCTTAATAGCCTCTCTGATGGTAGATCTTCCTACATTATATTGTTTTGCTAACTCATCATTTGATGGTAACTGTTCACCTGGTTTAATTTCATTTTGGGTAATTTTCCAAATTAAATCTCTGATCATGTTTTGTGTAAATGTTTGAGTGCTATATGATTTCACTTCCTCCACCACCAATTAATCTATTAATTTCGTAATTTAATAAATTCATTAATATCAATTGCAATATGACTTTTTGCTGACTCTTTTGCAGCCTCTATTAGTACATATGTGTTATAGACATTTGACCCTGAAGTTAGAGGCTGCCTAGCTTCAATAATCGAAGATGCTAACTCTCGTACCTGATTGGTAAAACAATCTGGCTCATCATCCGTTTCAATTCTTTCTCCATTGATATATACATTGGTTGACGCCGCCCCAACAACTCCTTCGTGATCACCAACATGCTCGAAGAAAATAGAACCTTTTTTCCCTTCAATTAAGCATTCGTGTTTAATTGGTGCATTACAAATCGACAAGTAATTTGTCGCTATTGTTCCATCATCAAAAGTAATCACTACAGTAGCAGCATCATCACCTTCAAAAACTTCTGTAATATTTCTAGTCTCACAGTAAACCCTTACAGGCTTCTTCCCCTCATTCATCCATAAAGTCATATCAATGCTGTGCGACCCTAGCATCCCTAATACTAACCCCCCTGATTTACTCTCTTCCCTCCACCAAGGTGGTGCACTATCCCTAGTAAAAATACAGGCAAAGTTATAAAGTAAGTTAGTTGGTCCATCAATAACTGGAAGATACTCACGTGCTTGTTGGATGGCTTTAAAATAGCGTCTACTTTGTGCCGACATAACGATAACATTATTTTGTTGAGCAATTAAATTTAGCGACTCAACTTCTTCCAAATTTATACCTAATGGCTTTTCAATTAAGACGTGTTTCCCAGCTTCAAGCACCTGTTTTCCAACCGGATAATGCAAATGGTGAGGCAAACACACAATAAATGCATCCACATTACTTGTAAGCGCTTTCGTTAATGAGTAATAAGCAATAGTATTGTACTTCTTGGCAACGCTATCAGCCAATGCTTTGTTAAGTTCAACGACTCCCGCTAGTTCCAAAAGATCTGGAGACTTTAAAACTCCTTCTATATGGCTAATTCCAACACGACCTACACCTACTACAGCGACCTTGACTTTCTTAGTCAAACTCAGCACCTCTTTCTCATGATATTAAATCTTTGTTGTTCGATAATTTAACATATGAGGCCATTTTTAGAAATATGCTCTTCAGATGAGTTATTTTATATTGATTCTTTGACTACATTTGCTTATGTTGTGGACGCCAGTAAATCCGCATATTATATGGTTTTTCAACTCATAGGTTCGTAGAAGGAAGCCGTGAAAACTTACGATTTTTCTGTATTTACACACTAGTTGTTAACGATTTAGTTGCCAAATAATTATTGAAAATATAAAAATAAAAAATAATAGTTACGTCCCTTACTTCTTATTTATAGACACAAAAAAACATTCCATTACGGAATGCTTTTTTTGTGCCTGGCAACGTCCTACTCTCACAGGGGGAAGCCCCCAACTACCATTGGCGCAAAAGAGCTTAACGACCGTGTTCGGCATGGGAACGGGTGTGACCTCTTCGCTATCGCCACCAGACTATATATTGAACCTCGGATTCCAATTAGGTATCTTAGTTCACATTTGA
>NZ_BAUT01000061.1 GCF_000513095.1 Halalkalibacter wakoensis JCM 9140
AAAAAGGGCGATCTCCCCTTTTTGTAAAACTCGAAGCATGTGCAGAGCCGTCGTTGTCTCTTAAGCCTTTTAAGCGCTCTTCTTAAAAGGCGCACGACGCGCGGAGCCATGCTTACTCTCCAATAGACTACTAACCCTCAATCAGAAAAAGGGCGATCTTCCCTTTTTGTAAAACTGGAAGCATGTGCGAAGCCGTCATTGTCTCTCCTACTAACTCTCGCAAAAATGTTCTTCCCTTTTTAATAGAAAACGAAACTATGATGAAGCAAGTACTCCTCAATAGCATACTTATAGTGCTTCAGGCTAACGCACTAAAGGTATCCTCTTTATAAAAGAATAGAGAGGATACCTCTAAACTAGCGAAGTGTATGTCCGAAGCGGCGCTTGAGAGCAACGAATCATTACAAAGTCCTTACGAAGACGCTAACTTCCTCTTTCCTCTTTTCTTTACTAACTTTGGCGATTTATAAAGAGGAATGGCTGACCATTTTGGCGTATTCCGTTTTACTTTTGCCACTATAACAGTCATATCATCATCAATGTTCCCTTGCCCATCTCGAATAATTTTTTCGAGAATCACATCTGCAATTTCCTGCGGATCATCAGTTTTCAACTCACTTAACAACCGTTTCATCCACATTTCTTTGTTTTCGACATGCTTTGGCGCATCATAAATTCCATCGCTCATCATAACTAATAAATCACCAGCTTTGAGCTGTTCACTGACGACATCCACATCAAATTCTTGAATCATCCCCATCGGCAGATTGCTCGCTTCTACTTTTATTACATGAGAGCCTCGCTTTATAAAACTTGGAATCGAACCTATCTTCAAGAATCTCGTTGTAGCATCCTGCAAATCAATCATTGCTAGATCTAGTGTTGAGAAAATCTCATCGGTTGTACGTAAGGAAAGAACCGAATTAACTGATTTAATCGCAACCGTCTCCTCAATTCCCGATTGTAGAACCTTTTGAAGAAGCTGTAATGTCTCGTTACTTTCAAGGTGAGCCCTTTCTCCATTCCCCATTCCATCACTGATTGCTATCGCATATTTTCCAGACCCTAACTCAATAGTAGAATAGCAATCTCCTGAAACATAGGCTCCTCCTTTTGCTACATGGGCAACCCCTGTATCGACGACGAATTGTTTTGCAGAGCCAAACGAAACATGACTATACCCATTTGGATAAAACCCATTCTCTTCTTTTTTGACAATGACGGTTTCATTTAATAGATCTGACAAAATAGGTGCAATGATTTTTTCACTTTGTCCATGTCCATTGTCGCCTGAAAGGCTCATTTCAATTTCTAAATTGCCTTTTTCTAAACTATAAATATCAATATGTCCAATTTCCAAACCAACTTCACGCAAGGCATCTAACATTTGCTCTTCTTGATAATGATGAGCTTCTTTTTCTTTCTGAATTTCTTTCGCAAAATCACCCATCACTCTTGAAACCCCTAACAATTGGTCCGCTACTAATCTTCTGCTCTCCATCACTTGACGTTTTAATTTTTGATTAGCTTGGTATTGACCATGTTCATGTCGAATTGCGTGAACGACTTTTTCTGGTTTAATGCACTCTTTCTTCCAGTCTTTCATGAAAATTTGATCTTTAATTTCTCCATACTCTTCTGTTTCAGTCATAATTCTTTGCATAGAATCATATGTTTTATTAAAGTTCTGAACCCAGCATCGTTCTTTTTTGAAACATGTTTGACACGTTTTCTCGGTTACGTTACTTAGAAAATAATCAACTTCTCTTTCTTGATCTTCACTATTAGACATTTGAGCTGGAGTATGAAAACTATTAGACAGCGTTTGAAATAAAGTGGAGAATTGTTCCACTCTACCAGCTGTTAAATCTCTAATTTTACGCAAGTATTGTTGCTGTTCTTTAGAATGTTCAATTGTACCCGGAATGAATCTAGCAAGATTCGTGAATACACTTTTAGGAGTTAAAAAGAAGACCAAAATGGCAACCAACGATTCCATTAACGTGATCGACACTTGCGTGGCACCTTCGCCATATAATCCTATTAAAAGTGTTCCAACAAGAAGACCAATCCCAACACCGACTTTTTTTCCTTCTTTTAAGAGTCCACCTAATAAACCAGCAAAAGCGAGCAAGCTCATTTGATAGAGACTAGCTACACTAGCCAAACTTAGAATTAAACCTGTCACAACACCTACGGTCGAACCAATCGCTGCCCCACCAACAAAGGCAAAAGCAAGAACTAAATACCTTGCGAGAACATGCTCAACGGTCATGTCATAAATCATCCAACCCACCGTACCTGTCATGACAGAAGCCAATAAAATGATAAGACAGACAATTTCTTCATTTCTTAAAGGTTGTTTCAATTTTCGCGATGTCACAATCGGGACACTCTGCAAAAAGATCATCGTTAAAATAAAACTCAAGCCTGCCTCTACAGTCGCCATCATTAACGCGTAACTCGTTACCGTTCCTTCTAGGGTAAAAACCATCCCTAGTCGTGTCATGAGACTTGCTGCAAACACCGTGTACGGTAATGCTTTCGTCATATCTTTTGCATATTTTGCTACTACTTTTTGTAGCAATACGTATACAATGATCGCTGCAATCACAAAGCCAATTTGACCATGATAACCGGTTAAAGCCCCAGCCACTAATGACAAAGCTGCAATGGGTGCCCGTTCACGTTTTAACATGTAAACAGCGGCTAAAAACGGTAGCACAAAAGGTGTTAACTCAGATAAAATCATGGCTCTCCCTAATAGGAAACCAACAATTGCTATTACCAAACCATATTGAAAAAAGACAGCCTTCGTTCCTGCAGAGACTTTTTCGATCACTCCTAACGACAAGCTCGTCCACTTATTCCGTATGGACCTTCCATCTTCAGCGGGTTCCGTCCATTCCTTTGTCAATTTCTGAAGCATCAACATCCACCACCCTAGTTTTATTCGTGCTCTCATTATAAACAGAAGAGCTGTTCACATTTTGTCAAAATCACAAGTCGAATCAAAAAAAACGTTCGACTCTTTTCGGCGTTCTTTTGTATGAATAGCTAAAGAGTGCAGGTTAAAGGACGTTAGAATCAACTTTTATGGGGGATTCATGCTATCTTTGGAGAAACTTGTTTTAGTTTTTTATTTTGTTGTATTTACTATTTGAGGCCACTGAAAAAGTGCTCGTCTATTTCGGATTTAAAAAGGAGCTTCGATCTCGCTCCCGGGATGGGGGGTAAGATAGAAATTCCCTACTCTTCAACGATCAAAAGAAAATAGGAGAAATAGCGTAAAAAGGCCTTTGGAAAGCGAAACTCAGAAGGCTTTTTGTCTACAGTCTGAAGTTTAATTTTCATCAAACATTTAAGGGAAAGATTGTTTAATCTCTAATTTAAAATAAACACATTTAAAGTTAAACACGTACCCCTAGCAGGGGAATGACACGGAGACTCCCGCGGGACCAGCGACCCACGTGTGAGACCCCGGAGGCGTCAGCCGAGGAGGCTCACCGGGCACCCGCGGAAAGCGTAGTGTCATTCCCCTGCGGCTGGTTACCCAATGACTTGTGTAAAAAAATTCCTGCTTTCTACAAAGCTAGTGCTTTTTTCTTAATGTATTTGTTCCATTACCTTCAGCTACTCGCCTTAAAAACAAATGATCACACAAAAAAACCTGCACTGAAAACAGTACAGGTTTGTCATATGTATAATTGGTAGCGGCGGAGGGAGTCGAACCCACGACCTCACGGGTATGAACCGTACGCTCTAGCCAGCTGAGCTACACCGCCACGTATCGCTAATTGCGACATTTATTATATTATCAACAATACATTGATATGTCAACTTTATTTTTCATAAGAAAAAGGATAACTCTTGGTTAGAGTCATCCTTTTCTATTTATATGTCCTCGCATTAGAGCAGCAAGTTATCCTCTACGGGCGCCTCGACCCCCGCGTTTAGATTCTGTTTGACGCTTCAATGTTGAGATGCGCTCCTCACTATCCTTTAAGAAACGGCTCATTTTGTCTTCAAATGACAAAGACGGACGTGCTTGGTTGGGTCTTGGACCACGGCCACCTTGAGGTCGGTTTCCACCTTGCGGACGACCACTTGGGCGCTGTGAGTTGTTAAACGGACGACTTGGACGATCTGGGCGATCTGAACGATCCGGGCGAGCTGGACGCTCAGGCGCAGCCGGGCGATCAATTGCCTTACGAATGGAAAGTCCAATCTTCCCATCGTTTTCAACATTTACCACCTTAACTGTTACTTCGTCCCCAACCTTTAGAAACTCATTAATGTCCTTAACATAATTATCAGCGACTTCACTAATGTGTACAAGGCCTGTAGAACCACCCGGCAGCTCCACAAATGCACCAAAATGAGTGATTCCTGTAACCTTACCCTGTAACTTGCTGCCTACTTCGATTGACATGAAAAAATAGATCCTCCTTAAGAAATCTGAAAATGTTCATTTTTTATATTATACCTGAATCAAAAAAAATGTGTCAATTTGACGATGACCCAGGTAATTTGAATAACGTTTCACCCGGTTTTGTTAAAAAATAATCTCTTCTTGCAATTTCTGCAATATAATCAAGATCATTGTAATTAACTACGTCCTCACGTAATTGTGTTTCTTCTACCTGCAATTGCCTTAATTGCTCCTCTAACACAACTTGCTCTTGCCTTTTTTCATCTAACATAGATGCCTGGGTGTAAAGGGATACACAGGCAATACTCCCTAAAGCAATAACAACGATTGCTAAAACACTTAGCCTACGAAAAAGACCCTTTCGTTTTCTTGCCGCTAACTCTAGCTCTTGTTCTCGTTGCTGGATATAGGATTTATCCATTTCTCTCACTCTAGACGTACGATCTGTGACCATCTCATCACCCCTTATTCTTTCTTCTTCCTCATCGATTGGAAAAATTCCTTTATTTTACGTAAAATGGGTTGAACTTTTTTTGCTTGTTTTTCTAATCCTGTCCATCTGTAAAGAAGCAACAGCACCCATTTCAACGGTTTCCATATGATTCGAAGTAAGAACAACAGAACAGTCAAACAAGTTGTTAATACCATAATACATAAGGTATAGAGGAGTTTCAATAAGGACTTAATAGGGTTGATCAAGAATATTGTAAAAAGCTTAATCGTAATTCGGTAAATTTGGATAACTTTCTCAATTGTTTGCTCAAGTAATCTTTGGTAAAGGGTTCGGAATATAGCTTGATAAGCAGCAAATCCACATAAAAGTGCTAAAAAAATGTAAAACCGAATTTCACCGTAATTCGATTGAAGCAATACATAAAATACAACAAGAGCCTGTACGAGCCAAAAAAGGATATCATTACATGCAACGATCCAGTTAAACGAAGGTTTTGTTCGATGACGAGTGAAGCGCCCATACGTATCAATAGCTGCACCGATGTACATGCCCATGGCAGCCATTGATAGCATCGTATAGAACTGAATGGTTAGCGTCACTTAAACAACTTCCCAAAAAAGCCTTTTGATTTATCTTGCTGGCTTTGATCTAGATAGACTAAATCATATACCTTCCCTTCAATGGATACAATTCCTTGTTCAACGTTTAAATTTTTCATATGCAAGTTTTGCCCGCGTACAGATAAAAAGCCCATCACTGTCTCTAACAAAAATTCTTCGTTGTCAAAACTTTCAACTTGCTTCACACCTGTAATATCTAATTGTCTTCTTGCTTTTAAAATGACATCATGGTCATTGTTTTTCAGATCGCGTCCCATTGGTGTGCCAAACTCATAATGCTGATCCATTGAAAAATCCCTCCTCCATGTGCTTTCATAGCAGTGTATGAAGAAGGGATAAAAATTAGAACAAGCTCTATGGATTTCTCTATGACACCGGCGCTTCGCTTACGATCGTATACATGGTTGCTGCTTCTTCTTTTCGAACAACGTCACGGACATCATCAATTCTCACCGTTACAAGCTTTTGTCCAAATCGAAGCACGAGCTCGTCTCCTGCCTTTACATTAGACCCCGCCTTTGCAACTTGTCCATTAATCGTAATTCTACCTTGATCACACACTTCTTTTGCCAGTGTTCGACGTTTAATTAGTCTGGATACCTTTAAAAATTTATCTAACCTCATTACACAATCCCCCTATTTTTTTTCAAGTTTTTTTGCTTCTTCCCACTTTTGATCGAGTTCATCTAAAGTCATTTCCGTTACTTGCTTTCCTTCCTTTTGAAGAGCACTTTCTATATAGCGGAAACGTTTTGTAAACTTTTGATTAGTCCCTTTTAAAGCGTCTTCTGCATCAATGTCATAAAATCGAGCTAAATTAACGATGACAAATAAAATGTCACCAAGCTCTTTTTGCATCTTTGTAATATCGTTCTTTTTCACTTCAACGATAAATTCATCTATTTCTTCTTGCAACTTCTCCCACATTGGAGCGTCATCATCCCAGTCAAAGCCTACTTTAGCCGCTTTCTTTTGAAGCATCGTCGCTTCTATTAAAGCAGGTAATCCTTTTGGAACGGAGGATAAAATCGACTCACCTACTTCTTTGCCCTTCTCCTGTTTTTTGATTTCGTCCCAATTGCTCACAACCTCATCAGCGTCATTCACTGTTACATCAGAAAATACGTGTGGATGTCTTCTAATCATTTTCTCTGTAATGCTATAAATCACATCTTGAATTGTGAAAAATCCTTGATCCTCACCAATTTGAGCATGAAGCATAATTTGCAGCAACACATCCCCAAGCTCTTCGACTAAATGCTCGTCATCCTCCTCATCAATCGCCTCTAGTACTTCATATACCTCTTCAACAAAATACTTTTTCAACGATTCATGCGTTTGTTTTTGGTCCCAAGGACACCCATTCGGCCCTCGTAGTGTGGCAATAACATCACGTAACTTCGTAAATTCCCCATAAAGATCTTCCTCTTTTTGAACAGGGGGAATATAGACGGCTGTTAAATTATTCAAAGTCGTAACCCGATCTAATTCATAGAGTGGCACCTTCACCAGCTGTTCTTCCTTTGAACCGACTGCTGTTGCAATGGTTACTTCATAATCATCTGGAAGACGTTCCATTAAGGTTAACTTCACATCCGAAGCAATCAAGGCATCGTATACTTGAACGATGATTACATGATGAGTAAGTTCAAGTTCATCCCTTTTTAATGATGTACCATCGACAATTTGGCATCCCTCAATTGGGTCAATTTGCAATGAAGTGTACATGGCATCGAGGAAACTTTGACCGCCTAAAAACTCAAGTTCTACAGTTTCTTTACTACGCTCTTGCAACAAAAGTTGAATTGTTTTTTCAGCAACAAGGGGATGACCTGGCACCGCATACGTAATGGTTTTGTTTTCTTCTGCTTTTTTTAACAGCTTTTCGACAATTGTTTCATAGACCACTTCAAAATGATCATGCTGTTTATATACATCATCAAAGGAGATAAATGACACTCCTTCAGCTTCTAGTTCTACAACAGCTGGATGGTCTTTTGTACGGACATAGATGACGTCTTCTTTTTTGATGTGACGATAAATCCCTAAAGGCATTTGATCTAGGTCTCCTGCACCTAACCCTATCACATTTATTTTTTTCACACTGACCTTCTCCTTTTTACAAATCGCTCTCGAATTTTATTTATCTTAGGTATTTGCTTCCACTCGTCTTCTGTAAAAACCGAAAAAGAAAATAAACAAACCATAACGACCAAACCACCGACAATAGCTGAAGAAACCGCAATAACAGCATCTCCCATTCGACCTTCTAGAGGGGAGAAGGCGGTTAGTCCACTTTTCCATACTACTGTTACCATTAACATAAATAGCATAACAAGCCCAATTCGGCCATAGGCAACAAGTTCACCCATAAACAAATGACCTTTTTTATGTAGAATATAAATTAAATAAACAACCATTGCTGCAATGGAAATGACCGTTGACCACGCAGCCCCCATTGTAGAAAACATTGGAATAAGTAGGATATTTAATAAAAGTTTTATGCCTATACCGATGACCACTGCGATTGCGGGTACGAACGATAAATTGTAGCCTTGCAAAACCGCTGAAACCGTTACAAATAAAGAAGAGAAAATGATTGCAAAACTGAGGACTCCGAGAACATCCGATCCATTTTCGTTCGTAAACAACATATGATTAGTTGGTTCAATAATTACAGCAAGCCCAACTGTAGCAGCCCCCCCAATAAGAACGGTTAGTCGATACGAAAGGCTTTGATACTTCTTAGCAAGTGCTACGTTATCTTCCGCCACAGCTTTTGAAATCAGTGGCACAAGTGCTAAGGTTAGCGTCGTTGTCAGAACAGTACCGAGTTGAATAAGTGGTTGACCACGGTCATAAATACCTTTAATTTGATAGGTCATTTCTGGATATTCTCCACTCATTTGCAAAAAACGAACAACCGTAAACGCATCAACTAGTTGAATGAGGACGAACATAAGCGCACTTAAGCAAATAAAAATACTATGCTTAAACATAGGTGAGTGCTGTCTCCAAAAGTTTATGTCCCAGAATTCCCCTGGATGAACCAATTGTTTCAACGAAACTGCTTTTGTCACAAATAACAAAACAACAAACCCTACTATTCCCCCGAAAAAAGACCCATATGCTGCTCCTGCTCCTATTTGGTAAGCATCATAACCTGAACGGACAAAATAATACGTAAAACTTAAAATAAGGGTAACTCGGACCAATTGCTCCATAACATGTGACACAGCTGTGGGAACAAGTTGACCTTCGCCTTGATGATAGCCTCGACCAATGCTTAGAAATGGCAGCAAAAGTAAAACAAAGCTCATCGCTTGAATCGGTCCTGATAATTGTTCGTCACCCATAAGCTTTGCTATAGCAGGTGCAAATGAATAGATAAATAGCCAGCTAGCAAAAGCAACTAGCAACAGTCCATAAAAAAGGAAACTCGTTACTTTTTTGGCATCTTCATAAGCACCGATTGCGGTTAGTTCTGCTCTATGTTTTGACAAAGCAACTGGAAATCCATACATTGCAAGTGTCATGATAATCCCGTAAAGCGGGTATATTTGTTGGTAAACATAATAGCCGATATCCCCTGCCATATTTTGATAGGGAATACGATAAGCGGCACTTAGGATTTTGGCTAGTAAGGCCGCAGCTGATAAAAGCGCTACCCCTTTTAGTAAATCGTTATTTCTCACATGATTCTCACCTTTCTTTCCTCATCTTATCATATCAAAGGTAAATGTTGTAATCAGCGTATCGCGAACTATTTACATACATAAGAAAAAGCCCGTCCTCTTAGTAAAAGGCGAGCTTTTTCTATTATATGTGTATTATTGTTCCATTTGTCTTGCTAAAAAGCTTGCTGCTGTTTCGGCGAGCTTTTGTTCAATCGTTCCCGAAAGCTCTTGCTCTTTGCTAAAAATTACAACAGCTCCAATTGGATCTCCATTGGCAATAATCGGTGTCACAACATATCCTTTAAGGTCTTCTGTGTGGTCACCAACTAAATTATAATCTCCAGCTGTTGTTTCCACTTTTGTCTTTCTTTCATCCATAGCCTTCTCAACAAGTTCACCAATACCTTTGTTCGAAAACTCTTTCTTTGATGCTCCTGCAACCGCAATAAAGGTATCACGATCTGCGATAAGTACATTATGATTTAGACTATCGTAAAGGGCTTCTGCATACTCTTTTGCAAAATCACCTAACTCAGAAATAGGCGAATATTTCTTCAAAATCACCTCGCCATCACGATCAACGAAAATCTCGAGAGGATCTCCTTCTCGGATTCGAAGTGTTCTCCTGATTTCTTTCGGGATTACGACCCGTCCTAAATCATCAATACGACGTACGATTCCTGTAGCTTTCATACTGTATTGCCTCACTTTCTAATGATGTATTCACTTGATGGTAAGTGGTAAGAAAATAACCATTTCTTTTCTTATCTCTAGTATCTTTCGTAAAAAAAGAACTATTCACCAATTCATGAATTTGTTTGATATCCTAAACAATCCAACCATTCCATCAATTAGAAAAAGGACAGGTGTTCTTTCCTATTTTTTCGCTTCATGAAGGCCATGAATGATCTTTTCAATGAAGAGTAATACTTGCTCATCACTTAAGGATTTTGTTTTAATAACAAATTTAATTTTTTCTCCAGCCGTCCCTAAAATAACTTCTCTTCCAAGCTTATGGGCTACCTCAAATAATTTTGCTCCATCCATCTTCACCGACGTTTCTTCTGATAAGATCATTTCCACCTGATCTTTTGCTTCTGTAATTTGTTCGACTTTTTCCTTATTGGCAATTAATTTAATATGCGTTAGCCTTAATAGAAAATCGACTTGTTTTGGATATTCACCAAAACGATCAAACATCTCATCTTTCAAGTCCGTTAAATCACTGATTGATTCAGCACCCTTGAATCGTTTGTACATTTCAATTTTTTGCTTTGCATCTTGAATGTATGTTTCCGGAATATAGGCATCAATTTTTACATCAAGGTCCACTTGGAAAGGTGGTTCTTTCGGTTTATCTCCCTTTCGTTCTTCAATCGCATCTTTGAGCATTTGAGAATACAAATCAAACCCAACCGATTCAATAAATCCATGTTGTTGAGCTCCTAAGAGATTTCCTGCACCTCGAATCGTTAGATCCCGCATTGCAATTTTGAAACCAGATCCAAGCTCTGTAAACTCCTTAATGGCCTGTAATCTCTTTTCTGCTACTTCTGTTAATACTTTATCCCGTTGATACGTGAAATAAGCGTAGGCGACACGATTAGAACGTCCCACACGTCCGCGAATTTGATACAACTGAGAAAGTCCCATTTTATCGGCATCATAGATGATGAGCGTATTCACATTTGGTATATCCACACCTGTTTCAATAATTGTAGTCGTTACCAATACATCACTGTTACCCTCTAAGAAATCAAGCATGATGCTTTCTAATTCTCTTTCATTCATCTGCCATGGGCATAGCTAATTCTTGCGTCTGGAACAAGCATCGATAATTGTTCAGTCATTCTTTCAATATCCCCTACACGATTGTAAAGGAAATAAATTTGCCCACCTCTGCTCATTTCCCGTTCAATGGCTTCTCTGATCAATGCTGCATTGTATTCGACAACATAGGTTTGAACAGGGAAACGATTTTCAGGTGGTGTTTCAATTACAGATAAATCACGCACGCCAAGCATTGACATATGCAACGTCCTAGGAATCGGTGTTGCTGTCAATGTTAATACGTCTATATTTGCTTTTAGCTGCTTAATCTTTTCTTTATGTGTAACCCCAAACCTTTGCTCCTCATCAACAATAAGCAATCCTAAGTCTTTGAAGACCACATCTTTTGACAAAAGACGGTGGGTACCTACAATCAAATCAACGGAGCCGGCCTTTACTCCTTTTAAGGTTTCTGTCTGCTCCTTTTTGAGCGAAATCTACTTAAGACACCTATATTGAGTGGAAAGTCAGAGAACCTTTCCTTTATTGTTTCGTAATGTTGCTGAGCTAAAATGGTAGTTGGTACGAGTATGGCTACTTGCTTGCCATCCATAATGGCCTTAAAAGCGGCACGAATGGCAACCTCTGTCTTTCCATACCCAACATCTCCACATAACAAACGGTCCATTGGCCTTGTCTTTTCCATATCTTCTTTAATTTCTGCAATAGCTCGGATTTGATCTTCCGTTTCTTGATATTGAAACGATTGTTCAAATTCAGCTTGTTCATTGTTATCTTCTGAAAAAGCAAAGCCTACACTCGCTTCACGTTCGGCATATAATTTAATTAAGTCATCTGCAATGTCTTCAACTGATGACTGTACTTTCTTCTTAACCTTCTTCCAATCGTTCCCGCCTAGTGCGTAAATTTTCGGGTCCTTTTCTTCTGAACCAACATACTTCTGTACTTGGTCAATTTGCTCAACTGGTACATATAGCTTGTCATTGCCTGCATAACGTAAATGAAGGTAATCTTTATGTAACCCATTTATTTCAAGTGTCTCGACACCTAGGTACTTCCCAATTCCGTGATTTGTATGAACAACAAGATCTCCGACTTTTAATTCTGAGTAACTTTTTATCCGCTCGGCATTTGACATAGCCTGTTTTCGTTGAGGTCGCTTTGTTTGTTTTTTTGCAAAAACTTCTTCCTCTGTAAGTACAACAAGTTTGCTTGAAGGCAGTTCAAAACCTGATTGCAAACTCCCGACCATAATTTGCACTCGTCCACTAACCAGTTCTGTAGCTTGTTCAATGATTCTTGTATCAATTCCTTCTTCCTCTAAGTTAAGCGATAAGCGCTTAGCCCGGTCCTTGGATTCTGCAAGAAATACGATCGCTTGATTACTCTTCATCCAACGGTTCACTTCTGAAACTAATAGCTCCATTTGTCCATGAAACTGTTGCATGGATTTGCAAGCAATTGTTAGGACGTTTTCTGGGTTTGTTGCTGCTACATGCTTTAAGAAAAGCGATAAATAAACGATTGGGAAGCTAACTTTTTTCAGAACTTCAAAAACCGGAACAGACATGGAAACATCATGAACAATTTCTCCTTGTTCGAGCAATGCTGTATTCCATTCAGCCTCTTCCTTCTCTAAATTATCAGAAATTTCCTTGATTCTTGACACTTCATCTAGCATAACAACGGTATTAGTCGGGGCATAGGAGAAGAGCGAGTGTTCACCTTCATAATAAAGTGACATATACTTGTACATACCTTGGAAGGTTGATTGTTGCTTTAATTGTCCAATTTCATAAGAAATATTTTGTGACAATTTCTCCTTCGTTTCCTTTGCCTTAACTTTTTTTAATGTTGTTGTTAATCCTTCCGTTAAGCGATCAACAGCATGCTGATAATGTTCTTTCTTTAAAAGAACTTCTTGAGCAGGTCCAATTGTTACTTCTTTTTTCTCTTCCTTTGATCGTTGTGTATCGACTTCAAATGTACGAATCGAGTCAACTTCCGTATCGAATAGCTCAACCCTTATTGGATCGGATTCTGTTAAAGGGTATAGGTCAATGATCCCACCGCGAACACTAACTTCTCCAGGAGCAGATACCATATCTACTCGTTGAAACCCCATCATCACTAGTTTCTCAAGTAAGGCGTTAAGGTTTCCTATATCAGATCCTAGTTCAATCTTAATTTGACTTTCTTTCCACAATGATACGGGTGGAAGCTGCCTTCTTACCCCAGCTAAAGGAGCAATGACAATTCCCTGAAACGAGTGTACCAATTTATTAAGTACATCGATTCTTTGTGCTTTCATTTCTGGGCTAGCTATAGCAATTTCTGCTGAAATGAGCTCGTTTACCGGATACAGCAAAACGTCGTCTTCACTTAAAAGTCCGACTAAGTCATCGTATAACTTTTGTGCTTGATACAAGTTATGTGTGACAACAAGCATGGGGCGTTTTGACTCTAAATAAATCGTTGACATAAATAGAGTTCGTGCTGAACCAGTTAAGCCAGAAATAAGTTGTTCTTTCATGTTTGCTTCTATACTATTTGAAACCGCTTTTATCTCATCGTTAATACGTAAATATTGTTGCAATCCAGACATGTTGTTCCCCCTGTTAGTTCGTTACCTTCTTCAAAACTCCACTCACTTATTTATGTAAATCATAAGGTTCTCTTTTCAACTATATTCTTATCCTCTTCTCTCTATTCTTTCTTCACGTTCGGAATCCTGCATCACATAACAGAAAAACGCTTTGGTTAGCAACCAAAGCTTTTCGTTCTTTTAATTATTGAATCAAATGATCTAATTGATGTAGTTCTGGATTCCGCGTTAGTGCTTCATGACAATCCTCACAAATCGCATGAACACTCATATCCCCATTCTCTTCATAAGAAACCATTTCGGTTCTTTCCGAATGGGTGAGATGATCAAAGCCTAACGATTGAGACTGCACTTCTTGATTGATCGCACCAAGATCTGTCTTACAATGTCTGCAATAATAATGAATGGCCAAGGCAAAAGCCTCCTTTAGCATACTAGTAACCATTATTATTAACATCAAAAAGATTCTCTATTCGATTTTAATTAAATTCATTCATGACTTCAAGAAAAGTCTTTGTCGTCCAAGCTTCTACTGCTTTTGAAGATTGAATGATGGACTCTTTTACATGCTCACGCTCTTCTTGTCGATATGTACCAAGAACATAATTAACAATGGACTCTCCATTTTGCGGTCGATCCACACCAACACGAATTCGTTTAAATTCAGGCGTCCCTAAATGTTGAATCAATGACTTAATGCCATTATGCCCGCCTGCACTTCCTTTTTGTCTTAATCTTATCTTTCCAACGGGTAAGTCCATGTCGTCATAAATGATAACTACATCTTCCACATCTATATCAAAGTAATCCATCAACGGACGGACACTTTCTCCTGATAAGTTCATATATGTTAACGGCTTTAGGAGGATAAGCTTTTCACCATTAATAACTCCTTTACCGAACATACCTTTAAACTTCGATTGGTCTAGTGTAATCCCTAATTCATTCGCAATATAATCAATACAATCAAATCCAACATTGTGGCGCGTTCCTGCATACTTTTGTCCAGGATTCCCCAAGCCGACAACTAACTTCACACTAGAACACCCCTTACTGTCTCTGTCTTCTATATATTCTATAGCAGACTCCTTATTCCTTCTTACGTCCTCTTAAAAAGGCTACTGAAAAGCCGTATACCTTTTCAGCAGCCACATATGATTATTTATTTCTTGCTTTTTATTCTTCTTCTGATTTGCCTTCTTCTGCTTCCTCGGCTTCTTCAGCTTGTTCATCAGGCGCTTGCTCGTTCTCAACTTCTGCAGCAGGAGCCTGTACCGTTACAATTGTTTCTTCATCTTCATTCGAAATATCAACAGAAACACTTGAACGAATATCCGCTACTTGAATCGAGTCTCCAATATTTAGGTTGGAAACATCAACAGAAATCTCCTCAGGAATCTCGCCAGGTAAACATCTGACCGTGATTTCATACATCAAATGGGAAACCATTCCACCTTCTTTTTCTCCAGGTGCTTCTCCATTTAATCGTACTGGAACATTCGCATCAATTTCAGACGTCATATCCACTTCAAAAAAGTCAATATGTGTATATTCATTTTTTAGAGGATCAATTTGTATATCATGAATCATAACTTGGTGTTTCTTTTTACCAGCTACATCAAGTGAGAACAACCCATTTTTCCCAACTTCCCTTACTGTTTTCAGAAAATCAATGCCCGTTACCGCAACTGGCTGACTCTCAATTTTATTACCGTACAAAACAGCAGGAACATAGCCTTCTTTACGGATTCTTCTTGTAGCAGACCCTCTAAGGTCCTCTCTTGGATTTGCTTGTAAGACAGATGCCATACGTATCACCTCAAATTAGATTTAAATCCTCTATATCATATGTTCCCTACTTAAGAAGATTTAAACGTTTTTTTACAATTTTAGGTGATTATCCAATCGTTCTTAATCAAATAATGTACTTACTGAAGCATGTTCATGAACACGAATAATCGCTTCTGCCATCAATGCCGCAACAGAAAGCTCAGTTACCTTTTCACTCTTTTTCTCATCATCTAAAACAATTGAATTAGTCACAACAAGCTCTTTAATTTTAGAGTTATTAATCCGTTCCATTGCTGGACCTGATAATACAGGGTGCGTACAGCATGCATACACCTCTTTAGCCCCATGCTCCACTAAAGCATTCGCTGCTAGCGTAATGGTACCAGCTGTATCAATAATGTCATCAATGATAATCGCTGTTTTGCCTTCAATGTTCCCAACGATATTCATGACTTCAGATACATTTGGTTTCGGTCTACGCTTATCAATGATCGCAATTGGCGCCTTTAAGCGGTCTGCCATTTTTCTAGCACGGACAACACCACCGTGATCCGGAGAGACAATGACAATATCATCTAGTTGCTTCTCTGCAAAATAATCAGCTAAAATAGGCACACCCATCAATTGATCTACAGGAATATCAAAGAATCCTTGAATCTGTGTCGCATGTAAATCAAGAGTTAACAATCTTGTTGCTCCAGCTGTCGTAATTAAGTTGGCAACTAATTTAGCTGTGATTGGCTCACGTGCACGAGCTTTACGGTCTTGACGAGCATAGCCATAATAAGGCATAACAACGTTAATGGTTCGAGCAGAGGCACGCTTTAGCGCATCAATCATAATTAATAGTTCCATTATGTGCTCATTAGCAGGAGCAGAGGTTGATTGAATAAGGTACACATCACACCCACGGATGCTTTCCTCAATATTAATTTGTACTTCCCCATCACTAAATCGAGTAACGGAACTTTTCCCTAACGGAACTCCAATATGTTCTGTTATTTCAGCCGCAAGACCTTTATTTGAATTTAATGTAAAAACTTTTAAGCTAGGATCGCCATATTTAGCCACAATTTTTTCCCTCCGGTATTCTAATTAACCTTTTATTAGACACTCTAACAAGCATTTTAGAATGATGGTTGAAAGAAGGCATACCTTTTTTCAACCATCTTTCGTTTATTTCTTTTTTACATAATCGGTTTTATTCGTTTGTCTGGCACGCGCAATTGAAAGTGATTCCCCCGGAACATCATCTGTAATGGTTGAACCCGCTGCTACTAGTGCATCTTTTCCAACTGTTACTGGAGCAATTAGATTTGCATTACATCCAATGAAAGCTCCATCTTCAATAACGGTCTTAAATTTGTTTTTCCCGTCGTAATTAACCGTAACCGCACCACAACTAAAGTTGACGTCTTTGCCGACTTCCGCATCTCCAATATAGCTTAAGTGGGAAGCTTTGCTGCCTTTACCCATACTCGCTTTTTTCACTTCAACGAAATTCCCAATTCGAACATCATCAGAAATAATGGAATCAGGGCGAATATGAGCAAACGGACCTATAGTTACAGTGTTTCCAACTTTACTATTATAAACTACAGATTGACGGATGTTGGTATCATTTTCAATCATACTATCTTTTATTTCTGTATGTGGCCCAATTGTGCAATTTTCGCCAATCTTTGTTTCACCAAGCACCATCGTTCCCGGATATAAAACCGTATCTTGACCAATAGAAGCTTCAGTTGAAATATACGTATTAATTGGATCAATAATGGTGACACCTTGCCTCATCCAATGTTCGTTGATTCGATGTTTCATGATGGTTTCCGCTTCAGCAAGTGCAACCCTGTCATTCACACCAAGTGTCTCATTAAAAGAAGGAGTTTGGTAAGCAGAAATCGTTTCTCCACTTTTTTGTAAGATTTCGATGACATCAGGAAGGTAATACTCTCCTTGTGCGTTGTCATTGCCAACTTTTTTCAAAGCATCAAAAAGAGCAGCATTGTCAAAACAGTACGTTCCTGTATTGATTTCATTTACACTACGCTCTGCTTCTGTTGCATCTTTATGCTCAACAATTCTTTCAACAAGTCCTTCTTTATTACGAATCACTCGGCCATACCCTGTAGGATCGGGCGCAACTGCTGTTAAGATTGTCGCCTTAGCCTTTTCCTTATCATGGCATGATAGCAAATAATCAATCGTTTCGGCCGTTAACAATGGTGTATCACCGCAAAGTACAACCGTCGTGCCTTCCTTGCCCTCTAAAATACTCGCTGCTTGCATAACGGCATGCCCTGTTCCTAATTGTTGCTCCTGTACAACATAAGAGACTTCCTCTCCCAATTGCTGTTGAACAACTTCGGCTCCAAACCCAACTACCGCAACTTTCTCTTTAAATCCTAAGCTAGAAACTTGATCGACAACATGTTGAACCATTGGTTTTCCACAAACCGGATGAAGCACTTTATATAATTTTGACTTCATTCTTGTTCCTTGACCAGCTGCTAGTATAACCGCATAACGATTGCTCATAATTCCCCTCCAGGCGTTGCATTTTCCCTTACGAATATATCTTAAAACGGTAGTCTTTTCAAGGAAATATCCGTTTTAAATGCAACGGCAATCATTTTGCTACTTCTTCATGAATATTGATCAAGTATTTTTTATAAAATTCAAAAAAGAAAGAGCTATAATGGGACTCTTTCTTTTTTAAGAAGCTCCAGCTTCTTCAAACTCAATTTCTTCAAATTCTCCTGCTTTTTCATATTCTGTCAAAACAGCCGTTTGTATTTTCTCCCTTGTTTGGGAAGAGATAGGGTGTGCAATATCACGAAATTCACCGTCTGGGGTTCTTTTGCTAGGCATTGCAACAAATAACCCATTATTACCATCGATTACGCGAATATCGTGCACCACAAATTCATGGTCAATCGTTATAGAAGCTATTGCTCTCATACGGCCTTCCGTATTCACTCGTCGCAATCTCACATCTGTTACCTGCATTGTTGGCCACCACCTAATATTTGTTTATTCCTACTTAACCATTTCTTCATTACTTCTCTATTTCCTTCTTTAGACAAAAACTTTTTTTATTTTTTTATTGATTTTTTTGAAAACTGCTAAAAAAGGTGGTATTTCAACAGCATTTTTGTCGAACCGGTTACATTTATTTAGTTAGATTTTTTTGTTTTATTAGATGGTTTTGTTTTTGTAAGCCACTCGCACCTGCAGGGAGGTGCCGATGCGAATTTGCCTGTTGGTCTAGCCCTACCTCTTCTTTAGACTGAAAAAGTGCCTAACTGCCGCAGGGGAATGACACTTCGCTTTCCGCGGGTGCCCGGTGAGCCTCCTCGGCTGTGGGGTCTCACACGTCGGTCACTGCTCCCGCAGGAGTCTCCGTGTCATTCCCCTGCTAGTATCAGCTTTTCATACTCTCAATCCAAGATCCAACGATGATGCCTTTCTCGGGCAAAGCTCCCTTTTAAGTCCGAAGTAAACGAGCACTTTTTCAGTGGCTTCCCTCTTCTTCTCGCAGTCGAGTGGCTTTCGCTCCATTTACTTAAGAGAAAGAAGTATACTCCCTAGTAAAATCACTACAAAACCGTTTTTTAAAAAACTGCAATTGTGATTGAGTATAAAAAGAGGACAAGAAATCCTCTGGACTCTTGTCTCTTGTTTTTTATTTTACTAATGCAATGACTTCAATCTCAACTAATACATCTTTCGGTAGACGAGCTACCTCAACACAAGATCGTGCAGGTTTATGAGAACTGAAATATTCGCCATACACTTCATTAATACGTGGAAAATCATTCATATCTTTAATGAACACAGTTGCTTTCACAACTGTCTCAAATGAAGCTCCAGCCTCTTCTAAAACGGCTTGCATATTTTTGAATACTTGATGTGTTTGCTCTTCAACTGTTCCTTGCACTAATTCTCCTTCGGCATTTAAAGGAATTTGACCAGAACTATAAAACATGTTGTTTACAATAACCCCTTGAGAGTATGGACCAATCGCATCTGGCGCTTTTGATGTGTGTACGATTTTCATTTGTTCTCCTCCAGTTCAACTGTTTTTAATAAATCTAAAACGCTTCCCGCTTCAACGGTAATCGTTTTATTCCTAACATCAACATTAGATAACTTTGTAATCGACATGTACTCATCTACTAAACGCTCTTCTACCCCAACAGACTCTACCAACACGCCAATTCCCACTAACTCGGCTTCAAATTCTTCGAGTAAGTCCATCATTCCCCGAATCGTTCCACCGGCTTTCATAAAGTCATCAACAATAAAGACACGCGAGCCAGGAGCTAAGCTTCGACGAGCTAAAGTCATCGTCTGAATTCGTTTTGATGAGCCTGATACGTAGTTAATACTAACCATCGACCCTTCTGTCACTAAATGATCCCGTCTTACAATGCTTACTGGCACATTTAGATATTGTCCAACTGCATAAGCAAGCGGAATTCCTTTTGTTGCCACTGTTAAAACAGCATCAATTTTTTGATTAGCTAGCACAGAAGCAAACACTTGTCCAAGACGTTGAATAAATTTTGGATTTCCAAGCAGATCCATCATATATAGATAACCACCAGGAAGAATACGTTCTGGTACAGCTAACTGTTCAATGACTTCATTTACAAATTCCTCAGCCTGTTCTGGGTGAATTCTTGGAATAAACTTAACTCCTCCGCTTGCACCTGAGATCGTCAAAAGGGAACCGTACCCTTCATCCTCAAAGATTTCTTTTACTATAACTAAATCTTCACTAATCGAAGACTTTGCTGACTGGTACCGTTCCGAAAAATGTGTAAGAGATATAACCTCATGTGGGTGCTGCAACAAAAAATAGGTCATATCAACAAGGCGACCACTTCGTTTAAGCTTTTTCATACGACCTCCACTAAAACCGAATCTTTTTTAATTAATATATCACGTTTGTTCGGTTTTTATCAAGTGCATTAAGAACGAATCAGACGAACAGCATAAACATCCTGACAAAAGCCTCGTAATCCATTATACACACGGTGTAATCTTGATTCATGCTCCACTAACCCAAAAACAGTAGGTCCGCTACCACTCATCAAAACACCATCTGCACCGAAGCGAATCATTTGTTGCTTAATCTTTTTCACCTCTGGATGCATGTCCAATGTTACTGACTCCAGTACATTATGTAAGTTTGCACAAATTCCTTCAAAGCTTTGCTCTTCAATCGCACGAATCATCGCTTTTGTGTTTGCATGTTCCACTTCGTCAACTTTCAGCCGTCGGTACACTTCCGCTGTCGAAACACCAATTGGAGGCTTCGCTAGAATAACCCAACAAGGTGGCGGTGAGGGGATTTTTTCGATTAACTCTCCACGGCCTGTCGCAAGAGCCGTTCCTCCATATACACAAAAAGAAACATCCGAGCCTATTTCTGCCCCTAATTCAGCAAGCTCATCCATCGTAAGTCCTAATTGCCACAGTTGATTGAGCCCTTTTAATGTCGCAGCGGCATCACTGCTCCCACCGGCCAAACCAGCAGCAACAGGTATTCTTTTTGTAATATAAATGGATACCCCTTTTTTACATGATACCTTTTCTTTAACAAATCAGCTGCTTGATATGCCAGATTGCGTTGATCATTTGGAACAAACCCCTCTGATACATCAACAACAATTTTGCCATCATCTCGATCAGTCAGATCAATTCTGTCCGCTAAATCGACCATCGTCATGATCATTTCAACTTCATGAAAGCCATCATCTCTTTTTCGTATGGCATCAAGCGATAAGTTAATTTTCGCTGGTGCTTTTACTGAACATCTCACAATCGTCACCTTCTATAATCCATTTGCTTACGCTATTTTATCACTTGTCCTGTAAACATACCACCTGTTGTCGATTTTTCCACAATATAGTCTTATAATCATACACTAAAACCAACCATTAGAAAAATATAGAAAAAAAGCTGTCTCAAAATCTTCTCGTCCACTCTTTAGGAAGAGGAGAAAATTTTTTGAAACAGCCTTATAGTCATCGACAATTATTTTTGTTGATTAGCAAGTTGTTGCTCAGCAATTTCAATTGCTCTTTTGACCATATTTCCAGCATCCCTTGAACGTATTCCGCCCCAGCCTTCTTTCTGAACAGTGTCATAAAAGCCGAGCTCTTTCGCAAGTTCCTCTTTAAATTGATCAGACATGACTCCTCTACGTCTACTCATGTCACAACAACTCCTTTTTTCTGCAGATCAGAAAATGTCACTGTTTTAGTGACATGCATAGTATCCGCCATAACCAAAACAAATATAACCCTCTGAAATTTACCTTCAGAGGGTTATATTTGTTTGTATATCAGCCAGTTTACACTACGCCTTTAAAACAGTTGAATCCATTCCTTCTTCACAAAGCAAGAGTTCTACTGTTTCCGTTAGAATATCAGCATAACTATAAGAAACTCGCTCGAATGCATTTTGTTGCTCATCTAATTTTACGATGAACACAGAAGGGTATGTTTCTTCAAGTAGACCAGAACGCTCCGACGTTTTCCGACGACCACCATTTGCCTTAATCGTAATTCTTTTCCCAACATTAGCATCCAATGCACGCTTAATGTCAATCAACGTTTTTGCCATTACGACACCCCACCTCACTGTATGTGTAGTATAGCACAATCTACATTTTTCGTCAAATAAATTTAAAATTATATCAATTGAACAAGAATCTTGTCAATCTATTTTGATCGAAAAAAATAAAATAGTACCACTACTAATCGTAGTTAGTATGTCTCGAATAAAAAAATTATGTATTGAAGAAATATTTAAGCATTAAAGAAAAAAAGTGCCTTTTCTTTTTTTCTTTAATGCTTAAGCGATGAGTGGAGCCGCCGTTGGCTCTTTAGCCTTTTGAATGGGCTTCTCAAAAGGTTGTTTTGGCATGCTTTCATAATGGGTAAAGCGTTCTTCCGATA
>NZ_BAUT01000060.1 GCF_000513095.1 Halalkalibacter wakoensis JCM 9140
GCGGGACATAGAGGCTCGGCACCTCCCCGCGGAAAGCGAGTGGTTGCAGCGTAATGGAACGGACATGTATAGAGCATGTAACTTTTAAAACAAGTGAACAGGATTTTCACTCAAAAAGCCACCAGTAAGATTTTCTAACATGTCTATAGTTAAAGCATGTGCAATTTGGTATTCTACGTATAACCTTGTACAATAAAAGAAAAAGATTGTCGAGGTGACTCCCTTCATGAAACCTTTCATTTTAGCCTCCGGTTCCCCGAGGCGCAAAGAGCTATTAGAACAAGCTCACATCCCATTTTCCATTCAAACAAGTACGATCGAAGAAACCGTAGAGGAGGGTTTAGCTCCAGCAGAGGTTGTTCAACAATTAGCGAAACAAAAAGCAGAAGATGTGTGGTCCACTCATCAAGAATCCATCGTTTTAGGCTCAGATACCGTTGTCGCATTTGGAGAGCAACTATTAGGAAAACCAAAAGACGAAGGCGAAGCGAGAGCAACGCTTCAAATGCTATCAGGTCAGACTCACAGTGTATACACAGGGGTCGCAATCTGTTCAGCGGAAGGAACGATTACCTTTTATGAAAAGACAGATGTAGAGTTCTATCCTTTAACAGATGATGAGATATCCATGTACATTAGAAGCCATGAACCATTTGACAAGGCAGGTAGCTATGGAATTCAAGGGTTCGGTGCTTTTATGGTAAAGCGGATTGTCGGTGATTATTTCGCTGTTGTTGGCTTGCCGCTAGCGAGGACGATAAGAGAATTAAAGAAATTTGGTATTGTTCCGACATTGTAGCAAAATGAATATCACATCAAAATTTCATAAAATCTCCATTTTATGTGCACAGTAGAAAGGAGTGCTGATCATTGTCACATCCGTCCTTCCTCATTCGAGATGTCCCGCTACGGGAACGACCACGCGAACGTTTGCTGCAAGAAGGAGCAAAGGCATTATCCAATCAAGAAATCATTGCGATCTTGCTTAGAAGTGGAACTAGACATGAGTCGGTTTTACAAGTGGCGCAGCAGGTGTTAGCCAAATTTGATGGACTCTTGTTATTAAAGGACGCTGCTATTGAGGAATTGTGTACGGTAAAAGGGGTTGGTGAAGCGAAGGCTGTCGAGCTCGCTGCTGCGATTGAACTAGGCAGACGCATTCATAGCCTACAACCGGATGATCGCTATGTTATTCGGTCTCCAGAGGACGTTTCCAATTATGTGATGGAAGATATGCGCTTCTTGCAACAAGAACATTTTGATTGCTTGTATTTAAACACGAAAAATCAAGTACTCATTAGGAAGACGATTTTTATTGGTAGTTTAAATGCGAGCATTGTCCACCCACGTGAAGTATTTAAAGAAGCGTTTCGTCGTTCGGCCGCCTCGATTATTTGCTTGCATAACCACCCTTCAGGAGATCCCACTCCTAGTAGAGAGGATATTGAAGTGACGAAACGGTTAACAGAATCAGGAAAAGTCCTCGGAATTGAACTTCTCGATCATATTATTATTGGCGATCGGAAATTTGTAAGTCTGAAGGAACAAGGATATGTCATATAATAAAAGGCACGAACTTGGAAGGAGCGAATAAGAGAGATAGCAACGATGTGAAGAGAGTGGTAACATAAAGTTGTTGCCTTTTTTCTTTGATATTTGTGCATTTGAAGAGTGGGATCTGGAGAAAAAGGTTCATTTGTAGCTTCGTGTAAAATTTTGGGGAACTTAAGGCTATTTTTTTTTATGATTATTCGTTATAATGAAGGTTATGATTTCGGATTTGTATGAAGGGAGATACATAGATGTTTGGTGGGTTCTCAAAAGATATAGGAATTGATTTAGGAACAGCAAACACGCTCGTATATGTGAAAGGCAAAGGTATTGTCGTTCGTGAGCCGTCCGTTGTTGCACTAAGAACTGATACAGGCTCAATTGAAGCAGTAGGAAATGATGCGAAAAATATGATTGGTCGTACACCAGGAAATATTGTAGCTGTTCGTCCAATGAAAGATGGGGTAATCGCTGATTTTGATACAACTGCGACAATGTTAAAATATTTTATTCAACAAGCGATAAAAAATCGCTCTATTTTTACAAGAAAACCTTCTGTGATGGTTTGTGTACCATCTGGAATTACAGCTGTTGAAAAGCGTGCTGTTGAAGACGCAACAAAACAGGCTGGGGCAAAAGAGGCTTATACTTTAGAAGAACCTTTTGCAGCTGCAATCGGTGCAGACCTTCCTGTTTGGGAGCCAACTGGTAGTATGGTTGTAGATATTGGTGGAGGTACAACAGAAGTTGCCATCATTTCACTTGGTGGAATCGTGACGAGTCAATCGATTCGCGTAGCTGGTGATGAAATGGATGAATCCATTATTCAATATATTAAGAAAAAGTATAACCTTATGATTGGGGAACGTACTTCTGAAGCTCTGAAGTTGGAAATTGGATCGGCCGGTGCACCTGAGGGTGTTGACGATATGGACATTCGAGGAAGAGACCTGTTAACAGGTTTGCCAAAGACGATTACGGTAACAGCTGAAGAAATAGCAGGAGCTTTAGCCGATACGGTTGATACCATTATTGAATCAGTCAAAAACACGTTAGAACAATCACCACCAGAACTTGCAGCTGATATTATGGATCGCGGCATTGTTCTTACTGGTGGGGGAGCGCTTTTGCGTAACCTTGATCGTGTATTAAGTGATGAAACGAATATGCCAGTTCTTGTTGCCGAGAACCCATTAGATTGTGTGGCGATTGGAACGGGGAGAGCATTAGAGAACCTTCATTTATTCCGTTCGAAAGCTGGGATTACGTCTCGCTCAGATAGAAAATTGTAAGTAGGTGTCTGGCATGCCATCCTTCTTTTCAAATAAAAAATTAATTATTCTTCTTGTCAGCATTATTATCTTAGTTGCCTTGATTGGGTACTCTCGTATGGATCGAGAGCAAGTGACAGGACCAGAACAGGTCGTAAGAGATGCTGTTGGATGGGTGCAGACCATTTTTATGAAACCCGCATACGCTGTATCGGGTTTCTTTGAAAATGTCCGAGACATCCGCCGTATTTATGAAGAAAATCAATTGTTAAAAGCAAGGTTAGAAGAGTACGCGCAAATTTCAGTTGAACGAAATTTGCTTCGAAATGAAAATGAAACGTTCAAAGAGATGTTGGAATTAGATGAAAGTTTGAATGATTATTTAATGAGATCGGCGGTTGTCATTCACCGAAGTCCGGATCGTTGGACCGAGTATATTGGTTTAAATAAAGGGTCAGATGATGGAATTGAACCAAACATGGGTGTTATTGATTCAAAAGGCGGCTTGATTGGGAAAGTGAAGCAAGTGAGTGAGTTTTCTTCGCGCATTCAACTGCTATCAGATAATGATCGGACAAACCGAGTGTCAGCCATGATTTCGATGGATCAGCCTGAATATGGATTTATTGAAGGGTATGATGTTGATACGGGCTTGTTAATTATGAGAAAGATTGATATTGAAGCCGAGATCGAAGAAAATCAGATGGTTATGACATCAGGAAAAGGCGGCGTTTACCCGAGTGGACTTTTAATTGGTGAAATTGTTTATGTCGAGCCAGATGAATATGGGTTGACGCAAAATGCTTATATTGAGCCAACCGCTGATTTTTACGCGCTTGATTATGTATATATTATTGAGCGAACTAGTACATCTCTTGACCCTGAGTTGCTAGAGGAGGAACCGTCGTGAGTCGCTTCTATATTCCTACATTCATCTTTTTATTGTTGGTTATAGAAGGTACTTGGTTTCAATTGATTACTCCTTCGCATCATGATATTGATGTGACACTCGTTCCTCGGTTTCTCGTTGTCATCATCGTCTATATCGGCATTTATTTTGGTCGTCATAGCTCGTTAGTGTACGGACTAGTTTTTGGTCTTATTTATGATATTGTATACACTCAATTACTAGGTGTGTACTTATTCGGATTTGGTTTTATTGGTTATGCATTTGCTTATTCCTACAAGCAAATACAAGATTCACTTTTGTTTCATTTGCTTATAGTAACGGCAGCTCTTTCCTTATTCGAATATTACCAATACGGGTTATATTTCCTGATCGGAATTTCAGACGTACATGCATTAGTATTTTTTCAAGAGCGCTTTTTGCCAGGACTTTTATTGAATCTCACGTTTGCGATTATTATTTACTATCCTGTAAAAAAGTTGTTCTCTGTTGTAGAAAAACAAGCGAACCTCCGGGAGAGGTGAAATTCCGATGTTTTTCTACAACTTCTTTCAATGGAAAGAAGGGTTTTAGGAAACTTATGTTGAATTAACGTAATATCACTCTTTTCTCTCTTACTATGAAAAAAGGGAGAGAGTGGGCTGAGGTGGACACAACTATGGTTCAAAAAAAGCAATATGTTACGATAAAAGGAACGAAGCAAGGACTCATTTTTCTTCTTGATGATCGTTGCTCTTATGAGAGTTTAGTAGAAGAATTGATTGAAAAGCTATCATCAAAGCATTACCAGCAATCTGAAGGACCAGATGTTCTTGTGAAAGTCGATATAGGCTATCGTTTTCTACAAGAGCATGAGCAAGCTGAATTGGAACGCGTCATAACGGAAGGGCGTAATTTAGCTGTAGAGCAATTTGAATCTCGTGTTCTATCAAAACAAGAATCTGAGAGATTGCGTCAAGAGGCAGAAACGGTCACTTTAATGCGTATTGTTCGCTCTGGACAAGTCCTTCGTGTTAATGGGGATGTGTTACTAATTGGGGATGTTAATCCAGGAGGCACGCTCATTGCTAAAGGCAACATCTACGTGATGGGAGCCTTAAGAGGGATTGCTCATGCAGGCTATGAAGGCAACGAGAAAGCGGTTATTTCCGCTTCGCTTCTAGCTCCTTCTCAACTGAGAATAGCAGATCATATTAAGCAATTTGAACAGGAAGAGAAGATAGAACAAATGATGGCCAGTGCATTTTTAAATGAAAACAAATCATTTGAAATTGGTCGCGTTCAACAACTTGTTCAGTCGCATCCTGAACTCGCAAAGAATGAAACGCATCTATTGGTGTAATTTTTTTCTATTAGACTTAAAAGGATACCGTATGCTCGTCCTTTTTAAATACTTTGTAGAAAGCATTGGAGAAAGGGGTCATCAACGTGGGAGAGGCAATTGTCATTACAAGTGGGAAGGGTGGCGTTGGGAAAACGACAACGTCAGCTAATATCGGCACCGCCCTTGCGCTTTCGGGGAAGAAAATTTGCTTAGTGGATACAGACATCGGGCTCCGCAATCTTGATGTTGTCATGGGTCTTGAAAATCGAATTATTTATGACCTCGTTGATGTAATTGAGGGTCGTTGTAAGTTAAAGCAAGCATTGATTAAAGATAAACGATTTGACTGCTTGTACTTATTACCGGCTGCACAAACAAAAGATAAGACGTCCGTTGAACCTGAACAAATGAAAGTCATCGTAGACGAGTTAAAACAAGATTATGATTATGTGTTAATTGACTGTCCAGCTGGAATTGAACAAGGGTTTAAAAATGCTGTTGCAGGAGCGGACCGCGCCATTGTCGTAACCACTCCGGAAGTTTCAGCAGTTCGCGATGCTGACCGCATTATCGGGCTATTAGAGCAAGAAGATGTTGAGTCGCCTAAATTGATCGTGAATCGTATTCGCGGCCATATGATGAAAAATGGTGATATGCTCGATGTTGATGAAATTGCGTCCATTTTAGCTATTGATCTACTTGGGATTGTTGTAGATGATGAGGAAGTGATCAAGCATTCCAACAAAGGAGAACCGATTGCTTTACATACAACGAGCAAAGCATCAATCGCTTATCGAAATATTGCGCGACGGATTCTTGGAGAAACGGTTCCATTAATGGCTCTGGATGAGCAAAAAGGAATGTTTGCAAAAATTAAAAAGTTATTTAGCGTTCGTTAATGAACAAAAGGTAAGTGTCTGTTTTACATAGATACTTGCCTTTTTTTACGTAGTCATATAGTACGTGACGTTCATATTTAGCCAATAAACTTGATTTCATACGGAGAGTTAGGATGAAACGAGTTCAGTTATCGTTCCCTACGTGAGATTCACTTTTTGGGCATCGTACCAATTATTTGGCAAACTCCGGTAAAAGAGGGAGAAGGCTATGTTATGATTGATTTTAAGAATGTGGTTTTTAAAAAATAGGAGGCCAAAATACATGACGATGATGGAAGAACATTTGGAAGAAACTACAAAGAGCATTCGCTGTATGGTGTTGACGGTAACGGATTCATGTTCATACGAGGATGATGAGAGTGGAGCATTAATCAGATCGTTATTAGAAGAAAAAGGCCATTGTGTAACAGAGTATCAAATTGTGAATGCTGAATATAGCTTAATTCAACATTGGATTAAAATTGCCGCCATTCGAGCAGATGTTGATGCGATTTTAATTACAGGCGGAACAGGTATTGCCCTTCATGATACGACTCATGAAGCTGTAAGAGATAGCTTAGATAAAGAGATGCCTGGTTTTGGAGAGTTGTTTCGTCATTTGAGTTTTCAGGAAGAAATCGGTACAGCTGCGATTTTAAGTCGTGCAATTGCAGGTGTACGCGATGGGAAGGCGATCTTTTCCATGCCTCGGCCGACTGGTGCGATTCAACTAGCGATGGAACGAATCATTTTACCTGAAATCGGTTCCGTTATGAGAGAAATACTTATGGATAAAGTACGTGTATAACAAAGGTTTTCAAAAAGGCTGCTTTGAGTGGGGGATCTCAAAAGCAGCTTTTTTAGTGTAATAGCTAGAAGAGACATAATTTTAGATATGCCCAATAGCATAAAAGCCTCTTTACCGGTGTTGCTCATACTTTTCCTGTTTTGTTGTTTCTTTAAGCCAAGCGATTTCTTCAACGGATACATGAAAAGATTCAACCGCATGAATGTTATCTTGAACTTGCTTAGGACTGCTTGCTCCAGCAACAACAGATGCAACAACGGGATGGCTTAAGCAATATTGCAAAGCAAATGCCTGAAGAGGACGCCCGTCAAGCTTTGAAGCAAATTGAGCGCGCATAGAAGCAAGCTCCTCAAACGAGTAGGTTAAATAGCCTTTTTGCTTTATGGAATCAGACATATGGTCTAGGTTACGATCCGTTAGCAATCCTTTCGCGACAGGGCCTCTTGCCACAACACTTACTTCGTGTTCCTCTAAAAAGGAAAACCATTCCTCAGGACGGCGATCTAAGAGGCTATACTGCATCATGATACTTACAATTGATGAACGTGTCACATATTCCCGAATGACATTTGGGCGAATAGAGGAGATGCCATAATAGCGAATCACGCCTTCTTGCTTCAACTGTTCAAACGCATCAATGGTCTCATCGATGTTGTCTTCAATTGTCCCGCCATGAAGCTGGTATAAATCGATGTAATCGGTTTTAAGTCTTAGCAAACTATCTTTAACCGCTGACATGATGTGTTTTTTCGAAGGGTCCCAGCTCCAACCCTCTTTTCCTCGTTCAAATCGATTTCCGGCTTTTGTCGCTAAAATGAGATCTTTTCGTTTATCTCTTATGATCTCACCAATCATTTCTTCATTGAGCCCTGTATAATATAAGTCAGCTGTATCTAAATAATTAATTCCACTATCTAAGGCCGTATCAATGATCCTCCTAGCTTGATTCATTTCTGTTCCAATACTCATGCATCCTAAGCTCACTTCACTTACATCTAATTCAGAAGTTCCAAGTTTTCTTTTCTTCATCTTTAATCTCCTCCTTTTTTAATAGATTTCATTTGCTGTCCAATTAATCTACCCCTATTATGTCATATCACAAGCGGACAAGTCATATAGTTAAGTATACTTGTACGAAAAAAAGGATGGGGGAGCATATGTCTAAAAATTTAAATAAAGTACGAAAAAAGTTAGAAAATAGGCGCCGCCAAATAAATCAACACACGAAGCATCGAGAACGAACAGTCCCAATGTTGATGCACCGTCAAGAGGATGCGAGGGACGAGCCGGATTTTTATATGCCACCTTCTTCGTTGCCGAAAGAACCAAAGCTACATGGCAAAAAAGGAGATTACTTTCTGTTTCGCTTAATGGCAGCGGTTTGTATTTTTCTCATGACCGCGATCTTGTTTCAATCAACCGTTCCACAAGCAGAGGGAGCTAAACGATTAGTACAGCAGACATATGAGCAGGAGATTGAGTTCGCAGCAATTGCAAATTGGTATGAAAACCAATTTGGACGCCCTTTAGCTCTTCTTCCAAACAATCAAAATATGGCGCAAGGTGATCCGAATGAACAGGTAGAAATGGTGTATGCTGTACCAGCTTCAGGAATTATCAGTCAGGATTTTGATCAAGATGGAAGAGGAATTCTAATTGAAACAGGAATGAATGCAGAGATTGAAGCTGTTAAAGGTGGACAAGTGAGTAGAGTTGGAGCTGATGAAGAGGGGGGTAACCTTGGCAAAACAGTAACGGTCAAGCATTATGATGGAACAGAAGCTGTATATGGAATGCTAGATAAAGTCGAAGTAAACGTGTATGACCATATTGAAGCTGGATATAAGGTAGGAACGGTTTCAACAAACGAAGAAGCGCAAAAAGGAATTTTCTATTTTGCATTAAAGGACGGCGAGAAATACATCAATCCTAGTGAAGTTATTTCGTTTGAGTAGCATGAGAGAACTTATAGCGAAGTTTAAGGTAAACCCATTATTTTGGTTCGTCCTCGGAATTGGGGTCTTTACTGGTTACTTTCGTGAAGTTTTAATGATTTTTAGTATTGTTTTGATTCATGAACTAGGTCATGCACTAGCTGCTCACTTTTTTAAATGGCGGATTACCAAAATAGAACTTTTGCCATTCGGTGGCGTAGCGGAAGTGGAAGACGTAGGCAACCGTCCTTTTCATGAAGAGTTGATTGTCATTCTTGCCGGGCCGCTTCAACATATTTGGATGATGCTTCTGTCGTACTTTTTAGTTCAATTTCCATTTTGGACTAGCACGGATCATCATCTTTTTATTTGGCATAATGCTATGATTTTACTATTTAATTTAATCCCTGTTCTTCCTCTAGATGGTGGCCGTCTCGTGCAGCTATGGTACACGTATCGATTTCCGTATGTTCAAGCACTGACTATTTCAAGGTGGACATCTTCTTTTGTCTTGCTCGCTATGGTTTTTATAAGTTTGATATGGTTTCCTTATCATTTAAATTTATGGGTTATTATTACGTTTTTGTTTTTGACAAACTACTTGGAATACAAACAGCGTCACTACCGGTTTATGCGGTTTCTGATGGCACGGCGCACTATGCAGGCGACAGAAAAGTCTGTCGTTGCCGTTAAGGATACATTGCCATTAAAAGAAGCAATGAAACGACTTAAAAGAGGACGCTACCAATTGTACAAAGTATTTCAAGTACAAACAGGGACTGCCCACGTGATTGAAGAAAAAGAATTGCTTGAACTTCATTTTACGAACAACAAACCGCATGCCTCTTTGTCTCAACTTATTCAACAACTAAAAAGATAGGAATGAAAGTCGTGAGCCGTATATGGTCTCACGACTTTTCAGGTTGAAACTGGTACAATGGAGGAAAGATTGGGATAAAGGAGCTTTTCTCATTGAAGAAACTATATTTTAATATGGCAACAAGAGAACGAAGGGCGGCGGTTGTTGAAAATGACCGTGTCGTTGAACTGATGGTCGAACGGACACTTGAAAACCGAATTGTCAGCAACGTATATAGAGGACGAGTCGTGAATGTTCTCCCTGGGATGCAAGCTGCTTTCGTTGATATTGGGCGCGATAAAAATGGCTTTTTGTATCGTGATGACTTGCTTTCATTTCATCTTTCCAATGAAGAGGAAGAGAAGAAAAAAGAGCGTAGCATTTCTGAATTTGTGAAACAAGGTGAGGAATTACTCGTTCAAGTAACAAAAGAAGGATTCGGATCGAAGGGACCTCGTCTAACAGGCGTTGTGTCGTTTCCTGGCCAGTTTCTTGTTTTTATGCCAGAAGGGAACTATGTCGGTGTCTCTCGTCGTTTTTCGAGTGAGGGTGAACGTGAGCGATGGCGCGAGGTTGGTGAAGCGATCACAGAGGGAAAAGAGGGCGTCATTATTCGAACGTCTTGCGAAGGGAAAGCGCCTGAGATCATTACACAAGAGCTTCATTTTTTACGTAAATTGTGGCAGGAGCTATGGAAAGAAGGAAAAGAAAAGAAAGCGCCTGCTCTAATCCACCAAGATTCAGGGTTGATTGACCGTATGGTGCGTGATTTCTCATTTTCAAATATTGAAGAAATAATCGTTGATCGGATTGATGAATACAAATTGCTAAAAGAGCTGCTAGAGCCTTTTCCGAAGCTTCAGCAATCTCTTTCCCTCTATCGTGAGAAGGAGAATGTTTTTTCTGCTTTTGGGATTGAAAAGGAGCTTGAGCGTGCCCTACGCAGACAGATTTGGCTGAAAAATGGTGCCTACTTAATGATCGACCAAACAGAAGCTCTAACCGTTATTGATGTAAATACAGGGAAATTCACAGGTAAAACAAATCTTCATGATACGGTACGAAAAACAAATAGTGAGGCAGCAATTGAAATTGCCAGACAATTACGCCTGCGAGATATCTCCGGTATCATTATTATTGATTTTATTGATATGAAGCGTGAAGAAGACCGGGAGCATGTGAAAAACGTCTTTGAAAAAGCGCTAAAACATGACCGAACAAAGACGAATGTGCTCGGCATTACAGGGCTTGGCTTACTAGAAATGACGCGGAAAAAAGTGAGACAAAACCTTCAAGCGAGCCTTTCAAAAACATGTCCGACGTGTAGCGGAAAAGGGGTCGTTCTTTCTGATGAAGCACAGGCGTTTAAAATTGAACGTCAACTGTGGGAGCATAGGGGAATGAGTGAAGAAGCAATCGTTCTTGAATTGCCAGCTGTCATTTCAACGGTGTTATTTGGGCAAAAAGGGGAGCATTTGAAACGCTTAGAAGAAGCACTTGGTTTTCGTATACTCGTTTATCCCAATAAACACTTACAAGAAGAGAAATTTTCGATTCGCTACATTGGGAATATGAACGAAGCTGTTGCCCAGTTAGAAAGGCTAAAAGCAAAATAAAAGACATTGACAGTTAGTGAGAAATTATGCTACAATTTCGTTTGTTAGTTATTTGGTCGCACCCAAACAACTATAACCGCACAGAACAGGTTGACAAAGGTTTTGATACCTACCTAGGATGGCGAGTCTGAGTATATGAGGAGGTGCAAGTATGTACGCAATTATTGAAACTGGTGGTAAGCAAGTTAAGGTTCAAGAAGGCCAAGAAGTTTACATCGAAAAATTAGACGCAGAAGCTGGTGAAACAGTTAGCTTCGATAAAGTTCTATTAGTAGGTGGCGATGAGGTGAAAGTTGGTGCTCCTTTTGTTGAAGGCGCAACAGTTACGGCGAAAGTTGAGAAAAACGGTCGCGCGAAGAAAATCATCGTTTGGAAAATGAAAGCTAAGAAAAACTACCGTCGTAAGCAAGGTCACCGTCAACCATACACAAAAGTGGTAATCGAAAAGATTAACGCATAAGTTATGATTACGGTTGAGATTTGTCGTAACGACGAACGTAACATTGTCTCTTTTACGATGAGTGGACATGCAGAATCTGGTCCGCATGGTCATGATATCGTTTGTGCTGGAGCTTCAGCTGTCTCTTTCGGATGCGTGAATGCGATTGATGCCCTTTGTGGAGTCGAGCTTGACGTTGAAATGGAGGATGAAGGTGGTTTTCTCCGCTGTCATGTTCCTAATGGTTTAGATAAGATGACATTTGAGAAAGTCCAGCTTCTTCTTGAGGGGATGGTCGTGTCCCTTCAGGCGATTGCTGATGAATACAGCCTTAATATGAAAGTCACTTAATATGAAAGTCAATGAAACAATCGGGAGGTGAATTCCATGTTAAAAATGAACCTTCAATTTTTCGCATCGAAAAAAGGGGTAGGTAGTACAAAGAACGGACGTGACTCTCAGTCTAAGCGTTTAGGCGCTAAGCGTGCTGATGGTCAAACTGTAACAGGTGGTTCTATCTTAGTACGTCAACGCGGAACACGCGTATATCCTGGTGTGAACGTAGGTAAAGGTGGAGACGATACACTATTTGCTAAAACAGACGGCGTTGTGAAATACGAGCGTGTTGGACGTGACCGCAAACAAGTGAGCGTATACCCTGCATAATACAAAAAGTTCTCTTGTAGCCACTGGCTATGAGGGAACTTTTTTGTTTGGATCGAAACGTCAAACATGCCAACTAGATGGAGAAAGTACGTTTAGAAACGAAGAATAAGTGTATAATGAATAAGGGATAGAAGGACGTTTGATCGGGTCTCCATTTACGTATTTTACAACTAGAGAAAGGTGTTATAGGTGGATAAACAAACAGAACAAGAAAAAATTAAGCGGTTACAAGAATGTGCTTCAGATGCAGAAGCTGAGCTCGAACAAAAAAAATTAATGACAGAGCTAGCTCTACTATTAGAGCGTGAGCGAATTGAAGAACTACAATCAAATTGGGGAAGTGAAGAAAAGTGAAGCTAACCGTTGTCGGCTATTGGCACGGCTATCCAGAAAAAGGAGAAGCGACTTCAGGGTATTTGCTCGAAGAAAATGAGTATAAAGTGTTACTCGACTGTGGAAGTGGGGTTCTTTCTGCTGTTCAATCCTATTGCTCACTCCTTGATTTGGATGCCGTTGTGTTATCTCATTATCATCATGATCATCAAGCAGATATAGGTGCCTATCAATATGCTCGCATCATTCAAAAAGGGATCGGAACGAAGATGAAGGATGCAACCATTTATGGACATAGAGATGATGAGCAAGCTTTCGCAAAGCTTGGATATAAAGAGGTCGTTCAAGCAATTTCCTATAACGATCAAAGTCCTCTCGAAATAGGACCTTTTACATTCACCTTTTTAAAGACCAATCATCCTGTTCCTTGTTATGCGATGAAAATACAAAACAAGGCAGGTAAGGTATTTGTTTATACAGCCGATTCTAGCTATTTTGCTGAACTTGCTGCCTTTTCTAAAGACGCAGATCTATTAATTGCTGAATGTAGTGGCTATAAAAGGGATTCAATCTCTCAATTTGGACATATGACAAGTGAGGATGTTGGGAGGTTAGCAGAGCAATCTAACCCAAAAAAATTACTTTTATCACACCTTCCGCATGTAGGGAATCATGAACAGTTAGTAAAAGAGGCAGCTGAACACTATTCAGGTCCGATTACCCTTGCTGCATCAGGACTAATAATAGAGTAGGAAAAAGACTATCTTCCAATGATAAATAGGAGATAGTTCTTTTTTTGTTTTCTTTATTGTCAATGTTTTGTAGTAGAAATGGGCACTAATTGTCTGTATAATAAATCTGAATTTGAGTCTATAGAAAAAGAGGACAATACATGAAAAAGCAATTAGAGAATTTGGCTATTATCGCATGGATTACGTCGTTAGTAGCAACTCTTGGCTCACTCTACTTTTCGCAAGTGAAAATGTATGAACCTTGTACACTTTGTTGGTATCAAAGAATTGTGATTTATCCAATCGTGATTATTTTTGTCATTGGGATTCTTAAAAAAGATGCAACTGTTGCCTTGTATTCGGCCGTCTTTTCTTTTATTGGTATTGGTCTATCAAGCTATCATTACGCTTTGCAAAAAATCCCATTCTTTACTGAGACGGCTCCAGCTTGCGGACGAGTTCCTTGCACAGGTCAATATATAAACTGGTTTGGTTTTGTGACCATCCCATTTCTTGCTCTAACAGCATTTACGATTATTTTTATTTGTAGTTTTATGATCTTGAAACGATTGAAGGAGGAAGGGGAATAATGAAAAAAATAATCCTTTTTGGAAGTGTCGTTATCCTTATTTTTGTTGCGTTAATTGTAGTATCCAATTTAAACTCTGCACAAAAAGCGTCTGGGAATCCGTTTGGGAAAGAGCGTCTTCACCCAGCTACGGTTGAATTGTTAGATGATCCAAACTATGAAAATGTCATTCTGCCAGCTGAATTAGAAGAAAAGCTAACGAATGATGAAGCGGTGACGGTTTATTTTTATAGCTCAACTTGTCCATACTGCAAGGAAGCAACACCAGTTTTAGTAGAGCTCGCAGATGAATCTGGAATTGACTTAGTTCAATATAACTTGAGAGAGTTTGAAGAGGGTTGGGATGAGTATAAGCTTGAATCGACTCCTACAGTTGTTCACTATGAAAATGGAGTAGAAGTAGGACGAATCGTTAGTTTACAACCTGCACAAGAGTATCAAAGATTCTTTGATGAATACGTATTAAATTAAATAGAGACTCTAACAAGGATAAGTAAAAGGAAATTTACTTATCCTTTACTTTTTCTTAACATAAAATCAATTGCGTATATAAGTATATAATTATATAATGGTGCAGAGAAGAAAGGATTGATGTAGATGAACGAAGCAATCTCTTTTGTCGAAATTGATAAGGCTGCAAAAGTATTAAAGCTTTTAGGCGATAAAACGCGTCTCACAATGTTGGCGATGTTATCCGAAGATGAGTGTTGTGTATGTGAGTTCGTCGAATTGTTTGAAATGAGTCAACCGTCCATAAGTCAACATCTTCGTAAGTTGAGAGATTTAGGTCTCGTTGAAGAAAGAAGAAAAGGACAATGGATTTTTTACCGTTTGAACCAAAGTCACGAAACGTATCCATTAGTTGAAAATTTGCTTGGGCACATTCCGAGTCAAAAGATGCGGTTAATTGATTTAGAAAAGCGTGGATTACGCGTAAATTGTTGTGATTAAAGATTGAAAAACAAGGAGTTGAGAAAATGACAGCGGTTGTTTTAGCATCGGTTATTTTCTTGTTTACCCTCGTTCTTGTCATTTGGCAACCAAAAGGTCTTTCGATTGGTTGGTCAGCATCGATTGGTGCTGTTCTTGCCTTGCTTGTCGGTGTAGTCGATTTTCAAGATGTTGTAACGGTAACAGGAATTGTATGGAATGCCACGTTAACATTTGTTGCTATTATTATTATTTCTTTAATTTTAGATGAGATTGGATTTTTTGAGTGGTCAGCCTTACATATGGCCCGCTTTGCTAAAGGGAACGGCGTCAAAATGTTCCTTTACGTTTCCTTGCTTGGAGCTGTTGTGGCAGCCCTTTTTGCCAATGATGGGGCAGCTCTTATTTTAACGCCAATTGTATTAGCGATGGTTCGTGCTCTTCGTTTTAAAGAAGCGATGATTTTACCGTTCATTATGGCAAGTGGATTTATTGCTGATACGACGTCACTACCGCTTTTGGTAAGTAACTTGGTCAACATTGTATCAGCTGACTTTTTTGGAATTGGTTTTGTTGAGTATGCATCAAGAATGATCGTCCCGAATTTCTTCGCACTTGGTGCAAGTATTCTTGTGTTGTATTTGTATTTTAGAAAAGACATTCCAAAAAGCTATGATGTGAATGAGCTTAAACCCCCGGTTGAAGCAATTAAAGATCCAAAACTATTTAGATTATCTTGGTATATTCTTGCGGTTCTACTTATTGGTTATTTCGTAAGTGAGTTTATTCACTTACCAGTATCGTTTGTCGCGATGCCAATTGCCATTGTGTTTTATTTTATTTTCCGATCGATTAGCGCAAATAATCCAGCTTTAAGTTCTGCTGGAATTATAAAAAGTGCACCTTGGGCCATTGTTGTCTTTTCAATCGGGATGTATGTGGTTGTTTATGGATTGCGAAATGTTGGGTTAACAGACTTGCTTGCAGTTGTGATCGAACGATCAGCGGATCAAGGTTTGTTTACTGGAACGATTGCGATGGGTTTCATTGCAGCTATTTTGTCTTCAATTATGAACAACATGCCGACTGTTATGATTAATGCGTTAGCGATAGCGGAGACGAATACGACAGGAGTCATGCGTGAGGCGCTCATTTACGCCAACGTCATAGGATCTGATTTAGGTCCGAAAATTACGCCGATTGGTTCGTTAGCGACTCTTTTATGGCTTCATGTTCTTGCACAAAAAGGAATGAAAATCTCGTGGGGCTATTATTTTAAAGTCGGAATCATTTTAACGGTTCCAACTCTCTTTATCACGTTAGTTGGTTTGTATTTGTGGCTTGTCATTATTTTGTAAGTGGATGTCCAACTTGAGCATCTTCATCATAAAAAACATATTAAAAGGAGCAATTATAATGTCTAAACCAATTATTTACTTTTTATGCACAGGCAACTCTTGCCGAAGCCAAATGGCAGAAGGCTGGGGGAAAAAATACCTTGGAGATCAATATGATGTGTACTCTGCTGGAATTGAAGCACATGGTGTGAACCCGAATGCTGTAAAAGCAATGGCTGAAGCAGGTGTCGATATCTCAAGTCAAACATCTGATACGATTGATCCAGAGATTTTAAAGAAAGCAGACTTAGTTGTGACATTATGTGGTCATGCGAATGATGTATGCCCGGCAACACCGCCTAACAAGGAGCGTGTTCACTGGGGCTTTGATGACCCAGCGAAAGCCGAAGGAACAGATGAAGAAAAATGGGCGTTTTTCCAACGGGTACGTGATGAAATTGGAGAACGCATCAAAACATTCGGTGAAACCGGAAAATAAGAGGGGCAGACCTCTCTTTAATTTTATACGAGGGTAGTGAAAAAGGTCGGTTTTCACCTTTTCAATGTTCTCGGTCTATACACATTAAAAGGAGGACGTAGGATGTCTAAAATTAGAATTTATGACCCGGCTATGTGTTGTGCAACAGGGGTATGCGGTCCGAGTGTCGACCCAGAGTTAACGCGTGTTGCAACAGCTATTTTCCTATTAGAAAAAAAGAATATTGATATTGTTCGTTTTAATCTCGGTTCGGAGCCACAAGCGTTTATTGATGAAGCAAACGTTCAAGAGCTGTTAAATACAAAAGGGACTGATGCTCTTCCGGCTGTGATTGTTGATGGAGAAGTAAAACTAGCAGGGCGTTACCCGACAAATGAAGAGTTTGCCGACTGGGCGGATGTTCCGGTTCGTGAATTAACAAAAACAGAGAATAAATCAAAAGGAATCGAGCTCCTATGACGATAGAATTCAACCCAACGTCGGAAACAGTCACTCCTTACTTGTTTTTCACAGGTAAAGGCGGAGTGGGAAAAACGTCAACAGCTTGTGCGACAGCCGTAGCTCTTGCTGATGAAGGAAAACAAGTATTAATTGTAAGCACAGATCCTGCATCCAACTTACAAGATGTTTTTGAAGTTGAAATTGGCTATGAAACAACGTCCATTCCTACTGTCCCAGGACTATCAGCAATTAATCTTGATCCCGAAGAAGCCGCTGCTGCTTATCGTGAAAAAGTAGTAGGTCCATACAAAGATAAGCTTCCTGCTCCTGTTATTGCGCAAATGGAAGAACAGCTCTCAGGTGCCTGCACGGTCGAAATTGCAGCCTTTGATGAATTTGCTTCTATTTTAACGAATCCAGAGCGTACAAGTGTGTATGATCATATTATTTTTGATACAGCACCAACCGGCCACACCCTTCGTTTGCTCCAACTGCCAACAGCATGGTCGTCATTTCTTGAAGACAGCACTCATGGTGCCTCTTGTCTTGGACCTTTATCAGGTTTAGGTGAAAAAAAGGAGTTGTACGCTCAAGCTGTAAATGCATTATCAAATGCGAAGGAGACAACTCTCGTGCTCGTTTCTAGACCAGATGAATCAGCTCTTCAAGAAGCAAGTCGAGCGGCAACGGAATTGCAACAAGTTGGACTTTCGAACCAGCTTCTCTTAGTAAATGGCAAACTTCAAACCTATGTAAAAGAAGATTCAGTCTCCTCAGCTTTTTATGAGAGACAAGAAAAAGCATTAGCACAGATGCCGAACCAACTACGTGAATTAGTGACGTATGAGCTTCCTTATGTTCCGTATCAATTAACAGGGATCGATAACTTGCGCTCATTATTTACTAATCAACACTCAGAACAGTCAAACGAAGAGAGCGATAGTACGACAGCTACGTCACAGTTAAAAGATTTGATTCAGCAAGTAGGCTCTAAAAAGCAAGGTGTCATCATGACAATGGGCAAGGGAGGAGTCGGAAAGACGACCGTTGCAGCAGCGATTGCAGTTGGACTAGCCGAGCTTGGTCATTCTGTCCACTTAACAACGACAGATCCAGCTGAACAGTTGTCTTATGTACTAGGAAACCAAGTTCAGGGAAGTTTGACGGTCAGTCGAATTGATCCAAAAGCAGAGGTAGAAGCGTACAAAGATGAAGTGTTATCAAAAGCAAGAGAAACGGTTGATGAAAATGGTCTAGCATATTTAGAAGAAGATTTAAACTCACCTTGTACAGAAGAAATCGCCGTTTTCCGGGCATTTGCCGATGTTGTGGAAAAAGCTAAGGATTCGTTTGTTGTGATTGATACAGCTCCGACAGGACATACCTTGCTTCTTCTAGATGCAGCCCAGTCTTATCACAAGGAGCTAGAGCGAGCAACTGGAGAAGTACCAGAATCCGTTACAAAGCTACTACCAAGACTACGAAACGAAAAAGAAACGGATGTTGTGATCGTCACATTGCCTGAAGCAACACCAGTCCATGAAGCGACCCGTCTACAAGATGATTTAGCACGTGCTGAGATTCAACCAAGCTGGTGGGTGATTAATCAAAGCTTTGCCGCAACGAACACGACAGACCCAGTTTTAAAAGCCCGTTCCGTTTCGGAGATGAATTGGATCAACCTTGTTGCAGTGAAAAAGTCAAAGCAAGTGGCCGTGATCCCGTGGCAACTCAAATTAGCAATTGGTTATGAGCAACTAAAGAAATTAACCATATAGGGAGGGAACATGATGCAAATAACAAAACTAGCAGCAAAACAGTTAAAAACAACACTGAAACAAAAACGAGCAAAGGGAATTCGCCTTTATTTTGCCGGCATGGGCTGAGGTAGTCCTAAAATTGGACTGTCTCTGGATGAGGCAGCTAAAGAAGATACAGTAGAAAAGATTCAAGGAATTACGGTAGCGATTGATAAAGCCATCGAAAAAGAAACAGAATCTTTAACACTTGATTATATAAAAGATGAGAGCGGGAGCGGCTTTACATTACTTGGACAAAATGACTGCTGCTAAAAGGATCGGAATTATAATAGGAGTTGCCTAAAATGAAAGAGACGTTAAAAAGACTTTATTCGAATTCCTAGGTACACTCAAAGGTTTCATTCCAAGTTACTCAGAAAACGAGATGGCTAGATCACGAGCTTTCTCGTTTTTATTTTATTTAAAACTTTTCTTTCCTCCAGTTTCTTGCGATCGCTTTAGTTGCCATGATATAGTTGGTATATCAATAAAAATTGATGAAGGAGGCTGACAATGGAAATTCCAGTTCGCTTCGAAACAAGTCAGAACACGTTTGACCCAGTATATTACGAAAAAAAGTTCAAAGCTTTAGCAGATGAAAAGAGACTAACCCTTCTAAATGAACTATGTGTTCGGGGGCAGACGTGTGTTTGTGATTTAACAGATATTCTTAATATCCCACAATCAAAACTGTCTTATCATATTAAAATATTATTAGATGCAGGTTTTATCGAGCGTGAGAAAAAAGGGCAATGGAATTACTATCGTTTAAAAGAAGAAACGATGAATGAGATTTTATCCGAAAAACTATGCTGCATATTAAGGCCAAGCGAGTAAGGAGCTGTTTTGTTCCTTTACTCGCTTTTTTTTGCACTTTTATAGAAAACTAGAATATACTAATATTCAAATGAGTGTTTGAATATTAGATTGATGAAAGGTATTGAAAAATGAGCGAAAAACAACAACAAACCGATACATGTGAAGTTTTTTTTTATAATGAAGAAGTAGTTGAAAATGTGAAAAATAAATTATTAAATCAGCGTTTTGATCGCTTAGCGGACATGTTTAAAGTACTTGCCGATGAAACAAGGGTGAAAATCGCTTATGCCCTCTGCCAGGAGAAGGAATTATGTGTTTGTGATGTCGCTTCGATTATCGGTACGACAAATGCAACAGCATCTCATCATTTACGTCATCTAAAAAACCTTCGTATTGCTAAAAGTGAGAAAAGAGGGAAGCTTGTCTTTTATTCTCTTGATGATGAACACATCCGAACGTTGTTAATGACGGCAATTGCTCATCATCAAGAAGAGGAGGTGAGCCGGTGAGCAAGGAAATGAAATATCAAGTCCAAGGATTTTCCTGAGCTAGCTGTGCTGCTCAGTTTGAGCAGAATGTAAAAAAGTTGTCTGGAGTAGAAAAGGCAGAAGTGAATTTTCAGGCTTCAACGATTACGGTAATCGGCAGTGTGACAAAAGAGGAAGTCGAAAAAGAAGGATCCTTTGAAAATTTGAAACTATATCAAGAAGATGAGGAAATAGAAACAACATCTCTATGGAACTCTCCAACTACGTGGAAAACGATTCTCTCTGGCCTTTTATTAGTAATGGGGTTTGTCTTTCACGGATTACATGGAGAAGGGACTTTAGCCATTTTCTTTTATGCTTCGTCTATGGCAATAGGCGGTTATCGGCTTTTTCTTCAAGGCTTAAAAAATCTTTCTAAAGCGCGCTTTGATATGAAAACGTTAATGACGATTGCCGTTATCGGGGCAGCGATTATAGGCGAGTGGGGAGAGGGAGCCGTTGTCGTCTTTCTCTTTGCTATCAGTCAAATGCTTGAAACATACTCAATGGAACGAGCTCGCAAGTCAATAAGCTCGTTGTTTGAACATACACCGAAAATGGCAAGAGCGAGGAGAAACAACTCGTGGGTCGATGTTAATGTGAATGAACTCTCTGTTGGTGAAGTGGTGATGATTCGTCCAGGAGAAAAAGTTACCGTAGATGGAAACGTTCTAAAAGGGGCATCATCGATTAACCAAGCAGCGATAACAGGTGAATCGATTCCAGTTGAGAAACAAATAGGGGATGTTGTATTTGCGGGAACTTTAAATGAAGAAGGTCAGCTTGAAGTAGAAATTACAAAACGCAATGAAGACTCAACTCTTTCCAAAATGATGAAGCTGGTGGAAGAAGCACAATCGAAACGAGCTTCAGCAGAAGCGTTTATTGATCGCTTTGCAAAAGTATATACACCGATTATTATTTTTATTGCCATTCTTGTCGCCATCATTCCACCACTAGCCTTTGGGGGAAATTGGAGTGTCTGGATTTATCAAGGGCTTGCTGTGTTAGTGGTTGGTTGCCCGTGTGCGTTAGTTATTTCCACTCCTGTTTCCATTGTGACAGCTCTTGGGACGGCAGCACGCAATGGCATTCTCATTAAAGGGGGAATCCATCTAGAAGAAGCAGGACGAATAAAAGCGATTGCTTTTGATAAAACAGGCACACTTACGAAAGGGAAGCCGGAAGTAACGAACGTTTGGATTTCAGAAGGTGTAGATGAAGCAAAAAGTCTAGAAATCATCTCATCATTAGAGCAAAACTCAAAGCACCCTCTTGCCGTTGCTGTTGTTAAGTATGCTGAAGATAAGATCGGTCAGTCGAAAGTCGAAGTCACTGATTTTGAGTCGATCACAGGCAAAGGAATTGTAGGGACGATAGAAGAAACGATTTATTATGTAGGAAGTGAAGCGTATATCAAGCAAGTTTCTAGTTTATCAGTAGAAGCAGAAGAAACGATTCAACAAATGAAACGCGAAGCCAAAACCGTCGTGATTCTAGCAACAAAAGAACGTGTCCTTGGTTTGATGGCTCTAGCTGACTCAGTCCGTGAAGAAAGCAAGAGTTTAATCAAGTCCCTACACAAGTTGGGCGTTCAAGAAACGATCTTACTAACAGGTGATCATGAAGCGTCAGCAAACGTAATAGCGAAGCAAGTTGGAATGACTAATGTAAAGGCGAATTTACTACCGGATGAAAAGGTATCTTACGTACAATCCATTCGTGAAAAAGGCAGTCATGTAGCTATGATTGGGGATGGAGTAAATGATGCAGCTGCACTAGCAACAGCAAATGTTGGAGTGGCAATGGGCGGGGCCGGTTCCGATGTCGCGCTAGAAACGGCTGATATCGTGTTTATGAAAGACGATTTAGCGAAACTTCCATTTACGATTCAATTAAGCCGCAAAGCCCGATCCATTATTAAACAGAACATTACACTGTCTCTCGTATTAAAATTAGTAGCTTTATTACTAGTCATCCCTGGTTGGCTTACACTATGGATTGCCATCATTGCCGATATGGGAGCGACATTACTTGTAACGTTAAATGGGTTACGTTTGTTAAAAAAGAATAAGGAGTAAAACAAGAAAAGCGAGTCTGTCGTCAAGGCACAGACTCGCTTTTGTTGTCTTATCGGTATTGTGCTCTCCCATGTTCGTTCCATTGCGCTGCAGCCACTCGCTTTCCGCGGGGAGGTGCCCGGCCTCCTCGGCTACGCCTGTGGGGTCTCGA
>NZ_BAUT01000059.1 GCF_000513095.1 Halalkalibacter wakoensis JCM 9140
GTATAAACGCGAATCCAAGGTTCGTGTGTCTCAATATTTACATAAATTAATATGTTTACTATCTTTATACACATGTAATCAACCTTCTGTTAGGTAAGAGTCTAATAGAATATTAGTTTTTTTCTGTATTCTTACTGTTACTTCATCATTAATTAACTGATGCTGAACTCCGCCATGTAGGGTTAAAGCTGCTTCTAAATGATCAGCATCCCCAATCGCCGTAATAATAAAAGGAGCTGATGAAATATTTCCGTCTACACTTATTACAGGCCCTATACATTGAATAAATGATGAATGTCTTAGGCGATACCCATTTACGGCAATTGCTTCCGCTCCAGCAACATATAATTCTTGGACCACCTGTTGGATATGTCCTTCATGAACAATGTAATCATTCGGATTAGCCCCGTTAGGTAAATAGTCTGAATCCTCTAATGAGATTTCAATTCCTGGTCCAGTTACTTGCACTTGTCCTACAATCTTTCTTAACCTCTCTATGTCTTCGAGCAAATTTTCTGCTTTTTCTTCACTTTTTTCATTAACGGTGCTTAAGTTTTCTTCAAGTTCCCGTACCTGATATTGATATAACCTTAACTCCTCTTGAAGCATTTTGTTTAAGGATTGTTCCATGATGATTTGGTTTCTAAGTTCATTTTCCTGTGCCCATGTCGAATTCAATCTATTCAGAGGATCATAGTTACCTGAATCTGTAGACTCATAATTCACCACTAAAATAAAACCAGTCAAGAACAGGACAAAAAATAAAATAATATGTTTTCCCCTTATCTTCAATCTTCTCCCCCTCTTCTAAAACTAGTTTTCAACCAAGAATTCTTTAAGGGTCGCACACTCAAATGGATTAACCGAGTTTTATAAAAAACATAACCTTAGCTGTATGACATCTTGAGAATAGCGGTAGAATCATCATCATTTTGACACTACTAGAGAAATAATCTTTAATTAATTTAACATTATTTACCAATAAAAGTATAGTTATCTGACTATGTACAAAAGTAAACAGTGGAGAGAAGCATATTCATAGCCAGTAAAGGGCCCTTAGAGAAAAATCTAAGAACCCTTTCTGTGAGAAGCGTGACATTCTTTATACAGTTGTGTCGGCAATCAAAAACGAAGCATTACATATCGCCGGGCACTTGTATTTCATATGGAATCATTAAGTTTTCGCCACTCGTTTTAGTGACATGAATATTTAAATAGGTCGTACCAGAACCATGTAATAGTCCACCAGTCACTTGAAAAGTCCCTTCCCCTAACGAAAACGCGGTTATCGTTCTGGTCATAAAAGGTGGCATAAAAAGCTCAACATCAACATTCTTTATATCTTCTGATTGATCAAATTTTATAATTAAATCATTATATCCCATCTGAAATGGTGTCAGTGATACAGAGACATCAACAGGAGAATAAAGATCTGTGGGATAAATTCCTTGTTCAGCAGCCTTGGGTGACGTGTTGATCATTGATGCTGCAAAGAAAAGAATACTCATTCCAATAATGAGTTCGGTTCTTCCTAAGATAGCGGTAAGAGATGTATGATTATGATCAATACCGCTTTTCAATAATCTCATTTGATAGAATCCTATAAAAGTTATAACTAGAAATAAAATCACCTTAAAAAGGAGAAACTGCCCCCAACTACTTATCATTAAACTGTCCATAGTAAAAGAAGGAAGATAACGCAATAGCATTCCTATACCTGTTAAACTCATAATAAATATACTTATAAGTGCGTACTTGGAGAACTTTCGACCATTTTCTTTTAGCCATTTTAAACCTTCCTCTTTAGGTATCATGACTATTAATGCAAATAATCCACCAAGCCAAATTGCAATAGAAAATAAATGCAAAGCATCTAACGTTATTGAGATAAGCCCACCATACCGATCTGATACAGCATGACCTGATAATGCCCACATCATAATCGTTCCAGCTAACAATAATATCTGTCCTATCATCGACCTAAGAAAAAATGCAATAAGTACAAGGACAAGTTGAAGGACCATGCCCCAAACAAATTGAAATTGAATAAACTCCACTACTGAAATATTAGTAATTTCATCCTTCCGAATTGTAATAAGTAGTAGAAACCCTACAACACTCATGATGAAGAAGATCCGTTTCATCTTGTTCCACCGGTTGGTGTTTTCACTACCTTTTGAAATCAATAATTGAAAAACCATACTACCAAACAAGATGAAAACACCCAGATAGGACAGCCAACTAGCAAATTCAATCAATCCGACATGTTGCCATCCCCCCATTGAAACTCTTTTTCCCTCTGGAGGGGTAATAGATGTGACTTCATTCACTGCGAAGTAGAAAATTCCATTTTTACTTTTGTTATCTTTACGTACGTACCAATTAATTTCATATGTCCCTTTTGATAATTTCTTGTCTAGCTCTATTATATAGTGGGAAGCATCAGCTGGATTTACATAAGTTTCTCCTATCGGTACTAAACTTTGATTATCATCATAGATCGCAAAAACCTCTAATTCTATCTCATCAGAGAACCATAGTTCAATTTTGTTTGGAGAAGTTGGTACGATCTCCCCATCTGCTGGAGCGGATTGAACGAGGGTTAGGTTTCTCCAATAATCTAATTCTGAAATTTGTTCCTTTTTAATTTCAAATTGGAAACGCTCTTTAATTTCATGTCCATCCATGGCAATTGCGAAAATCTCTAATGTATACCTGCCATCTGATAATAGAGTTTCAACCGGTAATGTTACTAAACGTTTGTCAGTAGGATCAATCACCGCTTTTCCGATTCGAACGTTTGATCCGATCGAATTGGTTAAGCGAATAGACTCTGAATAGACTTCTACAGGTTCAGCAAACAAAACACTAATACGTTCTGGTGAATGGTCCAATATTTCATTCATTCCCGGACTTATTTCTTTTATTTCTGAATGGGCTTCAACCGCAGTACCGTCTACCAGTGAAATGAATATTGTCAGAAAGAGAATAAGACCGGCTAGTAAGTCTTTTTTTGTCCACACTCCATACACACATCCCTATTTTTTCTCATACAATTGCTTACTTTCTTTTTTTGAACAACAGAAAAATTAGTCCAATCGTTAGAGATGGAATTCCTACCCAAAGACAAATTTTTAGGAGAGAGATGATAAAATTCTCGTCCGTCGTTAACGTTAAGGACATACTTAAACAAACTAACCCAATAAGCAAAAGCAGACTAACAATGACCCAGTCTATCCATTTCATATCTTTTCTCCCCTCTCCTTGTTCCCAATATCATTAGGAAAAGAAAGAGTAAATTGGGTTCCTTCGTTTTCCTTACTCGTTATATCTATTGTACCACCGTGTAACTTTACTAACATTTTAACGATGGCTAATCCCAATCCGGTCCCTCCGAATTCTCTTGAGCGAGATTTTTCTACTCGGTAAAACCGATCAAAAATAAATGGAAGTTCGTCGGCTGGAATTCCTGATCCGGTATCTTTGATAATGATGTTAATTTGATTATCACCTTGCCTGAACTCACAGGTTACCTCACCGTTAGTCGTATGCCTCATCGCATTATCCAATAAGTTGGTAAAAACTTGTTCTATTCGTTTTCCATCTCCATAAAACAAGGAAAGGTTTTCATCCACTTTAACCGTAAATAGAAGATCTTTTTCTTTTGCTTTTAATGAATATTTCATATCGAGGTTATCGGCAAGTTCTGTTAAATCGATCCACTCCTTATTTATGTCAAACTTCCCTTCTTCCATCTTCGACAAATCAAACAAGTCTGATATAAGATAATTTAATCGAGTTGCTTCATGTTCAAGGATTGATAAATACTGTTCTTTTTCTTCCTCCGTCTGATACAGCTTTTCTTTCAAGACTTCCGAATAACCCATTAAATATGAAACCGGTGTCTTTAACTCATGAGAAATACTAGCAAAGAATTCACTTCTTGTATCATAGTGCCTCTTTAGTTCCTGAGTTAGGTTGTTAATGCCAACAGCAAGAGAACCGATTTCATCTTTTGATCGTACAATCACTTTTGTATTTAAATCCCCTTTGGCAATCTTTTTTGTTGCAGCCTGCATTTCAAGTAAAGGTGACGAGAGCTTTCGTGAAGCAATAAATGTAAACCCAAGAGCTAGAAAGAAACCTCCAACACCAGCAAGAAGAAACAACTGTCTTACCGTAGACATCGAATCATACATATCATTAAGTGGAAATAACATGAACAGACTACCTTTGAATTGATCAGCATTTATTGGATGACCATACAAAAGATAAGGAATGTCAGTGAACGGTTCTACGTATTCATAGAAAACAGGCCTTCCTTCAAAAAGGTTTTGCAAGTCGAACTCTTTAATGTTTATTTCCAGATCATCCGTACCTGTAAACGTGATCATATCTCCATCTTCGTCTAGTAAGAAGATTTTTTTTTGTGTAATATTTCCTGCCATTTCGACCATTGGCGTTGACATTAACATTTGATTATTCGCTATCATCTGGGCATAATTTGACGTTAATTGATGAGCTTCCTCTTTTGCCTTATTGTAATAATAATTACAAAAAACCTGATCAATGACATAAACAAAAGGTGCGAAAACTAATAAAAAAACGGTAATCATCGTCAGCCCTAATTTTACATCAATTCGATTCCATCTCATGTGTCTATTTCCTTTAACTTATAGCCGACACCCCAAACCGTTTCGATGATAGTAAAGCTCAGCCCTTCTTTCTTTAATTTCAAACGAATACTTTTTATGTGAGAATCAACCGTTCTTTCATCTCCGAAAAAATTCACTCCCCAAATTTTCAAAAGTAACTGGTCCCGGTTAAACACTTGCTTAGGATTCAAGAGTAATAATTTTAATAACTCAAATTCTTTAGGGGTTAAATGAACAGGATTGTCTTGAACAAAAACTTTATGATCATCCACATCCATTTTCAGCTCGTGGAAATGGAGTTGTTTTGTTTGCGTTGTTTGATTTACAACAGCTCTTCTTAAAAGTGCATTCACTCGTGCGATAAGTTCTTCTGGTTTGAAAGGTTTAGTTAAATAATCATCCGCTCCAATATCGAGTCCCTTCACCTTGTCCGTTGTCTCCGTTCTAGCTGTTAACATTAATATAGGCAAAGCCAAATTTTCTTTTCTAATTTCTTCACATACTTCCCAACCATCCATCTCTGGCATCATTACATCTAAAATAATAAGTTGAAAAGAATGACATTTCATTTCTTTAAGCGCTTCTTTCCCATTCACAGCTTCCACTATGTTATATCCTTGCTTGGATAAATGAATTCGAATTAGATTTCTCATATTCCATTCGTCATCAACAATTAGAATTTTAGTGTCCATGTTCTCCCTCTTTTCTATATAAAGAATCTTACTTATAAAATATTTTTTTACACAAATCTACTTGAAAAGAAGAAAATGGAGACAACTCAATTAAAAGCCTCCTCCACCGATTGATTTTACTATAATTTAGACCTATTGTGAGTTTGTTAAGTGGGATAAACTTACAATAAGGTTAGTTACTTTTTTCCCGTTTATCGAAGGGTCATTCTGTTTATTAATCAAAAATTCATAACCCTCTGGTTTTCTTTTGATAGTAGCATAAGAGTGAATCATCATCGCAATTATTAGTAAGAATAAAAGTATGATCGGAACAAAAATTGATAATTTCTCCAAACGTACTCCCTTCCATTATTGTGACCTTTTTAAAGAATCAATTTCCTTCATCAACTTTTGATTTTGTTCCATTAAGTGATTCATATTTTTTTGTAAATCTTTTCCGTTTGGTTCACTCTTATTACTGTTATTTCCATCAGACATCCTTTTCATAAAGAAAAATAACATCACTAACATTAAAGGACATAATAATAGTGGAAGATAATAAGCTAAATTTTCCATAGTCAAATACCTCCTAATTTTTAAATCTATTTATATTATAAAAGGTAATTGTGTTGAAATTTTGAAGAAAAAAATATAAATTTCCTTTTGAATTAGATCATGGTTTAATGCAACACATACTTCCTTAAATCCCCCAATAAGTTATTGTATCTAAAATCCCAAGTATGATCAGAAAGCCCCCTGCAACTCTCTGTATCCATTTTCCGATGTTTCTTCCTTTTTTCAAAAGTGTCCCGTTTAATCCAAAAGTCCAGATGAGATACATTGTAATGAACAAAGGAATCGATGTACCAAACGAAAACACAGTTGGTAAGATGAATCCGTATGAAGTAGAAAGGGTTAACGGCATTAGCAAAAAGAAAAAGATTGAGAACATGGTTGGACAGAATCCTAATGAAAAACTACTTCCTAAAAGAAATGCCCCCCATTTTCCTCTGTTTTTATCACCAGCTTCTCTTTGTTTTAGACCGATAGACCATTTCCATGTGATGAGTCCAACTAAATAAAGACCGATTATGATAAAAATGGGCCCAAGTATTTTACGTATCCATGGAAGGTAACCAATTAGTTCTTGTTGAAATTCAGAACCTAATATCCACACTAGTAATCCTAACCCCGAAAAAACAACGACTTTCCCAAGTTGAAAGAATATAACTTCTGACCATGGAATAGCTTTTTGGATAGACCGATTCCCATAGAGTGTAATGGCACCTACATTTCCGGTGAATTGACACGGTGCAGCAGCTGCTAGAATTCCAATAATAAGCGCTGCTAAAAGCGGAATATGATCAAAACCATACATTAGTTGAATTAAGGGATCATATAATAATCGACTAATAGAATTAAATACATCATACATATTACAAACCTCGCTTTATAGTAATCAATTTTATGAAGCATCCTCATTTCGTATTTCTACATTTTCTTTTTTTCTTTCTTTTTTTGCCCACCGGAAAAAAAGTATTCCAATGATTGTAATAAATACCCCTTCTTGAACCAGCTTCATTACAATCCCTCCAAGTTGTTGATCATCTTTTATTGATAAGAACGAGATCAATTGAGGAGCATTTATATAGGTTGTATAAAGTACGTTATTAGAAAAGATAATTAAAGCGCAAACCGGTGTAATTAATACACTATTTAAGAAAATGTAGCCTAAACTTTTCAATTCAGATAACTCGTAATTACTTTTGGAATGAAGAATGGATAACCACATTGTAAAAGCTAATATTGTGAGAATTAAATGATAAACAGATTGATATAGATGGTTCAAACGTAAATAGTCAAATAGACTTGGATAATGGTATAGGGAAAATAATCCATTAAATAAAAACGATGCGATGATCGGTTTGCTCAATACTCCTAGTAATCCCCTGCTTAGTAACCTGGAGATGAAAGGATGCTTAGTTAATTGATTAGGTAGTCCTATAAGAATCAATGGTGGTGCCACAAAATAGACTATTGCCTGTTCAAGCATATGAGCACTAAACAAATAGTTGTGTCCGATTAAGTGAAGTGGACTTCCTACTGCAACATAAAAAACCCATACTCCTATAACAAACGATACGGCTTTTCCTTTACTGGTCCTATTAGCAACTTTTTTAGTGACATAGAAATAAAAAAATGTAATAAGAAAAATAAGGATAAGCCACCCTATATTCCATAGCTCTTGGTAACTGTAACTTTCAAAAATATAATTCATCATCTTATCTCCTACTTTTATAATCAAGCGTTCTTACTATAGCGGAAAAATGTGATAGATTTATGATGAAAAGTAAAAATAAAAACTACGTAATATCCATGAAACTAGGTTCATAGTGAGAAAAAAACCAACAAACAGATTCCTTACAAGTGTCAATGGAATTTCATAGAGATAGCAAGAAGAAACTCGAGGATTGAAAGATCCTCGAGTCTAATTTGTTATTATTTTCATTTAACCAGTATTCATACAAGGAAATCTCCTTAAAAACTTTTATGATACTAAGTGTTTTATTGACTAACCATCCTGGTTCATTAATTCGTACATCCACTTGTCATAGGGCATTCAGGAGCAGTGGCACAGTCAGAAACCCCGCGTTCCATTTTTTGTGCACACATAGCTACATGTTGTCCCTTCGACATTTGCGCACATTCCGCAACTCCGTTTCCACTAGCAAAAGCAGGAGTACTAATTGTCATGGTTGCAGCTAATACAAATAAAGCCGACTTCATTTTCATTCCATTTCCTCCCCATAAGTGTATGTTCATTACAAGAAAAGAATATAAAAAAATTGTGATGAAAATATGATGGAATGGAAAAGGTTATTCTTGAAAATAACGAAGCAGTATCGAGACCAGGAAGTCTTCGTTAGTTTTTTATCTTATCATACTGAGAAATTAAATAGCTGCCCGTTTGGAACTCGTAAAACCCTGAAAATTAGACTAATGCCTAAAGCATAGGTAATCAACTAGACATACGATGAACTTGTGATATAAGTTTTTTTAATTTAAGGAATTAAATTGAATCATACTATGTCTTATCATATGGAAAACCACATGTCACAACACAGAGCACTTGAAACGGTTCAACATTGTGAAGCTATTTGTGAATTTACCGAGTATTCTATTTTGCAAATGGACAGCTCAAGTCACAGAAAAGAGCAATTGCGATTACTTAGAGACTGCGCTGATATTTGTACGTTAACTGCTAAATATATGGCCCGTTGCAGCGTCTTCGCTAAATCTCTTGCTTCGTTATGTGCCCATATTTGTGAAGTTTGCGGGAACCACTGTTTACATCACCCAGACGAAGTTTCGCAACGATGTGGTCAAATGTGCTTACATTGTGCTCAAGGGTGTCGCGCCTTTGCTATGGGTGCATAATTATAGTAAAGCTAAAGATAAGAAGTGAATACCAATGGCTAGGTAAAAACAAGTGCGCTACGTAATAAGTAGCGCAACCTTAGCTGAACCTATTTCTTCCTAAATCCTGTCAACAGTTTATTACTTTCAGTAGATTGAATTTTTGATTATCATTTATCTTTTTTTTAGAACTTGCTGCTGTAAATTTTCAAAGCCGAATCGATTAATAAACTTGAAAAACGGTTCTCTTTTTTTTCCAAATTCGTGATAAAGATCTAGTATATCATCCACCATCGCATATAATTGTTCAGGTACTAGTTGTTTCTTGAACAATGTACCTACCTTAGCATCTGCTCCCTTGCTTGTGCCACCGATGTATAAATCGAACTCATTTGTACCTACTTTAATAATCCCAATGTCATTGATTAATGGTTCACCACAACCAACTCGACATCCCGTATATGCTGGTTTGAGGGTAAAAGGCACTTCCCTTCCCGCAATTCGTTTATTTAACTCGATAGCTACCGGCATCCCTTCTTCCTCCGATCCTTTACAAAAATTACAGGTACGAAGGCTTTTAACAAAACTTCCAACCGGATAACAGATTAAACCAGCTTCTGTAAATTTTCCTTTTACTAACTCCAGTTTATTTTCAGACACATCAATATAGAGCTGTTGAAACGTTGTTAATTCCAATTCTTGATCATCATTCATATATTCAGCTAGAACTCGTAATTGTTTTGCATTTAACTTTGCCCCAAAGGATATCCCAGCATTCACAGCAAGTTTAACAAGTTTCTCTGTTTGACTCATCTATTCTTCCCACCTTGTTTGTTTTAACAATGTATTCTAACTAAAGTTACATTACCCTAGTAAGGTATGTCAATAACACAATAAGAGCCAGAATTTAATTCTGGCTAAGGAAAAATCACATTTCTGATTTACATTTTTAACAGAGGTTGAAAAATAAATAACAAGAGATAAACAACAACCCCTACTATTATTGTAAGATTCATTCCAAACGTTAAAGATAACATGGCTGCTACTATTGAACCGGCAACCGTCATTAAACCGTTGATCCCCCAACTAATTGAAATTTGATGTTTTTTAAGCCTACTCATCCCATATGGAAATGGCATTCCTATAAAAAAACCTACTGGGATAAGCATAGTAATGACAAGCAAGGTTCTTTGAAATGTGGAGAGTGCCAGCTCAGACTGATAGTAAAAATGAATTAATAGATACACGACAGATGTTAGAAATGCCACAAGTAATATTGGGACAAATCTTCTATCCTCTTCTCTTTTCCATTTAGTCGAATAGGCACTTCCAATTCCACCGGAAATAAGAAGTGTTGTTAATACGATAACAAATGCCCAAGTAGGATGCCCTAGAGGCAATGTCAGGCGTTGTATCAGCGTTACTTGAATAAGCATAAAACCGATTCCAATCCCACTGAAATAAACCATGCTTCCAACTGGAACTTGCTTTCGATAAATTAAACTCATTACAGAAGCGCCAAGACTTATAAGAATCAAACCAAACCATAAAAAAGAAGGAATCCCATCATTCTTATGAAAAAAGAAAGGCTGAGCATCTCGGTTTGCTTTAAAAGGGATGGCCGTATCATGAAGCCTGTTTGCTAAATCTTTGTAGTGATCAAATCTATATGGAACATGTAAGGGGAGCTGTGCGATATTCGCGGCAGAGTCGAAAAGTTTCGTCGCTTCCTTTTCTGTAAATGGATGCTTTTTCAAAATAAGCAGTGGCCGTTCGATGCTTCCCGGCTCGGCTACTACATGACCAAAAATGTGTTGACTACCGACAACGGCTATGTGATTTTTAATTTCATTAGATGGAATTCCCCTTTCTTGATAATAGCTTTCTGCACTATGGATGACTTTAGCTAGCTCCTTTTCGTCGTGAAGTAGAAATGAAAGTTGGCCATTTTCTTTGAGTTTATTAAAATAGTCACGTAACGCTTCATTCGTATAAATGAAATTTTCCGTTAAGGCTAACCCTAGTCCACTATCAGATTGCTTTGTTACCAGTGAAAGGAATATCAAATCATAAGTATTTGTTGTCTCACGAATATAATTTCGACCATCAGCTACAATCGTTTCGACACCATCTCGTTCAAATACATCCCCAGCAAATGATCGAAGTGAATGAACGGCGTTAAAGCTACCTTTATTTATGTCTAGAGCTTCAATCTTGGAATAGCCTGCCATTTCAGCAGATAAGACTTCTTGTCCACCACCACTTCCAATAATCAATGCCCTCTCTTTTTCTTTTGGATTCTGAAAAGCTAAATCACTTGTATTCATTTGCAAATAGTCTACTGTATTTAGGTCTCCGTCAAAACGAGAAATCGAAGAAACAGCACCTCCGTCTATCGTCATATACAAAAAATCTCCGTCTTTTGCATCGTAAACATCAGTGCGTGAAAATGAATCCCATTCAGAATAGATAATGTTTCCCTCTTGTTCAGAAAACGTTGTATATGGACTTGTTTGATAAGACAAAAAACGGTCCGTTGTTAAGAAAGGAGAAAATATATTTAACATCAATAAGGCTAGTATCATGATTAACATAACTTTTGCAGCTTTTTTTAAATGAGTAAATACGAGAATACTCCCAACTAAAAATAAAGCAAGTGATATCATAGATATCATTGGAATAGGGGATAAATGATTCATCAAGAGAATGGCAAAACTCGCCCCAAAACTTGCTCCGACTAAATCGATGAAATAAACAACATGAACTTTAGTATGTAATTTTTGAAAAATACTAGCTAAAATATAACCAGTAAACAAAAATGGTACTGTTGAGAGAATGGAGTAAAAGGTGATGCCTTGAAATGGCGTAAGATAAATTAATGACGTTACACCTATTAGCAAAACACCTTGCCCACATAGTGCAAGTGGATATAGACTACGGAAAAGAATAGGAAACTGATAAGCAAAATATCCTCCAATTCCAATTCCTAATGTAGCTAACGAGATGACAAGAAATACATAATTGTAATCAAAAATAACTGCAAACAAACGTGTTAAAAAAATTTCAAACATGATCATCGAAAATGCAAAGAAAAAAGTCAGGGATAGATCTTTTATTAATTCTGGTTGTAATTTTACGAAGACTGATTTTTTCTTAATATTTAAAATTAGTTCTTGCATAAATCAATCACTTCCTATGCGAGAGTTTCACAAATAATTCTTGCCTCAAATCTAATTCTTTAACCCTTGAAACTCCATAGGATGTAATAAGCATTAAATTGGTTAGGAGTAAAAAAAAGGACGAACAAAGAAAAGCCTGGGGTACCACCAACAGTCCGCATAAAACCCACGCTAAGCAAATTTCGACATAAAATAAGCCTATGATTCCTACGCTAAGAAATCATAGGCTTATTAGTAACTATTATAGTAGTTTTATTATCTGTATAATTCCAGACATATTTCCATTTGGTTATTCATGCAATCAATCCAAACATGCTGGTACTTACCATTTTTAGGGTTCCTTTGTGGTAACTCCTCAGTTTTTTCTATTTCACCTGTGTTGCAAATTAATCTAATAGGGCTTCATAAGCTGCACTCTGTATTAGTAACAGGATATGATATGACCAATGCTATATTTACTTTAGTGATCCACTAGCAAACACAAAGAATAGAAAGGCCAAAATAGCAGACTTTGAAGCTGCATGGGTGCAACTGGGTAGACAAGCAATTACTTATATCCAATAGTTAGTTGGTTAAGGTAGGTTCCGTTATTTGTAAATAAGAAAAACAAAAGTCCCAACTGTTAACTAGAGGGACTTTTGAAGATTATTTTTTAATAATTTATTAAACTCAAAAGGGCACTGAAAGTTTCGTTCTCCACCATGATATAGATTCCTAAACCAATAAAGACAATGGGTATAATCCATCTACCGTAATTCTCTAAGGTTTCAGAGACATGTTTAAAAGCTGCCAAACGATATCCAATAAAACACCAAATCGCAACCATAATAAAGAAAGTAATAACCGTTACTGCTAGTTGGTTCATGGTTAAAGTAGAGAAGAAAGGAACATATATTCCAATGTTATCTCCGCCATTAGCAAATGTTATAAATGCTACACTTAAAAAGACACTATTATACTTTCCAGAATTTAAACTTGAAAGAATTGCATTTTCATCCTCATCTTCTCCCTTTATAAACAACATAATCCCTAAATAGATTGGGATTAGTCCAAGTAATCCTACCCATTTCTCTGGAATTAACATAACTCCAAAAGTTCCTAAGAGACTAACTACTACTAACAAGGTAAAACCTAGATATTGTCCAATAATTATATCCTTAGGGGATATATGCTTATTCTCTGTCTGGTTACCTTTTAAACCTTCACTCGTTTTCACCTGTGCTTTTGCCTGTGAAAATAGCAGCATCAAAACAAAAATATCATCAATATTGGTAACTATAAATGCCCCTATTGCAGAAATAACGTTCAAAATTAAAGTCAATTACATCAACTCACTAACTGATTTTTTATTATATTTAGAAGTTATACTAATAATGAGTCCTTTTTAAAAAAGGAATTTCCATCTGTCTGGAAGAGCCCTTTTTAGCACTTTTTCCTTTATTCTTTCACTCTCATTAGTCGCAAACCATTTAGAGCTACTAGAAGGGTTGCGCCCATATCGGAAAGAATGGCAATCCAGAGCGTTAACCAACCTGGGATAACCAATAGTAAGGCAATAAATTTAATAGCAATTGCAAAAGTAATGTTAGCTTTGATGATATTAAGAGTTTTCCGGCTAAGTTTTACAGTGAATGGAAGTTTTCTTAAATCGTCTCCCATTAGAGCGACGTCTGCAGTTTCTAAGGCTGTGTCTGTACCAGCTCCACCCATTGCAATCCCAACTGTTGAGGCCGCCAATGCAGGTGCATCATTGACCCCATCTCCTACCATTGCTACGTTGCCATACTCGGATCTCAACTGTTTAATAAAGTCTAATTTGTCCTGTGGCATTAATTCTGCCTCTATATCAGATACTCCAACCTGCCCTCCGATAGCATTCGCAGTACCTTTGTTATCACCAGTAAGCATAATTGTTTTTTTGATTCCAAGTTGATGTAACTTTTGAAGAATTTCCTTACTTGACTCACGAACTTCATCAGCAACTGCAATAACTGCAAGTATTTCTTTTTCGGTTCCAATAATCATGGCTGTCTTACCTTGATTTTGAAGAGTAGTAACATTTTGCTCTAAGTCTTTATCGAAATCATTAGTCAATAATTCCTTAAAGAGTTTCGGGCTACCGATGTAATAAGTCGTCCCGTTTACGATACCCTTTATACCCTTTCCTGTGATAGAAGAGAAATCCTCTACCTGTACGTCAGAATAAGTAATGTTTTCTTCTTCTGCTTTTTTCATGATGGCTGAAGCAAGAGGATGCTGAGAACGATACTCCAATGCAGTAATAATGGATAGTAATTCTTTTTCATTTATCTGTTTGTTCAACACATTATAATCAGTTACAGCTGGGACCCCTTTTGTTAATGTTCCTGTTTTATCGAATGCAATAGCCTTTAAGGCGCCCATTTCTTCTAAATACACTCCGCCTTTTACAAGGACCCCTTTTTTCGCAGCATTTCCAATCGCTGAAACAATAGAAATAGGAGTCGATATAACCAACGCACAAGGACAACCAACAACAAGAACAGCTAATCCTTGATAAATCCATGTTTCCCAACTGCCATCAAAGAATAATGGAGGGACTATAGCAACTAATGCTGCAATGATCATAATAATCGGTGTGTAATATTTTGCGAATTTATCAACAAATGCTTGCGAAGGAGCACGTTCCCCTTGTGCTTCCTCTACAAGATGAATAATTTTAGAAATTGTTGTATCTTCTACAAGTTTCGTTATTTCTACTTCAAGTAATCCTTCTTCATTTAAGGTACCTGCAAATACTTCATTATCAACCGTTTTCTCGACAGGGACTGATTCACCTGTAATAGCTGCTTGGTTAACGGCAGAGTACCCACTTACAACTACACCATCCATCGCAATCTTTTGACCAGGTTTTACAATCATGATATCCCCAACAGCAATATCATCAACATGAATCATTATTTCTTGTCCATTACGTCTAACAAGTGCCTCTTTAGGAGCGATATCCATTAATGAACGAATCGATTGTCTTGCTCTATCCATAGAGAATCGCTCAAGTGCTTCACTGATTGCAAAGAGAATAACAACAATGGCAACTTCTGCCCATTCTCCAATAATAGCACCACCTATAACAGCCACTGTCATAAGGGTTTTCATATCAAATTCAAAACGTAGTAAGTTTTGCAAACCAACTTTAAAAAGTGATAATCCTCCGATAAACATGGATGCTAAAAACAATAAGGTAGTAACAATGTTCTCTTCTCCATTCACATACGAGGAAAGATAACCAAAGGCAATCAATAAGGAAGCATAAAGTAGAGTACTATGCTTTTTATAAAACGGCACTTTATCTTCTTTCGTATCTTCTTTTACCTCTTGTGATGCTTGGCGAGCAGATTTTTCAGGTGTCACTTTGAGATTCTCAAATGCACCTGCTTTTTCTAGTTCTTCTATCGTTGCATTACCATAAACAGCAATTTTAGATGCACCAAAATTTACTTTTGCATCCTCAACTCCAGATAGCTGTTTTACATTTTTTTCGAATTTACCCGCGCAGTTTGCGCAAGTAAAACCTTGTACACGATAGGCCTTCATTTCTTGTTCAGATGTTATTGCCTTTTGATCAGACATTGACATTCACTTCTTTCTTATGTTCTAGTACAATCATCATTATTTGTCTAATATGTTCATCGTCTAACGAATAAAACGCTAGTTTTCCTTCTTTTCTATATCTTACAATCCCCTGCTTATGAAGGTCCTTAAATGATGAGAAGCATTTGCCACCGTAATACCAATAATATTTGCTATATCACACACACATAACTCTTCATCTTGACACAAAGCATAGGTAATCTTTGCCCTATTTTCATCCGCAATTGCTTTTAACATTTGGGCAACACTAACAATATCGATTGTTTTTAAATCACCTTGTATTCGATTGACCTTTTCCTCGTCATAACAAAAAATTTCACAAGTATCTTTCTTATTCACATTATCACCCCATTGATATTCAAGTGTTCACTTGAATATAGTATATACCTTTCCTTGGTTAATATTCAAGTGAATATTTGAATGAAAAACATAAAATGATTTTTCTAATAGTAATTCCCATTAACGAACGTTTAAGGGAAAAACTTTACCTATCTATAGTACACATGATTTTTGGCGTTTTCTAATCCCTAAACCCTTCCCGTATTCATCTTCCCTAAAATTGACTTATAATCCGAATTAGGGAACAATTATTCTTGGGGAGGGAATTTAATGGGAAAAGTTTTTGGATATGCTCGTGTTTCTACTCAAGATCAAATTTTAGATCTTCAAATTGATGTTTTAGAAAAAGCAGGCGCAGCTGTTATTTACAAAGAGAAAATAACTGGAACGAGAAAAGAACGTCCAGAATTAGAACAACTCCTAAAGGCTATAAGTAAAGGTGATTCTGTGGTCGTTTATAAGTTGGATCGTATCTCAAGGTCTACAAAACATCTAATTGAATTGGTTGAAACCTTTGAAGAAAAAGAGGTCAATTTTATTTCCATACAGGATAATATTGATACATCAACAGCTATGGGACGTTTTTTCTTCCGAACAATGGCGAGTATTGCTGAACTAGAACGAGATATTATCAGTGAGCGTACAAAATCAGGATTACAATCTGCAAGAATGAGAGGCCGAAATGGGGGGAGACCTTCCAAAGACCCCAAGTTGGTGGAACGTGCTTTAAAACTACATTCATCTAAACAATATAGCATCAAAGAAATTACGGATATGACGGGTGTTAGTAAATCAGTGTTGTATCGAGCTTTAGAAAAAAATTAAACCTTCGGGTTGGATTAGGGGGATTTTCCTGTGTATCTAAGAGCAAGAGAACTACTTACACCTGATCAAAGAAAGGATTTTTTGTTAATCCCGTCTACTTTAAGTAATTGGGAATTAGCGTATTACTATACCCTTACACAAGATGATATTGAGGTAATAAGACGTAGAAGAAGAGATCATAATCGATTGGGATTCGCTATTCAAATTTGTCTTTTTCGTTACCCTGGTTGGTCTCTTTCAGATATCAAGAATGTTCCTGATAAGGTGATAAACTATGTTGCTAATCAGTTACAAGTAGATGCAAGTGAATTTAAGCTATATTCTGAACGAGAGCAAACGAAACATGAACATATGGAGGAAATACGAAAGTATTATGGTTTTTCTAATTTTTCAGCACAGTCATATCGGATTATTTCACAGGCATTACTCCCCCATGCAATTGAAAATTCAAATGCACTGTTCCTAATAGGGATGACTTTAGAAGAAATGCGAAAGCGAAAAATCATTCTGCCTGCTATGACAACGATTGAAAGATTAGTATGGGAAACAAGGCGAAGGCAGAGGAGAAAGTATATAATTCACTCTATAAACCGTTATCTCCATGGCAAAAACAACAATTGGAGAAATTAATTGATACCCCTTCCGATAAATCCAAAACTAAGCTTGGATGGCTAAGGGAAATACCAGGTCAGTCATCACCAGATGCTTTTTTAAAAGTAATTGAGAGATTAGAATATGTTCGTTTATTAAATCTTTCAACAGAGTCCGAAAATATTCACTCGAATAGGCTGCTTCAGCTTGCTAGCTAGGCGCCCGATATGAACCTCATTCCTTTCGGAGGTTTAATGAGAATAAAAGGTACGCTATTCTTGTAGCTCACCTTTTAACTCTTAGTCAAGATCTAATCGATCAAGCTATCGAAATTCATGACCGCCAAATTATGATCTTACAGTCAAAGGGTAGAAAAGCACAAGAAGAACTGCAAAAGCAAAATGGAAAATCTATCAATGAAAAAGTACTGCACTTTGCGGATATTGGTGAAGCTTTAGTAAAAGCACGAAATGAAGAGCTAGATCCATTTGAAGTATTAGAGAAAATAATGCCTTGGGAAAGGATTGTTGATTCTATAGAAGAAGCAACACGTTTAGCTCGTCCTATGGACTACGATTACTTAGATTTGTTGGTCACCCGGTTTAGTTACCTTAGAAAGTATACACCGGTACTTCTCAGTAAATTGGAGTTCCGTACGACTCAGGCTTCTGAGCCTTTATTGCGCGCTCTAAATGTCTTGCGTGAAATTAACAATAATAAGAAACGCCATATTCCCGAAGCGCGCCATTGGATTTTGTGCCAAAGAGATGGCAGAAACATGTCTATGATGAAGATGGAAATATTAATCGAAAGTATTATGAATTAGCAGCATTAACCGAATTAAAAAACCATATCCGTTCAGGAGATATATGGGTTGCTGGAAGCAGGTTACATAAGGATTTTGAAGAATACTTAGTCACTAAAGATAATTGGGATGAAACTAAGAATACAGGCAATAGATTAGCTGTTGGTATGTCAGCTCAAGAATATATAATTGAGAGAAATACTGCTTTAAATGAAAGATTAGATTATATATTGGAAAACATAGATTCTCTTGAGGGAATAAGTATTGACAAGTCAAGGATACGACTTGACCGTTTAGAGAAAGATACACCGGAAGATGCCAAATCTCTTAGCCAAACTTTATATAACATGTTACCACGGGTAAAACTTACTGATTTATTGATTGAAGTTTCAAATTGGACAGGATTCGATGAACACCTTGCTCATGCGTCTAGTAATCGTCCACCTAAGGGAGAAGAAAAGTCTATTGTAATGGCTACGATTATGGCTATGGGAACCAATATCGGTCTTACCAAAATGGCTGAAGCAACACCAGGAATCACCTATCATCAGTTAGCTAATGCAGCCCAATGGCGATTACATGAGGATTCTTTGAGTAAAGCTCAAGCTACTTTAGTAAATTTTCAACATCATCTTTCTTTATCAAAATATTGGGGAAATGGGAGTACCTCATCTTCGGATGGCATGCGTGTACAAGTTGGCGTCTCTTCTCTTCATGCTGATGCTAACCCACACTACGGAACAGGGAAAGGAACTACTATCTATAGATTCACCAGCGATCAATTTTCTTCTTTTTATACAAAGGTTATTAACACAAACGCTAGGGATGCTGTACATGTCATCGATGGATTGCTTCATCATGAATCAGAATTATCCATTGAAGAGCATTATACGGATACGGCTGGTTATCAATACCTTTTTATAAAAAAATTAGAATTATAATGTGATCTTTCATTGTAGACATGTATTTAAAGAATGATTTAAAAATGACTAACGATTCAAAGTCGTTAGCCATCATCTTCTGCAATCGCGCCCGATTGCGGAAGACTCGATTTCGAGATAACTTATATATGTTCTTCGATTAAAACTCCGAGATTGTTTAAGGCGTGATCTGGAGATATCAAATAGTCTAGTCCCTTTAAAATCAATTTATTACTCTGATTAATACCACTCTCTCCTATGTTCACGAATGAATTCTATATCCTTTTCATAATGCTCAAGGTGTCCTTCGGCTATCATTTTTTGAAATGCAGTGTCTCCTTCGTTGGATTTTCTCTTTATGTATTTACATAACCCTTCTAACCGTAACAATACCATCTCTAAATAGTCTTCATCTATACCTTCAATATCGTAAGAGTTAAAGAACAACTTGATTCTTGTTTTGATCCTTTCTGCATCATATAAAGTATTATAATTGACTGTCTCACCTTTTTCATTATGATAAAGTCTGCTTAAAGGAACGCATATATAGAGGGTGTAAGCTATGTCCCAAAGTCTTGGGCCGGGAGCTGCAACATCAAAGTCAATAATGCCTACTGGCTGTTCATGATTAAAAATAATATTGTACACAGCAAAATCATTATGACAAAGGACCTCTCTATTTATAGGAGTATTGTCAATTGGAATCCATTCATCAAACAAAGGAAAGTCACTAACTGCGTCATGGTAAAGACGAAGCATATGTGCTATTTCTTTTAACACATCATTTGACCACATATATTTTTTCAAAGGGTAATTTCCAGCCTATCCTTCAATGAAGGATAATATCTCCCTGTATTTTTCATCAATACCCAAAAACTTCGGAGCATAATTAAAACCTTTGCTCTCTAAGTGCTGCAATAATTTATGTATTTTCAAACTATTAGGTTTTATTTCTCGTCGAACAGTATCTTCAAATCGATATACATTTGAGACATTCCCTCCAGCTAACTTTTCTTCTTCCTTAGAGTTTGACATTGTATTCATCTCCCTTACTAACAATTAAGGCACTCTATATTACCTCCTATCATTCGTTGTTAGAAGAAAAAACGATTGCCTATATTGAACAATCGCTCCATTTAAACGGAATAAAGAAAAAGGTGTAGATTTTACATGCTCTCCAGAGGGATATCTAAACCACAAAAAAACCGGGATGATATATCACCCCGGTTGGATTATAATAACTTTTCTTTATGGTTTTAGTGGTACATAAAACCTACCCCTCGTTTCCAAGATCCATCTTTACCTGTTAATATAAATCTGTAACTTGATAAAATCTGCACACCAAAAGTAGCCTCTGTAGTTGCTAGCTTAGGGTATGTCCTACTACCCATGAAGGCACCGTCGCTTACTCTATATAGGTTGAAAGTTACTGGCAAATTTATGGTTGTTTGTATTCTAACTTTTAAAGTGCTAGTCGTAGCGCTTATATGATTCCTACCAGGAAGAGAGGGACCGAGGAAATCAAATTCAAAACCAACATTTTGGATGGAGAAATCATCTTCCTTAACTGGAGAAGCATTGAAAACCTTATCTGGATTGTTTTTTTGATCGCGCTCAACTCTTTTGGAAAGTTGTTTAGATTCTTCTTCTGTTAAGTCGCCTTCTTTACTTAATAGTTCAATAAATCTCTCATCGCTTATAATAGGTTCTTCTACTGGAGAAGCGTACATTACTTTGTCTGGGTTAGCTTCCATATCCCTTTTGACTTGTTCAGCTAATCTTATTGCTTCTTCTCTATCAATGTCTTTGTCTGTTAAGATTTCACTAGCTTCCCCGCACAAACGTCACCATTTCCAATTGATGGTGAAGAAGTAGTAGATGTTGCCGTTACCATTGGTCCAAAGGCAAAAAAAACAATGAAAATAAAAATTCCACTTTTGATCAGTGGAATGGCATATGGGATTGCACTTAGTGAACAAGCAAGGCTTTCTTTGGCGGAAGCAGCAAAAAAGACAGGAACTGCGATTAATTCAGTTCAGGTTTTGAATTTGCTGAAATGGTGTTAAACAAAGCCCTTCGTAATTTCCGAAAAGAGATTTTGTTTTGCATAATTCTCCGCAAAACGTCCGAAAGAAATAATTTTGGTTTTATCCTCGGAAATTTCCAAGTTAAATTTCTTTAATCTGCATTTTAATGATTGGAATTGCCATAGTTTCCTGAATATAATAGATCCATAAATTTGTTATTTCTGCAGAAGTTAATCTTTTTTTAATCAAATCCAATCTTTCAAATCCTTTCGTTGTAAACTTTTGCTTTTAAAATTTTATTAATAATGTGCTACTAATGAAAGTTTTTTATTCCATTGTCAACTGAAACAAAATTATTAAGTCATTTTTAAAGCTTTGTAAATTATCCTGTTCGTTTTGTTGTTGACTTTAACAATTTAAACAATTTTTTATACACTCTCGTGAATTTTTTTCAGCTTCAAGGCTAAACTATGCAAGTAATTATAATTAGCTGATTTTAAGGTGGTTTTCCATGAATCAAAAGATGATTCAAGCTGTTCATATTTATATCTTATTTATTATGTCTACAGGATTCATGGTACATGTTCTAATTATCCCAGCTATATTATCAACCGCTAACAGGGATGCCTGGTTAAGTGTCATTTTCAGTACGATACCATTTATCCTCTGGATTCTGCTTGTTTTTCATATTTATAAAAAATTAAATACTCATGATGATATTCTCTCTTTACTTAAACGAAAATTATCTCAATCCGGGGTTTTTATAATATTTTCAATAGTATTCGGAGCCTATTTTCTAATTTCTGCCTTTATTACTCTTAAGTATACTTTTTTTTGGGCAAATGCTAATTATACTTTTGAGGTCCCTAATTTTGTCAGTGTATTGTTATTCGGACTCATTTGCTTGTATGCGTCTGTGAAAGGAATACGAACGATAAGTACGATTGCTTTTCTAGTGTTTCCATTAGTGTCATTTTTCGGATTTTTAGTAGGTTTCGGAAATTCGAAAAATAAGAATTATGAACTGTTATTTCCGATATTTGAGAATGGATACATAGATTTTCTTCATGGTTTAGTGTATAGCTGTGCTGGTTTGTTTGAAATGATCTTTCTTTTGTTTTTAACGTCTTTTATTAAAGACAGATTAAAGATTAAATGGCTTATATTGGTTGGGATCATCCTTGTGTTTTTAATCTTAGGTCCACTTGTGGGAGCCATTTCACAATTTGGTCCAGAAGAAGCAACAAAATTGAAGAATCCAGCTTATGAGCAGTGGAAGCTTTTAGAAATTAGCGAGCATATTACTCGACTTGATTTTCTTTCAATCTTTCAATGGCTCTCTGGAGCATTTGTTCGGATAAGCTTATCATTATTTATTGCAGACAAACTATTTTTATCAAACAAAAGGAAAAAATGGGGTCTTCCTATCCTTTATTTACTATTAATCATTGGTGCCTCCATTCCTTGGAATGCTACCTCATTTTTTTACTTTTTACAAAATTATTTTTTCCCTTTTAGCCTCACTAGTGTTGCATAAACACTGACTGAATTTTCAGTTTTAG
>NZ_BAUT01000058.1 GCF_000513095.1 Halalkalibacter wakoensis JCM 9140
AAAACTTTCAATTAAATTCAATTAATGGAAATCATCTTAAACATTTTAACGAATGATTTTCGATGTTTATGATAACGGTAAAAGAGATAAAAAGGGTTTTATATATTCTTGTAGATATTAGTCTAAACATTTTAAGAGGCCCATTTGCTTGTATTGTTTTTAAACCTGAGATGAGTCTTTCAAAAGTTGATATCGTCTCAAGGGGGCTTACTTCAAAAGAAATTAACGATTATGGTCATCAAGTAGCTGTAAGAGCTTTTTCGAAATCAAAGCAGGAAAACTGGGATGGACCATTCAACAGGAGACTAGTTGGGGGACGGATGTATTGGAGTTTCCGTTGCGATACAACGATGAAATGTATGGTGTTTTATGTGTGGGATTATCATCAGAAAATGCCCCTGATCAATATAAACCTTTTTTATCGAGTTTAGCTGTGGCTGGAAGTATATCAATCCACTTATGCCAAAAAGAGACCGAAACAGAAACCGACTCAGATGATTACATTATAAGATTACTTAATGCAGCGTTACGCCAACAAAATAAAGAGGCATTCGAATTAGCTGAAAAAGTGAAACAATGTGTAAAGGATTTTACCGCGTATCTGAATGATGGCAGCTATACGACGTTAAAAAAGATTAGCGGACTTATTTATTATGAGCTGTCTTTTTTAGAATCATATATAAGCGATCAAAAAGCTCTTTCGATATTGAGAGGTTGTTTAAATGTTTTGGAAAAGGGAAAATCAAGCAGTAGAGAGAGTGAAATTTTGGCAATTGTTTACACGTTTGTAGACGGGGATGAGAAGGTTGAATCCCTTCATCAAATGGGTATATTGCAACAAGAGCTTAAAGATAAGTTCCTTACTTACGTCCATCAACAAACAATGGTGGAAACAGTCCTTTCATTTGAAGAAGATTACTCCATTGCTAGTAAGGAAACACTTGATAAAGAAACGGAATCGATCGATGCAGTGGGAATACTAAAAAAGAAGTTAGGCCTATCTACTAGGGAGATTGAAGTAATCAATTATGTATTAAAAGGCTGTAACAATCGTGAAATTGCCTTAAAATTATTCATTAGTGAACATACTGTCAAAAATCATATTACACGCATCTTGCAAAAACTAGGAGTGAGTGATCGCTCTCAAGCAATTGCTATGATTTATCAACTTGGATACACCCCTTTGTAAACCCGCTGAAAAAGCGGGTTTTTTTCATATCGATTTACGATGAGACTAATCTTACTTTAACAATCTTTTCAATACAGTCTTTTCTAATAGGAAGGAGTTCCTAAAGGCGTCTATATTTGACTAGGAGTCTGTTCCTATTCAAGGTAAAAGAGAAATCTTTTTTAAGAGTGTAAGGGGATATACGTAAAATAGAATTTAACGGAAAATAAGGTAAAGAAATGACAGCTTATGAGAGTACGTTATTCAGTATATATGTTGGTTAGTAGAAAAGAACCATGAGGTGAGAATATGTATTCATTGTCTAGTCGTAAACGTAGAAAGTTGCAATCTATAAATGATGAATTTCTTTATAAAGACCTTTTTTCAGCCTATCCAGATGCTTTATTTTTAATTGATGTGAATGGAGAATTTGTTAATTTGAATGAGGGGTTAGTCCAGTTAATTGGTTTTTCTAAAGATACTTTATTATATTCTCAATTCAAACAATATATTTATGCTGAAGATTTGTCGGAAGTGGTCAGTTATTTTTTACATGCTTTACATGGTAAGGTACAAGATCGTGAGTTTAGAGTTGTACACGAGAATGGTAGTATTAAGGAAGTCAGCGTAACCGTTGTACCAGCGCGCATAAATGGTGAAATATTAGGGGTATATGGAGTAGCGAAAGATATATCAGAGAAGAAAAGACTAGAAGTGGCGCTGAAAAATAGTGAAATGCGGTTTGAGTCACTCATTCATCAATCAACAGATGTTATTGGAATTCTTGATCAAAATGGGGTTATCAAATACCAAAGTCCAGCTGTAAAACAAGTATTGGGATTTGAGCCAAAGTCGTTGTTTGGAAAAAATGCCTTTGACTTAGTGTATGAAGAGGATTTGAACCTAGCTCGTTGTCTGATTGAAAATTCGATAAAAAACGGTAGAGAAACACAAAAAGGTGAGCTGAGACTCAAAACAAAAACAGGTGGTTTTACGTTTTGCGAAGCGTATGTTACAAATCTCTTTGAGGATGAGAATATAAATGGCATAGTTGTCAATTACCGCGATATTTCAAGCCGTAAACAGCAAGAAGAAGAAATTCAACAAATGGCGTTTCATGATTATTTAACAGGTTTGCCGAATCGTTTTATGCTAGAAAAAAAGCTTAATGATGAAATTGTCCAAGGTCAGGAAATAGCGGTTCTCTTTATCGATCTAGACCGATTCAAAATTATCAACGATAACATGGGACATCATGTTGGTGACCTGTTGCTAAAGGAAGTGACGACTCGTTTAAAGTCTTGCCTCGCCGATAACGATGTTTTGTTTAGACAAGGTGGAGATGAGTTTATTATTATTTTGACAAACGCAAATCGGGAGCTGGCCACAGCTGTTTCTACGACGATCGTTCAATCGTTATCGTACCCGTTTAGTATTAATAATTATGATATTTTTACGTCCCCTAGCATTGGCATAAGCTTGTTTCCAGAGGATGGCCAAACGGTTGAACAGTTAACTCGAAATGCAGATTATGCGATGTATCAAGCAAAAAAAATGGGTAGAAACACGTTTTATTTTTATTCACCACCAGAAGTAGATGCCATTAATCCGTTATCGATAGAGATGGAACTACACTCTGCATTAGAAAGAAATGAGTTAGAACTGTTTTACCAGCCGAAAGTAAATATGAAGTCAGGGAAAGTCGTCGGTGCTGAAGCACTTTTAAGGTGGAATCACCCTCAATGGGGACTTGTTTCACCTGCAACATTTATCCCAATTGCTGAAGAATCAGGCTTAATCGTCTCAATTGGTGAATGGGCTTTAAGAGAAGCCTGTAAGAAGAACTATCAACTTTGTTTAGATGGATATGAATTGGTTATATCTGTAAACTTGTCGCCAAGACAATTTACAAAAGTCAATTTAGTTCAAACGATCGAAAAAATAATAGGGGAAACAGGGTTACCTCCAGAACTGCTTGAACTTGAAATAACAGAAAGCATGACAGCGAATATGGAGCAAACGATCGACACTCTTACGGACTTAAAAAGAATAGGAGTGAAAATTAGCATTGATGATTTTGGTACAGGTTTTAGCTCGTTAAATTATCTAAAACAGTTTCCGGTTGATACGTTAAAAATTGATCAATCCTTTGTAAGAGAGTTATCTGGTAAGGCCGATGAAGCCATCGTTAAAATGATTATCTCAATGGCTCATCACTTAGAACTAAATGTTGTTGCTGAAGGCATTGAGACGAAAGAACAACTAGAATTTTTGCAACAGCATTTATGCAATGAAGGACAAGGATTTTTGTTTAGCAAACCTGTTCCAGAAGGGCAACTTATTAATTGGATTGAAAAAATTGAAAACGGAACGCAAGAATTTGGAACAGATAAAACCGAGGCTGATTCCGTATACTTAGAGGAATCTAAAACTGAAGATGTTAAAGGGCAGAATATCTTCGCTCCTTTTCAAACTGAAAAACTAGGTGTCGTTGGCGAATTGGCAGCAGGAATTGCTCATGAAATTCGAAATCCAATAACATCAATAAAGGGATTTATTCATCTCATTGAACAAGGGGTCGTAAAGAAAGATTATTTTGATGTGATACATTCATCTTTCCAACAAATAGAAGAAGTACTAAAAGAATTTCTTGAAGTAGCAAGACCTAAGTTGAACGAACGCCAATTAGTGGATCTATATGAGTTAATTCATGAAGTCGTGGTTAATATAAAATCTAAAAATGATGTTGAAATCGGGATAACCCGAGACGCAGCTATTCCAAAAATTATGTGTGATCCGAACAAAATAAAAGAGGTTATGAGTCAGTTACTAACTAATAGTATAGAGGCAATTGAACAAAATGGCTTTGTCAAAATGGGTCTTCGAATGGAAAAGGAAGGAATTGTGATTACCGTCACCGATAATGGGGTTGGGATGAGTCAGCAGCGCTTAGAAAGGCTGGGAGAACCATTTTTTAGTAACAAAGAAAAAGGCATAGGATTCGGATTAATGATCTGTTATCAACATATTTGGTCACATAATGGAACGATACAAGTTAGAAGCATAGAAAAGGAAGGTACTCAAGTTGAGGTACGATTGCCAATATAAGAGAAGGGTGAACTAGTCCAAACATCTGGTTCATCCTTTTCTTTCTTTTTTCTGGAGTGACAAGGACGACGCGACTATAATGAGAAGACTAGGAGGTTTCTAAATGTCCAATTTTCATAACAAACCGAGTACGTTTGTCAGTCAAGTTAACGTAAAAGTAGAAGATTTACAGCGTTCATTGAAATTTTATCAAGAGATCATCGGATTTCATGTGTTGAGGGAAACCGGTACCTCAGCTGTTTTAACAGCAGATGGAAAAACTCCGCTTGTAAACTTAGAGCAGCCTGAACATGTCAAGAAAAAAGAGCCAAGAAAAACGGGGCTATATCATTTTGCATTGCTGCTTCCAACTCGTAAAGATTTAGGAATGTTTATTAATCATATTGTCCAAAAGCGTTATCCGATTCAAGGTGGATCAGACCATACTGTCAGTGAAGCTCTTTATTTAGCCGATCCAGATGACAATGGGATTGAGGTGTATGTCGATCGCCCTGCATCAACTTGGGCATGGGAAGATCAGTTTGTTTCGATGGGGAATAAGCGACTTGATATTGATGGATTGATAGCTGAAGCGAACAATGAAACGTGGACAGGGTTACCTGTTGGAACGATTATGGGCCACATTCATCTGCATGTGAATGACCTTGAAAAAGCAGAACGTTTTTATTGTGACGGACTTGGGTTTGAGCTTGTTATGAGTTTTCATAAGCAAGCGATTTTTCTTTCAACGGGTTCGTACCATCATCACATAGGGGCAAATGTTTGGAATGGAACAAATGCAACCATTCCATCCTCAAACAGTGTAGGTCTTAGTCACTATACGATTGTGTATCCGAGTGCAGATACACGGTCTGAGGCGATTGACCGAGTTAGGAAGTTAGGTTATGACGTAATGGTTCGAAATGAGGTCGTGGAAACGATTGATCCATCAGGAAATAAGATTCAATTGCTTCTTTCATAACAAAAAAGGTCCTGTAGAAGGAAAGCGCTTCGAATTAGTCGAATTAGTAATATCGTAATAGTGAAAACCAATAGAAAATTTAGGAGGATGTAAAGATGGCATTAACGTTTAAAGACATGCTTGGACAAGCTCGTGAACAAGTTTCAGGAGTAACATCACAAGAGGCAAAAGAGAAAATAAAGGCTAATCCTAATACACTTGTTATCGATGTACAAGATGCAGCCGACGCTGGTGCATGTGGACTTATTCCGAGTAGCGTAAACATCTAACTTGGTATGTTACCTATTCGTGCAGATTTAGAGCTTCCAGAACATTTACGTAACCCAGAACTAGCAGATCGCAGTCGTCCTGTATTGGTTACTTGTGGTGCAGGTGGTCAAGCTACACTAGGTGCGTATCTTTTGAAGCAAATGGGTTTTACAGATGTAGCATTTATTGAAGGTGGGACATCTGCGTGGAAAGAAGCAGGGTTTGAAGTAGAGTAAATGTATTGACAAATGACCTAACACAGTAGATCTCGACTACTTGATTAGGTCTTTTTTTATTGGAGAAGGAGTGGAGCGCAATGGAACAAACGTGCTACTTTTACTTAACCAAAGAACTAAGAATGAGAAAATAGTCTAAGAAAAAGCTGTTGAACGGTTGTTAACCTTTTTCAGCGGTTCCTTTGTTAAGGCGTTGCTTAAAAGGGCTAAAGTCATAGCACATATACATGTAAGCGTTTTCTTTTATTTTTAAAAAATGATAATAAATTGGAAATATTGTGAATAAACAAGTAAAGAAAGTTGTAACAAAATCTACGTAAAGAGGTGAAGCCGATGAATGGAAGAGAACAATGGGGAACGCGGGCTGGTTTTATTTTAGCGGCCATCGGTTCTGCTGTGGGGCTAGGAAACATTTGGCGCTTTCCGTATGTTGCGTATGAAAATGGAGGAGGAGCTTTCTTTTTACCGTACTTATTCGCTCTTATTACTGCTGGTATTCCTCTTCTCATTATGGAGTTTACGCTTGGTCACAAATATCGTGGCTCTGCACCGCTTTCTTATGCGCGAATGAACAGGAAGACTGAATGGATTGGTTGGTGGCAAGTCGCGATTTCCTTTGTCATTGCGACTTATTACGCTGTTATCATTGCATGGGCGATGTCGTACACGTATTTTGCGTTCAATCAAAGGTGGGGAGAAGATACGGGCGGGTTCCTAATGGGAGAATACTTGCAGCGAATTGACGTCGTTTCAGGTGGAGCTCCAGGCGATATCGGGGCGCTCGTTCCAGGAGTGTTTATTCCACTCGTTCTTGTTTGGATCATTACGCTCGGGGTGTTGTTTAAAGGAGTCAAACGTGGAATTGAAATCGCAAACCGAATTTTTATTCCATTGCTCGTAGTGATGTTCTTTTTAATTGTCATTCGTGCCATTACATTAAATGGAGCGCTAGCCGGACTTGATGCATTCTTTAAACCAGACTGGAGTGAAATCATGTCTCCAGGGGTGTGGGTCGCAGCATATGGTCAAATTTTCTTTAGTTTATCGATAGCCTTTGCGATTATGATTACGTATTCTAGTTACTTGTCTAAGAAGTCAGACATAACAAACAATGCGTTTATTACAGGATTTAGTAACTCGAGCTTTGAGTTGTTGGCAGGGATTGGGGTCTTTGCAGCACTTGGGTTTATGGCCAATGCGTCCGGAGTCGCCGTAGCCGATGTTGCCGATGCAGGGATTGGTTTAGCTTTTGTCGTCTTTCCTGAAATCATCAATACGTTTCCAGGGATGAACGGCTTGTTCGGAGTATTATTCTTTGGTTCACTTGTGTTAGCTGGGTTGTCTTCCCTTATCTCGATTGTGGAAACATTCGTATCAGGGGTTCAAGATAAATTTAAATTTTCTCGGAGAAAGGCAGTTGCGATTGGCGGTGGATTGTCAGCTTTGATTTCCTTGCTTTTTGCAACTCAAGGTGGATTATTCTTCCTAGATGCTGCTGATTATTTTATTAACCAATTTGGTGTGGCCTTTGCTGGTCTTGTCTCTGTCATTGCTGTTTCTTGGTTCTTGAAAAAGTTGCCAGAGCTTCAAACACATGCAGACGGTGTATCTGATTTTCGTCTAGGCTCTTGGTGGAAAATTTGTTTAAGCATTATTACTCCAATTGTGCTTGGTTTTATGTTTATTCAAAATCTCATTCAAAACCTAACGAGCAACTATGAAGGATATTCAACTGGCTTCCTATTCTGGTCTGGTTGGCTCGTTGCGGTGGGAGCTATTGTCATTGGGTTCATTTTTGCAAAAAGCAAATGGAAAGATGGGGACTTACGCATTCCAAAATAAGGAGATGATAAGATGAGTGGTGGAGCTGTAACAATGATGATACTCGGAATGGTGATTATTTGGGGAGGCTTAGCACTCAGTATTGCTAATGCTGTGAAAGTAGCGAAAGCAAAAAAGTAAGGTTAGATTCCGTGTTTGGATGATCCTTCATCCAAGCACGGTTTTTCTATTTATTGTAGATGTTCAGGCGGTGGTTTAACGTGAGATTCTTTATCAACTTCTTCAAATAAATCGTTTGGCTTTGGATTCTGAAGCTTCTGTATTTGTTTTTTTACATCATTAAGTTGTTTGTTTAGAGATTCAATTGGAGAATTATTAGAATAATTTGCTTGATTAGTCGAATAACTCACTGTCGAGGCTTGAGCCGGCACCATTTGCGTCAGAAGTTGTTTGACTTGTTGTAGTTCCACTTTTAGTGTCTGAATATCTTCTTTTGTTGAGTTTTTGGCTTGTTCTTTTAATTGAAATCCTAATTGTCCATTTGGTTCAATGGTTGCCCACTTTACATCATTGATATTGGCAATTTTGTTTAAGCGCAGCTGTGTCTCGAGCTGATCAACGGTTAAGCGAACGGATCGTAAGTTATCCAAATTTAATTTACCATCTTCTATGAGAATTTTAGATGAACCTGTAATCAACTTCTCTATAGAATTTATTTTTAATTGGCCATACTCAACAACGATAAGGGTTATTACCAGCATTGAGCCAACAAATAACGTTGACCAAATATTTTCACCAGCTAGAGGCTGGATTAAAAGGGACCCAATTCCAATCATAATGACCGTTTGTGCGAGTGTCATTTGAGAAATAGATTTTCTACCAGCAACCCTAAGCAATACCGTTCCTGCAATAACAATAATAACTGATTTCCAAATCCACTCAGTAATGTCAATTCCAAAAATGTCCATGCGTCCGTTCTCCTTTATGTTCTCTCTTTTTTAGAGTAACCTTAAGGAACATCCCTTATCCAAAAAGAACACAACACCCTGCTTTCTAGTAAGCAGATTGTTGTGTTTGTTTAGTTATTTCTTTTTGCGATCCTGATATGCTTTTCGTTCCCATTGTTTTAAGGAAGGGTACGGGTCAAAAGACCATTCAGTAATCCCGTTATCACGATACATACCATAGTGAAGGTGAGGAGGGAACTTCCCTTGTGTTCCTGGCTTCCCGTATCCAGAGCTTCCGCAATAACCGATCACATCTCCTGGCGATACAATCGACCCTTCTTCAATTCCTTTTTCAAATCCACTTAAGTGGGCGTAGTAATGGTATACATTATCAAGGTCGCGAATTCCTATTCGCCAGCCACCATATTTATTCCAGCCTTTTATTTCAACACGTCCGTAAGCTGTTGCGCGAATTGGTACATTATAGCCGGCAAAAATGTCGGTACCCTCATGAATACGTCGTCCGCCCCAACCGCGTCTGTCGCCCCATGTATTTTTGTAACTGTAGTTATAATTTAACGGCATAGGGAATGCATGTTCACCAAGGTCAAGAGTCTCGAATTTCTCATAAACTTGAGCATGACCATGAACTATACGGACAGATTGGTCGCGCTTGTATTTCTCCCAAAGGGCAATACGGAAATCTTCTTCATCAAATCCGAATCTTTCAAGATAATGAGCCATTGTAAACAGAACATCTTCATCATTCGTTCTTTCCGCTAAACCATCCCCGTCGCCATCAAGACCAACGCCACCAAACATTTGTATGGATAGAGGATGTGTGTCTTCTTTGTTCGGATTAAATTTACCTGCCCACTCATCTTCTGTATAGTAGATAGCAATTAGCCCTTCTTCTTTTGAACGATCTTTCCTGGCACGACGTAAACCGCGTTCATACGTATCAATTGCAGCTAAGTATTGCCAAGGTACATTTGTAACAGTCTCCATTTTTTTATATAAATCCAATCGTTTTTCATAAATTTGTTCGCTTGATAGCTCATCTTTCTCTGCCGCATTTACACACGGAAGAGAAATGAACAGGGCTGTAAGTACAAGTATAATGACTCTCATGTTATGCTCCTTTCTCTTTTACAAAATAACTAGTCCGTGTTTTTCTCTTTATATAGTGTGAGAAAAAAAGCCGGAAAAATAGGAGAGAATGATTGGAAATTTGAGCGGTCCTTTGGTTATTTTTCTAAAATCATGATAAAGTAGAAGAGGAAAAAAGTGAGCCGAGTTAAATAAGTGGATGGAGTGAACCCAATGGCTAAGAAAGAGGAACATTTACGTAAGCCCGATTGGCTTAAAATTAAATTAAATACAAATGAATCTTATACAGGTTTGAAAAAAATGATGAGGGAAAACAAACTGAATACGGTTTGTGAAGAAGCAAGATGTCCCAACATTCATGAATGCTGGGCTGTACGAAAAACAGCTACATTTATGATTTTAGGAGATATTTGTACACGAGCATGTCGTTTTTGTGCCGTGAAAACAGGCTTACCGAATGAACTGGATTTACAAGAACCAGAACGTGTGGCCGAATCGGTCGAAACAATGGGGTTAAAACATGTTGTCATTACAGCGGTCGCGCGAGATGACTTAAAGGACGGAGGATCTGCCGTTTTTGCTGAAACCGTTAGAGCTGTTCGTAGAAAAAATCCATTTTGTACAATTGAAGTGTTGCCATCTGACATGTTAGGTAGCTTTGATAATTTACAAACATTAATGGATGCTCGTCCAAATATTATGAACCATAATATTGAGACAGTACGCCGCTTAACACCTAGAGTTCGAGCTCGTGCTACATATGATCGTACCCTAGAATTTTTACGTCGTGCAAAAGAATTACATCCTGATATTCCAACAAAATCAAGTTTAATGATAGGACTTGGAGAGACAAAAGAAGAGATTATTGAAACGATGGATGACTTACGAGCAGCTGATGTAGACATTATGACCATTGGACAATATCTACAACCAACGAAAAAGCATTTAAAAGTTCAAAAATATTATCATCCAGATGAATTTGCAGAGTTCAAAGAACTAGCATTAAGCAAAGGCTTTAGCCATTGTGAAGCAGGTCCGCTAGTGCGTTCTTCTTATCATGCAGACGAGCAAGTAAATGAAGCTCAAGTGCGTGCAGAAGCAAAAAAAGTAACGAATCAATAAAAGAAGAGGGAGCTAAAAAAGGTTAATTTCTACGTTTTTTCGTTTCCTCAAAAAAGAAGGGGGGTGTAGAAACACCCCCTTCGTACTTATGATGTTTGGAGATGCTACTAGCGATCCATAAGACGTCTTTGTTTAGACTGCATTATATTGACATCGTCGTCAGTATTTTCGTTATACTCGCCTTGTGGTGATTGCTGTGTCATCTCTTCTATTGTTTGCTCAATGGTTCGTTCGATGTCAGATGTAGCGGATGTTAAATGTTGAAAGCGTTCAATCTCATCAAAAAGATCATGGTCATCTGAGATATAGACATCATAATATCGTGGAACAACTGAGAGTGCACTGCGTTTAACTTGATCAGCGATATATTCGCGGTTATCTGCCTGCGCATCATATACAACTAAAACGTATTTGTCTGTAACAAGTGCACCTGCTTCACTTATAACATCATTCGTCAATACCATGCGCGTAACAGCATCAGAAAGACGTCCACGATCAATGACTGGGATTACATCTTGATTGCCACGCATGACAAGTTCTCTTTCGTAACGTGTATAACCGAAATGAGCGTACTCATCCGTTTCATTTACTTGATTGATCGGATAATATCCACCGTTTGGTTGATGGCTATCGTAATTTGATGTACGTTGCAATGTCTGACCTTGCTCAGGTAATTGGCATCCAGTAATGAGCATCATCGTTGCAAGTCCACCAACGACTATTGATTTTTTTAGCATGATCAAACCCCCTCTCTTTTCAGATTCACCAATTATCGTCGTTTTTACAGCTAGAAAATGATGGAGGTCGAACAACGGAAGTTATACAAACTTTGTGACTTCATGTGCTATAATGAAACAAGTTACTAATGGGTAAAGAGGTGAGCCGAGTGGTTCGCATTCAAGGGATGCAATTTGAAATTGTCGAAGATGTAAAAAATGGTTGGGATGAAGAAGCTTTTAAGGCTCGCTATGCGGATGTATTGAATAAGTACGATTATATCGTTGGAGACTGGGGATATAATCAGTTGCGCTTAAGAGGTTTTTTTGAAGACAAACATAAAAAATCAACACATGATACGAAAATTAGTACATTGCCTGATTACTTGTATGAGTACTGTAATTTCGGCTGTGCCTACTTTGTGATTAAAAAAGTGAAAGAAGATAAGGAAAAGCAGTCTCGTACATAAGCGAGACTGCTTTTTGTCCTTAATCGTTTGTTGTGTAAGGGGGTTCTTCGTTTTTATTCGGGTCATCGTGAGTCGGATGAGCTCCTGGAAATTGTCTTGGTAAGTTTTGGTGTAATGACTTAAACTCGTAATTAAAGGCACTATAGTAGCGTTGGCCAGGCTCCCAAGGTGTTGATTTATTTGAAACGGGCTTGTCTTGGTTAATGGGAGAACCGTATGGCCCTTCCGGAAAATCTTCTGCTGCTAGGAAATTTCGCTGTGTCTCAACATTCGAGAAGTCGAAATATTGTTGTTCTTCTTTATCTGTCATAAAAAAGACACCTCCTGAAAGTTAGTTTAACCCGCATAGGTGTTTATTATTTTGGTTGTTTTCACATGTGTGTTCTACCTATGTTCGTTCCATTGCGCTGGAGCCACTCGACTGATGTGGGAAATAGATGGAGGCCACTGAAAAAGTGCCTAACTGCCGCAGGGGAATGACACTCCGCTTTCCACGGGTGCCCGGTGAGCCTCCTCGGCTGTCGCCTGCGGGGTCTCACGCGTGGGTCACTGCTCCCGCAGGAGTCTCCGTGTCATTCCCCTGCTAGGGTTCCTTTTACTTATCTTTAAAATATATTTGTGCTTATTATGTATAGTTAAAAAAACGAAAACCAAACAAGAGTGAAGGCATGTTCCTTTTTTCTGTTACTTTATCCTTCTGTTCTGAAACTATGCTACAGTTGGATAGAAAGGCTCCACAAAAGGTAGGGTAAAAAACGACTCAGGAAAAAATCAAATCTTAATCAGAGCACAAAAAGCACTACTTCTATACAAAATTGACGGTTTAATTTGTGAAATAAAAGTTTTATCCACAGCCCGCTCTCATAAAGAGTATTTCTCATAGTGAAATGGAGCGAAAGCCACTCGACTCCTGCGGGAAATAGAGGTAGGGGCGAGACCCCACAGGCGTAGCCGAGGAGGCTCGCCACCTCCCCGCGGAAAGCGAGTGGCTGTAGCGCAATGGAACGGACAAGTTGTTGCCACCAGAGGTTTTTAAAGTTTTTCTGTTATACAATCTCATATAAAAACGAGCGCAATTCGTCTGCTTCTTCTTTTGATAGTTGATAAGCGTGTTCGATGTAACCTGGTTCATCAAGGTCATCTGTGCCAATGATCGCAAAGCGATTGGATAGCACATTTAAAACGAGTTGTTTTCCGTAGTATCTTGAAGAGTTGATAATGGCCAAATCAAAGCGTTGGTTCTCACCCATAAAGCTAACAAAGCGAGTTCGGGTATCTTCCGTTTCGTCATATAAAAAAAAGCGCTCCGACATATGTGATTACCCCTTTCAGTATGTATGTATCTATCTATCATACATGACAAATGTTTCAATTGTAAATTTCGTTCAATTCATACTTGTTGTATACTAAACATGAAATCGTTTTATTTTATGTTAGGAAAAGTGGAGGAATGGTTATGTATTTTGTTGATCGTGATAAAATTGAACAAACGCTTGTTTATATGGAGTCGTTACAAGAACAGCTGACAAAGTTAAAAGAGTGCAGAGATTTTACAGAGAAATTAGCTGTTGAACGTATTGCCTATGTGATCATTGAGTCGATTATCGATGTTGGAAACAGCATGATTGATGGTTTTATTATGAGAGATCCTGGTGGGTATGAAGACATTATCGATATTCTAGAAGATGAGAAAGTGGTAACGTCTGAAGATGCTAAAGCATTAAAAAAACTAATCATTCTGCGGAAATCATTAGTAAGTGATTATTCTAAGGTAAACCATAACCAGTTGATTGAAACGTTTATAACTCATTCAGGATCTTTAAGGCAGTTTCCACTTGAGATTAGAAGATATTTAAGCGAAGAGTTAGGTCCGGTAAGTGCGTTTTTGCCAAATGGAAAAGAGTAATATGAACGATTGTGAAAGAGAAAGTCGGTCTTTTTGAGTTTTGCCTACACATCGCTTACAATGGGTGGTAAGGATGGTGATCGTTGTGAGGAATGAATCGAGCTCAACACGTCAAGTCATCTTAATGCTGTTAAAACGCAATCAAGAGTTAACAGTCTCTGCGTTGGCTACCGAACTAGATGTAACGGAAATGGCCATCCGAAGGCATTTACGTGAACTTGAAAAAGATCAACTAATTGACTCTAGATTAGTGAAACAAGCAATGGGGCGACCGATACACAAATATTATTTAACTGATAAAGGAAGCGAAACCTTTCCGCGAAATTATAGCGATTTATCAATAGGAATTTTAAAAGATGTCGAACAGATAAGTGGTAGTGTAATGGTGGACCAGTTATTTCAACAACGAAAAGACCGTCTTTATGAGAAATATGAATCGGAAATGACAGGTTCTTTTGCGGAGAGAGTAAAGACATTAGCTCGTATTCAAAGTGAAGGTGGATATATGGTGGAGTACAAAGAGCTTAGTGATGGAGAATACGAGTTTGTTGAATACAACTGTCCTATTGCTCAAGTAGCCAAAGAATATCCAGTGGCCTGTACATGTGAAAAGCAACTTTTTAAAAAGCTTCTAAAAACAGACTCTGTTGAACGGACGTCATGTATTGCGAAGGAGCATACATCACGTTGTGTGTATAAAGTGAGGGAAAATAAAAAGTCATAGATTACGAATCATCTATAGGAAGAGGGATTATGAAAGGCTATAAAGGTTTTTTAATTGATTTAGATGGAACAATGTACCGTGGAAGTGAGAAAATCGATGAGGCTGTTCTGTTCGTGAAAGAACTAGAAAAAAGAGGGCTTCCATATTTGTTTGTGACAAACAATTCAACGAAACGCCCTGAGCAGGTTGCTGAACATTTACGTGAAATGGATGTTCCAGCGACAACTGAACATGTGTTTACAACTAGCATGGCAACTGCAACCTACCTTTCTGAACAAAAGAAGAATGCACGAGTTTGTATGATAGGGGAGGAAGGGCTCAAGTATGCACTCGAACAAGAAGGGCATGAAATTGTTGATGAGGATGCTGAATTTGTTGTGATGGGGTTAGACCGTTCGATTACGTATGAAAAGCTAGCGAAAGCTGCTCTGAACATTCGTAATGGAGCAACTTTTATTGCAACAAATGGCGATGTTGCCCTTCCGACAGAGAGAGGTTTGTTACCTGGTGCGGGCTCCCTCATTTCTGTGTTGTCTGTGTCAACAGGGGTAACACCTAAATTTATTGGAAAACCAGAATCGATTATTGTTGAACAAGCTCTTGATGTTATTGGCTTATCGAAGGAAGAAACGATTATGGTTGGCGACAATTATCATACTGATATTTTAGCGGGCCTACGTGCAGGAATGGACACGCTCATGGTATATACAGGTGTTTCGACGAAGGAGCAAGTGGAAGCGCTAGAAGAAAAACCAACACATGCTATTGATTCATTAGCAGAGTGGACGCTTGAATAAAAGAAAAAGCAGAACTAGAAGTCAATGGACTTTAGATCTGCTTTTTTTCTTTTAACCTACGCTGCTTTTTTGCTTAATAGAAACATGCGTATGTCTCGATTTCCAATAAATTTATTTTCTCGATCATCCCATAATTTAAACGTAAGTGACTTTAAGCTAGTTCGCAACGTTAGCGTAGGTACTTCTTGTAGCTTAGGATCACTTAAATGGGCTGCTTCTAAGTGGTAATTAGGCACTCGTGAATTTAGATGATGAACATGGTGGTAGCCAATATTGCCTGAAAACCATTGCAATAGTTTTGGCAGTTTATAATACGAGCTACCTCTTAGTGCCGCTTCAACGAAATTCCAATTCTCATTATGTTGGAAATATCCATCCTCGAATTGATGCTGCACGTAAAATAACCAGACACCTGAGAACGTCGCAACATAGAAAATAGGCAATTGGACGAGAATATAGTTTACCCAGCCAAGAGTAGAACCTAATGTAAAGATAATCGCTACCAATACAATGTTCGTCATCCATACATGTCTTTTTTCCTTCTTGGAAGCTCCTTTTGCATTAAAACGATAGTCAATTAAAAAAATATATAAAGGTCCGATTAAAAACATCACAATCGGATTTCGGTAAGTTCGATACGCAAATCGTTTTAATACAGATGCATCAGCATATTCTTGCAATGTCATGGTCCAAACATCACCGACGCCACGCTTTTCTAGGTTTCCGTTTGTTGCATGATGGGTTGTGTGACTTCGTTTCCATTGTTCAAACGAACAAAACGTAAAAAGTCCGGTAATGATACCGACCACTTCATTTGCTCTACGGCTTTTGAAAAAAGAGTAATGTGTGCAATCGTGAAAAATAATAAACGTTCGGACTAAAAAACCAGCTGCTGGAATAGCTAAAGCAAGTGTTAGCCAATACGATATATTTAGACTCAGATAGGCTAAGATCCATAATCCAAGAAAAGGGACAACAGAATTTAGGAGTTGACGTAGACTAATCGATACACGTGACTGTTCAAAAGGAGCTAATTTCTTTTTCCATTCACGGACATCATATTTTTTATTCTCACTCATTAATAAGATCACCTCACGCTAATTCTATCAGATTGCGCGAAAAAAACTATCTTTATTTAATGGAAGTAGCCTGTATTCACAAAAAATGATCTATTCTGTGAAACCTATTGAGACTGAAGTGTAGGAAGGTCGATCGTGACTCTCGTTCCTTCGTTAATGGTGCTATTAAAGTGAATGTGACCTTTATGGACTTCTACAATTTTATAGCTTACAGTTAATCCTAAGCCCGTTCCTTTTTCTTTCGATGAGTAAAAGGGCTCACCAAGTCTCTCGAGTCTTTCATTTGCAATCCCACTTCCGTCATCTACAATTGTAATTTGTAGGTTTCCATGTTTGACCCCTACATGGATAGAAATATTTTTTGCTGACGCTTCAATCGAATTTTTAATAATGTTTACAAATAGTTGTTTGATTTGATTCGATTCACAATATAGTAAAGGAAGATCGTCTTCTTTTGTGTAGTCTATTTTAACATTATATAAATTTGCTTGAGACTCAAGTAACCACATGACACTTACAATAATTTGATTTAGATCGCATTGTTTAAAGTGAACTTCTCGCGGCTTCCCTAGTGCTAATAATTCACTTGATATTTGATTAATTCTTTCAAGCTCATCAAGCATAATTTGATAATACGACTGATTTTTATTATCGTTGGATTGCATAAATTGAAGAAATCCTTTGATTGATGTTAAAGGATTACGAATTTCATGTGCGACGCTTGCTGCCAGCTCGCCGACAACAGATAGCTTCTCTGTTTTACGCAAGCGCTCTTCCGTTTCCTTTTCCTTGGTGATATCCATAGCATAACCAATTGCGCCTCGGACTTCCTGATTAATCACAGTCGGCACAGCTGTGCACCTGAAAACACGCTTGTTGCCGTCTTTATGAAGAATTTCAACTTCTTCATTAACCCAAATTTTTTTCTCATACAGAATTTGATTAAATGCTTCAATGACTTTTTGTTTACTTTCATTTGTAATGATGGTAAGGATTGATTGGTCAATAAAGTCAGCTGTATCATAACCAGTCATTTCTTTAAACTTAGGATTTAGCTCTAATACATGTCCATTTCGATTTACGATAAAAACGACTTCTGGGTTAAATTCAAAGAGGGATTTGTAATTTTGCCTGCTTTTCTCTAATTTTTGCTCTGCTTTCACTTGCTCTGTAATATCGCGACCCATCACAACCAATTCTTTTCTGGATCCATCCTCATGAAATAGAGGTACTTTAATCGTGTCAAACGTTTTTATTGACCCATCAGGGGTTGGAATCTGTTCCAAGCATCTAGATGTCTTCCCAAATTTCCACGCTTCTTCATCTGAAGCTTCACAATATAGGAAAGCATCACGATAAAATTCACTATACTCACCAAGTTGGGAATCAGTTTTTCCTATATAATCAACGTGTTCAATTTTAAATAATTTCAAGGCAAAATCGTTTGCTTTCGTCCACCTACCTTGCCCATCTTTAAAATTAACAAAATCAATCATCGAATTAATTAGAATCTCTAGCTTTTCTTTTTCGGCTTTCGCGGCTTCACTTTCTTCTTTCTTCACAAATGCATAATAAATAAAAAAGCTAGAAAGGATGACAAAGGCCACCCCTTTCAATTGCTGAATGAATAGAAGGCTTTGTATGTCGTTTATATACTGAGTGGCAAGAAAATCAGTTCCGAATATCCAAAATACCCCAAAGAGGGAATAGATAAAAATTTTCATGTATTTATTCATTCTGTAGCCTCCAAAACGTACAATGCTAAGTGTTTATTTTAACATTAATTGGATGGCTTTAGTTTAACAATTTATTTCCAGTTTGAAGACTCAAAAAGGGTGTCCACTCTTTCTGTGGGCACCCGTCTTATAACGTATTTTATTCTGTATTTGCAGCACGATGAGCAAGCCGACTTGAGGCTGCGGCTGCGATGGCTCCGACAATATCATCTAAAAAAGTATGACATTCTTTAGATTCTTTGTCATTTAACTTCTCTAAAATACCTGGTTTTTGTTTGTCAATGTAACCATAATTGGTGAAACCAATTGATCCATATACGTTTACGATTGATAAGGCAATAATTTCATCGACTCCATACAAACTTTCGTCTCGATCGATAATTCCTTGTAATGGTTCATCTAGGAGCTTTTTCTCGGCGAGAATGTCAAGCTGAATTCCTGTAATGATGGCGTTTTGGACTTCACGCTTTCGTATCACTTTATCAACATTGTCTAAACAAACATCTAGTTGAAGATCTGGGTGATATTTGACTTGAAGAAAATAAACAAGTTCCGCTATGTCTTCAAGAGTTACGCCGCGCTCGACTAACCACTCTCTTGCTTTTGTTTCTACTTCATCCATTGTTCTCTTTGTCATTACAACACCTCCAACGGCAAGCTGCCTTAGTAAGACTATAGGCTAATACTAGTCTACTGTCCACATACACATTTTATTCATTTGGGTCATAGACTAGTGAAAGGAAAAAGAGTGAGGAGGGTCATAAATGTTTGAACGTAATCTCTATGATGTGTATGGAATATACTGTGAGAGACGTTTTTCTATTGGTGCGTACGACGGATTTGAAGCGAACGGAAAATCGTATATTTTGTTGCCGAAAGAGGAATGTATGGCACAAGAAGATGAGATGACCGCATTTACGGACTATATGCGTTCGGTAGGAGACAGTTCAGTGCTCGAGCCTTTGTACACCTTACAGAGGAGAAGATCAGGGCTAATTGATGGTCTAGATGTGTATGTATGCGAGTTGCCAACTGGGGAGAAACGCAATGAGGGTCTTTTCCGCTTTCAAAAACCAGAGGAAAAGGGTGATCATTTAGCAACCATTCATTATTTTGGAAAACAATTTTCATATCAAAAACAAACTTATGATTTCTTTGGGCAATGGCCAAAATTATGGGAAACGAGGCTGGAGCAATTAGAAGGATGGTATCAGCAAATTATGTATGAAAGACCGCAGTCCTATGTGGATGAGGCTTTTTTGTTTTCTTATCCCTACTATATGGGTTTAACGGAAAATGCGATTCAATATGCTGTTGATGCAACGTTGGATGATCCGAGTCGTGATCAGGAAAAGCCTACCATTTGTCATAGGCGATTCACAGACCAAACGTGGCTAGTTTTGTCGGATGCAGGTGATATTGTCAAACGACCGACTGAGTTTGTCTATGACCATCCTTGTAGAGATTTAGCGGAGTGGACTCGAGATCAACATTGGCGAGAGAATTCGTTTCCATGGGAAAAACTTCAAAGTTTCTTAAATGGATACGAAACCTATGAACCGTTGTCGACGTATTCTTGGAAGCTTTATTACGCAAGACTGTTGTTTCCTCTTCATTATTATGAAGCTGTTGAAGCCTATTACAGAAGTCAGATAAAAGAGGAAAAAGCCCAACTAGGTCAATCTTTTTTAACCATGCTACAAAACGAACATAAAAATGAACAGTTCTTAAAACAGTTCGCACAATCTGTACTTATGTCTAGAGGAGTTGGTTCGAACCAAGTCCATCCTATTGATTGGTTATAAGAAGAATAATAAATGAAAGTGCCTAACAAATGATCGTATTTGTTGGGCACTTTCTATTTTTCTGAATTTTACTAAATTATCTATTGTACTTCATCTTTATAAGGTCTATAATGTCCATTATAGATAAACAAATGTACTTTTTACGTATACATGAATAGAGTATGAGTGAAGGAGTGGAGAGAGCATGACAGCAAAGGAAGTACGCGTCGGTTTACTTGGGTTAGGAACAGTCGGAACAGGTGTTGTTTCGATTATTCGCCGCCATCAAGATGAATTGCGCCATCAAGTGGGCTGTCCAGTAACGGTCAAGAAAGTAGTCGTTCGCGACAAAGCAAAACCACGTCCGGTCGAGATTGAAGAATCACTTGTGACCGATCAAATAGAAGATGTCCTTTTCGATCAAGATATCGATATTGTGATTGAAGTAATGGGAGGAGTCGAAACAACACGTGACCACTTGCTTACCGCTCTTCGCAATGGGAAACATGTTGTAACAGCGAACAAAGATTTAATGGCATTATATGGTGCGGAGTTATTGCAAGTTGCCTCTGAACAAAATTGTGATCTTTTTTATGAAGCAAGTGTAGCAGGCGGGATCCCTATTTTACGTAGTTTAAGTGATGGGTTATCTGCTGATCGCATTACGAAAATGATGGGCATTGTCAATGGTACGACTAATTATATTTTAACGAAGATGACGCAAAACGGTAGTTCTTACGAAGAAGTTTTAAAAGTTGCTCAAGAGCTAGGATTCGCTGAAAGTGATCCAACAGCGGATGTCGAAGGCTTAGATGCTGCCAGAAAAATGGCTATCCTGCTACGCTTGGCTTTTCGATGGATGTTAGTTTAGAAGATGTCTCGGTTAAAGGCATTTCATCGGTTACGAAAACCGATCTAGATTACTGTGACCAACTTGGGTATACTATGAAGTTAATTGGGCTTGCTAAGCGTGATGAAGGTCGTGTAGAAGTCAGTGTTGAACCAACATTGCTACCAAAGGAGCATCCACTTGCGTCGGTCCACAACGAATACAATGCCGTCTATGTTTATGGAGAGGCTGTTGGTGAAACAATGTTTTATGGACCTGGAGCAGGCTCATTGCCAACAGCGACTGCCGTTGTATCTGATTTAGTTTCAGTGATGAAAAACATGCGTTTAGGTGTTTGTGGCAACGCCGTTCAAAAACCATTACATGAACGTGTGTTAAAGAAACCAAATGAAATTGATTCGAAATACTTTTTGCGACTTCGTGTCGTAGACAAAGCGGGTACTTTCCAAGCTGTCACAAGCTTGTTTGCTAGCCACGATGTAAGTTTTGAGAAGCTTTTGCAACTACCGGTTGAAGGCCAAGAAGTAGCCGAGGTTATTGTCATTACACATCACACAACAAAAGAAAATTACGAAAACTTATATAAAAAATTAACTGAGCTTGAAGTCATTGAATCGATTGAAAGCTGTTACCGTGTCGAAGGAGGACGCTAGAAATGAGTCGTTGGAAGGGATTAATTCAAGAATACACAGAATTTTTACCAGTAACAGAGGAAACACCTCTTCTTACTTTACATGAAGGAAATACACCTCTTATTGAGCTAGAGCAGCTTTCCAAAGAGTGGGGAGTAAACGTGTATGTGAAATACGAAGGTTTGAACCCGACTGGATCGTTTAAAGACCGCGGTATGGTCATGGCTGTAGCGAAAGCAAAGGAAGAAGGAAGCAAAGCCATCATTTGCGCATCTACTGGTAACACGTCAGCGGCAGCTGCGGCTTATGGAGCAAGAGCTGGATTAAGATGTATCGTCGTTATTCCTGAAGGTAAAATTGCCTTAGGAAAGCTTGCACAAGCAGTTATGTACGGAGCAGAAGTATTAGAAATCAAAGGAAATTTTGATAACGCGCTTGACATTGTTCGTGAGATCAGCAAGAAAGAGCCGATTACACTTGTAAACTCTGTGAACCCATATCGTATTGAAGGACAAAAAACAGCAGCATTTGAAATTGTGGATGCATTAGGAAAAGCTCCAGATGTTTTAGCGATTCCAGTTGGTAATGCTGGAAACATCACAGCTTATTGGAAGGGATTTAAAGAATATCACGAGAAAAAAGGAACAGGGCTTCCTGAAATGCGTGGATTTGAAGCAGAAGGTGCAGCAGCGATTGTACAAAACAAGGTAATTGAAGAACCAGAAACGATTGCAACAGCGATTCGTATTGGAAACCCAGCAAGCTGGGATAAACCGTTGCGGCAAGAGATGAGTCAAATGGAGCAATTGACTATGTAACGGATGAAGAAATTTTAGAAGCGTACCAATTGCTTGTTAAAACAGAAGGTGTATTTGCAGAGCCAGCTTCTTGTGCCTCGATTGCAGGTCTAAAAAAGCAACTCGATTCAGGTGAAATCAAGAAGGGATCCACCGTTGTTTGTGTGTTAACAGGAAACGGTTTAAAAGATCCAAACACGGCAATCGATACCGTTACGGTTAAACCGACTGTCTTACCAAATGATAAGGAAGCATTTCTTGCTCACCTCAAAGGTGGTGTGACGTCATGAGTAGGAACCATTTGTCATAACGGTTCCAGGTAGTTCGGCAAATTTAGGGCCAGGATTTGACTCTGTTGGGCTTGCCGTTAACCGTTATTTGACACTTGAAGTTCATCCTTCAGAAAAATGGTTTTTTGGGTCTTCATCAAGGGAATTACAAGGGATTGAAGAGGGAGAAGACAATCTCATTTACAAAGTTGCCGTTCATGTGGCAAAGGAACTTGGAAAAGAACTTCCCCCTTGTCACGTGACGATGACAAGTGATATTCCATTAGCACGCGGTCTTGGAAGCAGTGCAGCAGCAATCGTTGCGGGAATTGAACTAGCCAACCAATTAACAGGCGAGCCGCTGACGGTAGAGGAAAAAGTTCGTTTTTCAAGCCTTTGGGAAGGCCATCCAGACAATGTAGCGGCATCTGTATACGGCGGGTTGGTTATTGGAACGCATACGGAAGAGAGTACCCATGTTCTGTATGGTGGAGTACCTGAAGTGGATCTCGTGTTACTGGTTCCATCTGAAGAGTTGAAGACTAAAAAAGCACGAGGTGTCTTACCGAGTGAACTTTCTTATAAGCATGCTGTCAGAGCGAGCAGTGTCGCGAATGTGTTAGTTGCGGGTTTGCTTCAAAATGATTGGGAATCGGTAGGGAAAATGATGAGTGAGGATTTGTTCCATCACCCATATCGCCGTGAACTTGTTCCACATCTTGAGGAAGTAATTCAAGTCGTTAGGGAGGAAACAAAAGCGTATGGTGCAGCCCTCAGTGGTGCGGGCCCAACGATGCTTTGTTTAGCTCCTTTGCATCAAGGAGAAGAAATTCAAAACAAATTGCAACGTCATTTTCCTAGTTTTGAAGTACTTCATTTGCGACCAGCAAAAGAAGGAATTCAAGTAAAAAAAGGAATCCAAAACAAGGAAGCATCGGCGCAAATTAGCTGAATAGACAGGAAGATTGGCGGGCAAACCAACAAAAAAGGGAGGCCCGCCATGCTTGATATTCATCAACTTGAAGAAGGACAGCAAGTCTATATTATTTATCGCAATCCTCATACGCAAACAGTCTCAAACGTTCAAGAAGCAACCGTTGCAAGAGATCCAATGAACCCAAGTCAATTGTCTTTATTGCTTTTTGATTTTTATCATCCAATTGAAGAGGATGATGCGATCTTCGCTTCATATGAGGAGGCTGAATCGTTGTTTGAGGAATTTTATATGTAAAAT
>NZ_BAUT01000057.1 GCF_000513095.1 Halalkalibacter wakoensis JCM 9140
GATTAATAGGGGAGAGGTGGTGTTGTATGGAGAACAAATTTTTTAGGTTTCTTTTTCAAGAGGGACATAGGGAGTTACCGACAGGGATCTACTATTACATTTTTGTAATCTTTGCCTTAGGTATTTCTAGTTTTACAATGTGGTTAGGCGGGGTAGGAAACATGAGTCCGTATCACTATAGTGTTATTTTCGTAATGTTTCTACTCCCTTTATCTTTCTTAACAACTAGAGGATCCAAAAAGGTGAGAAAAAACCCTTCTGTGTTTGATGTTATACTATCAACCGTATTTTTTCTATCCTGTATGCACATTCTTTGGAATATGGATTATTTTTTACAAAGAGTTAGTGGACTTGATTCTTTAACCACTTTAGATACCTTGTTGGGCTAGTTATAATCTGTGGTGTTCTAGAGTTATGTAGAAGAACCCTAGGTTTTGGACTTACTTCCATATTAGTTTTAGGTTTGTTATATGCTTATGTAGGACACTACCTTCCTGGTACGTTTGGGCACCGCGAGCTTTCAAACCAACGCATCCTAGAGGAACTGATCTTTACAACAAACGGCGTTTTTGGTGCCCCAGTACAAGTGGCTGCAACGTATGCATTTCTATTTGTGACATTTGGTTACTTTTTTAAAAAGTCAGGTGCCGGTCAATTTATTATAGACCTATGTGCTGCATTAGTAGGTAGACGGACAGGTGGTCTGGCAAAAGTAGCGGTAACGACCTCTGCGGTATTTGGGAGTATATCTGGTAGTCCAACATCAGATGTAGCTACTACTGGTTCAATTAATATTCCAAATATGAAGGAAAAAGGATATGACCCAGTTTATGCAGCTGCCGTTGAAACAAGTGCCTCATCAGGAGGAACGATCTTACCTCCTATTATGGGATCAGTTGCTTTTTTAATGGCTGAATTTACTGGTATCTCTTATTTTGATATTGTTGTAGCCTCCGTATTAGGTGCTTTACTTTATTATTTAGGAGTTTATTTTCAAGTTCATTTTCGTTCTGTAAAACTTGGATTAGTTGGTCTTCCGAAAAATGAGATTCCAAGGCTAACGAAGACAATGAAAACTGGTTTTTTCTATGTGTTTCCTGTAGTGATCTTAGTTTGGGCGATGGAAAAAGGATTTACACCATCTTTAGCTGCAACATATGGAATTATTGCAACATTTTTGATCAGTTATGTTAAGAGATCAACAAGAATTAATATTAGACAAATAAAAGAAATTTTCACAGATGTAGTGTATCATATTATCCCTTTGACTGTAGCAACAGCTGCCGCAGGAATAATCATTGGTATAATAAATTTAACAGGACTTGCAGGCAAGTTCACATCACTTATCTTCGCTCTAACTGGTGAAGCGATCTTTTTCTCTTTAATTGTAGGCGCTTTCATATGTATTTTACTAGGTATGGGTATGCCAACGCCATCTGCCTATGTTCTAGTAGCAGCCTTAGTAGCTCCTGCATTCATTCAGCTAGGAATAGATTTGTTACCAGCTCACTTGTTCCTTGTTTTTTTCTGTGCTCTATCAGCTATTACACCTCCAGTTGGAGTTGCTTCATATACAGCTGCAGGGATAGCAAATGCAAATCCATTGAAAGTAGGGATACAAGCAACAAAGCTAGCTTCGGTAGGTTTTATTATTCCGTTTATGTTTGTGTACCACCCGACCTTACTAATGCAAGGTAGTGTAATATCTATTATCTTAACTGTTGTCACAGCAATACTAGGAGTTTATGCACTAGCTGCTAGTATGGAGGGATACATGAAAGATAAGTTAACTAGGCCAGTACGAATTTTCTTATTTTTGGTAGCGCTTTCTATGATTTATCCGAACGTTTTGTTGAATATTGTAACAGCAACGATTTTCATAATTTATATGTTCAAAAACAATCGCAAACTACCTACATTCAATAAACATAAGGTCGGGGCTTAATTTTAAAGACTGATATAAAAGGGAGAGTGTTTATTAATGAGAAAAAACAAGTGGATTTTATCAGCTATGGCTTTTTCATTACTTTCTTTGGCGGCGTGTGGGGGGGACGATGCAACTTCAGAGCCTACGCCTGATACAAGCGAACAGGAACAAAATACTATAGAAGAGGTTGGAGAAATTACTCCTCTAGATTCACTTACATTGACAACAGTAGGTGGATCGGCAGGTGGATTTTGGTCGATGTTGGGAGAAGGAATTGGAAGTTTAATCCGAGAGGAGGTACCTAATCTACAATATAGCTATGAAACTGGTAGTGGTGTTGGGAATGTTGTAAATGTAACAAAAGGTGAAGTACCTTTAGGGATTGCATTTAACTTTGAAGTAATGGCTGGGTTAAATGGGGAGGAACCATTTAATGATCAAATTGATGAAGTGTATGCCCTTGCTACTTTGTACGATAATTCTCCAGTTCAAGTAGTGATATCTAAACAGTTTGCTGATCAGTATGGTATTGAGTCACTAGCTGATATTGGTGAAAAACAAGCTCCACTTAGAGCAGCGGTGAACCAAAGAGGGAATCTTTCTGAAACAGTGAACCGAAATATTTTTGAAGCGTATGGATTCACATATGAAGATATTGAATCATGGGGTGGTAGTGTATTTTATGAACCATATCGTCCAGGGAGTGATTTGATTAGAAATAATCGTGCTGATTTGGTGGGAGTTCCTGTTTTTGCTCCTGACTCAACGTTTCAAGAATTAGCCACTTCTACTGATATAGTAATGTTAGATCTCGATGAGAATGCACAACAAGTTCTACAAGAGAGAATGGGACTACAGCCTGGGGTTATTGAGGCTGGAACATACAGTTTTCAAGAAAAAGATGTATCAACCTCTAATGCAGGGGCATTTTTAATTGCCGACCCTAACATGTCTGTTGAAGAGGCTTACACGATTACACGGGCCATTGTTGAAAATATTGATAAATATCAATCGCTTCATAAAAATATAGCTGATATTACGCCTGAGCAAATGGCTAATGTAGCTCCTGCAAAACTACATCCTGGAGCAGAACTCTATTTTAAGGAAATTGGTGTACTAGATTAATAATTTAAAAAGGAGTGAGAGGAAATGGTATTATCAGCAGAAAATAACAAGAGACTAACGAGTGTAGGACCAGATACAGAAATGGGAGAGCTTTTAAGAAGATACTGGCATCCCATCGCTGCGGAATCAGAAATTGGGGAAAGAGCTACAAAAAAGGTGCGCCTTCTTGGTGAGGATTTGGTGTTATTTCGTAATCGAAAAGGGGGACTTGGTCTTATCGAAGAACGCTGTCCACATCGAAAAGTATCATTAGTGTATGGCATCCCAGAAGATGATGGGATTCGCTGTCAATACCATGGATGGTGTTTTCGAAATGATGGTCAGTGTACAGAACAACCGAATGAACCCGAAAATAGTACGTTTAAGAATCGAGTTAAAATCATCTCTTATGAAGTTCAAGCTGTTGGAGGACTGATTTTTGCCTACATGGGACCAAAGCCTGCTCCTGAATTGCCGAAATTCGATTTATTTGTAGAAGATAATGTCATTAGAACAATTGGCTATCAAATGATTCCTTGTAACTGGCTTCAAATCATGGAGAACTCAATGGATCCAACTCACTTAGAATGGCTGCATGGACGTTACTTCCAACATATTTTTGAAAAAGAAGGTCGCCCAGCAGAAGACTGGCCAATTAGCAAACATCATGTGAAAATTGGCTTCGATGAGTTCGAGTATGGCATTATTAAACGAAGAATTCTAGAAGGACAGACAGAGGAAAGTGAAGATTGGAGAATTGGTCATCCTGTTGTTTTCCCAACAATGTTACGAGTTGGAGATGGAGGGGCACACACATTCCAGATTCGAGTACCAGTTGATGATACCCACACATTACACTTTTGGTATACATGTTTTGTTCCAAAGGAAGGAATCGAGATCCCAAAAGATTACCCGATTTCGCTGTATGAATGTCCATTAAAAGATGAAAATGGTGAATTTATTACTGATTATATCGATGGTCAGGACATGATGGCATGGGTGACTCAAGGAGAAATAGCTGATCGTACAACAGAAAAATTAGGGACATCCGATAAAGGAATCATCATGTACCGGAAAATGTTAATGAATGAGATGAAACGTGTTCAAGAGGGTGAAGATCCGAAGTGTGTCATTCGTGACTATGAGAAAGCGCAATACATCTCACTTCCACAAGAAGAAAATAAATATGATGAAGGCGAATTATTAACAGGGGTAGCAAAGGATTGGAATACCCGTTATGCACCAAATATTGATGAAATTATTGATATTTGTAAAGGTCGTAAAAAAATTAAAAGTATATAGTTGAAACGGAAGAACCCACTAGGTATAGAGTTTAATAAGGTCTAGGAGGGTTTTTAACATAATAACATAGTAATTCTATGTGAAAAATCAACTTTAAAAGAGAAGGGGAGGGAAATGTCAAAAGTAAAAGAGGTAAAGTTCCCTGTTAAATATTGTCCACATTGTGGTAAATCCTTGGCCCATAAAAGCTTCAGCTTTTTAAATGAATATTGGAAGGTTGATGAAACAGTTTATTTTTTCTGGTGTGCGGAATGTGATTGGCAAGGAGAAGTAAAAGAATTAAAACGCTTTGTTGCTCAAGAACTTGAAGACTAAATTAAGGGGAGAGTTTTATGGTATTATCAGCTGAAAACAACAATCGATTAACGAGTGTAGGACCTGGTACAGAGATGGGGGAGCTTTTAAGAAGATATTGGCACCCAATCGCTGCGGAGTCAGAAATTGGGGAAAGAGCTACAAAAAAGGTGAGACTTCTTGGTGAGGATTTAGTGTTATTCCGAAATCGAAAAGGAGGACTTGGCCTAATAGAAGAACGCTGCCCTCATCGAAAAGTATCGTTAGTATATGGAATTCCAGAAGATGATGGAATTCGTTGCCAATATCATGGTTGGTGCTTCCGAAATGATGGTCAATGTACAGAACAACCAAATGAACCGGAAAATAGTACGTTTAAGAATCGAGTTAAAATTACCTATTATGAAGTTCAAGCTGTTGGAGGATTGGTTTTTGCCTATATGGGACCAAAGCCTGCTCCTGAATTGCCGAAATTCGATTTATTTGTAGAAGATAATGTCATTAGAACAATTGGCTACCAAGTTATTCCTTGTAACTGGTTGCAAATTATGGAGAACTCGATGGACCCTACTCACTTAGAGTGGCTGCATGGACGATATTTCCAACACATTTTTGAAAAAGATGGTCGACCAGCTTCGGATTGGCCGATTAGTAAACACCATGTGAAGATTGGGTTTGATGAATTCGAGTATGGCATTATTAAACGAAGAATTCTAGAAGGACAGACAGAGGAATGTGAAGACTGGAGAATCGGTCATCCCGTTGTTTTTCCAACGATGTTACGAGTAGGAGATGGAGGGGCGCATACCTTCCAGATTCGCGTACCAGTCGACGATACCCACACATTGCATTTTTGGTATACATGTTTTGTCCCAAAAGAAGGTGTGGAGATTCCAAAAGATTATCCCATTTCGCTGTATGAATGCCCGTTAAAAGATGAAAATGGTGAATTTATTACCGATTATATCGATGGTCAGGACATGATGGCATGGGTGACTCAAGGAGAAATAGCTGACCGAACAACAGAGAAATTAGGGACATCCGATAAAGGAATCATCATGTACCGTAAAATGTTAATGAATGAGATGAAACGTGTTCAAGAGGGAGAAGACCCAAAATGTGTCATTCGTGACTATGAAAAGGCGCAATTTATCTCGTTACCACAAGAAGAAAACAAATATGATGAGGGTGAATTATTAACAGGAGTAGCAAAAGATTGGAACACACGTTATGCACCGAATATTGACGAGATTATTGATATTTGTAAAGGTCGTAAAAAAGTTGAAGAAATAAAAAACTAGTTCTAGATAGAAAGGATGAAGTCATTTGGCTTCCATAAAAGAACTCAAAGAAAAAGTAGCAAGATCTTGTCAGATTCTAGCGATGGAGGGGCAATTTGATGGGATACTAGGTCACGTAAGCGTAAGAATAGATGAAAACAAGATGTTAATCCGTTGCAGAGGACCTAAAGAGAAAGGACTATTATATACGACTCCAGATGATATTAAAATAGTAGACTTTGATGGGAATGGAGAGTTTTTAGAAGAGCATAAGCCTCCAAATGAGCTCCCTGTACACGGAGAAATCTATAAAGTGAGGAAGAATGTAAATTGTGTAGTACACTCACATCCTCCAGAAGCCGTGATTTGTAGCATTTCTAACATACCCTTAAAGCCTATAATTGGTGCATTTAATATCCCAGCAGCCCGTATGGCAAGAGAAGGTATTCCTTTATTTGAACATTCTTATTTGATTACTAAACCTGAACAAGCGCAAGAAATGATTAAAGTTATGGGAGAGCGAGATGTTGTCCTATTAAGAGGGCATGGTATTACTGTTACAGGAATGAGTATTGAGGAAGCGACCGTACAGGCTCTTACATTAAATCAGTTAGCTAAAACAACATTAAAAGCAGTGAAATCTGGTTTTGAACCAGTTGAAATTCCACCTGAGGACTTCAAGGATTTACCAGATTTAGGTACACAATTTAATGCCCAGTTAAATTGGAATTATTTAGAGCACAAATTATTTAAGTTATTAGCTTAGAGATAAGAGGTGGTACAATGAAGAGCTCTCAAATTAGGGTTGGAATTGCAGGATTAGGAATAGCTGGAACTGAGTTTATTGCTAATGTTGAAAAACATCCAAACATGACCGTATCAGCTGCAGCAACAAGAGATCCAAAACGGCGTGAGCAGTTTGAGAAAGACTTTAATGCGAATGCCTACGAAACGATCGAGGCGATGTGTGCAAGCGACAGTATTGATCTTATCTATATTGCAACACCGACTGAACTGCATAAGGAACATGTTTTTATTGCTGCTGAAAATAAAAAGCATATCATAGTAGAGAAGCCAATAGCTACATCAATAGAAGAAGCTTCCTCTATGATAGAAATTTGTCAAAAGAATAATGTTCATATGCTTGTTGGTCATTCTCATAGTTTTGAGTTACCGATTATTGAAATGAAAAAAATTATTGATAGTGGCCAAATCGGTGATGTTAGAATGATCAACAATCTTTATTACAATGATTGGATTTATAGACCTCGTACCCCTGAAGAATTAGATACTTCATTAGGGGGAGGCGTTACATTCAGACAAGGGTCCCATCAGTTTGATATAATTCGCTTTTTAGGCGGAGGGAATGTAAGAAGTGTACGCGCTTCAACCGGTCGTTGGGACCTGAAACGAAATACTGAAGGGAGTCATTCTGTCTGGCTGGAGTTTGAAAATGGCGTTACTGCTACAGCTATTTATAATGGATATGATCATTTTCATACGACTGAATTAACCTTTGGATTGGGTGAGGGAGGTCCTGTTAAAAGTAATCAGCCTTATGGCAATTCGAGAAAACAAATAGAAAACACGTTGAGCCTGAGGATGAAATCAAACAAAAAAATAGTCGTGGCTATCAATCAGTTTCCTCCAAACGGGATAATTCAACTAATCATCCTTTTTTCGGTTTAACGCTAGTCAGCTGTGAGAAAGGAGATATACGTCAATCACCAAATGGGATTTTTGTATACGGTGAAAATGATATTGAAGAGTTGATAATACCGACGTCTACAAATGGTAGGGACGTTGTTTTAGATGAAATGTATGAAGCCATAGTATATGGTACACCTCTTATACATGATGGAATGTGGGCAAGAGCAAATTTAGAAGTTTGTGTTGCAGCCTTAAAATCAGCGGAATTAAGAGAAGAAATCTTATTAGAATATCAAGTTTCGGTACCATTAGGAGTTAAAAAAAGTAATTTAACTTCAAAGAGGTAGGAGTATGGGAGAAATTTTTGCAATTATTGCTTTGATCTTGTTTTCTATAAATATCATTGTAACAAAAGTAGCTTCTAATCTCCTCAATATTAAAGTTGGCTTTTTCATTTCAATTAGTGTAAATGTGATTTTTGCCAGTGTACTGTTTATTAGTCACCTTCTTATTAGGGATAGTACCTTCTACATTCACTGGCCGGCCTTCTTCTTCTTTGTGTGTGCAGGTTTTTTTTCAACATACTTAGGGCGATGGCTTTTCTTTGAAACAATCATAAAAATTGGCCCTTCAAAAGCTAGTATGTTTCAAGTAAGTAATCCTATCTTTACAGTTATTATAGCGGGATTAATCTTAGGGGAACGGTTAGCGTTGACTGATTGGATATCTATTTTATTCATGATAACAGGACTATTAACAATCAGTTATATTCCTTCACAGCACCGTCAAGCGTTCCGAAGAGATTTGGCGCGAATTGTTGCATTTCCTTCCCTGAAAGAATATATCATGCCAGGTGTTTGGATTGCTTTACTAAGCGCATTATCTTATGCGATTAGCAATATTCTTCGTGGTGTTGCTGTTCTAAAATGGAACGAACCGATTTTAGGTGCACTGCTAGGAGCCCTGATTGGACTTGGCTTCCATATGATCTTTAGTTTAAAGACAAAAAATCTTATGAAGACAATTAAAAATGCTAACCGTAAGGCAATAAAGCTTTATTGTGTAAGTGGAATTTGTACAATAAGTGCACAAATCTTTTTAATAAGCTCAATGTTCTACATCCCTATATCAATTGCTAACTTAATTACTCTTTCAACCCCAATTTTAGTAACACCTTTAAGTTATTTCTTGCTTAAAAATTCTGAAAATATAACTGTACGAACAATAGTGGGAGGCTTGATGGTTTTAGTTGGTATTAATATAGTTGTTTTATTTTAATTATTGATGGAAAAGGTGTGAGACTATGAATGAGATAATTCGTAGATCGTGGAACTATCCATCCATACTACTAATCACGGCAACATTATTTTGGGGTGGAAATGCAGTTGTTGGACGCTTTTTAGCCCCAGATCTTTCTCCTATAACTATATCATTTATTCGAATTCTCTTTTCTGTGGCTGTTATCTTACCATTTATTTTCACCCCACTAAAAAAAGAGTGGCAACAGGTAAAAAAGCATATTGGCTTATTTTTCTGGTTTGCCGTAACAGGTGTGATTGGGTACAATATCATGTCTTATTGGGCCCTCAGTTATACAACAGCTATCAATGTAGCTATTTTAAATAGTTTATCGCCTGTTTTTATGATATTTTTATCATTTATCATAATGAGAGAGTACCCAAAGCGAAATATAATTTTAGCTGTGATTTTTTCATTAATTGGGATAGTGTGGGTAATGTTTGATGGCAGCATCACACGCTTAATGCAAATTGAGTGGAATATAGGTGATGTGATCATGTTAGGTGGAGTTTTATCATGGGCTGTATACTCGATTCTATTGGTTCGAAAAAAACTAAACATTCACCCTTTAGCACTCTTCGGGTACAGTTCAATATTTGCAGTCATTTTACTTGCTCCTTTTACGTTATATGAATGGATTAAATATGAATCCGTTTTTTCGATTGCTACGGGCACACAATGGTTAGCCTTATTATATCTTGGGATCTTTCCATCAATCATTTCATTTGTTTTTTGGAATCGTTCTGTTTTTTTAATGGGGCCTGCTAAATGTTCAGTTTATATGAATTTAACTGCCATTTTTGCAGCTATTTTGGGATTTATATTTATTAATGAGGCACTTTCATTTGCCCAAGTGATAGGAGGAGCATTGATCTTTAGCGGTGTTTATATAGCTACTAGGTATAAAACAAGACAAGAAGTGAACAAGAAAAAGAGAAAAATAGGGTAATAGCATATTAATTGTTAGAATAAATAGAATGGAGGAGAAATAATGGCGAAATATACGATTGTAGATAAGGAAACATGTATTGCTTGTGGTGCTTGTGGTGCAGCGGCTCCAGATATTTATGACTATGATGATGACGGAATTGCTTTTGTGATATTGGATGAAAACAAAGGTTTTGTAGAAGTACCAGAAGATCTCTTAGGTGACATGGAGGATGCACTAGAAGGCTGTCCAACGGAGTCTATTAAAGTTGCGGATAAACCATTTGAAGGTTCAGTGCCTACATTAGAGGAAGGTAAATAAGATTAAGTAGCAATAGCTCACTATATAATAGAGCAATTAAACATTTGGCTGCATGGATTATGGAGTAAATTCGGTTCAACCCCCTATGTTTGGACACATACTCACGATTTCTTCATTTTATTTATTTTTTTCAATTTAGGTTAACTGTCGCCACTCGAAGTTTGTCGAAGTTGAATCGACATAACCCGGGTGGTGACAGGCACTTTTTCTAAAAACTCTAACTATGAAGGGGAAACAATCCATTTAGCTGCCTTGCGCTTTGAGGATTTTTTAGAAGATGCCTATTGGATGAAACAAAAACTATCTGAGATCGGCATTATGGTAGACGTGCATCCGATTGAATTGTCGGATCTTTACAATGAACAACTGATGTTATCATTTGATGCGATATACAATGGAGAAGGATTTGAAGATAATATCAAATTGTCCATTCTCATCTTGCTTCGTAATGAATATGGAATTCGCAGATTTCTTAACGAATCCCAACGTGAGGAATTGGACAAAGGCTTTGAAACGATCAAAAAACAGTCTGATGATGAAAGCTTTATCCAAGCATTTCTAGCAGTCGAAGAACAGTTAACAGAGGATGCTACTATTATCTTTACTGTCCATTCATCCGAACAGAATACATACCAAACAACTGTACAAGGCATTCAACTAAGTGGTTACGGTTGGCCAATATTTCATAAGCTATGGCTGAAAAATTAGAGGATTATCATGGATGATAGTGATCATTTGTTTGGTTTTTCAACTACAAGCCAATCAACTCAACATGGGGGTGCTGCAAAGTTGATTGATGTGCCTGTCACCACCGGGGGGTGTCGAAGTCGAATCGATATTATTCGGGTGGTGACAGGAACTTTTTTATGGTTTGGATAGTAATATTAGCAAGTTCCGACATTTTCGCCGACTGATAGTAAAAACAAGAGCGAGCACCTTATGCCCCTCCTGTTTTTCGATCAATGTGGTTAAAGGTTAACTACTTGCTCCACTTAGAGTGTTTACAGCATCTTGAATGGTTGTAATGAGGTTGTCCATGCTTTCTTTAATCGATTCTGAAACTCGTGTTTGTTCTTCAATGGCTTCTGTTTGATCTTGGATTGACTCGTTCAAATGAGAGACTTCATCTGTTAAGCCAGAAAGAGCGAAAAATAGAACGCCAATCCCGATTGCGGCAACAATGAGCCACATCCAGCCTTGATTATACCAAGGCTTTTTATTATGTGAATGTCTTGTTTCGTTTGTATTATTGTCCATATCAATCACACCTTTGTTAAATTGAGTAGGAGCATGTTTTTATTTACCCTTAATTGATCTATATAAACACCTTCCCAAATGGAGAGGTGGTATTGTCTCTACATTTTATTCGATTATAGAAAAAAGTATAGTGAATCCACGACATCTACATTCTTCTTGTAGAGTTTTACATTGAGTACAAGCTGTATTTTAGAATTTATGAGATTGTTGTAGAATCGGTGAAATTTGCCAGCATTCGCGCTGCCAAATGCCTAATTTATCTAAAGGATAAGCTCTTATCCCGTCCATCTTTAATAAGATATATAAGATCTTAGGAAAAGGTGATAATATGTTTGTAAATGCAATGCACAGATTTGCTCCAGCAGTACCCGCGGAGTATGGGTTTGGTCACAATTGGCATCACCCAGGGTTTTATCCAGGTCATTATGGGCATGGATATGTTGGACAGTATCCGGGGTATCACTATGGACATCAGCAGCAGCAATGGCATCACGAATATGAGCAACCTCAATATGAAGCATTAGCGGAGGAAAAACCTGCCCACAAGAAGAAAAATGTTCATGATTATCATTGGCAACATGGATACGCGTTCGGACAAGGTACGGGGCAGTTCCCGGATTATTACAATCATAACTACTGATCTTAAAAAGGAACGAGAGCTAAGTAACGTAAGCTCTCGTTCCTTTTTTGGTGAAGGTTCTTTTCATTTGGACAGTGAATCGGTTAGTTTCAGGGCCAGTAGCATCGTCTAAGCGAAAGCAGAAGAATTGTCCCTGTGCTCCTCCAAGGCATTCAACTAAGTGGTTACGGTTGGTTAATATTTCATAAGCTATGGCTAAAAAATTAAACGATTATCATGGATGATAGTGGTAATTTGTTTTAAGATCAGAATGTTGATTTTGCTGATGCTTCAAGATTACTGCTAATGTGATTATGAATGCCACTGAAGAGACGGATAATGGGGAACAAATTAATTTACTTAATCAGTTGTTTGATCCTTATTTTGATAGTAGACTTCCTAAAGAACCAATTATAAAAGAAAAGAAAAAATCCTTTTTGAGGAAGAAGATGAATCAAACAGGCAAACACGGCGAGGCGGTTGCGGGAAGTGAAAGGACGAATAGTTTACAAAATATAAAAATCAGGAGGAGCAAGGATGCCAGTAAAACTAGAAGACATATTAGAAGGAATAGAACTGCAATCGGAGGAGAGTCTTGCGTATCTTAATCGTGAAACAAGCGAAATCGTTTATGTTTCAGAAAAGGCATTGCTTATAGCGGAAGATGGAGAAGAGTATGAACATTTACCCGATTGGCAACAAGAGGAAGCGCAGCGAGCATACGATATAGTTGAAAGCAGTGGTAAGTATATCTCTCTCCCTACTAGCTTTGACATTCATGAGTATGACATGATCGAAAGGTTTTGTTATCGTATTTCAGATCCAAAAAACCAAGACTTATTGCTACATGCTATTAAAGGAAAGGGAGCATTTCGACGTTTTAAAGACACGCTACATAGGCTAGAAATGATTCATCAATGGTATGAATACCGTGATCAGAGTTATAAAGAAGTCGCAAAAGAATTTTGTGAAAGTAACAGTATTGATTATATTGAAGAGTGAGTGAGCACGGAAAGACCTTTGTGAGAATAGACTAAATCCCTCACCATTCCCCCGAATGTTAGCCCTGTTCTTAACGAAAACACATTCCAAAAACGTCGTTTAAATACGACGTTTTTTCTATTGATAAACGATTTATATCATAGATTGTTCAATTTATCCTAGATAATCTCCTCATTTCTGTTGTAGATCTAGTAGGATTTTGAAGAAAATAAAGGAAGATGCAATAACAAGACTTGAAAAAACTGTAAGGAAATCTATCATTGTCAAAACGCATACGTTATAGTTGTTCAAGATCTTAGTTGTATGAAGTAAGCTGACTTAAAATAGACAACTAAAAATCAAGAAACAAACATCAAACAAGTGTCCAAAACAAATAAAAAACACACTTAAGTAAATTACTTTCACTTAAAGTGAAGTAGTTAGATAGATTTCGACGAAAATTGAAACGAACAACTAACGTGCAAGTACGAAATTTTAATCATACCTATGCGTAACAAGCGAAAACGCAACGAGTTCAAAACGCAATGTAGCGAAGTCACTAGAATGTTAAATGAAAACGAACCACAATCAATATATACATAAAAACTCGTAAGATTATCATACAGGAAATCTTTTTCAAGCGGTTAAATAACAATTGCAAGAAAATTGTCACTACTTGTATACTGAGCCTTAAGGTGGTGAAAACAATGAACAATGACGTAACTAGTACGTTAAGTGGACACAGCTACACACAATTTTCAAAAGACATTTTGGTTACCCAAATCCCCTTTTTTTACTTGGACACATTGTTTGAAGTAGATGATCTGGTTCAAAGGAAACTGGACGTGCGTAAACGCAATGAAATTAGTGAATTTATTTTGGATACGATCCAAGATGGAACGTTTTATTTTTCGCCGTTTATTTTTTCGGCTAGGGGAGCGATTGAAGCTAAAGGTGATAAATGGACCATTACACCAGGAAACAAACTTTATATTATCGATGGCCAACATCGTGCCTCGGGATTAAGGCTAGCGATTCAAAAAATGGAAATGCACAAAGTACAGTTAGAGATGTTAGCAAAGAATGATGTTGAGATTAGAAAAGTAGATAACATCATTCAGCATTTACGTAACTACCAAATATCGTTACAAATCTACTTAGATATTGACCAAACGGCAGAACGGCAGTTGTTCACGGACCTTAATATGGAGCGAAAAGATGTTCATTCAGGTATTGTCATTAAATATGATAAACGAGACGTCTATTCCTCACTCGTTAAGCAAATCAGCTCGCAGCTGAAATCGAGATATGAGATCGAAGAAACCTCATCTAGACTCACCAATCAAAATAGTGCCCTCACAAGTTTAGCTACAATGAGAAAATGTCTGATTGCCCTTTACGAAGGGAACGTACGATATAAAGAAGGACAACCCTACTACAGAAACATTAACCCCTTAGAAGTAGAAGCGACCTCTTTACTGTTTTTTACCATTTGGACGGAGATCTTCCCAAGCGAAATGAACAATCGGAACAAATTTGTAAGTGGTATGACAAGTGTTCAAGTAGCACTGGCTCTTACCGTTTTCTACTTAACAAAACAACATAAGTTGACTCATAAAGAAGCCATTCACTCACTCAAAATCCTCAAAACGCACTGTTCATGGAAGCACACAGATCCTCTTTTTGCCCCTTATTATGATGAACAGAAAAAGAAGTTATCAAGGCTATCAAGTACCTCAGCCGTTAGTTATTTAACCGAGACGTTTTTAACGATTATTACAGAAGAAAGAGGTGTGATACGTGCAAAAACACAAGCAAATTAAGCAAAACATGCTAGTCATGAACATTAAAGATCTCATTGAACTCGTTGAAACAAAACAACTTCAGTACCGTGAACCGAATCAGTATCGAGTGAGGTTATTTAAAAAGTATATTGAAAACAACATAGAAGGAAATATCTACATTCCTCCACTGATTGTAAATAGCAGTATCCAGTCATCTTTGTTAAATGATCCTGTTTTGACCGTAATAGATGGGAGTGTGCGAATTAAAGCCATATGTCAGCTAAGGCAGCTCGTAAAAGAGAAGCTCTCAAGCGAAGAGGTTGAAGAAATTTGGATCGGGGAGAAAATTAGAGACTTTATTGATGAAGGATATGTTTCTATTCAATCGTTTGAAGGGTTATCAACGGATACGGTCAATCAACTATACATTGATTTCAATACGAAAGGGAAAAAGGTAGCTTTGTCAAAACTCATTTCCTATGATTCTAGAAGTGAAATTAACCGAATAACAAATGATGTATTAGAACAAAATGAAAACTTGCAAAGAGCTGGAGTCGAAATGGAGAAGAGAGCGGTTATTAAACCGGTCAACGAAAACCTTCTATCGTTATCGCAGCTTAGAAAACTCATCGCTGTGTTTATTAAAGAGGATCTATTGATTAAAATTCCAAAAGGTCCAATCGACTCAAACCTGACAAAAGACGAACATGTTGAACTAGTGACAAGGTGGTTTGACTCTTTATTTAAACTAGAAGATCCGTATACGATCGGGATGTACAACAAAAACATTCTTTCATCATTCCCTCTCTTACACGCACTTGCTTACTATGCGATTAAAGACACATCACAAATGACATTCTCTGAAAAAATGAATGAAATCGAAACAAGAATGAGCGCGTTATCCATCATTGATTTTTCAACAACCAATCCAATCTGGAGCACGTTCAACAGTCGAAAAAGTGTCAAAGATGACTTCACGATCCTCGAAAACTCACAGAAAAACATTCAAAACCTAGCAACATGGCTCGAAACTCAATCACGAAAGGGGGTGAATTTTATGTAAAAGCACACGAAAAACCCCTTAGGACGCCCTGGTAAAGCTTCCCTAAGGGATTACAGAGATGGAGTATGCTCCACTCATGTTGAGTATACTCCTTTTGGTCAAAAATGAAAACATTATAACAAAAGGAGAGTGTATAAGATTTGAAGAAACTAAGTGAATACCTTATTACGAGAGACACGATGCTCATTGCCCCTATGTATGACGACTACGGAAATTTGCATTCGATGGTAACGGAAGAGTTAACGAGTTATGTCGTTGAGAAAAGCCCTAAAACGATTTTAAAAGATTCTTGTTGCTACAATGGTTCATCCCTTACTGGAAGAAAGGACTCTACGATTGCAGTAACCGGCTATCAAACAAAGATTCCTATTTGCATTAGTGAAATTCAACGAATCTTTTTCTTTCCTTTAGAGTCACCTAAAAATGAACTGTGTCATTGGGTCTCTCATTATCATGTCGACCGAGTAGAAGCAGGAGGAGCAGAGCAATCACTTATTATCTTCTGTAACAAAATAGGTGTTCATGTTCCTTACTCAAAAGGGATTGTTTTTGGGAATTTAGCGAGAACCGCCCAGTTTCGCTCATTAATGTTGAGACGATGGGAAGGGGAGGAAAAAAGCTTTTAAAACGAAAGGATTAAAGGCTGTTAGAAACAATGTAGTTCATAGAGATGTCTAGAGTTGTGAACTCATTCATTGGCTGGTTAGGTACAATTGAAGCGAACCAAAAACTCGTATGTAAAAGATTAAAAGCAGAGCCATAACGAATAGAATTTACATGCTTGTCACCAACCGAAGTTTGAATTGACATAATCCGGGTGGTGGCAGGCGCTTTTTATGAATTTAGCCAAAGCATAGCTGGTGAATTCGAGGAGGTTGGGAGGAAATGGGAGAAAGTCAGGAATTAAAAGTAGCGTACGACTTGTCACAATTAAAGAGGCAAATTCGCGACTACCAATTGGACAATGAATTACTAGTTAGAGAGAATCAATTGCTGAAGCAGCAAGTTCGTGTGTTGAAGGCAAAGCGGATTATGGGGAAAGGTAGCGATCACTGAGAATAAGGTTTATGAGAAAGCTTAAAAATTCAAGAATTATGGCTTCAGATCTCTTATCCCTTACGAATGGAAAAATTAAGAAAAATGGTATAATTGAATAAGCAATCGTTGTATTAAGGGGGTGTTTCAACTGATTAATAAAACAAGAATCTTTATTAGTTCTGCATATGAAAATGATTTAAAGGAACCTCGGAAAATAATTAAGAAACAATTAGAGGAAAATGGTCATGAAGTCCCTATATTTGAAGATGGTGATTTTGGAACTTGGGAGAAGGACACGCTAAAACAATGTTTGGATGTGGTAAGTGTATGTGACATCTTTGTACTGTTAATCAATAACAAGTCAGGAGCCAGCTCTCGACTTTTAGATGGCAATGTCACTCCAACATATCTAGAGTATAAAGCCGCTTTGCAACATAATAAACATATACTTGTTTTTGTGTCCCCGTTTGTAAAGCATAATTTTACTCTTTTAAGGAAAGAATTTGACAAACTGTACAAAACCTATCAAGAAACACACCATAGGATACCAAATTCCCCATTTGACCCTCTGTCTGAATGGATAAATAGCGAGTTAAGTCAGGAAGGAACCTTTAAAGACCTATTGGCTTTAACCGATCCATTTGTTTGGGCTTTCCTTTATGAAGTCTACCGAAATGGAAATTGGGTTTATGACTTTAATGTTGCAAGAGCAGAAGAACAAGCAAAAAACATATCTTCAATGCTTAGTACAACTCTACGTTCTGTTGTAGGATTAGTTTCTGAAAGAGAACAAATAGAGGAATTAAAAGGACAAGCATCTTACTTATTAGCTTATGCTGACTATACTTTGCAATTATTAGAGATAAGAAATGATGTCTCTGAAAATGGAGTGGAAACATGGTCCTATTTCCTTGAACAAGGTACTCGCTTTTTAAGAGGACCATTAGAGATTATCCAGGCTAGAGATATAAATCCAATGGCAGTAAATTCAAGTAATGGATGTTTTGCTGCTTCACTGTACACTATAGATAAAGATTCAGACAGAATGTTATCTTTAGTGGGTTCAACCGATGCAATAGATCCAGATCATTTTTACAATTTAGATGAAAAAGACGTTTATGTTGTAGAAGCTTATAATAACCAAGTAAGATTAATAACATTCCGTGAAGAAAAACAAATGTTGTACGTCACCGAACCTTTAGGTAATTTTGTTTTATGTCTTCATTTTAAGTTAAATGTACCTTGGAATGTGAATCAGGTTAAGGCTTACGAAGATGAGATTCAATATGCTATAATAGACCAACACGAATACTTCTTTGATTATTTCAAAGGGTTAATTTTAGGAGGGTGAACATGAAAAAAGAATTTGTGAATTATAAGAGTGATGATACAATCATTATCAAGCGTTCCCCTGTTCTAAGTGCAAAAACAAAGGCTACTCGGATGACTGGGGGAATTGAAGTATCACCAGCTTCTTCAGTATTAACCGGAACTGTAAGATCAAATTTAAAAGCTGGAAAGAGCTTACGAAATTCCATAAGTGAAAACATTAATTCTCTTGATAAAGTCTTAGTGGAATCAAACAAGATACTACCATATAGAAAAAAGGCTAAAGTTGTAGGAACTAATTAAAGAATATGTAAAAGGGATTTGAAACAATTCAAATCCCTTTTTATTTTATGTTGGAGTTCGTCTTATATTTGTTTACTTACTTGAATTTATTAATGAAAACTCTTGCTATATCTCATATAGAAAAAAGACAACCAAAATAATCAATCTAGCTTATATAACCTAACGAGGGTAATGTAGAATTAGAAAAACAATCTTATTAAACTTAATTGCTGAACAGTACAAACATACTGTTCAGAAAATGAAAGCCCCTTAATCGAGCGCCCAATTGCGGAAGTCCAAAAGCCTAGTTCCTTGTTGAGAATAAGTAACTAGGCTTTTTTACTTTAATATCCTTGATGCAATTTTACTAGTGAATAACATGGTGGTAGAGACGGTACAATCTTATGACTGTGATCAGTATTACGTAAAAAAGCCCTCCAAATTATTAAAGGGGAAGTTACCTGTTTAAAGAGAAAGAAGCACAACTAGCGAATTTTATCTGCGTTGTGCCTTTCTCTATACCTATAAATATGCTCGCTACATTTTTGATTGACCAAGAAGAATAACGTCGCGACCTCCGGTAAAGAAAGAAGTCACCGTTATAGTAACATGTTCATATTACAAGGAGATTCTTTCTGACTTGAGTGGAATGATAATCTTTTACCCACTTTTACGCTTTTTTTACCTTACTTGTACGTTAGCCATCGCCTATAGTGATTTCATTCTTTGCTTCTTTTGTTTTCTTTTATTATAAAAAAATTGCAATCTCCTAAAAAATCCTCCTACGAAAATCAACTCATCTCCCTATATATAAATTGAAAACATACATAAAATAGGGGGTTGTTCATATGGCTAAATTCCGCATGATTCAAACCGGATTCTGGCATGATCCAAAGGTAATGGAGGAGATGACACCGGAGGATAAGTTCTTTTTCATGTATCTTCTCACCAATCCGCAAGTGACTCAAATTGGCATTTACCGGATTACGAAAAAACAAGTCGCTTTTGAAACGGGTTTCTCCGTCGAAACCGTACAGCTGTTATTTGAGCGCTTTTTAAACCAGCATAAGCTCATTCGGTATAACGCGGAAACAAGGGAGCTTGCGATCAAGAACTGGGCCAAGCATAACCTCGGGCGTGGAGGCAAACCGATGCTTGATTGCATTCAAAAGGAGCTAGAGGATGTCAAGGGCCGCTCTCTTATTGAATACATTGGAGAGTTTGTAGCCAATGAGTCGATTCGGGCGCTCTACGACTCTTTTTGCCTTCAAACAGACGATACGTTGACGATAAGTGGACAAGAAGAAGAAAAAGAAGAAGAAGAAGAAGAACAAGAGCGATACGCCGCGGTATTTCGTTTTTACGAAGAAAACATGGGAGTCTTAAATCCGTTTATCGCAGAGTCGATTGTCCATTGGGTAAAAGAGTTAAGTCCAGAAGTGGTGCTGTTAGCGATCCAAAAGTCGTTGATGAGGCAAAAACGCTGGGATTATGCAGAAGGAATTTTGAAAAAATGGGTAAATCAAAATGTAACAACCATTCAAGCGATTGAAGCGGATGAAGCCCAATTCCAGAAGAGCTTTAAGAAAACTTCCCCAACTGATTTACTTGAACGAGTGAAAAGAGGTGATTTTTCATGACAAATGAGGAAGCGGCCGAAGTTCTTTTAACCATTCACGAAGTGTACCCATCCTATGAACTCACTGAACGCAAAATGAAAATCCTTGTTCCCGCTTTATTGCAAATGGACCTTGCTGGGGTAATGAAACGGTTGAATGAATACATCATCACAAACCCTTGGCCACCGACAATCTCAGATATAGCCTCTTACCCACCTCAGGAAAACACCGTATTGAGAAAAACGCAGGAGTACGAAAAACGTGCATCCCAGAATCCCCCAACGAAAGAACAAATAGAAGAGTTTCAAGCTCGGCTCAAGCAACTTGGACTCACGGAGGCAGAGCATGAGTGAGCATCCATCCGTCGCTGAACAAGCTGTTATTGGAGCCATTCTCCTTGAGCCTGAGCTAATCAAAGAATGTAGCTTGCAGGAAGAACATTTCTACGAAGCCCGCCATAAGATCATCTTTCAAACGATGCGAGCATTAGAAAAATCAGAAACCCCTCCAGATCTTGTAGCTGTTGTCACGATGTTACGTGATGTCCTCGAATCGGTTGGGGGAGTGGCCTATTTATCTGATTTGATGAATGCCGTCGCAACAACAAGTAACTTCAAGCACTACGAAGAATTGATCCTTGAGCATGTTAGAAGGCGATCAGCCGTCAAGCTTACTGAACAATTTTACAGTGAGGCGAACGATGAGACGATTGATACTCTCATCACGGAACTTCAACAAATACAGGAGCTGACCATTAAGAAACAACATCGGACGAAAAAAGAGATTCTTGCTGATGTCGCGGATACGATGCATGAGCTGACTGAAGACCTAACAGGAAGACCAAGCGGCATCATTGATCTCGATAAAATGACAGGAGGGTGGCAGAAGCAGGACTTGATCATCGTCGCGGCAAGACCGTCTGTCGGAAAGACGGCATTTGCTTTGCACATAGGTGCCGTAAATTGCCGGAAGGGAGGAGTAACGACGTTTTTTTCCTTAGAAATGGCGGATAAGCAACTAGCGATCAGGTTCATCAACGCAGAAGGTCGGATTGACGGTGTGAAGTGGAAAAACCCGACACGGTTCTTTTCCGCTGATGATTATCAGCAAGCCGCAAACGCCATCGGAGCCATTGAAAAATGGGATATGGAAATCATCGATAACCCGAGTATCAAAGTTTCTGAAATTCGTTCCAAACTAAGTGAAATCAAACGCCGATACCCGAATCGCGAACATCTCGTCATCATTGATTACCTCCAGCTCATCCAGCCTTCTAGCAAACGAGGCGAAAACCGCCAACAAGAAGTGTCCGACATCTCCCGTTCTCTAAAAGCAATGGCTCGAGAACTCGACGTCCCGATTATCGCTCTTTCGCAGCTATCAAGAAAAGTAGAATCTCGCCAAGTGAAACGGCCAATGATGTCAGACATTAGGGAATCAGGCAGCATTGAGCAGGATGCAGACATTGTGGCCTTTTTGTACCGTGATGATTATTACGACCATGACACGGATCAGCCAAACAAAGTGGAAATCATCGTCGCAAAGCAGCGAAATGGACCAGTTGGAACAGTGGAAGCTTTGTTTGAGAAGGAATATGGAAGGTTTGTGAACCTAGCAAAAGCATAGCCGGTGACTAAGAGGAGGTTAGGAGGAATTGGGAGAAATTCACGAATTAAAAGTAGCGTACGACCTGTCACTTTTGAAAAAACAAATTCGTAACTACCAATTGGAGAATGAATTATTAGTTAGAGAGAATCAATTGTTGAAGCAGCAAGTTCGCGTGTTGAAGGCAAAGCGGAGTATGGGGAGAGGTAGAGACTGCTGATAATAAGGTTTATATTGCTTCAGATTAATTAGCGCCTGGTACCACTTGAAGGATGTCGAAGTTGAATCGACATAATCCGGGTGGTGCCAGTGCACTTTTTCAAAGGTTAAGTTAATTAATAGATTGTTGAACGAGGTTAAGGAAGAGGTACTAATTGATGACCCCTCCATTGAATATTTGGATTTGCTAGACGATGAAACATTACCTCAAAATAGTGATGCTGTATTGATTCTTGGACAATATCAAGCAGCGCTGAAACAATTTAAATCAAAATACTACAAAAGAGATGGTTATACTCAAAGATGGTATACCAAGGAAAAACCATAGGAATCTAGAACGATTGTTTTCAAAAGGAAAAAAACAGAAAGGGAAAATATACTCTTCTGTTTTTTTGTTTAGAAGAGTATTAAAATTGTTTTTCCTCTAATCTTTTTAAAGCATTTTCGTAGGCCAGATTTCTTTCCTTCTCTTCCCAATCAAGTCTTTGCAAAATTCGCTGCCAATAAATATTACCTTCATCCGCATAAGATTTTGCAGTTTCCCTCCACAAGTAGGATTCTGACTCTTCAAGAACAATATAATGCCGGCTATGGATTTTAAAGTGTGGCATGCCATCTTCTTTGATTAAACTATAGATAGTAGCCGGGCTTGTTCTAAAATGATTGGCTGCTTCTTTAATAGTAAGGACAGTTCTGCCATAGTAACTTTCTTTGTCCTTCTTTGTCATTTTTTTAATTTCACTAGAAAAACTGGCTAATTCTTCTCTAATAATTTTTCTAACAATCTCATCAATCATTTTTGGTTCCTCCCTTGTATTATGAAAGTTGGTAATTTCAGATTGAACAGATTTTACATCCCAATATTTATCTGGATCAGTCCACCCTACCTTTCTATAATTTTCAATTGTTACTTTAATTTCCTCTTCGTCCAGAATTATTCGAGATTTTACTTTTCGATGAGGCATTGCTCTCGATAGTGTCAATTGTCGTATTACGGAAGAGCCAATACCAGTTATAGATGCAACTTCCTTTATAGTTAAATATTTTTTTGATGAATATTCTTTATCCTTGTACAAGTTATTTACAGAGTTTGATATTTCATCTTTAATGATTGTCCCTAATAGGTACTCAAATGAAGAACTATTTAACTGGCTGCTCATTTGTATATCTCCTTCATTTAGATATTTTTCCATATTAAATCTCCAATTTTTAGGCTATCTCTGCTATTTTCATCTAAGTACACTTCGAAATTGTGCTTCTTATAAAAGTGAACTAATCTTTCTATATGATCACTATCAACACTGGATATCCAGCCGGTAATTCTATTTATATTCCTTTGTTTTGCAATCTCAATAAGGGTGCTAAGTAGTATGCTTCCATAACCGTGATTAGAAAGATATTCTTCAATCTCAATATCGGCTAAAGAAATATCAGTAAAGTCATCACTGAAGAATGCTTTTAAAACTGGATCAGGGTAAAGAATTCCTTTCTTAGTCACGACTCTAATGCCAAGAAAGATTATCGATTCCTCCTCCTTGGGCGTTTCGTCAAAAAAGTGTCTATATAGAATTAAATTGTGATCTTCTTTCTGGAACTTTGAAATTATTTCAAAACCCTTATTTATTAAACTTTCACTTTGGTTTTTCATCTCAAAATCAATATCGTTTTTTCTTTTTAATGGTGAGACCTTAGTTCTGCTAAATATTTGATCAAATATATTCATCAGTAACCTCCTAATTATTTATTGCGAAAATACGTTCGTATTATTTATGTACTATTATATATTTTATGGTACAATTTAACTACAGAATTTTACAATTTTTTTATTTAGGGGGAGTTTTAGATGGCTTTATTTTCAAGAAGAGACTTAATTAATAAGGCAAATTCAGTAGTTCAAAAAAGTTTCAATACTAAAACAGCATCGAAGATCTTAAATGAGAGTTACAATGCCTACAGTCCGTTTAAATCTTATGACATCTTTCTATCTCACAGTTACCAAGATGCAGAGGTAATTCTAGGACTGAAAAACACTTTAGAGGAAAAAGGGTATGAGGTCTATGTAGATTGGATTGAAGATAGACAAATGAGTAGAGAGAATGTAAATGCTCAAACAGCAAATCAGTTAAGAAACAGAATGAAAAATTGTAGAAGTTTGTTCTTTGCCACCTCTGATAACTCTTCTGATTCGAAGTGGATGCCTTGGGAATTAGGATATTATGATGGTTATAGAGGAAAAGTAGCAATTCTGCCTATTAATAATTCTTCATATCAAAAAGATACATTTGAAGGACAAGAGTACTTAGGGCTCTATAATTATGTTATTGATAACTATGGTGTGTTATATATTAAATATTTAAATGGAACATCTAAAAGTTTTAGAGAATGGGTCTCTGAATAAAAGGGAGGAACCGCTTTGGAGTTTGGTAGAGAAATTAATAACTTTATAGATGAAT
>NZ_BAUT01000056.1 GCF_000513095.1 Halalkalibacter wakoensis JCM 9140
ATATACGTCTAACGATACGTTGTGATTTTTTTCTAAAATCACGAAAATAATTGACGAGATATCATGCATCTCTATTTCGCTTGGCTTTTGTTCAGTTTTCAAAGAACTCGTCCATCGCCGTTTTCCTCAGCGACATTTAATATCTTAACACAATAATCCGTTCCGCGCAACACTTTTTTGAAAAAGTTTTTTGCGCATTCACCAGCGAATCAACTAATCAATCGCGGCGACAATTAATAATATATCACAAATAAAAATTCTACGCAACACTTAATTTCGAGATGTTTTTTTGTGACTAGATTTAATAATTTATCATAATTCGACAAGTAGGTCAACAAAAATTTAAATTCATTAAATAACTATCCCCCATCTACAACAATTTAAACATAATACTCTCTAAACTTAAGTAAATGAACAATACCTAACAACTTGTCAGTCATCCCCACACCCACACTTTCATTCTAAAAAACTCCACAACACCCTTAACCATTCCAAAATATGAACACACTATAAACATAAAAAATTCGGTTCAACTCAAAATCCACTCAGCTAACCGACCATTTTTGCATGAATTTTACTTTCCCTTTTTGTAAACACGTGAGAAAATCATCTATAGACTATTAATATAGAAGGGAAAGGGTACCTTTGAGACTTTTAACCGTCCTGCTCATATCATTTGTTGTATCGGTCATTATAACCGCTACTTTTTCAATTATCCATTACACACCTTTATCACAAAGAGATCCGAACACGTATTATTTTTCTTTTTTCGAAAGTTTCATTTTTACGTCTCTGTTCTTCGTGCCCTTTTGTCTCATAGCAGGTATCGTCTCATTCTTCATTTACTTAATGGTAGAAAAAGTCCAACGACTCTCTCCTTTTGTTAAGAAAGCAGTTAGTTTAGTAATAGGCGTTGGGATAACTTTACTTGCGTTTTTTATCTACATTTCCGTGTCCAACAGCGAAACCAATGATATTTATTTAATACCCGAAGGATACGAGGGTGAGGTTTATGCATTTTATAACGTTAGAGGAGCCCCGAAAGTGGAGAAAGAGGGCAAATATTCTCTTCATCCAATCAACGAAGAAGGGTATTTTGTCACTTCTACAAATGATTTGGATTACGGAACCGTAACTGATCAATATTATTATGTAGATGATCAAGGTAACCGAACACCCATAGAGAATTCTTGCGTCAATGTTTTTGGTACAGGTAGCTTCTCCAACCATGGTGAAGATCACGTTACCTCTATTTCATACACAGGCTTTGAGTTAACAAAAAGTCATTGTGGAGAAGAATTTATGTTAAATGGAGATGGGCGAGATCACCACAGTACCCTTGAAAGACTAAGCAAATTAATTTTCAAGGAATACTATGACTTTGATTGGCATTAGAACCGAACACCCTTCCTGTTACAGGAGCGGGCGTTCTTGTTGTTATCCTATTTCAGTACCATGGAGTGTCGGTCGATTCGTAAAAAAGCAAGACTGATCTTAACGAGACTTCAACCGCAAATCCTAGGTATACGCGACCAGCCATTTTCGGAGCCCATTGATACCCGAGTAACTACCTGTCATCTCGGAAACTATGTAGCATAGCTCAGGGAGATATCCCTAAAGCTTATGTTAAAGTAGTAATATACAAAAAATTGAAAGTTCATGTTAAACGGAGGTAATGACTTGAATTTGCTTCATTTAATTCTTGTGTTCTTGATGATAGCTGGCTTATCCCTTTCTGTTTACGGATTTCAAAAAAAATCTCAAATAATCATGTTAATTGGTGGGATAGTTTTTTTGGTCCGCTATTTTACTTTATGGGCTGGACTTCCTTTTTACCTTTTGTTTCAGTGATTGCATTAGGAATTTCATTTCTAGGTAGAAAAAAGACCACATCCACTTAAATAAGCCGCTGAATTAAGGGAACTCTCACCTTCTTCAGCGGCTTTTATATTTGACCGAACCACACCTTTTCTTGCGTGATTCAAACCTTTTTTCTCAACTTACTCTAATGTTAAAACGACTCGACCATTAATGTCGCCTTTTTCCATACGTTCAAAAACGTCATTAATCTTTTCTAATGGTTGTGTTTCAATAATTGTTTTCACTTGTCCTTCTGACGCAAATTGAAGCGCTTCTTGTAAGTCTTTTCTTGTTCCTACAATAGAACCAATTACTTTAATTCCGCCAAGCACGGTATCAAAAATAGGAATTGGCATTTCTTCAGGTGGCAATCCAACTAACACGCAAGTTCCACCTCGACGAACAGATTGAAAGGCTGATTGGAATGCCGGCTTCGATACAGCAGTTACTACAGTACCATGTACACCACCAACTTTTTCTTTTATAAAGACAGCTGGGTCTTGATCTTTCGGATTCACGACAAGATCGGCACCAAGTTCTTTCGCAAGTTCCAGCTTATCATTCCCTAAATCAACCGCAACGACATGAAGCCCCATTGCTTTCGCATATTGCACCGCAACATGCCCTAAACCTCCAACACCGTAAATCGCAACCCACTCACCTGGTTTAGCGTCGGTTACTTTCAATGCTTTATACGTTGTGACACCGGCACAAAAAATCGGCGCAGCTTCCTCATAGCTTAAATTAGCTGGTACTTTTACGACATAATTAGCATCCGCTTTGCAGTATTCTGCATATCCTCCATCAACAGAATAACCAGAGTTTTGTTGAGTTTCACAAAGTGTTTCTTGCCCCGTTAAGCAGTATTCACAATGTCCGCAAGCTGAGTATAACCAAGGAATCCCTACCCGATCTCCTACTTGCAGGTGAGCAACCCCAGTACCCACTTCCTCAATCACGCCAACCCCTTCATGACCTGGGATTAATGGAAGTTTCGGTTTCACTGGCCAGTCTCCATGTGCAGCATGTAAGTCTGTATGGCAGACTCCGCAAGCCTTAATGCGAACTAGAACTTCCCCATGTGTTAAAACTGGTTTTTCAACATCCTTTACTTCGAGTGTTTGTTTAAACTCATTTACAACAGCTGCTTTCATCGCTCATCTCTCCTTATGAACAAGTACATGTCTTACACTTTGATCATACTGCTAAGAGCGAGCAACAACTGTGACTTTGATCACAATAACAAACTAAAATTTTCCTTTTTTAAAAGAAGATGGGGATATCAGTAATATTAAAGAGGATAGACTTGTTGATTGTGAGTTTGCTTCCTAGATTCAGGTCGAGTTTTATCCCAATCAACAGCAATTGTTCATCCAAGTGGACACCCGTTCCGCTATTACATCAAAAATGAGCTTATTAAAAGGTTGGGCGGACACAGAATCCGCTATTCACTGAAAAACTCTATTCTAACAGCCTCAAAACATGAAATAGCGGAACCACAGTCCGCGAACACCCCGAAATCGCTGTTTTTGTCACAGATAACGGAACCTAAGTCCACTAGAGCAAACTGGGTCAAGGAACCTGTCCGAGGGCACTGAAAAAGGTCGACTTTCACCTTTTTTAGTGCCCTCGAAGGAATGCGCGAAGCCGTTGCAGTCTTTTGAAAAAGCTTGGTATGAGTGGGTTTCTCATACCAAGCGCGCAACGTGCGGAGCCATTCCTACTTATATAAAAGTCACTGAAAAAGGTTGGTTTTTACCTTTTTCAGTGGCCTCAACCTGTCCCCATGACCCACCTATAGTCTTACATTGCCAATTCCATTTTGGATATCAATCTTCGTATTATAGTCAATGGACAAGGCTTGAATTTCTTTTAATGCCTCTTCACTTTCTGTAAGCCTGGGCCATCCCCTTTTATAGCGGGGTAAACCAAAGCCAAGATCAATTGGGAACAGTGATAAATGAGTCAATTGACCATTTTCCATCTCCCAATAGGGAATAACTGAATGCCACACTTTTTTATTTGTTCCAAGTCCTTTTGTATTATGAGCACTTCGAACGTCTAGAGCATCTGCTACATTTCCATTTTTCATTCCGTACTGTTCATAGAAATCATGAGGCAACGAGGCTACCGTATCATTTTGAAAAATGAAATTTCCAAGACTATAAAAGATAGGACGTTTCTTGTAAATCTCAATACCTCTTAAAATGTGCGGACCATGACCAATTATTGCATGGGCGCCTTCATCAATGCATCGTTTTGAAAACTCCTCCAAAAAGTCAGGAGCTTTTTCCTTTCGTTCTCCATCCATCTCATGACAATGAATACTAACCACTACGTAATCAGCTTGTCGGCTTGCTTCATGTATCGCGGAAATGATTCGGTTCATATCTAACATATGAGGACGTCTGATCATCCCTTCATTTTCACTCTCTTTAAAGGAATAAGAACCAAAATGGAAAGAGTCACCTTTTAATGCAAAGCCTTCTTTAATCGCTAAGTTCGTTTCTGCGTTTATGTTTGTCACTTTTGCAATTTCAGTCAGTTGCTGCAAACGATTTTTGTTTACGTAGTATGTTGTATCAAATCGTAGTGGATTAATTCCAGGTCTACCTCGTAAATCCTCTCTTTGTTTTCCTGCTCTCCAAAAGTCATGAAAGGTAGATGTCGCTCCAATTAGAGCCACTCTTCCATTAGGACATTCTATATACTTTGGAGCAGCGGCAGCGTGTAAATTCTTTCCCACCCCTGCATGGACAAAACCCCTATCATTTAAGTTCTTTTCTGTTGCTTCTAGACCTCCATACAAATAATCAAGTGTATGATTATTGCACCAGGTTAGACAGTTAAAGGCATAGCTTTGTAAATCCTCAAGAGTGGTAGGTGACGCTACTGCCCACGTCCCACCACTAAGCGCTCCAGGGTACCCTTCAAAATCATGGACTGTCACTTCTAAATTTGTGAAACGAAATTCGGCTTTTTTAATAAGGTCGACTAACGGGCTATCCTTAGCTTTATTGGCTTTTCTCCTTGTAATAAAACTATCTCCAGTTGCGATAAAACTAAGTTTCTGGTTCATTGTCATTCTCCTTCATTAAAAGGACACACGTGTTGGCCAATTGGTTTTTCTAGAATTTCACCATGAAGCATGACAATGTTGCCACGAACAATCGTAGCCGTTGGTTTTCCCTTTAGATGAAATCCATCAAAAGCTGTCACTTTGCTTTTGCTGTGCAAATCACTTCGTTTCAAAGTGTACTCTAGATCCTTGTCAACAATTGTCAGGTCAGCGTCTTTCCCAACCTGAATTGAACCTTTTTGCTTGTCGATTCCGAATAGTTTTGCAGGGCTTTCAGATAGCAAAAAAGCTAAATCTACTAACTCTATCTTCCCCTTATTCACCGCATCAAGCATTAGGGGGACTAACGTTTCCACACCGCACATCCCAGCTGGTATCGACCACAAGTCCCCTTCTTTTTCTTCTTCTGTATGAGGAGCATGATCTGAGCAAACGAGAGAGAGTGTCCGATCTTTAATTCCTTCCCATAGCGCATCTTGGTCTTTCTTCCTTTTCACAAGCGGATACACTTTCATACTAGTACCAATTCTTTCATAATCCTCATTTGTTAAAAAAAGATAATGAGGACATGTTTCAGCTGTAATGTGATAGCCTTCTTTTTGAGCTTGACGAATCAACGCAACACCTTCAGCTGTGCTCACATGTAAAATATGCAAGCGTGCTCCTGTCTTTTTCGCCATGGCAATCCCCGTTTGAATTGTCAATTCCTCTGCTAGGTTAGGCCTACTATTAAGAAAATCTTCGTAAGAGCGTCCTGCTGACTGTTTGGCTTTCTTAGTAAATTGTTGGATTATATCATGATTTTCTGCATGGATCGCCAGTATGTTACCCGTTTTTGAGACTTCAGAAAAAATATCAAATACTTCACCATCATTTAAAGGCGGGATTACCTCTTCCATGTTATCTTCATAGTGATACATGAGCTGATACGATTTCGCATGTATGGCATATCCCCAGAAAAACTTGAAACCAATCACTCCTGCTTCATGCAATCCTTGTAATTCATGTAAATTCACAGGACCGAGCGAAATTCCCCAAACTCCGAAATCAACCCATGCTTTGCTTTTTAAATGATCTACTTGACTATAATAATTTGAAGCATGATTAATCGGTGGATTTGTGTTAGGCATTTCAAAAACAGTTGTAACCCCACCTGCAGCTGCTGCCTTAGTAGAGTAATAGAAGTCCTCTTTATGTGTTGCACCTGGATCCCTAGAATGAATATGCGTATCAATAAATCCCGAAAAAACATACTGACCGCTTGCATCAATTACTTTTTTTGTTTCTCCCATTAATGGTTCGCTAGTAATTGCGACTATTTTTCCATCCTTAATGTAAACAGAGCCTTTATACAGATCTGCATTGGATACGATCGTTCCGTTCTTCACAACCAAATCCCATTCCAATTGATTCATTCCTTTCTAGCTATTGCATGTGATAAGACGAGATCTTTCAAAACCGCAACCCCTTGAACAATATCTTCAACTTTCGTAAACTCATCTGGATGATGACTTAATCCATGAACCGATGGAACAAAAAGCAATGCAGTAGGCCAACATTTTGCCATATTCATCGCATCGTGACCAGCACCACTCGGCATAAACATCGAGGAAATCTTGCGTCTTTCACATATAGACTGAACGTTTTTTGCGATGATTTCATCCATTTGGATTGGGTCTTCATCCGTTTTCCAATTTAGTAGAACCTCAACCTTTCGTTTGGCTTCTACTTCTTTAATAGCCTCTTCCAACATGGCCAGGACACGACCGCGTGATTTTCTACTAATGCTACGAATATCAACTTTGAGATTTGTTTTTCCAGGAATTACGTTTATCGCTCCCGGTTGGACGTCCACTACTCCAACCGTGGCAACTGTATCAAACCGCTTTTCTGTTTTGGCCGCTTCTTCAAGAGCAAGGCTTAACTCGGCTGCAGCTAGAAACGAATCTCTTCGATGCTCCATTGTAGTAGTCCCAGAATGCGAACTTTTTCCCACGACCGTTAACGACAATCGTATAGGAGCTGCAATTCCAGTAACAATGCCAATTGTTTTATCCTCTTCGATCAAACGACATCCTTGTTCAATGTGCAACTCGAAGAAAACTTTTAATTCTGACTTTTTTCTTTTTGCTTGTTCGATTTCTTGAAAGTTGAGAGACCTTTCGTGAAAAACTTCAACAATGGACTGGTTGTTCTTATCCTTTAATAAACCAACATACTCTTTATCTAGTTCACCAATCATCGCTCTACTCCCAATCATCGCTACATGAAAGCGAGCAGATTCTTCACATGCAAAAATGATTAGTTCGACCGGGTGTAGGGTTTCAATTTGTCTTTCCTCTAGCTGTTGCAATACTTCAATACCTGCGACAACTCCCACTACACCATCATATTTACCGCCGTTATACACAGTATCTAAATGTGAGCCTATTGCTACAGCTGGTAATGAATCATCTAAGCCAGACCGTCTAATGATCACATTACCCGCTTGATCTACTCTCACACTGAACCCACTTTTTTTACAAACCGTCATAATGTACTCTTGAGCAGCCTTTTCTTCTGCTGAATAGGCCAATCTAAACATGCCACTTTTCGTAGCGCCAAATTGATTAATATCATCTAACGTTTTTTTCACTCTCTTGCTGTTCAGCCTTCCCACCCTCATTCATCCTAAGTTTCAGTTTGATTATCGCGGTTATGGCTCTTCTATTACACTACTTAGATGGCATTACGTTTGATTTGCCTGTGTCTGTTTGTTAACTAGATTGTATACCTTTGTTGCCGCAATCGTATCCATGTACGCAATTCCAACTGATTTATAAATCGTGATATCTTCTTTTCCAACCCGTCCCGCTTTTTTTCCGACTACTAATTCAGCCACTTCTCCTTTTACATCCTCCCAAGACCATAGCCCGCTATCTATCGGTTGTATTAAATCACCAGCTTCATGCTTTGCTCCCTCAATTGTATCAACCCAAACTTGGTCCGCTCTTTGTAACGTATCAAAACCAAACTCTTCTAAGTCGGGGCGATATGCTCCAATTGCGTTAATATGCACACCTAAACGCAACACATCCGCATCAAATAATGCTTCATTGGACTTCGTACTCAAACAAAGAACATCCGCGTTTGCCGCAGCTTCATTTGCACTTTCACAAATGTAGACATCTCCCTTCCACCTATATTTCGATTCAATTTCTTCTTTAAAGGCAAGAGACTTTTCAAGCGAACGATTCCATAAAAACACTTTCGTAATGGGACGGACGCTACAAACGGCTTCAAATTGACCACGAGCTTGAGCACCACAGCCTAGGATTGACAACGATGTTGCATCTTTATTAGCCAAATACTCCGTCGCTACCCCAGCAGCTGCGCCCGTCCGTAGTACAGTTAATCCACTCGCTTCAATTGTCGCAAGGTGACGACCGTGATTCGTTTCTGTTAACAAGATGATTCCTTGCAATGTTGGTAAACCTGCCTCTTTATTATTCGGAAAGATGCTTACTACTTTTACTGTTTCATATTCTAGTCCTTCAATGTAAGATGGCATATACAATGTATTAGCATTTGGAAGCGCATGCTCAATAATGGTCCGAACGGGGGCTTTTGTCTTGTTTTCCATATACAAGCGAAAAGCTTCTTTCATGTCACCAATGCATTGCTCCATTGAATACACCGCTTGGATTTGTTCGTGAGAAATTGTCAGCATAGGATCCCCCTTTTCTTTTGAGCCCAACGTCTATAATTGTCCTTGTTTCATAAATTCATAGGCATTTGTTATACGAAAATGCTCTTTTGTTACTTTCTCGGTCGTTTCTGTTGCAAAACGTTGACACTGATCGACGATATCCTCTTCATTCACTGTGAGGTACTTTCCGTTTTCATAAAGGGTTTGACCATTAACCAGGACGCGACAAACCTCATGACCGCGTGCAGAATAGACTAAGTTCGGAACATGATTACGCATCGGAGATTTTATGACAGGCTGCATCGTTTTTGCCGTTAAATCAACAAATACAATATCTGCTTTTTTCCCCACTTCAAGGGAACCGATCTCATCTCCTAGTCCGACTGCTTTCGCTCCTTCAACAGTTGCCATCCGTAGAACTTTCCATGCTGGCAATACTTCAGGGTTTTTGTATTTAATTTTATTAAATAAAGCCGTTAACTTCATTTCATTGATCATTTGATTGCAATTGTTACCCGTTGATTGATCTGAACCTAAACCAACGTTTCCGCCAGCCTCTAAAAATGAACAAGCCGGTGGAACTTCTCCACGGATAATGCCGATCGCACCAGAACAAACAACCATAGAAGCTTCACGCTCCACTAATAATTCTACTTCTTCTTTTGTGGCATCAGTTAAGTGAACAGCTATAAGAGAATCGTCCAAATACCCAATCTCATCTAAAAAAGCAATGGATCGCTTGTTGTACCTGCCAACCATTTGTTTTGTTTCTCTTGCTGCTTGAGCCACATGCATATGAATCTTCAGTTGTTTTTCATTTGCAATATTTTTCACTTTTTTCATTAAATCAACGCTTAAAAAATCAGGTCCTTGTGGGCCTAGTGTAGCTGTAATACGGTTGTCATCATACCCATGCCACCGATCTACCAGCTCTAAATTTTCGTGAAGTGTTTTTTCTCCAATAGCAGGTTCAAATGGATATAGGTCATCTTCTTGTAACGTATCTAATACGTCTGGAACTTCCTTAATAAAACAAGTTAAGCGAGCCCTTGCTCCCAATTGCTTGTAAAACTGTGCAATATCAAGGATCGGAGTTGAATAATCACAAAAAGTAGTCGTCCCCGCCGCTAACCCTTCTAATATATTCATTTTGCTACCTGCTAATCGATTTTCATCTGTTAAATAGCGTCGAAAAGGGCCTACTCCTTTATGCATCCACATACTCGTATCTTGTGCAACTCCCCTTAAAATGCCCCAATATGAATGAAGGTGCGCATCGACAAAACCTGGTAAGACCATCTTGTTAGTCGCATCTATTCTTTCTTCTGCTGTATATTCCTTTTGCAGCTGATCCGTTGGACCGACTGCTACAATTTTTCCTGCATCGATGGCTACAGCTCCGTTATCGATATAACCGACGCCTTTTCCTTGCATTGTAAATAAATCAGCATGAACGATTAATGTATCAATTTTCATCGTGTTCCCTCCTTCTCCACTATGAATCGTATAAATAACAAGCTACAGAATGTTGACTTGTTACGTTCTTTTTAACTGGTGCAACTGTTTTACAAATTTCCATTACATATGGACATCGCGTATGAAAAACACAACCTTTAGGTGGGTTTAATGGCGATGGAATTTCTCCTTTTAATTGAATACGCTCTCTCGCTCGTTTTGGGTTTGCAACCGGAATGGAACTTATTAAAGCTTTCGTATATGGATGCTTAGGGTTACTAAATAATTCATCTGTTTGAGCTTCTTCTACTAAATTGCCTAGATACATCACACCAATTCGATCTGAAATATGACGCACAACACTGAGATCGTGTGCAATAAATAAATAGGTTAAATGAAATTGATCTTTCACATCTTCTAATAAGTTAATGATTTGTGACTGAATGGAAACATCTAATGCTGACACCGGCTCATCACAAATAATTAATTTCGGGTTAACAGCTAACGCACGAGCCAACCCAATGCGCTGACGTTGCCCCCCAGAAAATTCATGAGGGAACCGGTAATAATGGTCCATCGAAAAGCCAACTTTATTCAAAAGTTCCATGGTCATTTCCGTTCGCTCTCTTTGATTTTGTCCGATATTGTGAATAGCCATAGGCTCTTCTATCGCTTTTCCTACTCGCTTTCTTGGATTTAATGAGGAATATGGATCTTGAAAAACCATCTGCATATCTTTACGAACTGCTTGCATTTCTCTGTTTGAAAACTTAAATAAATCTCTTCCTTGGAATACCCCTTCCCCGCTCGTTGGGTCTGTAAGGCGCAAGATCGTTCGTCCTGTCGTACTCTTCCCACAGCCTGACTCTCCAACTAATCCATAGACTTCTCCTTCATACAAGGTAAAGGAAATGTTATGAACGGCTTTTACAAATTGTTTCTTGCGTCCGAGAATGGAACGAACAGGGAAATACTTTTTCAATTCACGGACTTGCAATAGTGGTTCCATTTCACTTGGACTCTCGTTAACCAACATGGCTTTCTCCCTCCTTTTCCTTAATTTTGTTATAATGCCAGCATTTTATTTGATGAGTACTAGAGTATGATTCTAGTACTGGTTCTTGTTCACATGTTTGGTCTGCATAGTCACACCTCGAAGCAAACCGACATCCTTTAGCAACTTGATGAAGACTAGGAACCTTTCCTTCTATAACATACAATTTCTTTGAGCGATCCCCATCAAGCTGTGGAATTGACTTCATCAATCCTTTTGTATAAGGATGTAACGGATTCTCAAAAAGGGAATGAACATCTGCTTCTTCTATCACTTGCCCTAAATACATGACCACCACCCGTGAGCATACTTCTGCTACTACTCCAAGGTCATGGGTGATCATGATGATTCCCATATTGTACTTTTTCTTTAAATCATTCATTAAATCTAGTATTTGCGATTGAATCGTCACATCCAACGCTGTTGTTGTTCATCTGCTATTAACAACCCAGGATTACAGGAGAGAGCAATAGCTGTCATGACTCTTTGCCTCAGCCCACCTGATAATTGATGAGGATAATCATGAATACGTTTTTCTGCAGCCGGAACCCCCGTAAGCTTTAGCATCGTTATAGCTTGCTCATACGCTTCCCTCTTTGATCGTTTTTGATGAAGCCTGATTGCCTCTACAATTTGATCGCCTATAGTATAAACAGGATTTAGAGAACTCATTGGGTCCTGAAAAATCATCGAAATCTCGTTTCCTCTAATTTTTCGCATCTCTTTTTCAGAAAGCTCTAGTAAGTTTCTTCCTTTATAATTAATTTGACCTTCATACTTGGTTGTCTTTTCATTTAGTAGTCTTTGAATTGATTCTGCCGTGACACTTTTCCCACATCCTGATTCTCCCACAATGCCTAAAGTCTCACCTTTTTGCACAACAAAGGAAATTCCGTCTACCGCCGTAACGTCCCCTTTTTCAGTAGCGAATTTCGTTTTTTAAATTTTTCACCTCTAATAATGGTTGTTCAGACATATGCTTCGCTCCTTCATGTCGATTTTTTCGGTTATCGTCTTTACTTAAATCGATTTGAATGAGGATCGAGGAAGTCTCTTAAACCATCTCCAAATAGATTTAAAGCTAGCACGATCATAATAATCGCTCCTCCCGGAAATACAGTCATCCACCAAGCAGTTGTAATCACATTCTTCCCATCATATAAAATGTTTCCTAGACTTGGGTGAGGAGCTGGAATCCCTGCTCCTAAGAAACTAAGCATCGCTTCGATAACTAACGAGATGGCAAAAATAAATGTAGCTTGAATGATAAGAGGAGACGTTGTATTTGGAGCAATATGCAACCAAATAATTCTCCAAGAGCTAGCTCCCATTGATTTTAATGCTTCAATATACGTTTGTTCCCTTACGACAATTGCGGATGAACGTACCACACGAGCAATAAGAGGAAAAAAGACAATCGATAATGCAATAATGACATTTTCCATTCTTGGTCCCATAGCAGCCACTAACGCAATCGCTAGAAGAACTGAGGGAAATGACATTAGTCCATCACAAATTCTCATTAATATATGATCTAGAAATCGATAGTAAGAAGCATATAATCCAACAATGGTTCCAATCACTCCCGATAGAAGAGTGACAGTAAATCCAACTAACATTGACGCTTGGATACCATATATAACACGGGCAAATACATCTCTTCCAAACGTATCTGTTCCAAAATAATGATCTGCACTTGGAGCTGTAGCCGGTTTGCAGGATTCATTTCAAATGGCGTATATGAAACAAGTAGCGGACTTAATAAAGAGATCACAACTGAGATCAAGATAATAATACTGCCTGTAACAGCCATCTTATTCGACAAGATTCTTCGGATCATGACCTGTCTACGTTCTTTTTTTAAGTTTGCCTTTACTTCACTTAACTCTTCTGTTGTTGGGTCCATCACTCTGCCTTTTGCTATTTCAGCCATAAGAACTCCCTCCTTACTTTCGATTTAGTCGAACTCTCGGATCTACTACTCCATATAACAAATCAACAACTAGATTGATAAGCACATATCCTGCTGCAATTAATAATACGGTTCCCTGTATTAAAGCAAAATCGCGACGTTCAATAGAATTAACGATCAATTGGCCAATTCCAGGTACATTGAAAACAAATTCAACCACGACCGCCCCAGCTAAAAGCGTTGTAAATGTTTGTCCGATCACTTCTAAAATCGTTACAAAGGCATTTCGCAAAGCATGCTTGTATACGACAATTGCTTGACTCACCCTTTTGAACGGGCTGTTTTAATAAAGTTTTGCGTTAGTGTATCAAGCATGGATGAACGTGTCATTCTCGTTATAATGGCTGATTGCATAAATCCTAGTGCAAAGGCAGGAAGAAGTAAGTATTTCAGATGTTCGATTAACCCAGCTGACAATGGTTGATAACCAGCGACCGGCAATAATCCTAAGTGAACAGATACAAATAAAATCAAAAACAAGCCTAATAAAAAACTTGGTACGGAAATCCCTAACAAAGCTATGCTCATAATAGCTTGATCTACAAACGTACCTCTTTTCACTGCAGCTAGAACCCCCAAGGGAATAGCAATCGCTATAGCAATGATTTGAGCGAAGATGGCTAATGAAAATGTAGGACCTAAATGAGAGATGAATACGTCAAGAACTGGTTTCTGTAAAAAGACCGAATTTCCTAAATCACCCCGTATTACACCTGTTAACCATTGTACAAATTGTTGTGGCAATGGAAGGTTAAGCCCGAGCTCCTCCCTGAGTTCATGAACTCGTTCGGGAGAAGCTTCAGAACCTAACATAACAGTTGCAGGATCTCCGGGGGTTAAATGAATAATGGAAAAGATAACTATTGCAACCACTAATAAAACCGGAATGATTGCTAGTAGTCGATTTAATGTATATTTGATCATATTAACCACCCTTTGTTGTTAATCTATTCTTCTACTGATACATTCCATAGAATCATACCGTTGCTAAAGAAGTCATATCCGTTAATACTTGTATTCGTTGCATTAAAGAGTTGTCGATTACTCGGTTTAATAACTGGAACATACTCATAAAATGCAGCTTGGAGGTCGGCTGCTAGAGCTGTCGCTTCCTCTTGATTGCTTGCAGTTTGGATACCGTCCAACAAATCTTGTATTTCCTCACTATCCGTCCATCCTGCCCAAGTAGGGTTATAGAATAGGTACGTGGTTGGAATGGACTCTGTTGCTAAATCAACAATGAAAATATCCCAGTTACTTGGATCATTACGATATTCCAGAATTGTAGCAAATTCATACGTTTCAAGTTTCACATTCATTCCGAGCCCTTCTAGCTGAGCCTGTAAACCAATGGCTGTGTTATGATGAGTTTGAATATTACTCGCAATAATCGTTATCTCCTCACCGTTATATCCTGCTTCTTCCAATAATTGTGCTGCCTTTTCAGGATCATTTTGGTTATATAGCTCTGCTCCGGCATCACTGTACCAGTTCACTTGTTCTTGTAAACTAAGAGAATGATTCATGTCAAAGAAGCGTTCATCCGAGTACGTTCCTAATGACAAAGCCACCTTATCTAACCCTGCTAAAATGGCTTGTCTTGCTGTCTGATTGCTAAAAAACCCTTCTTCTTTGTTAAATACAATAAAGTCCGTTCCACCTTCATGAATATGCGTTTCCACATTGGCATCAGCTTCTAACTGATCAAAGTTATCATAAGGCAGCCCACGTCCAATGTGGTACTCTCCTGTAACCATACTTGATACCCGAGTCGAGTCATCACTTACAAAGTCGATTTCGATGTTGCTGACAAGAGCTTCTTTTTTACCTGCAAGGCCATCAGCTGCATCTGTCAATGACTGGTAATCATCAAACTTTGCTAAATGAAGGTACTGGTCAGATACATACTCTGAAACCTTAAATGGTCCTGTTCCAATATACTCTTCCACTGCACCTGATCCTGCGCCTCCCACAATTTCTTCAGGCATAATGGCTGCAAATTGAGCAGGTAGCGCTAAAATATTAAACGTAACAAAATTGGAATCTTCTAATGTTAAGACAACCGTATAATCATCTACTGCCTCAAATTCACCTGGACCCAAAACTCGCGTTGCAGTTGCGTTTAACTCTTTCCAACGATTCATCGATGCGACAACATCAGCTGAAGTCATTTCTTTTCCATTATGGAAAGTGACTCCTTCTCTTAAATGAAAAGTAAAGGTTTTCTGGTCATCACTAACATCCCATGATTCGGCCAACACTGGCTGTGGCTCAAAATTGCTATCAAAAGCAACGAGCGATTCAAAAACTGGACGTGCTAGCTCCATCGTCATGGTTGACCCAGTAATATGTGGATCAAGAGCAGGAGGGATACTTTGTAGCGCCACTTTTAAAGTTGCATCTTCATTAACCGTTGCTTCTTCATTATTTTCATCCGTGACCGACTCCGCCTCATCTGTTCCTGTATCATCCGTAGAATCTACTTCACCTGAGCTACATGCAAACAAACCTATCGATAACACTACTAACAAAAGAAACAAATGAATTCTTTTTACCATCGTTTCCCCTCCTAATTCTCTCGTTTTTATTGTCTTCACCATTTCAGATTTAACTTTTTTTGACAGCTGGTATAGATAGAAAAATCTACCACCTCCTTCCACCTTTTAATACAAACCTCTTATAACTTCCCTTCTTTCATAAACTCAGCTCCTTTCGTGATCTTAAATTTCTCTTCACTCACTTCGTTCGTTAATTTCGTTGCAAGTTCTTGACAATCTTGTAAAATTTCTTGTTCATTGACAGTCAAAAATTCACCGTTTTCATATAATGTTTTTCCATCTACCATTACTTTGCATACTTCATGCCCTCTTGCTGAATAAACCAAATTAGGTACATGATTGCGCATCGGTGTTTTAATGACTGGCTGCATCGTTTTGGCTGATAGATCAATAAATACAATGTCCGCCTTTTTCCCTTCTTCTAACGACCCGACTTCCTCTCCTAAACCAATAGCTTGAGCTCCTTCAATCGTAGCCATGCGCAATACCTTCCAAGCCGGCATGACCTCAGGATCTTTGTATTTAATTTTGTTAAATAACGCTGTGAGTTTCATTTCGTTTATCATCTGATTGCAGTTGTTTCCTGGAGCTTGATCTGAGCCAAGAGCCGCTTTCCCACCAGCTTCTAAAAACGGCATAACAGGTGGTACTTCACCGCGAATAATTCCAATGCTTCCTGAACACAGAACCATTGATACGCCTCTTTTCACAAGAAGACGAGCTTCTTCATCTGTTGCATCTGTAATATGAACAGCCAAAAGGGAGTCATCCAAATATCCGATTTCATCTAAAAATGGAATCGAGCGTTTCCCGTACCTGCCAACCATTTGCTTTGTTTCTCGGGCGGCTTGCGCTACATGCATATGAATCATGACATTTTTTTCAGTTGCTTTTTCTTTTACTTTTTTTAAGCATTCAAGGCTCATAAAATCTGGTCCTTGAGGTCCTAACAAAGCAGTAATACGGTTGTTTTCCTTACCATGCCACCGGTCGACCAACTCTAGGTTTTCATTTAATGTTCTTTCACCAATAGCAGGATCAAATGGATACAGATCATCTTCTTGAAGTTTGTCTAAAACTTCTGGAACTTCTCGAATGAAACCAGTTAGTCTGGCTCTTGCACCTAATGTTTGAAAAAACTGAGCGATTTCATTGATTGGCGTAGAGTAATCGCCAAAAGTTGTTGTTCCTGCGGCCAATGCTTCTAAAATGTTCATCTTGCTTCCAGCTAAACGATAGACATCATTCATAAAAGGATTGTAAGGACCAATCCCTTTGTGCATCCATAAACTTGTGTCTTGCGCCAGTCCTCTTAAAATACCTAAAGAGGTATGCATATGAGCATCCACGAACCCAGGAATGACCATTTTATTTGTCGCATCCACAGTCTCTTCAGCTGAATACTCTTTTAACAATTCATCCGAAGGTCCAACAGCAACAATTTTCCCCGCATCAATAGCTACAGCACCATCCTCAACATATCCAACACCGTCTCCTTGCATCGTAAATAAGTCTGCATGAATTATGAGAGTATCAATCTTCGACATCATTCCAACTCCTTATTTTTATTCCAATCTTGCCTTCTCAAAAAATTGACCCATCACCCCTTTCAATAATTTTTTTCAGAAGATTCGGAATAGAAAGATTATAATTTAGGTACGTTTTTCATTCTTATTTGCTTGCTAATAACAAAATCGTTTGTAACATAACATTTGCACCAGCTTCAATGTCGTCCCAATTCGTGCATTCTTCAGGATGATGACTAATTCCATTTATACTTGGAACAAAGATCATTCCCACATTGGTTACTTTCGTTAAAGAATTGGCATCGTGGTTAGCACCACTAACGATCCGTTGATATGGTAAAGCCAAAGCCTTGCAGCTTTCCTCAATAGAATTCTGAACGAATGCTGATAACTGACTCGGTTTCTTTTCAACCTCTACTGTTACAACAGCCTGAAGCTGCTCTTCAACGAAAGAGCGAATCTCTTTTTCAAACCGTTGAAGGTCGATCCAGTCTCCACTTCTTGCTTCAATTATTAGCTCGACCTGTCCAGGAACGACATTTGCTGAATTCGGATAAACGGTTAGCTTGCCAACGGTTGCTACAAACTTCTTGCCTCTTTCCTTTGCGATTCTATTTACTTCTAAAATCAATGAAGCTGCGTCTACTAGAGCATCTTGCCGAACTTCCATCGGTGTCGTACCAGAATGACTCGCTCTTCCTTTTACACTTACATGCAACCTCATTATTCCTGCAATAGCTGTCACAATCCCAACTTGATTATGGTTCTTCTCTAAAATCGTTCCTTGTTCAATGTGCAACTCCAGAAAAGACTTCCATCGTTTAGGAGCAGCTTGAGCGGATGTAATCCTTTCTTTTGTAAAGTGAAGTGATTTCAGCTTGGAATCGAATTCTTCAGTAAACAAGATCTGCCCTGCTACAGCTCGACTTCCAAAAGTTCCTCCTAACACATTAGCTTCTTCAGCAATAAAACAAATAAGCCCTAAAGGAAGATGCCCTCCTCCATTTTCCAAAATCGATTGCAGGCATTCTAACCCAACAACAACTCCGAGAGAACCGTCAAGGAACCCTCCATTTTTCACTGTGTCTAAATGAGATCCAAACCCAACTACGCTTTCTTTCTTCGTTCCCGCTCTTCCGAACACATTACCGACTGAGTCACATTCTACGTCAACATTTAAATCGATCAACTTTTGTTTTAACCAATGCAGAGCCATTTTCTCCTCTTGTGAAAAAGCTAACCTCGTGTATCCTTCGCTTCCTGCATTAGCAAGTTCGTTCACTTCTCGTAAATTACTTTTTAACCTGGTCATATTAACTCGTAAACTCTGCATGTGAATCCTCCATCGTAATCTGTTTAACCCAATCTGAAAACGAAGGGAGTGAATCTAACTTCATTGTTATCTGTTCAAGCTCTTGTATTTTTTCCTCAGAAACAAATGCACGTAACATATGGCGATATTTTTCTCTTAACTTCTGTTTTGGTAGAGGGTAGATGTATCCTCCCTGCGCTTCTTCTACATAAGCTTCAATAGATGATTGATCTGAATATATAACTCTTACTAAAGCGGGACGTCTTCTCGGCAAAGCGTTTGTCATCGTAGGATTTTCTTTCACAACTACTTTTGCAGCAAGTGAAAGAACCGATGGATTTCGCATTACACAATCTTGAAAACAATCAAACAAGTTTTCTCGATGAAACAATACAGAAAGCAAATAAGGGATCGAAAATTTCGCTTGTAAATAGGTTTTTGGCTTTGATTCTTTTAATCTGGCTGCTAATTGATAGGTTTCAACTTCAATGACATGAATCCCCTTTACATCTATGTCGTTTTCGTTTAACAACTGTGTAGCCGCATCTAGTGCTGAGTGTGTAAATCGACAAGCTGGATACAATTTGAAATAATTTTTTTCTAGTAAAAATGGTTGACTCAAGTCGCTAAGAAAAAGAGTGTCATCCATATTTTCTGATAGAATGTGACTCCAGACATGTTCTACAACATGTAAGCTGCTTTTAAATCCTGCTTTTTCATACTCAACTATGTTCATTGCTTGTTCACAAGCAATCCCAGTATAGAGATTTCGCACCGTCATCCCTGTTACAGCCGATTCCCATGAAGTGGCTAGCGGAAGGGTAGATGCTAACAACACCGCTTCTATGATTTCTTGTTCCGTTTTTCTTTGTAAAATCGCAGAAGCGACCACGCCCCCGACGATCCCCCATGTTCCATGAGGATGCATCTCGTCTTTCATTTTACTTGCATATCCTAAACGCGCTACTACTTCATACCCTATTAAAAATGCTCGAATAAATTCTTTTCCACTTACATTCTCACTAATAGAAACGTTGTAAGCTACCGCAAAAACATGTGCCGCTGGGTGCCCTTTTGCAAATTGATTGCCCTCGTCAAGTTCATTGCTGACCGTTGCTGTTCCGTGTAGCTGCATTAGAAGGGGATGCAAAACGATTCGTACCGATTATCGGAATCGAATGATGTTCTTCTTTTTGACCATGGCTTCTTGCTTGAAGCAACCTTTTATTTTCTTCATTGTTCAACCCATTCCAAGTAGCTGCTAACGTATCGAAAATCACCCATTTCGTCCGATCTAAAGCATTAAGTGAAATGGAATTCCATTTGATCTGTAATAGCATTTGAATCATTTCTTGGAAATGCTTAATCGACATGTCAACCTCCTAACTCATTACATTGCTTTCTATCGCCGAACCTGGAACAAATTGGCCGTAACCTGGATCAACGGTTATTTCCTCTCCATCAAATACGACTTTTCCACGAACAATCGTATGCGTAATTTTGCCATTCAACGTTCTCCCATTAAATGGAGAGAATTTTGATTTAGAGCGAAATCGTTTGACGTCAATTTTAACTGTTTGGTGTGGATCAATAATCATGAAATCAGCATCATAACCTGCCTTTATTTTCCCTTTATTCTTTATTTGAAAGGTTTCAGCTGGATGCCGTGCCATCACTTTGGCAAATTGAATTGGCGTCATCTTTTGTGCAGCAACCGTACCGTCATACATGATAGGAGCCAAAAGTTCTACACCAGGAAGACCAGATTGAGATAAAAAAATGTTCTCTCTCCCTTTATCTTTTTGTTCTTTTTTCCAAGGTGCATGGTCTGAAGATACGAAGTCAATTTTTCCTTCTTCTAGATACTGCCACATTTGTTCTACATCTTTAGATTCTCTTAGTGGTGGGTTAATTTTAGCGAGCGGTCCAAATTCATCTAGGTGATTGGTATTCAATAGCAAGTAGGGGAAACAGGTTTCAGCTGTTACATTTGTGCCTTGTGACTTGAAATAATCGATTAACTCAATTGTTCTGGGGTGACTTACATGGACAATGTGCAATTTTGCCTTTGTCCAATATGCAAATTCTAATAATTTCAACGTTGAGCTCGTTTCTGTGACAGGGGGTCTCGTTTCTGCATGAGCTCGAGGATATACTTTGTTCTTTCTTTGGTACTCTTCAATGTAATCTAATATTAATTCATCATTTTCACTATGAAAGGCTACGACTAGGTTTACATCTCTTAAAATGTTCATTGACTTTATAATTTCTGAGTCAGGAATTTTGGGAAAACGGTATTCATCTGTTTCAAAAGTGGACATTTTAAAGGCCATTGCACCAGCTTGTGCCATCGGGACAATTTGATCTGTTCCATTCCGCTTTGAAATAGTCCCCATAAGCCAACATCCACAACCGCTTCTTTTTCAAGTTTTTCAATTTTTTTATTTAATTGATCTACATGATTTATGGGATTAGGCAAGTCGTAAGGCATATCCAAAAAAGTTGTTACCCCGCCAGCTGCAGCGGCAGCACTAGTGCTATAAAATCCTTCTTCTGGATTGCTAAAACAATGAACATGCACGTCGATCGCTCCTGGAAACACATATGATTGGTGGGCATCAATTCTTTCCCGTCCAACAAAATTCCCGATCCCTTCACATATATCAATGATTTTTCCTTTATTGATTCCAATCTCTCCATATATTACAGTCTCTTCACCTACAATTCGGCCGGACACAACTAAGTCAAATGTACTCATCGCTTCACCTCAACCTGGTAAATTTTTTTGAATGACTTTCGCAGCAGTTAGGAGTTCCTTAACAATATGATCTTTATTTTTACTCATCAGACGATCTCTAGGTCCCGCTATACTTAGAGCTGCGATAGCCTTTCCTGTTACATCACGAATCGGTACGCCATACGCAAATACCCCAATATCAACCTCTTCATCCGTTGCCACGTACCCTTTATTGCGTATCTCTTCTAAATCTCTTTTAAAAACCTCAATATCGGTTACCGTCTTTTCAGTACACTTTGACAAGCCATTTTTTTTGATTAATTCCTCAACAATGTCAATAGGTGTAAAGGCAACAAGAGCTTTAGAAGAAGCACCCGCATGAAAAGGTAGGACCTTTCCTTGTCTTGAAGAAACTTTAATTGGCTGCTCTGGTGTGACAGTTTCAAGACAGATCACATTCTCACCTGAAAGAATCGTTAAGATCGTCGTTTCATTAATGAGATTCGTCAGCCTTCTCATCTCAGGCAAAGCTACCTCTGATATAGAAAGGTCCATTCTGACAATCGTGGCAAACTCCAATAGTTTATAACCCAATTGATAAATGCCTTCTTTTTTTTCCATCACATAACCATTACCTTTAAGTATTCGGACATGTCTATAGGCGGTACTTGTTGGAATTCCCACCAACGAAGCCATCTCTGGCACAGTCAATTCTCGCTTATCTGCTTTGAATAAATCTAGGATTTCAAGAGTCTTTTCCGCACTCATCTTCTTCCTGCCTCTCATCTTGTCAGCCATGATTCGATATCACTAAGATCAATTATCATATTTTGATAATTGATTATCAGTTATCAATTTATGGTAATTATACGTCGTCCTCCAACGTTTTAATAGACCTTTATGAAATTTTCTAAAAAAAGACTGAGAGGTTTTTTGACATTTTTCCTTTCATTACATTTCAAATCTTATCAATAAAAAGATCGATGTGATTCAATTGACTGAAGATCATCCTACTTTCTTTGGAATCGATCTAGTATTTCAGAATGTGTTATTAGTATGAATTGTAGCTAGATTCAGCCAGATTGTTTGTTTGAAGAGAGAAAATATCACAAAGTAAATTTAGACAGGCAAAAGCCAATTGCAAAATTGCAATTGCTTTTGCCTTATTTACGGTTATTTTGGAGTTCAATTTCACCATTTTTACTTAAAACTATTTACATAAACAACAGAAAGAATCGGCGTTTTTTTACACTGTTTTTCAGATTACATATTTATTTCTTTTATCATTAACGGAACGAGAGTCCACTAGAGCAAACTGGGTCAAGGAACCTGTCCCCATGACCCACCTGTTATAAATCTAGAGAGAGGCGAACCATATCCCTACATTGTATGCCATTCTCGAAAATCTCTTCTTGGTAGTGTCTAATGAAAAAATCTATATCAACACTCGTCATTCTAAACCCACATTTTTGATAAAGAGCAAGTTGTCCTATGCTTGAATTTCCCGTACCCACTTCCATTGTTTTGTACCCTTTTCCTCTTGCTGTTTGAATTGCATTCATGACTAACTGTTTTCCTATCCCTCTACCATGATGCGTTTCCACAACAGCAACGTTCACCAGTTCCACAGTTTCAGGTCTTGTAGGAAGCAGTACATAAACACCTATAACCTGATTAGCTTTTTCAGCAATATAACATTCTCCCCTTTTTAAATATTCCTCAACAATACGTTGAGAAGGGTCCGCTAGCATCAAAACATCCATAGGTTCGGTTTCATCTTTAGTTAATAATCGAATATCCATATTGCTCTCCTTATTAGGTAGTTAGCCAATGAAAAAAAGCGCTGTTCCTAAGTAGCACTTCCACTCAATAAGCTACTTAATGGAATGATGCAAAATTGACTGTAGTTCGGTTAAATCATTAATTACTAGATCAGCTTGGGATAGTTCTTCTTCTTTTGCAAAGTCAAAGTTACACCCAATTGAAAGTAAACCATTATCTTTAGCTGCATTTATATCAGATAGGCGATCCCCAACTACCGCTCCATTCGTGATGCCGTATTTTTTTATAATACTTTGAACTAAGTCCGACTTATTCAAAGTATTAATTTGTTGGATGCTAAATGTCTCTGTAACCCAAAGATCCAAATGATAATAACTTACAATCGCTTTTAAATATTCCGATAACCCATTGCTTGCGATATATACGGAACAATTTTTTTCTTTCAAATAACTAAGAACTTCTTTCACATTTGGATACAAAGCCCCTTTTCCACTTTGTATATTTTCAATAAGTCTTTCTAAAAAGTAAGCATCGGTTTGTTCTCTTTCATTAACGGAATGATTAGGTAACAGGGTCTCCCACACTTTAGGTAAAGGTATACCCATAATGTCACGGTACTTACCAATGGGGGTAACGGAATCCCATTGATTCTGTGAACGTAAATGGTTAAACGTATCTTCAAGAGATAATTCTAAAATTTTATCTGTTTGAAAAAGGGTTCCATCCATATCAAAAATTAGTGATTGAATCATTTTTCTCTCCCTTACAATGTATTCATTCCTTGTATCGTTTAGCAAATTAACGCAGTCCTCTTAAACTACCTGTTTGGTTCACTTAATATATCATGTATTGCTTCAGCCAGAAATTCAACTGTTCGATTTGCTTCTTCCATTGAATTTTCAATCCCTCCAACTTCGATTAACACTGACTGTCCAAATAAATCTTGATTGTAAGTGCTATCGAAATAAGAATCTCTTTCCTCCACACCTCTAGATACCCCAGGAAACTTTTCCTCTAACCGTTCATGTAAAAGCATTGCAAACCTTAAATTTTCCGCGTAGTTATCATGGTTTGTACTTACAGTAAACAGTAATTTTGCTACCTCTTGATTATTAATTGTAGTAGTTGTAACTATTCTAGGCTTTGTATCTCTATGAATATCAAAAAACATTCTTAAACTATTGTGAGTACCAAGGGCTTGTTGAATGTTTTCCCCAGATATTTCATAAGCTTGCTGAAACTCTAATTTTTGTTTTTCGAGAATCTCCATAACATCAGTGGTATCATGCATATTTTTTATATTGTATCCCTCTAATTGTTCACTTAAGTGTTTTCCAACTTTTGTAATGTTCAATTCATCATCGAATGCCATTCTAACGTCATCGACTTGTAAGTCAGGTAAAAATGATTCCGTATTATGAGTATGGTAAATATAACCTGCGGGTTATCACTATTTAAAACAGAAGTTCCTTCATTCAAACTACCGAAGTTAAATACCAACATACTGAAAATGATTGTAGAAAAAAGTAGAGCAAAAGCAGGTAAAAATAATTTATTTTTGTTTCTTTTAGAAAACCGCTTTACCAGCGTTTCCTCTAACTCTCGAACGAACTCATCACGAGGAGTAAGTTTGAGTGTTCTTGCTTCAGCTGCTCTATAATATTAGACTCTTCTTTTTTATTCATTTTCTATTAACCACCTTCCATTACTCTCTGTTTCATCCGTCTCAAGATGGGTTTTTAAGTTGTTTTAAAGCGCGGTGATAAGTTACCTTTACCTTTGATTCTGACCACCCCATAATATCCGCTGTTTCTTTGATTGAAAAGTCGTTCACAGCACGTAAGAGAATGACCATTCTGTATTCACTTTTTAAACCCTTAACAGTGCTAAAGATATCTCCAACTTGTTCTTTTATCTCTATTACATCTTCAGTAGATTTTTGTTTGGAAGGTAGCATTTTTAACAGAACTTCATTAAAAATAAGTTTTCTTTTCGCTTTACGAGAATAATCAATAGCTACATTTCTTGCAATTGAAAATAACCATGTTTTCACATTAGACTTTCGTTTAAAATTTGAAAATGATTTAAAAGAACGAATAAAAACTTCTTGAGTTAAATCTTCTGCCTCATCTTGAGTCTTTGTAAAAGAAACGATAAACCGATAGACATCTTTGTAATGTAATTGATAAATTTCACGAATTTCTTCTTCTTTATTTGTTTCTCCTCTCAAAACTTCGCCTCCTTTTTAAGTATCTAATCATTAGTCGTTTTTAGATAAAAAAGGTTACAGAATTTGATTCATTCTAATCAATCATTTCTATTAAATATCTAAGTTCTCTTTAGAGCAAGAAAAAAAATCGATGCTCGCTAGCATCGATTTAAAAAAGTCAGTTGCTGTACTATGTTAAGTAAGACTCTTCTTTCTTCCCTTTTGCAGATCGCACACCCGGCTTGGCAACGTCCTGCCTCACTATTTCTCTTCTATGGGGAAGGAAGGTAGCCTTTCAATGAAGTAGAAAAGAAGCTTCGGATGAAATGTCTTACAGAGCATATTATTATTTTAAGAAGCTATTCTTGTTAGCATTTCGTGGGGTGTTACCGAAGAGAAAAGGGTTCACTCATAGGCGGACAAGATGCTTTCTCGAAGATGATCTGTTCCTCTAGAACAGCGCTCTTCAGTGCCTTGAACGGATTGTTTATGCGCACTAAAAAAGCACAACCCATTGGGTTGTGCTTTATCTGCCTGGCAACGTCCTGGCTCGCTATTTCTCTTCTACGAGGATGGTAACCACGTAGCCTTTCTCTGAAGTAATCCATGTAGTCTTACGAAGAGAAACAGCTCGTCTCACAGGGGGACATGATGTTTTTTCAAGATGTATCTCACGATGTTACCATCGGCTTATTCGAAGAAGATGCTGCCCCTCCGGACCAGAGCTCTTCAGCGCCTTTGAGCTTGTTGTTTATGCATATAAAAAAACACAACCCAATGGGTTGTGTTTTATCT
>NZ_BAUT01000055.1 GCF_000513095.1 Halalkalibacter wakoensis JCM 9140
CCCTTCTGACAGAAATGAAAGAGAAAGGGAGAAAGTTGTCCGAAGAAGCACCGCTTCAGACAAAATTGAGAGAATAGATAATGAACATGTCCGAAAAAGCCTCCCTACTCAAACCGGAGAAAATAAAAAGTCAGAAATCTGTTTAAACATCAACTTCCATCCATAACCTCTACCCACCCCACCCGATCAATTCGCCTTAACAAGCTGAATCACATACAGTTTTTCTTCAATTTAAATTAGAAGACGTATTTATTATATGCGGTGCACTATTTGTTCGATCAAGTCAAACGATATTGTTAAGAGACAGAAAGAAAAGGCGGACTAATAAAAAGAGTGCGTCTCTTTCTCATTGGCTCCCTTTTTCGAAAGTGTTGTTTGCTTTTTATTTAATGCACTCACCTACAGAAATAAGTCAGCTAATCTGGTGCATGATAACCTAAATTTTGGTGAACCTAAACGTAAAATCTTCCTTTTAGGTAAGGTGAGTTTATGCCGTCAATTATGTCAATCAGTACGTTTACTCCTCCTAATGCATTAAATCAGGAGATGACCACAGAATTTGCAAGAGAACTTTTTAGTGAGAGCTTTGAGGATATTGAACGTTTGTTGAAGGTGTTTGCAAATGGGCAGATTGAGGAACGTCAATTTGCTGTTCCGATGGAATGGTTTAAAGATGAACATTCGTTAAAACAGAAAAATGACCTATATATCGATTTAGCAACTCGTTTTTCTGTAGAAGCCATCCAACGTTGTCTGCAAAATGAGGTTTTTTTAAAAGAAAAAGTGGAGGAGAGCGAAATTGATGCGATAATTCTTGTTTCAAGTTCAGGAATGTCGACACCGAGTTTAGATGCTAGGATTATGAACCATTTGCCTTTTTCCCCTCATACGAAAAGAATTCCACTATGGGGTCTCGGTTGTGCAGGTGGATCCGCCGGGGTTAGTCGTGCGTACGAATATTGCACAGCTTTCCCGAAAGAGAATGTGTTAGTTGTTTGTGTAGAACTATGCAGTCTCACTTTTCAAAAAAACGATCACTCTAAAAGCAATCTTGTTGGAACATCTTTATTTGCAGATGGAGTGGCATGTGCACTTATTGCAGGAAATGATTCACACCTTGGTGATCTTACTCAAAAACCAGTTTCTCCTACCATTCTTTCAACCCAATCCACGTTAATGCCTTCTTCTGAAGATGTGATGGGATGGGATGTAAAAGATACGGGACTTCATGTTGTGTTTTCTAGGGATATACCTTCTATTATAAAAAGTTGGTTAGGTCCTAATGTTTCAACATTTCTTGAAAATAATCAAATCAACAGAAAGGACCTTTCTGCCTTTGTTGCTCATCCAGGTGGAAAAAAGGTGTTAGAGGCTTACATAGAAACATTAGAACTTGATTCTAGCATGATTGAAGTGTCGAAAGAAGTGTTGAGAGTCATGGCAATATGTCTTCCCCAACGGTGCTCTATGTGTTAGAACAATTTATGCTTGCTGAACATGCAGATGGAGAATACGGTCTAATGGCTGCACTTGGGCCTGGTTTTTGTTCGGAATTAGTACTTTTACAATGGAAGGAGATCCACTAATGCTTGCCATTTACGTGTTTATTTTACTTGTTATTGTACAGAGACTAGTTGAAGTGAAAATTGCCAATCGGAATGCAAATTGGATAAAAAGTCAAGGGGGATATGAGGTAGGGAAAGAACATTACAAGTACATTGTTGCTTTGCATGCTTTGTTTTTTGTTTCGTTATTAATAGAAGTTTCGGTAATTGATCGAAGCTTTGTGCTATGGTCCATTGTACCTCTGATTGTCTTTTTCCTTGCACAATTAGGGCGGATATGGGCTCTTTCCTCACTTGGTCGATTTTGGAATACACGGATCATGGTGTTACCAGGGGCAAAAGTTGTTGCGAAAGGTCCCTATCGTTATTTGCGCCACCCCAACTATGCCATTGTTGTGACAGAGCTTGCATGCCTACCATTAATATTTCAAGCTTACTGGACAGCGATCGTCTTTACTATTGCGAATGCGTTCATTCTTTCTGTTCGAATTAAGGTTGAAGAACAGGCTTTGGAGCATGCCACCAATTATCAAGAAGTGTTCGACAAGCGAAAACGGTTTATGCCTTCTCCTGAAGAATAGATATGAAAAGATCCCAAGCATGCTTTGCCTTGATCTCACTTTAAGAATAAAGATATGATGGATAAAGAGGTAATTTTTTGAATGGAGGCAAAACATTGACTAAAAAAAGAAAAGAGCAATTTGAGGTTGGCGAATCAGAGACAATAGAAGATTGCCTAGGACGGATGAAAGAAAAAGGCTATCAGCCAATAAAACGAATAGAAAAGCCCATTTTTGAAGAAAAAATGATCAATGCTCAGAAAGAATATGTCCCAATTCGACAAAAGATTATCTTTGAGGGGATTTTAGTAGAAAGCGAACAATAAAAGTCTGACATTTTTAAACGTTCGACATTTTGTTGACAGTAACGCCGTATGCTTGTAAGATATACGTAAGTGATAGAACGAAAAGCGAAAATACGCCTCATATAATCTTGGAGATATGGTCCATAAGTTTCTACCTGACTACCTTAAATTGTCGGACTATGAGGGAAAGTGGGAGATACCGAGAATTCTTTCTCTGTTTCCTTAATAAGCGCAGAAGCAGCTTCCTTTCTCTTAATGAGTAGATAAGAAAGTTGTTCTGCGTTTTTTTATGCCAAAAGCACTTAAAGAGACTAGATAAGAGTGGGGGAGAGGCAATGAATCCGAAAATTGGCGTCATCATGGGAAGTACTTCTGATTGGGAAACCATGAAAGCTGCATGTGATGTGTTAGAAGAATTAGAGATTGCTTATGAAAAGAAGGTTGTTTCAGCTCATAGGACTCCGGATTTAATGTTTGAATATGCTGAACAAGCTAGAGAGAAAGGCTTAAAAGTCATTATCGCAGGTGCTGGTGGAGCGGCGCATTTACCAGGCATGGTAGCAGCTAAAACAACATTACCAGTTATCGGTGTACCTGTTCAGTCAAAAGCATTACAAGGTCTTGACTCATTATTATCTATTGTTCAAATGCCAGGTGGGGTTCCTGTTGCGACAGTTGCAATTGGAAAAGCAGGTGCTACGAATGCAGGGTTACTTGCAGCTCAAATCCTTGGATCGTTTGAACCCGAAGTGGCTAACAGACTTGAAGCAAGAAGAGAACTTACGAAGCAAACCGTTTTAGAAAGTAGTGATCAACTATGAGTCGAATGGTCTCACCAGGAGATACAATCGGAATTATTGGTGGTGGACAATTAGGAAGAATGATGGCAACAGCTGCTAAGCAAATGGGTTACCGCATTGCAGTTCTTGAACCAACCGAAGACTCTCCATGTGGACAAGTTGCTGACATTGTCATTGAGGCAGCATACGACGATCTAGAAGGTGCTAAAAAACTTGCTGAAGTTGCAGATGTTATTACGTATGAATTTGAAAACATAGATGAAGAAACAGCCAATTGGTTAGCTGAACAGACGGATTTTCCACAAGGGTCAAAAGTGTTAGGAACGACTCAACACCGTCTGAAAGAAAAAGAAGCAATCCAATCGTTAGGGATCCCTGTTGCACCTTTTCATGCCATTGTTTCGATAGAAGATGTAGAAGAAGCTGCTACGAAAATAGGATTTCCAGCTGTCTTAAAAACATGTCGTGGTGGATATGACGGTAAAGGTCAACGAGTGGTAAAGGATGAAAAGGAACTCAGACAAGCAGCTGAAGAATTAATAAAGCACGGTGAGTGCGTGTTAGAAGCTTGGATTCCTTTTTCATTAGAGCTTTCAGTTATTGTGACACGCTCACGAAATGGAGAAACAGCCGTTTTTCCGGTTTCGGAAAATGAACATCGAGACAATATTCTTTTCCGCTCACACGTTCCGGCAAGGATTGATGATGCTGTGTGTGAACGTGCGAAAGAGATGGCGTTAAAAATTGTCACTGGGTTAGATGTTGTAGGAACACTGGCTGTAGAACTTTTTATGCTTAAGGATGGCAGATTATATGCCAACGAACTTGCGCCAAGGCCACATAATTCTGGTCATTATACCATTGAAGCATGTAAGACATCTCAATTTGAACAACACATTCGCGCAGTATGTGGATTACCACTCGGATCAACGGAGCTTTGGTCACCGGTTGTGATGGAGAACATTTTAGGTGAAGATCTAGAAGCCGTTCTTCAATCGATTTCGAGATTGGATGATGTTAAACTTCACTTATATGGAAAGAAAGAAGCTAAAGTAAAGCGAAAAATGGGCCATCTAACAGCAACGGCTGACTCAATCGAAGAAGCGTGTGAGAAGATTGAGAGCCTGCAACGGGTTAATGTCCTTTAAATAAATAAGGTACTAAATAAGAAAAGCGGAGGCTGAAGGTTACTATGATCGAACGTTACACTCGCCCTGAAATGGGAGCTATTTGGACAGAGGAAAATAAATTTCAAGCTTGGTTGGAAGTAGAAATCGTTGCTTGTGAAGCTTGGGCTGAACTTGGGGAAATTCCAAAAGAAGATGTAAAGAAAATCCGTGAACATGCAAGCTTTGATATCAATCGTATTAATGAAATTGAGCTTGAGACTCGTCATGATGTTGTAGCGTTTACTCGTGCTGTATCTGAAACATTAGGGGAAGAAAGAAAATGGGTTCATTACGGATTAACATCAACAGACGTAGTGGATACGGCTTTATCTTATTTATTAAAACAAGCAAATGACATTCTTCTGAATGACATTGAGCGTTTTATTGAAATTTTAGGAAACAAAGCAAAAGAACATAAATATACGATTATGATGGGACGTACTCATGGTGTTCATGCAGAGCCGACAACGTTTGGTTTGAAACTAGCTTTATGGTATGAGGAAATGAAGCGTAACCTTGAGCGTTTCAAGCAAGCGGCAGAAGGCGTTCGAGTTGGAAAGCTTTCAGGAGCAGTTGGAACGTTTGCTAATATTGATCCATCGATTGAAGCGTTTGTTTGTAAAAAGCTTGGTCTTGAAGCAGCGCCAATTTCAACGCAAACATTGCAACGTGACCGCCATGCTGATTACTTAGCAGCTTTAGCTTTAATTGCTACTTCGATTGAAAAGTTTGCCGTTGAAGTTCGTGGTTTACAAAAGAGTGAAACAAGAGAAGTAGAAGAGTTCTTTGCAAAAGGTCAAAAAGGTTCATCTGCTATGCCACATAAACGTAATCCAATTGGTTCAGAAAACATGACCGGATTAGCGCGTGTGATTCGTGGGTACATGATGACTGCCTATGAGAATGTTCCATTATGGCACGAACGTGATATTTCTCATTCATCGGCAGAGCGAATTATCCTACCAGATGCAACGATTGCGTTAAATTACATGTTAAACCGATTTGGAAATATCATTAAGAATTTGACGGTATTCCCAGAGAACATGAAGCGTAACATGACTCGCACTTATGGGCTCATTTATTCTCAACGCGTACTTCTAACGTTGATTGATAAAGGAATGGTACGTGAAGAGGCTTATGATTTAGTTCAACCAAAAGCAATGGAAGCATGGGAAAAAGGAATTCAGTTCCGTGAGTTGGTTGAAGGGGAAGAAAAAATTACAAATGTCCTAACTCCAGATGAAATAGAAGAGTGCTTCAATTACGAGCATCATATGAAGCATGTAAGTACGATTTTTGCAAGAGTTGGATTAGAAGATTAATCGAGAAAGAGGGTATACTTCCTCTTTTATATAAAGGTTGTTTTCATAAGGTTGTCGCTGTGAAGAGAGGTTAAGCTCATAGTGAAATGGAGCGGAAGTCACTCGACTCCTGCGGGATGAAGAGGTAGGGGCGAGACCCCACAGGCGCAGCCGAGGAGGCTCGGCACCTCCCCGCGGAAAGCGAGTGGCTGCAGCGCAATGGAACGAACGTGTGACGAGTACGTTACCATAAAAACTAAGTATGTAAAAACAGTCTATATAAAAAATTCCAATATTTCAGTTTTTGGAGGTCCTAACATGGAAAAAGGCGTTTTGCTATATGAAGGAAAAGCAAAGCAAATCTATCAAACAGCTATTGAGAACGAGCTTTGGGTAGCATATAAAGATGATGCAACAGCATTTAATGGGGAAAAGAAAGAAACGTTAACTGGAAAAGCAAGATTGAATAATGAAATTACCTCACTCATTTTTTCTTATCTGCAAGAAAATGGTGTTGATAGTCATTTTATTAAAAGACTATCCGAAACAGAACAGTTAGTGAAAAAGGTAGAGATTATTCCTTTAGAAGTTGTTGTTCGGAATGTAGTCGCTGGAAGTATGGCAAAGCGTTTAGGAATCGAAGAAGGTACACCACTTGAGCAACCAATTGTGGAATTCTACTACAAAGATGATGCGCTAGGGGATCCTCTTGTGACAGAAGATCATATCGCGATCTTAAAAGCTGCATCAAGTAATGACTTAATTGTGCTAAGAGAAAATGCCTTAGAAGTAAACAAACATTTGATTAAGTTATTTGAAAATATGAACGTACGTTTAATTGATTTTAAATTAGAGTTTGGTCGTACAAGCAATGGAGAGATTTTACTCGCAGATGAAATTTCACCAGATACGTGCCGATTATGGGATAAAGAGACAAATCAACGTTTTGACAAAGATCTATTCAGAAGAAATCTAGGAAGCTTACAAGAAGGTTATCAAGAAATTTTATCACGCTTAGGAGGCGCATCATGTACAAAGTAAAAGTATTCGTTACGTTAAGAGAAAGTGTTCTAGACCCACAAGGAGGAGCAGTAAAACGTGCTCTTCACACAATGGAATACAAAGAAGTAGAAGAAGTTCGTATCGGGAAATACATGGAGCTTACAGTAAACAGTACAGATAACGTTGAACAGCGTATTGATGAAATGTGTTCAAAACTTTTAGCGAATACCGTAATTGAGGATTATCGTTTTGAAATCGAGGAGGTTGTTCCTTCATGAAGTTTGCAGTAATTGTTTTTCCTGGTTCCAACTGTGACTCGGACATGTTTTTTGCCATTCAAGATGCCTTACAAGAAGAAGTTGCGTATGTTCGTCATGATGAAACATCTTTAGAAGGCTTTGATGGAGTTCTTTTACCAGGTGGATTTTCGTACGGTGATTACCTTCGTTCAGGTGCGATTGCTTGCTTCTCACCTATTATGGACGCGGTAAAGAAGTTTGCTGAAGAAGGAAAGCCAGTTTTAGGCGTTTGTAACGGATTTCAAATGCTTCTTGAATTAGGACTTCTTCCAGGTGCGATGAAGCGTAATGACGGCTTAAAATTCATTTGCCGTCCGGCTGAATTAAAAGTTGAAAACAATGAAACATTGTTTACAACAGGTTACAAAAAAGGAGAAATTATTACAGTTCCTGTTGCACACGGTGAAGGCAACTACGAATGTGATGAAAAGACACTAGAAAAGTTAGAAGCGAATAATCAAATCGTATTCCGTTATGATCAAGCAATTAATGGTTCTAAAGCCGATATTGCTGGTATTACAAACGAGCGTGGAAATGTTCTAGGAATGATGCCGCATCCTGAACGTGCTGTGGAGTCATTACTTGGCGGCGAAGATGGTTTACGTTTATTTCAATCGATCGTAAGAAATTGGAGGGAATCTCATGTCACTACTTCTTGAACCAACAGCTGAGCGTGTGAAAGAGGAAAAGCTATACCGCGAAATGGGCTTAACTGATGAGGAATTTGCTATGGTTGAGGAAATCATTGGTCGTACACCGAACTGGACAGAAACAGGTTTGTTCTCGGTTATGTGGTCAGAGCATTGTAGTTATAAAAATTCTAAAGTGCTTCTGAAAAAGTTTCCGACTGAAGGAGAGCGAGTATTACAAGGACCTGGTGAAGGTGCTGGCATTATCGATATTGGTGATGAACAAGCGGTTGTGTTTAAGGTAGAAAGCCATAACCACCCATCAGCAATTGAACCGTATCAAGGGGCAGCAACAGGTGTAGGTGGAATTCTTCGTGATGTATTCTCAATGGGAGCTCGTCCAATTTCTCTATTAAATTCACTCCGTTTTGGAGAACTAACATCTCCGCGTGTACGCTACTTATTTGAAGAAGTAGTAGCAGGAATTGCAGGTTACGGGAACTGTATGGGCGTTCCAACAGTAGGAGGAGAAATTCAATTTGATCCTTGCTATGAAGGTAACCCATTAGTAAATGCAATGTGCGTTGGTTTAATTGACCATAAAGACATTCAAAAAGGACAAGCAAAAGGTGTCGGCAACACAGTTATGTACGTTGGTGCTAGCACGGGTCGTGACGGGATTCACGGTGCGACGTTCGCTTCTGAAGAATTAGGTGAAGATTCAGATGAGAAGCGTCCAGCGGTACAAGTTGGAGATCCTTTCATGGAGAAGTTGTTACTTGAAGCTTGTTTAGAGCTTATCCAAAATGATGCTCTTGTTGGAATTCAAGACATGGGTGCAGCTGGGCTGACATCTTCATCTGCAGAGATGGCTAGTAAAGCTGGTTCTGGAATTGAAATGAACTTAGATCTTGTTCCACAACGTGAGCAAGGAATGACTCCTTATGAAATGATGCTTTCTGAGTCTCAAGAGCGTATGTTAATCGTTGTGAAAAAAGGCCGTGAGCAAGAAATTAAAGAAATCTTTGATCGTTGGGGATTATTATCTGCTGAAGTTGGTCATGTAACAGATGACAAGCGCCTTCGTCTTCTTCATAAAGGTGAAGTGGTTGCGGATCTTCCAGTTGATGCATTAGCAGAAGAAGCACCGGTTTACCATAAGCCATCTAGCGTTCCAGCTTATTATGAAACATTCCAACAGCAAGAAGAAAGAACACCTGCTGTTGAAGATTATAAAGAAACATTGTTAAAACTATTAGCTCAACCTACGATTGCAAGTAAGGAATGGGTTTATGATCAATATGATTATATGGTTCAAACAAATACAGTTGTTGAGCCAGGTTCTGACGCTGCGGTTGTTCGTATTCGTGGGACGAGAAAAGCTCTTGCAATGACAACAGATTGTAACTCTCGCTATCTCTATCTTGACCCTGAAGTAGGCGGTCAGATTGCTGTTGCTGAAGCAGCGCGTAACGTCGTTTGTTCCGGTGGAGTTCCACTAGGATTAACAGACGGTTTAAACTACGGCAGCCCTGATAAGCCTGAAATCTTCTGGCAACTTGAAAAATCAACGGACGGAATGAGTGAAGCTTGTCGTGTTCTTGAAACACCAGTAATCGGTGGAAACGTTTCTCTTTACAACGAAACAGCCGGTGTCGCGATTTATCCAACACCAGTTATTGGGATGGTTGGTCTAATTGAAGATATCGATCACATTACAACACAAAGCTTTAAAAAAGCTGGAGATGTGATCTATCTTGTTGGAGAAACAAAGCCTGAGTTTGGTGGAAGTGAATTACAAAAGCTTGTTGAAGGTGATATTTCAGGAAAAGCACCTACATTAGATTTGGAATTAGAGAAAAGACTTCAAAAGCAACTTCTAACTGCCATTCGTTCTGGCCTTGTTGCATCAGCTCATGATGTGGCTGAAGGTGGAGTAGCGATTGCGTTAGCAGAATCTATGACATCTGGTGAGGTTGGCGCTACCGTAATGCTTGAAGGGGAAACAACAGCTGCTTTATTTGCAGAATCTCAATCTCGTTTCATTGTAACGGTACCAAGTGATAAAGCAGAGCAATTCGAACAAGCGGTATCTGCAACACGTATTGGGGAAGTAACAGGTTCTACCACTCTTGAAATCAAAAATAAGGAAGGTGTCATCCTAGCTGCAACTCAGGATGAGATCGTTAAGGCTTGGAAAGGAGCCATTCCATGTTTGCTGAAATCAAAGGCCTAAATGAAGAATGCGGTGTGTTTGCCATCTGGGGACATAAAGATGCAGCTCACCTCACTTATTACGGTCTTCACAGTTTGCAACATCGAGGTCAAGAAGGCGCTGGAATTGTTGTAACAGATGGAGAACATTTAAAGGTTCACAAAGGATTAGGACTTGTAAATGATGTGTTTAGCCCTGATGATTTTGCACAGTTGACTGGCCATGCAGCGATTGGTCATGTTCGTTATGCAACGGCAGGAGGAGGGGGATTTGCCAATGTGCAACCCCTTCTCTTCCGTTCTCAAATGGGTAGTTTAGCAATTGCCCACAACGGAAATTTAGTTAACGCCAATAGCATGAAGCACCAACTCGAGAGTCAAGGAAGTATTTTTCAGTCCACTTCCGATACAGAGGTTGTCGCTCATTTAATTAAACGAAGTGGGTATAACACGTTAGAAGGACAATTGCGTAATGCACTTGAGATGTTAAAAGGTGCTTATGCGCTAGCCGTTTTAAACGAAAAGCAGCTAATGGTTGCTCTAGATCCAAATGGGTTGCGTCCGTTATCAATTGGAAGACTTGGAGATGCGTATGTGATTGCATCTGAAACATGTGCATTTGATTTAATTGGTGCGACGTATGAAAGAGAAGTTGAACCTGGTGAGCTTGTGATTATTGATGATGAAGGTCTTCGTTCAACTAGATTTTCAGGTTCAGCTACAAGAGCAATCTGTAGCATGGAATATGTCTATTTTGCTAGACCAGATAGCAATGTCGATGAAATCAATGTTCACACATCTAGAAAAAATTTAGGTAAACAATTAGCGATTGAATCACCAATTGAAGCAGATGTTGTAACTGGAGTGCCGGATTCAAGTATTTCAGCAGCAATTGGATATGCCGAGCAAACCGGAATTCCTTATGAATTAGGGATGATCAAAAACCGTTATGTTGGGCGTACGTTCATTCAACCTTCTCAGGAATTACGTGAGCAAGGGGTGAAAATGAAGCTATCAGCTGTACGCGGAGTTGTTGAAGGCAAACGAGTTGTCATGATTGATGATTCTATCGTACGCGGTACAACGAGTAGACGAATTGTGAACATGTTACGAGAAGCAGGAGCGAAAGAAGTACATGTTCGTATTAGTTCGCCGCCTATAAAGAATCCTTGTTTTTACGGAATTGATACATCCAATTCGGGTGAATTAATCGCTGCCAATCACTCAATTGAAGAAATGCGTGAAATGATGGGAGCCGACTCTCTAGCATTTTTATCAGTAGATGGTTTGAAAAAAGGAATTGGCCGTTCGGATGAGACATCAAACTGTGGCCAATGTTTAGCATGCTTTACGGGAGAATATCCAACAGAGATATACCCAGATACGTTACATCCATACGCAAAGGTTTAAAGGGAAGGGAGCAGGGAGAATGTCAGAAGCTTACAAAAAAGCAGGAGTCAGTCTTGAAGCAGGATATGAAGCAGTTGAGCGCATGAAGAGTCATGTAAATAGAACAGAACGTGCTGGAGTGATGGGGTCACTTGGTGGCTTTGGAGGAATGTTTGATCTATCTACATTAGGTCTTAAAGAGCCTGTACTTGTTTCAGGAACTGATGGAGTTGGGACAAAACTAATGCTTGCTTTCATGATGGATCAACACGATACGATTGGTGTTGATGCCGTTGCGATGTGTGTAAACGATATTGTTGTTCAAGGAGCAGAGCCTCTTTATTTTCTAGATTACATTGCCTGTGGAAAAGCTGTACCAGAACGATTAGAAGCCATTGTTAAAGGGGTTGCGGATGGCTGCGTGCAAGCTGGATGTGCCCTAGTTGGTGGAGAAACAGCTGAAATGCCTGGGATGTATAGTGAAGATGAATATGATCTAGCAGGTTTTGCAGTGGGAGCAGTCGAGAAGAAGAACATTGTTACAGGTGAGAACATTCAAGCTGGAGATGTTGTCATTGGTCTTTCTTCTAGTGGATTGCATAGTAATGGGTTTTCTCTTGTTCGAAAAATCTTTTTGCAAGACCATTCCTTCGCCTTAACAGATCAAGTGGAGGAACTTGGCAAAACATTGGGAGAAGAGCTTTTAACTCCAACGAAAATTTACGTAAAACCGCTTCTTGAGTGCTTGAAAAAACATACCGTTCATGGAATGGCCCATATTACGGGCGGAGGATTTTTTGAAAACATTCCACGTATGTTACCAGAAGGTGTTCAAGTAAAGATTGAGAATGGATCTTGGCCAGTTCCTGCTATTTTCAATCTTCTTCAAAAGTATGGTGAGCTAACAGATAAAGAGCTTTTCTCAACGTTTAATATGGGAATTGGTATGGTGGTTGTTGTTCCGGAGGCAGACCATGTTGATGTTCTTCGTACGCTTGAAGAAAGTGGAGAATCTGCTTTTGTGATTGGTCGTGTTGAAGAAGGAAATGGTGTTACTATTGGAGGCATTGAGTGATGACGAAGCTTGCTATTTTTGCATCAGGAAGCGGGACGAACGCTGAAGCGATTGTTCGAGCAACACAACAGGGTGATCTTGATGCTGAAGTTGCTGTCATTATTACAGATAAACCAAAAGCAAAAGTGATTGATCGAGCAACAATGTATCATATTCCATATGTGATTGCTGATCCAAAACAGTTTGAGTCAAAAGCTGACTTTGAAAAGCATTTAATCTTGGAATTAAGGAAGAAAGACGTAGAGTTGGTCGTACTTGCAGGATACATGAGATTAGTCGGAACGACATTGTTAAGTGCCTATGAAGGAAGGATTGTAAACATTCATCCTTCTTTGCTTCCTTCTTTCCCAGGTTTAGATGCAATTGGACAAGCTTTTAACGCCAAAGTGAAAATCACAGGAGTTACCATTCATTATGTCGATGCTGGTATGGATACGGGCGAAATCATTACGCAAGAACCTGTTCGAATTGAAGAAAATGATACCGTTGATTCATTGCAAAAAAAGATTCAAAATGTTGAACACAAACTATATCCGAAAACGATTCAAATGATCATAGATCGAGCGAAAGAGGTTGGGTAATTCATGAGTAAAAGAAGAGCATTAGTCAGTGTTTCAAATAAGGAAGGCATTGTAGAATTTGTTCTAGCACTTGTTGAGCAAGGGTTTGAAGTGGTTTCTACAGGAGGAACAAAGAAATCTTTACAAGATGCTGGCGTTCCGGTTATCGGGATTTCAGACGTAACAGGCTTTCCGGAAATTCTAGATGGACGAGTAAAAACACTTCATCCGAATATACATAGCGGTTTGCTTGCGATGAGAGAGCGCGAGGAGCATCAAAAGCAGCTTGCTGAGCACAACATTTCACCCATTGATTTAGTGGTTGTGAATCTTTATCCATTTAAAGAAACAATTGCGAAGCCTGATTGTACGTTTGAGGATGCGATTGAAAACATTGATATCGGTGGACCGAGTATGCTTCGTGCTGCGGCAAAGAACCATCAACATGTAACGGTTGTTGTCGATCCTGTAGATTATCAAACGGTCATTGAAGAACTTTCAAATGAGCAACAGGTTTCATTGGATACGAAACGAAAATTAGCAGCAAAAGTATTTAGACATACAGCGGCTTATGATGCACTTATTGCGGAATATTTAACAGAAGCAGTCGGCGAAGCAGAACCTGAAACGTTTACGGTAACATATGAGCGTAAGCAAGGTCTTCGTTACGGAGAAAATCCTCATCAGAAGGCAACGTTTTACCAAAAGCCACTAGCGGATGAAAGTTCGATTGCAAGTGCTGTACAATTGCATGGAAAAGAGCTTTCTTATAACAATATTCATGATGCAGACGCGGCTCTTGCTATTGTAAAAGAGTTTGATGAGCCAGCTGTTGTTGCAGTGAAACATATGAATCCTTGTGGAGTTGGGACAGGTGATTCGATTGAACAAGCTTATGGACGCGCTTATGAGGCAGACCCTGTTTCCATCTTTGGTGGGATTGTAGCAGCAAACCGAGAAATTGACGAGGCAACTGCCGTGAAAATGAAAGACATTTTCCTTGAAATCATTATTGCTCCTTCATTTACACAAGAAGCCTTAACGGTTTTAACGGCAAAGAAAAACCTTCGTTTGTTAACAGTACCAATGAGCAAGCAAGAGCAGCCAGAAGCAATGCTAACATCCATTCATGGCGGACTTCTTGTACAAGATGAAGATCATTACGGATTAGATGATGCATCGATCTCCATTCCAACTGACCGCAAGCCAACAGACGCTGAGTGGGAAGCTCTTAAAGTTGCTTGGAAAGTCGTGAAGCACGTTAAATCGAACGCGATTGTCCTGGCAAATGGTCAAATGACCGTTGGTGTGGGAGCAGGTCAAATGAACCGTGTTGGTGCAGCTGATATTGCGATTAACCAAGCAAGTGAGCGTATTGAAGGAGCTGTTATGGGCTCTGATGCTTTCTTCCCAATGGGAGATACGGTTGAGCTTGCAGGAAAAGCTGGCGTAACGGCTATTATTCAGCCAGGTGGTTCCATTCGTGATGACGAATCCATTGAAATGGCGAATAAATATGGCATTGCAATGGTGATGACAGGAGTAAGACACTTTAAACACTAAGGAAATGAGGAGTGTTCGAATGAAAGTTCTTATTATTGGAAGCGGCGGTCGTGAACACGCCATTGCTTGGAAAGTAGCTCAAAGCAAACAAGTGACGGATGTGTTTGTTGCCCCAGGTAATGATGGAATGGTTGATGTCGCAACACTTGTAAACATAAATGAAAACAACTTTGATGAACTCGTTGCATTTGCGAAGGAAGAAGAAATTGGGTTAACGATTGTTGGTCCTGAAGTTCCGTTGCTTGGTGGTGTTGTAGATCGCTTTGAAGAAGAAGGTCTTCGTATTTTTGGACCAAGAAAAGAAGCAGCAATGTTAGAAGGTAGCAAATCCTTTGCGAAGTCAATTATGAAAAAATACAACATCCCTACAGGAAGCTATGAAACGTTTACGAATTATGACGAAGCGGTTGCCTACGTAAAAGAGCAAGGAGCTCCAATCGTCATTAAAGCGGACGGGTTAGCAGCTGGAAAAGGTGTTGTTGTCGCAATAACAGAAGAAGAAGCGATTGATGCGCTAGCTTCTATGCTGAAAGACTTGAAGTTTGGCGAAGCAAGCGCACAAGTGGTCATTGAGGAATATTTAGAAGGGGAAGAGCTTTCTTTAATGGCATTTGTTCGTAACAGCACGGTTATTCCGATGATTGGTGCGCAAGATCATAAACGAGCACTAGACGGTGATCAAGGACCGAACACAGGCGGCATGGGTGCTTATTCGCCAGTTCCTCAATTCTCAAGTGAAGATGTGAGAGAAGCGGTTGAAAAAGTCCTGCAGCCAACAGCCGATGCACTGATTAAAGAGGGAACCCCTTTTACCGGAATTCTTTATGCTGGGTTAATGATGACTTCTGCTGGGCCTAAAGTGATTGAGTTTAACACTCGTTTTGGCGATCCGGAAACACAGGTTGTTTTGCCACGCTTAAATTCTGACCTTGTTGAGGTGTACACAACGCTTTTAGATGACAAAGTTCCTACTCTAGAGTGGTCAGAGGAGGAAGTGTTAGGCATTGTGTTAGCAAGTGAAGGGTATCCTGGTTCGTATAAAAAAGGAACCGTCATTGAAGGCTTGGATCAGCTGGATGAGGATATTATGGTTTTCCATGCGGGAACAAAAAAAGAAGAGGGCAAGTGGAAAACGAATGGTGGACGTGTATTATTTGTTGCCACAAAAAAAGCGTCATTGCTAGAAGCGCAACAACGTGTTTATGAACAAGTAAGTAAAGTAAGCAAGGACGGTTTGTTTTATCGCACGGATATTGGACACCGAGCTATTTCGCGCGTCTCTTCCTCATGAACAAATAGATGAGGGCAACGATACTCCCGATAATCATAATGTAAATAAAAAGAGAGTCTGTTGCATATTCTTGAATGTTCAACATGTTAGAACCTCCTAAAATGTATCATAAACCGTATAAGATCACGTATGATCTTATACGGTTTATTTTCTTATTTTGAATATTCCTGTCCTGGGAACTCCTGGTTACTAGTTGTGTGATCTTGAATGCTATCCACTTTTTGTTCAACCATAAACGTTAATGGACAGAAACGTGTAATCCCTTCTGCAACTTTCATACCTCCACAAACGGCTGCAAATAGTGGAACAGTATCGTTAGGTCTTTTCACAAGTTTCGAGGTAGACCAAGCAAGCACCGTAAAGCCCATAGTTATACGACATAAAGCATCAACGCGGCCAATATTTGGTTTCATTATGGATCCACCTTTCACATGTTTGTCAATGTTGCAATAATTTTTTGTTAAAAGATGTAACAATCTAGTGAGTTGTACACCGTTTTTGTGGTACGATTAGAAAAATAGGAATTGATGAAATGGGTGATGACAGGATGACTGAGAGACTTTACCGCTGGACAAAACAACGATTACGTCAGCAAGTTGCTGTAGTAAAAGGAGAAAAAGCTCCTTCTCTTGTCCTCCGAAATGCAACATATTTAAACTTTGCACGTCGTAAGTGGCTAACAGCTAACATATGGATCGCTGGTGACCGAATCGTTTACGTAGGTAACGAAATGCCTGCGGAAGATAAAGGTACAGAAATGGTTGATTGTAAAAACAAATTAATTGTACCTGGATATATAGAGCATCATGCTCACCCTTTTCAACTTTATAATCCCCATAGCTTTGCGAAGTATGCGTCTGGAAGAGGAACAACGACATTGATCAATGATAATATGATGTTTTTTTTGCACCTCGAAAAAAAGAAAGCGCTTACTTTAATTGAGGCCCTTGATCAATCACCAGCTTCAATGTATTGGTGGTCAAGATATGATGCCCAAACAGAGTTGAGAGATGAAGAGCCATTATCCAATTCAAAGATGAAGGAATGGCTAGAGCATCCCCTTGTCGTTCAAGGTGGGGAGTTAACTTCTTGGCCTAAAGTATTAGAGGGTGATGATTCAACTTTGCACTTGATGCAAGAAACAACACGATTACGCAAACCAATTGAAGGCCATTTGCCTGGTGCTTCCGAAAAAACATTAGCATCAATGGCTCTTTTAGGTGTGACATGTGATCATGAAGCTATGACAGGTGAAGAAGCGGTGAGACGTTTGGATTTGGGCTATACGACATCTTTACGTCATTCATCCATCCGACCTGATTTACCTAAGTTGTTAAAAGAGATGCAGGAGCTTGGAGTCGATTATTTTGATCGATGCTTAATGACAACAGATGGATCACCACCTTCGTTTTACGAAGAAGGTGTTATGGATCATCTGATTAAAATTGCGTTAGAAAGTGGACTAGACCCGATCGACGCCTATGCAATGGCAAGCTACAATGTAGCTAAATACTATCATATGGACCACAAGCTTGGATGATTGCTCCAGGTCGTGTTGCTCATTTGAATATTTTGGAGGACATTCATAATCCATTACCAAGTAGTGTGATTGCGAAAGGAAAGTGGATTGTAAGAGACGGGGAACACATTGATGAATTTGGTGAATTTGATTGGAGCAATTACGGGATCGAACCATATCGTATCGATTGGGATATAACGGAAGAAGATTTAAGTTTTTCTATGGCTATGGGTATCGAAATGATGAATTCCGTTATTTTGAAACCATACCAAATTCCCATTGAAAGTACGAATAAAGTTCTTAGTACGAACCATGACGAAAGTTTCTTTGTGATGATTGATAAATCAGGAAAATGGCATATTGCAACGATGATTAAAGGCTTTGCGACACATGTGTCTGGATTTGCGAGTTCCTTCTCGAATACAGGGGATGTTATTCTAATTGGGAAAAACGTGACTGACATGGTATCGGCTTTAGAGCGTTAAAGGAGCAAGGTGGAGGAATGACGTTAGTTGAAGAGGGGAAAGTCATTGGAAAGATGGAACTTGAATTATTTGGGTCCTTATCAACGAAAAGCATGGAAGGTGTTATGGAAGAGGAAAAGAAATTTGTTGCCTTATTACGAGAACGTGGGTACAAATATGAAGATCCTATCTATAGCTTAGGGTTCTTTTCATCTACTCATCTTCCATATATTCGAATCACACAAAGAGGAATTTATGATGTGAAAAAGAAAACTGTACTCTTTCCTGCGATTATGCGTTAAACTAGAAACGAGAATACGTTCATGGTTTAATGAGGTAAATGATAAAAGGTTGTGTAATGATGAAAAGGAAAATAAGTGCTTCCCTTATGGTTGCTTTCTTGTTAGCGGTAACAGCAGGGTGCAGTGATAATAATGAGCAAGTTATTGAAACAGATGATACCGAATTAACGGAAGAAGTAGAAGAGAAAGAGGAGGAGGTTTCTCCTCCTTCTTATACATATCCTCTTAGTGGAATGGAGACAGAAGAAGAGAGCAATCATCGTATTGTTAGTGTGTTAATTAACAATGATCCTGCAGCGAGGCCTCAATCTGGCCTTAGCCAAGCTGATCTTGTGTATGAGATCTTAGCAGAAGGAACCATTACTCGTTTAGTTGCTCTTTACCAAAGTCAATTTCCGGAACGAATAGGACCTGTAAGAAGTGCAAGAGAGTACCACGTGAATTTAGTAAAAGGTTTTAATGGAATGCTTGTAGCGCATGGCTATAGTCCGGCTGCACAAAAGCTATTACAGGCTGGGCAAGTTGATAATATTAATGGTATGGCTTACGATGGGACTCTTTTCCAAAGATCCACTGAACGAAAAGCACCTCATAACTCGTATACAACGTATAAGGATATTGTAGATGGGTTTGTTGATGAAAAAGGATATGATATTACAGGAGAAGTACCTACTTTAGCTTTTTATGAGCATGAGGATATACATATTGTTGGAAATGAAGCTAAAAAATTTGAAGTGAATTATTTAGGGAATAATCTTATACAATATGTTTATGATGATTCAACGGGGTTTTATAACCGTTTTAATAATAATCAACAAACCGTTGAAGATGTGACAAGTGAACCGATTCAACTATCGAATATCCTTGTTGTAGAAACGGAGCATACAGTATTAGATAACCAAGGACGTCGTGCGATTGACCTAACTTCAGGTGGGAAAGCAGTTCTTTTTCAAAGTGGGATTATGAATGAGGTAGAATGGGAAAGTCGTAATGGCCAAATCATACCAGTATTAGATGGAGAGCCAGTTAAACTAAAACCAGGTAGCACTTGGATCAATGTTGTTCCGACATCACCAGGTCTGGAAGATGCCCTTACCATTGAAGAAACGGTTTCCTAGAAAGGTTGGTACAAATGCAAATAGATAAATTACGTGGCAAAGAACTTGATCAATTATTTAAGGCGATTCTCTCTCTTTGAAAGATCTTGAAGAGTGCTATGAGTTTTTTGATGACCTTTGTACGATTAATGAAATTCAATCACTAGCACAGCGTCTAGAGGTTGCTCGAATGCTTCAAAATGGTTTCACTTACCATAAGATCGAGACTGAAACAGGGGCAAGTACGGCAACGATTTCTCGTGTGAAACGTTGTTTGAATTATGGCAATGATGGATACAAAATGACGTTAGATCGTGTGAAGGAACAAGAAGAAGTAGAAGAAGTGAAAGAGTAGAAAACCACAGGAACCCCTGTGGTTTTTTTTTTGTAAGAGTGCCGAGAAAAAGTGCGTAGGGAGTGGAAGTTCGGACAACTAATAAGTTAAAAGGGCAGAACGAGTCCGAAGGGAGGCGGAGTTTGGACAGTTAGCAAGCTAACAAGAGAAAATGAGTCCGAAGGGAGGCGGAGTTCGGACAGTTAGCAAGCAAACAAGAGAAAATGAGTCCGAAGGGAGGCGGAGTTCGGACAGTTAACAAGCTAATAAGAGAGAACGAGTCCGAAGAGAGTAGAAGTTCGGACAGTTAGCAAGTGAATAAGCGAGGACGAGTGTGAAAAAAGAAAGGAAGTATAGACTAGAACTTGAATAAAGATGGCGAATACTACTAAATGGCAGTAATTTTAACGAAAAGTGCCTTTAAAAAACAGCATTGTAGGATGAATGTAAGAAAAACTAGCTCATGACGTGTAATTCTTTCTGTTTCATACTACAATAGATGGAATATCTAAAAATTAGAGGTGAGATGACGTTGGGTTCATTTTTAAATAAAAGGCTTGCTGCTGCATCGAAACGAGAGAAGGCAGAAGTGGTTGTGAAGAATGCAAAAATTGTGGATGTTTTTACATTAGAGACATATGAAGCGGATGTTGCCATTACGGATGGAATGATCGTTGGAGTTGGTTTCTATGAAGGAGTCACCGAAATAGATGCAAATGGGGCATATATGGCTCCATCGTTTATTGATGGTCATGTTCATATAGAATCAGCTATGGTTCCTCCAGAAGAATTTGCAAAGATTGTTGTCCCAAGAGGGGTAACGACTATCATGGCGGATCCTCATGAAATTGCAAATGTCGGGGGTTTTGAAGCGGTAAAGTATATGATTGAAGCCTCAAAGGAATTGCCGCTGGATGTGAAAATAATGGTTCCTTCTTGTGTGCCGGCAACGAATTTTGAACATAATGGTGCAGATATAACAACGGACGAAATAGAAACGTTGTTTGATGAGCTTCATGCCTATGGATTAGCTGAGGTTATGGATTATCCAGCTGTGTTATCAGGTGAAGAGAACATGGTTTCAAAATTGTCCGCTGCTTGGAAGCGAGGAAAAATCATTGATGGTCATGCAGCTGGGTTAGATGATGTCGGTTTAAATGCTTATCGAGTCGCTGGAATTCGCAATGATCATGAAGCCGTAACGGCCGAAGAAGGACTTGCACGTATTCGTAGAGGGATGTATTTGTTAATGCGTGAGGGGACGGCTGCAAAGGATATCGAAGCATTGCTTCCGATTGTAACCCCGCAAAACGGTAGACGTTGTGTGTTTGCGACAGATGATAAACATTTAGATGACTTGATTCATGAGGGCTCAATTGATGCAAGCGTGAGAAAAGCAATTGAACTTGGAATCGAACCACTTCAAGCTATTCAAATGGCTAGCTTAAATGCAGCAGAGTGTTTTGGCCTGAATGAGAAAGGTGCGATTGCACCTGGTTACGAAGCTAATTTTCTATTGATTCGTAATTTAGAGAGCTTGGACATTGAATCTGTTTATGTGAAAGGCCAATGTGTGGCAAAGAACGGAGAGATGACGGTTACTGTTCGTGAACCAATTGCTCCTCCTACCTATCTTCTAGAAAGTGTTCGTCTTAAGCCGCTATCTTCGGAACAGCTAGATTTAAACATAACAGGTAACAAAGCTCATGTTATTGGTGTGAAGCCGGGTTCAATCGTAACCGAACATTTAATTGAAGAGGTTGACGTCAACAATGGACTGTTCCAGACGTCCGTTACAAAAAATCATCTAAAACTAGTGGTTGCTGAACGGCATCATAAGCTTGGGCATGTTGGTGTCGGGATTATGAAGGGAATCCGCATTAAGGAAGGAGCAATTGTCGCTACGGTTGCTCATGATTCCCATAATATTGTTGCGTGCGGAACCGATGATCAAAGCATTTCGTTTGCGATCAATCAAATAGCTCAACAACAAGGAGGGATTGCGGTTGTAAAAGGGAGCGAAGTATTAGCGAACTTGCCGCTTCCATTAGCAGGATTAATGTCTCTTCAACCGTTTGAAAAAATTAACGAATCATTGCAACAATTAGAGGATGGATTAAAACAAATTGGGTTTGAAGAAGAGTGGAATCCTTTTTTAACTCTTTCCTTTCTTGCTTTGCCTGTTATTCCATCATTGAAATTGACTGATACAGGTTTGTTTGATGTAGAACAATTTTCACATATTGATGTATCAGCAAAAGAATAAAGACAAAAAGCCATCTACACGATTATTCGGTAGGTGGCTTCTTTAACTTCAGATCTAAAAAAAGTCCAATTCGCTGGATCGGGTCTTTCAAGTCTACCTTCGTTATTTCTTGAATTCGTTTGAGCCGGTAGCTCAAGGTATTTACATGAATGTGCAAATCTTTAGCTGTTTCATTCATATTTCCATCTTTATTTAAGAAAGCATCAAGCGTGTCGTATAGTGACGTAGAGTGTTGCTTGTCATACAGTCTAATTTGACTTAAAGCAGGATTGGAAGCTAGTTCTTGTCCATGCTGAAAAAGGACATCGAGGTGACGATAAAAGCCAAGCTGATGCTGGAAAAAAGCATGCTTTAATTCAGTTAATCCATTTGCTTTTATATGAACAACTTTTTGAGCCTCATCATAACTTTGTGTAAGAGTTGAATAGTCATAATTTAAATAACTGCAACCTATATACATATGATCAATGCCAAAACGTTCGCTCATTTGGAGTTGAATCGTCTCCATAAAATGAATAAAATCATCTTGTTCGAAACTCGTATCAGTAGGACTGACTAAGCAAATTAATTGCTGATCATCAATCGTATCAATAAGCACACTAACCTTACTCGTTGTTTTAGCAATATACATCACATTGCGATATAACGTATCATTCATTTCATGAAAACGGATCAGCATAAAGGCTAAAGGTTTTTTCGAACTAAGGCCAATCTTATCTAATAAAAGCGCTGTTTCTTCATGAGAGCTAGTATTGCCTGTTATGATCTGCCAAAGCAATTCTTGATGATTTTTTTCACGGCGTTTTTTTTGTAGATTCAATTGCAACAATAAATTTTTTGCTTTCAAAGCAGCAATTTTTAAGAGACGCTTTTCTTCATCCGTTAATTTGGTGTTCACTTCAATCACCCAAATATATCCAAGGACTTCATGGTTTTTGCGAATAGAAATGGCCACTCGATTTCGTAACCCCATATCCATGATGCTGTTTATTTCAACTGGATCTTCACTTTGGTTTAATGCGGGAATGACCCCTTCTTTCCAAAAGCGATTGACTAGCTTCTCAGGGACTCTTCGGCCGATAATCGTTGATATACGTGCTGCATCGGTTTCATCATCATGTGAACTATAGGCAAGTAGTTGGTGATTTGCGTCTTCTAACGTAACAGGACAAGCCAGTACATCACTGATTGTATCTACAAAATCTTCGAGAGAATCAAAGACACGGTCAAATTTATTTGAATTCATCAATGATCCCTCCTTTTACGTATTCGTAGTGATACTATAGCATATTCTAATAAATAAGAGGGGAAAGTAGTTGCCAAAAAGGTAGAACTTTATTATTATCATTATAGATAATGATAATAATAAAAGGAGTTCACTATGAAACAACGCAAAGCTGACATCATGCTACATCCTGTTCGAATGAGAATTATTCAATCGTTGATTACAAATAAACCGATGACTTCAGCTCAATTAATTAATGAATTAGAGGATGTTCCTCAGGCTACGATGTATAGGCAATTGAAACATTTGCTAGATGCAGATTTAATTGAAATTGTTGAAACAAACAAAATTCGAGGGACAACCGAAAAAGTGTATGCAGTAAAGCGAGAGAATTTAGCGATATCAGAAAAGGAACTAAATGAAGCTTCAGTAGAAGAACATGTTCGCTATTTTATGACGTACCAAGCGAACCTTTTAAAAGAATTTGAGAAATATGTATTAAAGCATAACCCGAATCAATTTAAAGAAGACGGACTTGGTTATTGGCAGATGTCCTTGCACTTAAGTGAGCAAGAAATGAACGAATTCGGTAAGGAAATGCAACAAGTGTTAGAGAAATATGCTTCCAATGAACCTTCTGACCAACGGAAAACGAGAACGTTTGCAACGATATTCATCCCACAAAAATAAGGAAGTGAGTCCAATGACAGAGCAAGAAGTACAATTTGGTACAAATGGACAATTGTATGGGACGTTATCTTATCCTCGTACGTCTCCAATTGCGTTGCCAGCAATTTTGATTATTGCAGGTTCTGGACCTCTAGATCGAGATGGCAATGGGAAGAAAAAAGGCCAAACACTGCATTTGTATAATCAGCTTGCCGATTTTTTTACGGAGCATGGTTTTGTTTCGTTTCGCTATGATAAGCGAGGGACAGGTAAGAGTGCTGGTCACTTTTTGGAGACTGGTTATTGGGATTTAGTTGAGGATGCAAAGGCGGCTCTCACTAGTTTAAAAAAACAAGCATGCGTTGATCCGAGCAAAGTGTTTATACTTGGGCATAGTGAAGGGTGCATGATTGCACCGGAACTTGCAAAGACCGATGAGGTAGCTGGGCTTCTTCTTGTTGCCGGTGCTGCCCAAACATTAGCTGAAGCTCAAGAGTTTCAAAGAAGTCAAATTACCCAATCGTTAGAAAAAACAAAAGGGGTAAAGGGAAAATTAGTTCGTTTGCTAAATATAAAAGGAAAAGTGAACAAACAAGGGCAAAAATTTGATCAAAAAATGCGAGCGTCTAACAAAGATGTCATTCGTTACCAAGGGATAAGAATAAATGCTAAATGGTTTAAAGAACATTATGAGCATGATTTGTATAGCAGTTTAGCTGAAGTTCAGTGCCCTATTCTTGCTGTAACAGGATCAAAAGATGTTCAGGCGACACCAGACAATGTCTTTCAGGTTAAAAACTATGTAAAAGCTGAGGTTGAACCGCATATCATTACAGGGATGAATCACATGCTGCGTGATCAACCTGAAGACGCAACGATTATGCAAATAAAAAAAGTGTACAAAAATATAGGAGAAAAGCCGTTATCGTCTTCTTTTCTTGATGTCTTACAAAACTGGTTGAACCGACATGTCTGAAAAGAAAAAATACATTTTAATAGCTCTGATCATCCTCGCTCAACTAGGTGGAATTGCTCTTTTATTTGTTGATGTTATGTGGGCTATTGTGTGCTTTTCGTTTTACGGCATTGCCACTGTTATCTTGCTAATCGCGTTTATACTTGAGAGAAAGAAAGAAAAAAAGGAGGAAATAGATTATGATGATTGTGACTACTGAGCACGTAGCTGGTTATGAAGTGAAAGATGTAAAAGGGTATGTGAAAGGCAGTACGATTCAAACAAAGCATATAGGCAGAGATATTACAGCGGGATTGAAAGGAATTGTTGGTGGAGAGATCAAGGGATACAACGAAATGATGACGGAAGCTCGTAAACTAGCGATTCACCGGATGGTCCAAGAAGCCGAGGAAAAAGGGGCCAATGGCATTATTGGAATGAGAATGCAAACGTCAACGGTTATGCAAACGGCAGCTGAAATCATTGCGTATGGTACAGCTGTTGTGATTGAGAAGAAGACTCCTTAAGGGGTCTTTTTTTTCTATCGCTAGTAAATGTAGTCTGCAGAAGAGTACAGAAGAAATTCCGGCGAAGTACAGGGCTGAAGTCCACGAGTAACAATAGATTCAAAACATACTGGCTTTGTTCGCATTCGTTTTCATTTCTATTTTTCACAAAAAGTAGTTGCATTTTTCTATCGTATTCGATAGTCTATACAATATATCGTAATTAATTAAGTTGAAAATAACTATATATTGATTTAAAGCAAAATGAGCGGTGTCGAATAGACTTAATAGGGAATCTGGTAGAGCCAGAACTGCCCCCGCAACTGTAAGTGTGGACGAAATGAGATACCACTGTGCTTGTTGGTTAACGCTAACCTGCACGGGAAGGCTCAAAGTAGAGTGAAGCACGAGTCAGGAGACCTGCCGCCATTTTAAAGTCAGCTATCTTCGGGGTGTGAGAAGTGAGACGGCAGGGAGACCAATGCGTATATTTGGTCAGTCTTACTCTTTTACGCCGTTTTACGCTCTTTCTCATCTCTGGAGAAAGGGCGTTTTTTATTTTGGTTGAGGAGGAAGGTTTTATGAAGAGTATGACAACGACTTCACTATTTGATTTTGCATCGTCACAGGTTGGAGAATTGGTGAGTTTATTTCCTGAGTTAGATTTTACAGCTTATCAAGAAAAAATTGAACAAGCTCTTGTGATGAAAGAGAATATGACAAAGGATCAGCTTAGTCACTTATTTGTTTTGTCATCGGTGGAAAGAATTTCGATGGAAGAGCCTAATTGGACTTATGTTGCGGCTCATGTCCTTTTAAATCAGCTTTATCAAAAAGCGGCTCATACGAGAAATTACGATGCGAGCGCAAAATATGGATCTTTTTACGATCTTGTTCAAGAGTTGACGAAAATGGGAATCTACTCGGAGCATATTTTACAGGAATATACAAAGGTAGAATTAGAGGAGCTAGAAAAAGAGATTGTACCTGAGAGAGATTCTCTTTTTACATATATTGGATTAGTGACATTGGCGGATCGTTATCTAGCCAAGTCGCATAGTGGGGAGTTATATGAGCTTCCGCAGGAGCGTTTTATGATTATTGCTGCAACGTTAATGAGAAAGGAACCGAAAGAAAAACGGATAGCCCTTGTTAAAGAAGCATACTGGGCTTTATCAAACTTATATATGACCGTTGCAACTCCGACACTTTCAAATGCAGGGAAAAGCTATGGGCAATTATCTAGCTGCTTTATTGATACGGTTGATGATAGTCTTAGAGGCATTTATGATAGCAACACCGATATTGCCACACTAAGTAAAAGTGGCGGTGGTATTGGGGTCTATTTAGGGAAATTGCGCAGTCGTGGAAGTGACATAAGAGGATTTAAAGGGGTATCATCCGGTGTCATTCCTTGGATGAAGCAACTAAATAACACAGCGGTGAGTGTTGACCAGTTAGGTCAAAGACAAGGTGCCATCAGTGTTTATTTAGATGTCTGGCACCGCGATATTTTTCATTTCTTAGCGGTTAAATTAAATAATGGGGATGAGAGACAACGAACTCATGACTTATTTACAGGAGTCTCATTGCCAGACTTGTTTATGGAAAAAGTAGAAGCGAGGGAAGATTGGTATATTTTTGACCCTCATACGATACGTAAAGAATTAGGATTTAGCTTAGAAGATTACTATGATGAAGAAAAAGGTAAGGGAAGCTTCCGAGATAAGTATCAAGAGTGTATAGAAGCTGCGAACAATGGGTTGATTGGCGAAAAAGGTTTGTTATGGGAAGTGGTTCCCGCCATTGATATCTTTAAAGATATTTTGAAAAGTCAGCTTGAGACAGGGACTCCATATATGTTCTATCGCGATACGGTGAACAGAGCGAATGCCAATCGTCATGAAGGCATGGTTTATTGTAGCAATTTATGTACAGAAATCACGCAAAATATGAAAGCAACGACTGTAGTTGAAGAAAAGACAGAAGACGGAAAAATCATTGTCGTGAAAGAACCCGGCGACTTTGTAGTTTGTAATTTATCTTCTATTAACTTAGCAAAGGCAGTGACAGAAGATGTCCTTGAAAGACTTATCCCCATTCAAGTGCGAATGCTAGATAACGTGATTGATTTAAATAATATTCCCGTTCCGCAAGCTCAAATCACGAATCAGAAATACCGTTCGATTGGGTTAGGGACATTTGGCTGGCACCACTTGCTAGCTTTAAAAGGAATTAAGTGGGAGTCTGAAGAGGCTATTGACTATACAGACACACTTTACGAGAACATTGCTTATTTAACGATTCAATCTAGTAATGAATTAGCTGAAGAAAAAGGAGCGTATCCGTTATTTAGTGGTTCCGATTGGGAGACAGGTGCCTATTTTGAAAAACGACAATACACAGGTGAAAAATGGACAAAACTTCGCCAAAGCGTCAAGGAAAAAGGAGTTCGTAATGCCTATTTAATGGCAGTAGCACCAAATTCAACAACCGCCATTATTGCAGGAACAACAGCTTCCATAGATCCTATTTTCAAAAAGGAATATTCAGAGGAGAAAAAGAATTACAAAATTCCGGTTACGGCTCCAGACTTATCACCAAAAACAACGTGGTTCTATAAGTCTGCCTACGAGATTGATCAAATTTGGAGCATCAAGCAAAATGAGGCACGCCAACGTCATATTGACCAATCGATCTCGTTTAACTTTTATGTAAAAAACACGATTAAAGCAAAAGACTTACTAAACTTGCATCTTGAAGCATGGAAGTCAAACTTAAAAACAACCTATTATACTAGATCAACTTCAATGGTAGAAATAGAAGAATGTGAAAGTTGTTCTTCCTAAATATTTGCATTTTTGCATACATGGTTATTTATGAAATATCATCCTAGCTCTAAGTGAAATGGAGCGGAAGCCACTCGACTCCTGAGAGGAATAGAGGGAGGGCACT